>JBJMQT010000075.1:0-41783 GCA_045802525.1 Gemmataceae bacterium
AGTCGGTTCGATGGCGACCCAGCTCGCACGTGAGGCCGGCGCGTACGTCATCGGCACCGGGCGCGCTGCCGGCCGTCAGACGGCTCTCGACTTCGGCGCCCAGGAGTTCGTCGACCTCGATAACGACGTCCTGGAAGATATCGGCGGGGTCGATCTGGTGTTCGATGTCCTCGGCGGCGACATCGCGAAGCGGTCTGCGGGCGTAATTCGCGCCGGAGGAACGCTGGTGACGATTGCCGGCCCGACCGAGGCGCGACCCTCTGGCGGCCTGACTATCGACTTCGTCCGTCGTACCCGATCGCGCCCAATTGAGTGAGCTCGTCCAGCGGGTACGGGATGGTCGGCTGCGGACGAATATCGGCAACGTCGCGACCCTCGACGGCGCCGTCGCCGCCTTCAACCGGACCGAGCGAATCAAGGGCAAGACGATCATCCGCGTTCGCGGTCATCGTCCAGCAGCGGCGAGCAGAGTTGGATGAAATCGCTCGACGAATTGCGTAATGAAAAGGTGTCAGGAACCTTTTTCCGTTGACTTCGCGCCTCAGCCTTGGCTACCATCGCGGCATGGGACGAGCGCTGCGTGCCGATGCCGGCGGGCTGGTTTACCATGTTCTCAATCGGGCCAACGCCCGCCTAAAGATCTTTGCCAAGCCCGGCGACTACCAAGCGTTTGAAACCGTGCTGGCCCAAGGCCAGGAACGTTTCGGCACGCGCATCCTTTCTTATTGCCTCATGCCCAATCACTGGCATCTCGTGCTCTGGCCGCGTGCCGACGGCGAATTGTCGCGCTTCGTCGGCTGGCTGACGCTTACGCACACGCAGCGTTGGCACGCCCATTACCACAACGTCGGCAGCGGGCATCTCTATCAAGGGCGCTTCAAGTCGTTTGCCGTCGAGGAGGATGAGCCCCTGCTGACCCTGTGCCGCTATGTGGAGCGCAACCCGCTGCGGGCGGGGCTGGTGGACCGGGCTCAGCTTTGGTGTTGGTGCAGCCTGTGGCGTCGCGAACATGGCGGGGCGGCCGAGCAGGCGCTCTTGTCGGACTGGCCGGTTCCGCGGCCGCGGGGCTGGTTGGGCCTGGTGCAGCAAGCGCAAACGGCGGCGGAGGAGGAGGCGTTGCGACGCTGCGTCCAGCGCGGCCAGCCGTTCGGCACGGAAGCTTGGGTGAGCAAGATGGTGCGAGTCTTCGGGCTGGAAACCACGCTGAGAGCGCGCGGCCGACCGAGGAAAGCGACGGAGAAAGGTTCCTGACACCTTTTATTTTCTTTTTTTTCTCATGGCGAGTTCCAGACTGGCCTTGCCCGATCCACTCGCTGATGCTATGTGGTCGCCCCCATCCAAGAAACCCAGCGGAAACGACCCTCAGTGGGAGGGATCTCCATGCAGCAGACGTGCATCGACCGGGGCGCTTCTCCCGAGGCGATCCAGCATCACTACGACGTCGGCAACGACTTCTACCGGCTCTGGCTCGACCCTACCATGTGCTACTCCTGCGCCCTGTGGGACGAGCACGACACCGACGACCTGCTTGAACGGGCCCAGCGGCGCAAGATCGAGCATCACGTCCGCCGGGCTCACGTCGGGCCCGGAGGCCGGGTCCTGGATGTGGGCTGCGGCTGGGGCGCGGTGCTGAAGCACGTCGTCGAAGACCTGGGCGTCCGGCAGGCGGTCGGGCTGACCCTGAGCCAGGCACAGGCCGACTGGATCGCCTCCTACGCGCACCCGGGGATCGAGGTCCGCCTGGAGAACTGGGCCGACCACAGGCCCGACGGGCCTTACGACGCGATCATCTCCGTCGGCGCCTTCGAGCATTTCGCCCGGCCGGAATGGGACGACCCGGCCAAGATCGCGGTCTACCGCGCCTTCTTCTTGCGCTGCCATGACTGGCTGAAACCCGACGGCTGGCTCTCCTTGCAGACGATTGCCTACGGCAACATCGACAGGCGGAAGGTGCGCACCTCGTCGGAAGCGAAGTTCATCGTTGAGGAAATCTTCCCCGAGTCGGAGCTGCCCACTCTGGAACAGATCTGCCAAGCCTGCGACGGCCTGTTCGAACTGGCCCTCCTGCAGAACGACCGGGAAGACTACGCCCGCACCTGCCGGGTCTGGTCGGACCGGCTGCGGGCGGCGCGGCGGCAGGCCGTGACTGTGGCGGGCGAGGCAACCTTCACCCGCTACAGGCGTTACCTTAAGTTGTGCGCGGCCCTGTTCCACTACGGCCAGACCGGCCTGCTGCGGATCGCCTTCCGCCGGCTGGACGAGCCCCGGAGATAGAACGAGTACCTTAGGCACACGCCCCGCCGCGGGGCCTGGACGGGGGGAGGTTGGCACATGGTGAGCACGATCAGCTTTGCGGACCGCTTGGCCTATCGGGCCGGGTTGCTCGATCCGGCAAGGCCGCAGCGGGTTAACCTTCGCATTCTAACCGGGATTGTCGCCTTTCACCTGCTCGCCCTGCTCGCCTGCATCCCCTGGCTGTTCAGCTGGTCCGGCCTCGCCTGGGCCGCCGCCGGGCTCTACCTCTTCGGCACTCTTGGGATCAACATCGGCTACCACCGCCTGCTGACCCATCGCGGCTTCGCCTGCCCGCGCTGGCTGGAGCACATTCTGGCCGTCCTCGGCGTCTGCTGCTGGGAGGGGTCGCCAATGGGCTGGGTGGCCATCCACCGAATGCACCACCAGCAATCCGACGACAGCTCCGATCCGCACAGCCCGAAGGAAAAGGGGTTCTTCTGGAGCCACATGGGCTGGTTCCTGATCTACGACCCGGCCATCTACAACCTGACCACCTACGACCGCTACGCCCGGGATCTGTTCCAGGATCGCTTCTACAAGTGGATGGAACGGCCCCAGGCCTGGCAGAGGGTCCACTGGGCTCACTGGATGGCCTTTCCCATCCTGGGGGCGCTGGTCGGCGGGCTGTGGACGTGGACCTGGCTCGGGGCGGTCCACCTGGCGCTGAGCTGGCTCGTCTGGGGCGTCTTCGTCCGAACGGTGGCCGTTTGGCACATCACCTGGTCGGTCAACTCCGTCACCCACCTCTGGGGCTACCGCAACTTCCCGACCCACGACAACAGCCGGAACAACTGGCTGGTTGGGCTAATCAGCAACGGCGAGGGCTGGCACAACAACCACCACGCCCAGCCGCGGTCGGCCGCCCACGGCATGCGCTGGTGGGAGGTGGACGTGTCCTACCTGACCGTTCTCCTGTTCGAGCGGATCGGGCTGGTGTGGGACGTGGTCAGACCGAAGCCCTGCCGGCCGGTCGAGGAGCAGCAGCCCGCGGGGCCTCGGGCCGCCGCCTGACGGCCGGCCCACGCCGAATAAAAGGTGTCAGGAACCTTTTTCCGCCATTTTCCTCGGTCGCCCCAGAGACTATTCGACTTACGTCGCGAACGGCTGGTCAATCGGCACGCCTGCCGGTTGCCATGTCAACCCATGAGTCCCTCCGTCATAGGTTTTTCCAAATGCTTTCCATTTCTTTCCATGGGAGGTCAGGCGAAATGGAGAGAACCAATTGGAGAGGCTTCCCCGGCTAGCGAGACCTTAGGTTCCGTTTTTCACCAGGTGGTTTCGTTTTTCATCAGGGGTGGGTGGGGGATGAAAAACGGAAAACGGTTGCTCATTTCCGCCGTCACAACTCGCCTCGCTAACGCGTCGGGCAACCTGGGCCGGCAATGCGTCCTTGCCATTGACCACCCGATGACAGCCTTGCGCGCTTTCGTTGTCTTTGGTTATCGCGAGCAGAACCCCTGTGGCCCAAGTGACGACCCTCTGGTGCACCGCCCGCGCGCCAGAGGGTGATCAATAATTAAACACCTCTGCCGACTCGCGCGTTTTCGTTGTCTTTCATTTAATCCTTTCGCCACTATGGAATCAAAGCGTCTCCGCCGGTATCCCTGGTTACTTCGACAATATCCTTCTCTTTATCAGCCGGTGTCTGCATGTGAAGCGGCCCGATTCGCATAACCTGCGGCCAGATCCACATGACCAACATTACAACCAATAGAGTTGCAATTCCCCCGCCGGCCACCGACAACACCGGCCCGAAATACGCAGCCGTGATCCCGGATTCAAAAGCGCCAAGCTGATTAGAGGAGCTGATAAAGATCGCGTTTACCGCCGACACCCGCCCGCGCATGGCGTCGGGCGTCAAGACCTGCACCAGGGTGCTGCGCACCACGACGCTAATGTTGTCCAGGGCGCCGGTTAGAGCAAGCATGGCCATGGAAAGCAGAAAGTTTCGCGACACGCCAAACACGACGGTCGCCAGACCGAATCCGGCGACAGCCCAAAGCAGCGCCCGCCCGGCCCGCCGCAACGGCCGCCGATGAGCGAGCGTTAGACCCATCACCAAGGCGCCAAAAGGCGGCGCCGCCCGCAGCCAGCCGAGGCCGGTCGGGCCGACTTCGAGGATATCGCGGGCAAAAATGGGCAACAGAGCCGTCGCTCCTCCGAAGAGGACGGCAAATAGGTCCAGCGTGATTGTCGCCAAGATGATCGGATTGTTGTGCACGAAGTGCACGCCGGCCCAAAGCGAAGTCAGCGACACCGGATCGCGATGGACGGTTTGCGACCGCGGTCGGATAGTCGCCGCCAATCCGGCGCAACTTAAGCAGCAAAACGCCGTCAACAAATAAACCAGCCCCGCCTCGCCGGCCAGACCGATAACCAACCCGCCGAGAGCTGGCCCGACGACCGAAGCAATTTGCCAGCCGCTGCTGGACCATGCGACGGCGTTGGCCAAACCGTTCACCGGGACCAACTGAGGCACCAAGGCCCAGCGAGCCGGTGAATTGAACGCCTGACTGATCCCCGTCAACAGCAAACAACAGTAAATCCAGACAATGGGGCCACGGGAAAAAGAAAGCATTGCCAGCCCAAGCGAAGCTAGCAGCATCAATCCTTGAGCGGAGACCAGGAGCTTTTTGCGACTAAAGTAGTCCGCGGCATGGCCGGCTGGCAAGGAAAGAAGAATGACCGGTAAAAACTGTATCAGGCCCACCAAACCTAGAGCCGCTGCCGAATTGGTCCGCTGGTAAAGTTCCCATCCTATCGCCACGCTTTGCATCTCGGTGCCAATGCTGGCCAGCACGTTTCCAGCCAACAAACGCCGATAGTCCGGATAGCGGAGAGCTCCGTAAGGATCATGAGTCGTCTGCATTGGGTTAGCATAGGGCGAATGAACCAAGGCGGCTTTCGTCCCGCTCCAGTTTGCAAGTTTTCACGAAAGCCTTGAAAAAATGACAGGATGCAGGTGCGGCCTGGCTCTATTATGGTAGGCGAATGATTGAACTGGGAGAAACAGCACGATGGCACGCGGCTCGATGTATTTGGCAGCCCAGCATCTAAGCCGGATCGTTGGGCGTCAAGCTTACCAGGGAATCAGCGACGCTGACCTCCTGGAGCGCCTTGTCGCTCAACGAGAGGAGGCCGCCTTTGAGTTATTGATGTGGCGTCACGAGCGCATGGTGCGCGGCGTGTGCCGGCGGGTGCTGCACAACTATCAAGACGTGGAAGACGCTTGCCAGGCCACGTTTCTTACACTGGTTTGCAAGGCGGGCTCAATCGGCAAAAGGCAAGCGTTGGGCGGTTGGCTCTACAAGGTCGCTTTTCGTATTGCGCTTCGGGCTAAGATCCAGGCCGCCAAACGAGACCGGCACGAGAAATTGGCAGGCGGGACGCTTAGCTCCCAGCGGTCGTCGCCCGGGGAAGACCCTCACCTGGAACTCCGCTCGGTGGTTGATGAAGAACTCAGCCGCTTGCCGGAGAAGTACCGAATCCCCGTTGTCCTTTGTTACCTGGAAGGCAAAACGAACGAGGAAGCGGCGTCGCAACTGGGCTGTCCAACCGGTACGGTCGTAACCTGGCTGGCCCGGGCGCGCCAACGGCTGCGAACCCGGCTTGCTCGTCGCGGCTTTGGGATCTCGGCGGGCGCCCTGGCCCTCCTTCTTTCCAAGCCGGACATAAGCGCGGCCGCCGCGCCAGGATTCTTGCAAGCCACTCTCAAAGCCGCGCTGCTTGTTACCCAGGGCCAGGCAATGTCCGGCCCGATTTCCGCTCGAGTCGTCTTATTAACCAAAGGAGCGTTGCACGCCATGCTCATGGACAAGCTCAAGATTGCCGCCGCAGTGATTGTTGCGCTCTGTCTGGCCGGCACCGGCTCAGGAGTGCTGGCCTACCGTTCGCTCGTAAACGAAACCGAAGGAAAGACTTTGGACGCGGTCCGCCCGCAAAATCCAGGTGCGGATCGGTCGGACAAAATAGTTGCCTTCGAAGGAAACCTTCAAGGCGATGATGAGGATGCCGATGACTCCAAACCCGGCGCAGACAAAGAGAAAGAGAAAGAGAAACATAAGGAAAAGAGCAATAGAGAGGCCCGCCAAAAGGCGGAAGAAGTCGTAAGCCAATCGTTCACCACGGGTCAAGCGCCTGGCGTTGCCGTGGAGCTATTTAACGGCTCAATCGAAATTGTTGCCGACGCGGAAAACGCGGTTAAGGCTCGCGTTGTCAAGCGGAATCAAGATGTCACGAAGGAGCGAGCTGAGGAAGGCCTCAAGAACATTGAAGTCAAGATGACTCAGGAAAAGGACACCGTTCATATCAGCGCCCGCCGCCTTGAGGACAAAGTCGGACATGGCCAGGAAGGCGCTTCGGCAGAAATCCGCGTTCCGGCCGGTTCCGTTTTAGATTTGCGGACCAGCAACGGCTCCGTCAAATTGACCGGCGGCAAGGGCAAGGTCACAGTTCGGACATCCAACGGCGAAATCAAAGTCAAAGACAGCAAAGGCGCACTTCACCTCCACACGGCAAACGGCGCCATCACCGTGACCGGAGCAACAGGCCTAGCCGAACTGGAGACCACCAACGGTCCCATCGAACTCCAAGCGGAGAAAGCGGTGGTCAAGGCCCAAGCTTCCAATAGTCAACTCCATTTCACCGGCACACTGGCCGAGGGCGCTCATTCCATGTCTACCAGCAACGGGCGGATCCTTATTACTCTTCCGGCAGACGCGCAGTTCAAAGTCGATGCCGCGACAAGCAATGGAAGAATTACCAACGATTTCTCCGCCGGTTCGAGCAAACAATCCGCTCGTCAACACATCGAAGCCACGGTCGGAGAAAAGCCCGCAGCAACGATCAAGCTGCACACCAGCAACGGAGGCATCGAGATTCGCAAAAAGAAGTGACTAAAGCGACTTAGAGAGTCAAAGACCAAAGAAGCTTTAGCTGCCGATGGCTTGAAGCGCCTGGCTGATAGCGGTGCGGTTTCCCCCGGCGCTAAAGGAACCTCCCGAAAAGTCTCCACGCAAGGCTTTGAGGGCACAGCGCTCGCGCTCGATCTCGGCCGAAGTCCGAAATCCAAGGTGGCGGAATAGGGGAACCGGAGGACACCAACCTTGAAGGGCATGTTGAAGTAAGAAACCGCCCACAAGCCCGGGCAGGATCAGGAAACGGCGATCCACGAAGGCAGCCAAGCCCACTCCGACTAGAACCGCGCTGGAAGCGTTCGTTTCCAGCATCCTTTCAATGTCCCATTCGCGGTCGAGCTCCGTAAGGCGGAGATCAATAGCAGCTGGGCCGGCCTTCGCATAACGAGCAATGTTCTGCTCAGTCTCACGCCGAATCGCCTTGTTATACCGATCCGGCGAATGGAGAGGTACACGTTCTGTGGTGGAAGGAAGCATAAAGCGACCTCCTTGAAGCGGAATCTGGCAATTGATTCTGGTTATGCGCCTGGTGCAACAGGCATGCCGAAAGTGCTTAGAAACGGTCTTTATTAGAAATCCAATTGAAATGATTTTTGCTTCACGAGACGAACCCTGGCAAAACAAGGGGTGATCACATCCGCTGCTCGGTAGCAAGTCAACCGGCATCGACTGCGCGTACTATAGATTCCGATCGTAGCCCATTACGAACGCACGATCGGAACCCCATCACCGTCCGACTCGATTAGATCTCGCAAAGCTCTTGGTTTAAATTGTCCAGCAACTCGGATGGGTTAATCGGTTTCTGGAACCATCGGTCAATCCCGGTCGGCCCCAGGGCGACATTGAATTGGTCCGGCGTGCTGCCGGTCACGGCAAAGATTCGCAGTCCCGCGTAAGCCGGATCCTCGCGAATATGGCGAACGGTCGTAGCGCCGTCGCAGCGGGGCATCGTCATGTCAAGAAGAACGACATCGGGGCGTCCCTTAGACCGCAAGTAGTCTAAGGCGTCAGAACCATCCCCGGCAGTGTCAATGGTTAGGCCAGCCGCGCGCAGGAAGCCGGCCAGCAACTCGCGTTGCTCCCGATCGTCTTCAACGACCAAGGCCTTAAGACAGCGGTGCATACCTTCCGGGGTCTTCTCCGGCGTCGTCTGCACTTTTCTTGCTTCCGGCTGACGAATCGATTCAAGGTTTTTGCGCACAAGGGCAAGGAGTTCTTTGGACTGTCTAATCTTTCCGGCTTCCAAGAGCAGCTGCACGAGGCCGAGCCCTTTGCCGGCGTTTTCCAGTTCCTCGTCAAAATCTCGATCGGCTTTATCCGCACGGAGTGATGTCACGTCGGCCGGTGGACGCTTGGCCATTGCCGAAGTGGGCGTCCCTTCTAGTTCTCCGCGAACTACAGCAATTTCGCGCGGCGCATCAATCCCTACGCGCACCACGCCGCTTTTGAGCCCCAGGATTCGAATAGTGGCTTGAATTGCGGGAAAGACGACGGTTTCATTCAATCGACGTGATAGAACCAGCATGCGGGTATCCTTTCCAACTGGCGATGCGGGCGAGGTTTCTAGACCCAGCCGTTCGCCGTTGAACGGATTCCCATTAGAAGACAAGCGGGCCGGAAAGCTCCGTTGGGGCCATTGACTACCCCAGGAATGGCTTTCCGTCGTGGCGACGATTGTGCGAAAAGAGCCGAACCGCGCCAAGCCCAATTTTTCGGGATTTTGACGTAATCCCGTCATTTTTTTTTCGCCAATTCCTCCTTGAGCACCTCAACTGCCTTTTCAATCTGGGCGTCACGGCCCTTCAAGAAGTCTTCAGGGGTATTGTCTACATAGACGTCGGGGGGAACGCCATAGTTTTCAAGGTTGGTGTTGCTGACGTTCCAAAGCCCGGTTCCCGGTGTGCGGATCGTGGATCCGTCCATCAGGGTATAAGAGCCGGTTCCGATAACGGCCCCATAAGTCGTGACTCCGACTACCTTGCCGAGCTTAAGTGTCTTGAAGCCATCGGGAAACACCTCCGCGTCCGATGTTGAACGCTCGTTTTCCATGACGACCATCGGACCGAAAAATCCGCGAAGCGGACGGGACACCGGCACTGAATCACGGACCTTCGTGTATTGATATTGCCGTTGCTGCAAGATCTGGAGCAGCTCCTGATCGATGCCCCCGCCGGGGTTGAAGCGTTGATCGATAACGAGCGCTTTCTTGCCGGTTTGCATGGCCAGATCGCGTTCGAATTGGCGCAGCGACGGTTCGTTCATCTGGCGGATGTGCAAATAACCGATTTCACCGCCGGACAGTTTGTCCACACGCGCTCGGCGGTCCGCCACCCAGCGCTCATACTGAAGGGTCGCGTGTTGTGAGCCGCTGACGGGGCGAATTTTGGTGGACCAGGCGCCTTCCTTGGTTGGCTTGCTGTTTATCATAAACTCAAGCTTGGCGCCGGGCGCTGCCGCATACAGCTTCCAATAGTTTTCGCTCGTCTTCAAATCTTGACCATCGACCGCCACGATGAAATCGCCAACTTTGATTTTGACGTAGTCCTTGTCAGCGGGGCCGTTTTTGTAAATGTGAGTGACTTTGTAATATCCGCTGGAATGAGGCTCTACCTCAAATCCGGGGTAACGCGTTTGCTCCGAAGCGATCTCGGTCGAGCCGGTCCGACCGCCGCCGCTTATTCCGGTGTGCGAGGCGTTGAGTTCGCCAATCATCATGCTCACGACATCGTGCAGCCCTTCCTCGTCGCCGACATGGAGCAAGAGCGGCTCATAGGTCTCTTTGGCTTTGGCCCAATCGACGCCGTGCATATCGGCGGCATAAAAGCGATGTTTCATGATGCGCCAGCTCTCCTCGAAGACTTGCCGGCGCTGAGCAATGTGGTTGATTTCGACGCGAGCGGTGAACGTAAGCCGACGTGCCCCGCCTCCGCCGGATGAGACCTCGGCCGGCGCAGCACCGCCACGCCGCGAAGGGGAAGCTAACGGTTCAGGGGTCGCTGTTTCAGCAGCGCCTCGCGAGGCGCCGCCGGCGATAGGCAGGGCGTAGATGCCTTGATCCTGGCGGTAGTAAAGAGTGCGGCCATCCTTGGCAAATCGTGGCGAGCCCAGGCCGCCTCGGCCTCCTCGGCCACGGACCGGTGGGCCGTCTTCCTCGCTCGGCCGACTCGTTTGCGTCAGCCTTCGCGGCTCTTGACGGCCTTCCAACGCCTGCGACCAGATGCTCTGAACGGGCCGGCCGCCTTCGACGCCGCTCGTCACGAACACGACGGACTTGCTGTCAGGAGCAATCATAACTGCGCTAATAGTGTCACCCGTACGCGTCAACTGCCTAGCGCGCCGGGTGATTCCCTCGAAGTCAATCTTAACGTCGAGTTTGGCAGCGGCGGGGCCGTCGGCGGGGCGTCCCTCGCCGCCCTCAGGTCGTGGCCGTCCGCTTGGCCGCGCGCGTTCCGCCTTGGCGGCTTCTTCTTCGCTGTCAAACTCCGCTTCGCCTGGCTCTTTGTCCTGGTGGGTCAGAGCGACCATATAGATTTGGGCCGTCGATCGGCCCGCTTGCCCGATGTTGGCCACGTCCGTTCCGGCGAGGTAGACGATACTTTTGCCGTCGGGCGTCCACTGGGCCGAGCTGTCGCTATAGGCCTCGGCATCGGTAAGGCGTTTTTCCGCGCCGCCGTCGGCAGGGATGAGGTAGACGTGAGGCAATAGATCGCGACCCGCTTTCGTAAAGGATACCCATTTGCCGTCCGGCGACCATTCTGGCCCGGAGATGGCCGAGCCGCCAAAGGCGACGACATCGCCGTGTGCCAACACGTTGTCTTTGCCAGCGCCGATGCTGAATTTGTGCAGGCCGTTGTCGCTGGCCGTGTACAAGATCGCTTGCGAATCGGGCGACCAGACGGGCTGCGCTTTCTGCGTATTGCTATCGGTAAGCTTTTTGAGGTTTTGGCCGTGTTCATCGCAGAGCCAAAGCTCTTCGCGGCCGCCCTTGTCGCTGATGAAGGCGACATGCTTGCCGTCGGGCGACCAGTGCGGCTGCACCTCGCGCACGTCGGGCGTTTGCGTCAAGCGATGCACGTCGCCGCGGTCGGTGGCAATCGTGAACAATTCGCCGTGCGTTGAAATCGCGGCCCGCTTCCCGGAAGGCGACAGGTCGAAACTGTCCGCCTCGCCGTTGACAACCAATGTTTCCAGGTTGTTTTCTTTATCATCGGTTTTGAGGTCGATCTTGACCTCGTGTGTTTCGCCCGAGGCGGTATCGAGCATCCACAGGCCGAAATTCTCTTCGTAGACAATGGTCTTGCCGTCTGCCGATAGCGACGGCCAGAAAAGCGAGCCGCTTGTGTGTCGGGTCACCTGGATAGGCGAGCCGCCGGTTTCGGAGATTTTCCAGATGTTGTTCTTCGATTCCATGACGCGCGGGCTGCCGGCCTTGGCCGTCACTTCGCGGTCGGAAACAAAGTAAATGGAACCATTGCCGTACATCGGCCAGAAATTATTTGGCTTTTCGGCATCAGGGAGATCGGCGTCGAGTAGCTTTTTGGAAGTGCGGCCCTCGACATCCAAGATCCACAGGTCGGCCGCATAGCTGCCACGGTAGTGTTTGCGCGACCATGACATCGGATGCCGGTTAAAGGCAAACTTGCGGCCATCGGGCGAATACGAACCCCAGAAGCCCCAGTCGGTAGGCAACGGTTCTTCCGGTCCGCCGTCGATTGGCACTACGTAGAGATTGGGAATGCCGGGATACAAAAGGCCACGCGCGGAGGTGAAGATCACCTTCTTGGAATCCCGCGACCAGGCTACTACCGTATCGTCGGCGCTATGGAATGTTAGACGCCGCGCCTCGCCTCCGTCGGCCGGAATGATGAAGACGTCATTGTTGCCATAGCGTGCTGAGGAAAAAGCAACCCACTTGCCGTCCGGCGAAAAACGCGGATGCAGCGACGGCGCCCGGTGAGCCGTTAGCCGCTGCGGTTGAGTGCCATCGTCCTTCGCGGTCCACAAATCCCCGCGGTAGCTAAAGACGATTTTGCCCTCATGGTAATCGGGGTGTCGGGCGAGCTTGATTTCAACCGCATAAACGCGAGCAGCCGGCAGGCAGGTCAGGATTGCAAGACCGAGCAACCTGGTGCAAAGAGGCCAAGAGTGCAGCTTCATGAGTTTGTCGCCTTTGGTCTAATCAAATGAGAATGGCGCTAGGCCAGCAACTGCTAACGAATCTAGCTAATGGAGAAAGGCAACGCAACGAAAAGGCAGGTTTCTGAGGGGAATCCAATCGTAGTACAAGCGTCCCGCTTGTACATAGCACAGGCCTCTCGCTGTACCTTTGGTCAACTTGCCAGCGGGACCCTTGCCCTACGAACCGGTTAATGTCCGCTGCCGTCCGTGTCGTGATCCCCGCCATGATGATGGGCCGCAGCCCCGCCTTCATCGTGGTCATGGCCGCCGTGCTCATCCCCTTCGAGCAGGGCGATGCAGCCCATGAGCACTACGCCAAGAATCAGGGCCAGCGAAAGCGGAACACGGTCGTGGCGATGGAACTGAACCTCGGGCAGCAAGTCCGACAGGGCAATGAAAAGAAAAGTGCCCGCCGAAAAAGCCAAGGCCGCCCCGGTCATTTCGTCTCGAAGGCTCCTCTCCACTGTCTCTCTAATTAATAGGAAAGAAATGGCGCCGACAGCGACCATGGTTGCAAAGCCTATTTGGACCAGCGTTATTTTTCCGCGGCTAACGCCCTTTCGGGATAGGACGGTGGAGATGGCCAAGGCGTCAGCCGGCTTATGCAATACGATGGCCAAGAACAATGCAAACCCGGGTACGATCCAATATCCGGAGCCCTTTTCGATATCCCGCTTTATCGCCCCGGCCAGACCGACGCCATTCATAAAAGTATGAATGGTGAGCCCGAGCACGGCCATCCAACCGGCGACGGTAGGCGCCGCCCGGTGTTCATGGTCATGTTCGCAGCCGGGCTCGTGGTCATGTTCTTGTTGAAGCTTGCTGGAGACTTCATGCGAATGCGGGGCGATGAAGCGTTCGATGCAGAAAAGCCCTACTACACCCAGAGCCATCCACCATCCGAAACCTGACCCGGCCAACTCCATTGCGTCCGGCATGACGTGAAAAAAGCTCGCTCCGAGCATCACACCGGCTGACAAACTTAAGTACATTTGCAAGCGACTGTGGCTTACCCGACCCAAAAAAGGCACATAACCGCCAAATAGCGAGGCGGCCAAAACCGCTGCGCAGTAAAGAGTTAGCCAGCCGGCCGTTGTCATGAGCGACCTCAAGGCGTGCAAAGGAATACTTTGTAATACCAGCTCATGATAAACAAGAAAGGAGCACACGGCAAGAGGCGTCCACCAGGCCGGTAGCGCGGGCAGTTTTCACTTTGCCTGCTCGAGCTTTTCGAGCAGCTTTTTGGCAGGCGCGTCGTCGGGATTCAACTCAACGGCCAGGCGCAGATGCTTGAGTGCTTGAGTCTTGTCCCCTTGATTGGCAAACAGCTCGCCTAAGTTGGCGTGAGCGGCGGCGTAGCTCGGCTTGCAGCGAACCGCTTCGCGGAATGCGTCCAGAGCAGACGATTGGTTTCCTAGGCGCTTCCAACAATGGCCTAAGTTGTAGTAGGCCAGGGCGTAATCCGGTTTGAGCCGCGTCGCGTGTTCAAAGAACTCCCGGGCCGCGGAGAAATCCCCTTGCTGAAAGAGAGCCAAACCCAGATAGAAATTCACCTCCACGGAGTCCGGCGCCAGCCTTAGTGCTCGCCGGAGGGCGTCTTCCGCATCCAAATAGTTGTGGATCTCCAGGAGAATCCGCCCCTGGCTCAGCCAAACTGCGGACCAGTCGGGGTAATCCGCCATCAGCTTGCGCAAGAGGAGGCGCCCTTCGGCGGAATTGTTTTGCCGGATTTGCTTTAGCGCGTAATCGAGACGCGCTTGCTTCCCCGCTCGCATCTGCTCGATTTCATCGACTAGCGGATCATACCAGTCTTGATCGTTGGGCAGCTCTGCGGCGAGGCGGCGCTCGCGGGCGGCTTCATCCGCGTCGTTGGCGCGCTGGGCGAGTTCGGCCAGCAAAGTATGGGAAGCCTTTTTTGTCATCGGACTACTCGCCGCCTTACGCAGCAACTGCCGACTGCTTGGCAAATCGCCGCGCAGGTAGGCAATCCGACCCAGACCCAAATAACCGCGAGCACTGCCTGGTTCTAAGGTGAGCAGATGCTGGAATTGTTCCTCGGCTTCATTTAAGCGAGCCTGGGCGAGAAGGGCTTCCGCCAAACGCAGCCGAATAGCCGGCGAATTGCCTTGGAGAATGACCGCACGTTGGAAATGGGCAATGGCGGAATCACCATCGCTGAATAACAGGGTCAGGCCGTGCATGTACGGCCATCGAGCTTCCTTGGGGTCCAGTTCTTCGGCTTGGGCGAAACAGGTGATCGCTTCGGAATCGTAATTATGCGCTGCGAAGACTTGGCCGAGCTTTCCCCAGGCGGCGCCGGAACGAGGCGACTGACGCACCTCCTTGCGAGCCGATTCAATGGCGGCTGCAACATCCTGATCGGCCTGTGTTTGATCAATGGCGGGCGGTCCAATCGCCTTTTGCCATGGCCAAAAATACCAGCCCGCTCCCGCGCTTGCCATGACAACAAGCAAGCCGATTGCGAGTAAGCGCCGTGAATGCCGGCCGGAGTAAAAATGTGACGAGAGACCCATAACCTGCTTTCACTTCATCTTCTTGCCGCTGCCTTTGCGCAACTCCACGTAACGATCGACGGGTTGCTCAGGAAAGGATTCTTCGGCCCCATCGGGCCAGACGACGTCGATTCTGTCCACATGATCGACTTGGCCCAAACCGAAATGCGCACGCGGGTCGTTGCTGCACAGATAGCTGTAGCCGGGATTGATCCAGCGCAGCCAGCGACGATCGCCTGCTCGCACGGTAATCTCTGCCCCGTAGGCGTCCCGCCGTAGGTTCGGATCGACCGTCCGAATACCTAGCCAATGGCCACGCTGGGGGACCGCATTGCGGTACAAACGGGCCGGCCCGGCAATCGTAGTCACCAGCAAATCAAGGCCGCCCTCGTTTCGCAGGTCGCCACAAGCAAGACCGCGAGAAACTGCCGGCGAGCCGCAAAAGGGATCGTTGTCCTGGGAGATGTCGCGAAGGCGGCCGGCCCCGTCATTGGCAAACAGCTGGTTCCGCTCGGCATAGGGGCGCCAAAAGGGATCCAGCCCGGCAACATCGGCGGTATTGCCACGACTTACTCGGCCGTTGACAACAGCGAGGTCTAAGAATCCGTCGTTATCAATGTCGGCGAGCACGGCGCCGAAACCCGTGCCTCGATAGCGCGGCGACGATAGCTGGGCGAGCGCCGTGTGGTCGCGAAACAGTCCAACCGGGCCCTGTTTCCACAGCGTATGGGTCTCTTCGCTCAGATGGGTCACGACCACATCGAAAAGGCCATCGCCGTCCACGTCGCCTAAGGCGACGCCCATGTTAGCCTGAGCGGCGCCCATGCCGTTGTAGGCGATGCCGCGCTGGACGGCTTCTTCTTTAAAAGTCCCGTCGTGTTGATTGATCCAAAGGCGATTCGGCTGAGAATCATTAGCGATAAAGATGTCCGGCCAGTGGTCTCCGTTGAAATCGGCGCAGACGACGCCCAAGCCCGGCCCTGGAATCTGGCTTAGCCCCGATTTTACCGTCACATCTTCGAAGCGGACGCCGTGAGGAGCGTCGGCTCCGGCCTGCCGGCCCAAGTTGCGATACACCCTGGGAATTGTTCCGGGGTAAGCGCTGGGATGGCAGTAGTCGCGCTTACCTCCCTTGCCCGGGCACTGGCGGGAAGCGTCATAATCCACGTAATTGACGAAGATAAGGTCTAGCCAGCCGTCGCGGTCGATATCCGCAAAGCAGGCGGAAGTGGCCCAGGAAACATTGTCCAGGCCGGCCTCCTTCGTGATATCGGTAAAGGATTTACCGTCGCCATTGTTCAGAAATAGTCGAACGCGGCCAAACTCGGTTAGGAACACATCGGGCCAACCATCATTGTTGATATCGCCGATGGCTACGCCCATTCCGTAACCCGCGACATCAAGTCCCGAGGCGGCGCTCACATCGGTGAACCGGCCGTCTGGGTTTTGCCGAAAGAGGCGATTTTTCGAAGACGAATCCGGACCGCCATTCTGAACGAGATAAAGATCCAGCAGACCATCGCCATCGAAATCAAATACGGCCGCGCCGGATCCCATGAGTTGAGGCATGAAGTAAGTCCCGGCGGCGCCGGCGTCGTGGACGAAATCTAAACCAACCTCTTTTGTCGCATCGACAAACCAGGGCGGGTCCTTCTTCACGTCTGTTTCAGTTGGGACTGGTTGACGGCAGCCGGGGGAAAAGAACGCAAAGGGAAAAAACGCCGCTATTAGCAGCGCAAGCCGAACGAATACAAAACGCAGCCGGCTTCGAGTGCCCGAGCGCGTAGCGTAAATTGATTTATCCCTTCCGCTCAGCGTCGCAAAGCAACGGAACGGCCACAAAAAACACAAAAAGTCACAAAAAGGACTGCGGATAAGTCGCTCAATAACTTTCCTCTCTGTGACTTGTTGTCCTTTTTGTGGCCAAAACTTCATTCTACTTGCTCTTTTCCAGCTTATCGACGACTTCCAATATGCGTTTGCTGTCTTCGGCCGCGTTGACTTTGTCGTCCTTGTAGGCGACTTTGCCGTCTTTATCGATGATAAAAGTCCAGCGGGAAGCCGTTACGCCGCGTTTGAGTTCGACTTCTTTGCCGCTTTGGTCCTTGGTCTTGAAGACGCCTCCCTTATTTACCGGCACCCCAAATTTCTTAGCGATGGCCCCGTCTTCATCCGCCAAAAGAGTGAAGGTGAGCTTGTGATAGTCTTTGAAGAATTGATGATTCTTCACCGAGTCGCCGCTAATCCCGACCACTTCGATCCCCTTGTCGGCCAGCTTCTTGGTGTCATCCCGAAAGCCGCACGCTTGCTTGGTGCAGCCGCCGGTCATATCGGCCGGGTAGAAGTAGACGACGAGAATATGCTTGCCGACATGGTCAGTGGAATTCCAGGTCTTACCCTGATCGTCCTTGGCCGTAAACGACGGCGCCGCGTCACCGACTTTGACGCCCACCGG
Organism: Gemmataceae bacterium; assembly: GCA_045802525.1. Taxonomy (GTDB): domain Bacteria; phylum Planctomycetota; class Planctomycetia; order Gemmatales; family Gemmataceae; genus JBJMQT01. Next base: position 17,358 of record JBJMQT010000075.1, read on the forward strand.
CTTGTCCTCTGCCGCCCGCACATTTGAACTTAAGAGCAATGTTCCCACGACAAAGCCGTAAACAATATTCTTTGCTGCCATCATGGAATGATTCCTCCCTTTGCAGAATACGAAGCCCTAGGCGAAAAACCGCCAAGAGATTGTATTAACCGCTGAGCAGGCGCTGATGTCAAACAGTTTCATTCCGGTCCTTTGGGGACCATTCGGGCCAACATACTCTCTGGCCCAAGTGACCCACCCTCTGGTGCCCCAACACTGCGCCACAGGGTTTACACCTGTAAACCCATGCTCTCAGTTGGCGCCTTTGGCGGCTTTTCATTCCAAGAACTAACCGAATTGCGTCATGACGTCTGAATTCGTCGGCACAATGCCGAATAGCGCTTGGCTGTCTCGTGGCGCTCTACAGCAAGCAACAAGGCTTTGGGACTGCCGATTAGGACAACGAGCTTTTTGCCGCGCGTAATGCCGGTGTAAAGCAGATTCCGTTGAAGCATCAAAAAGTGCTGGGTGTGTACGGGAATGACGACGGCGGGATATTCGCTGCCTTGGCTTTTGTGAATCGTCAGGGCGTAGGCGAGCGTCAGTTCATCGAGTTCCCCGTAGTCGTAAACGACCGGCCGGCCGTCGAAGTCCACGGTGACTTCTTTTTCTTCTTCGTCGATCGCGAAAATGCGGCCGATATCGCCGTTGAAGACCTCTTTTTGATAGTTGTTCTGAGTCTGAAGGACTTTGTCGCCAGGGCGAAGGATCACGCCTTGCATGCTCACTTGCGGACCCGGACGCGGCGGATTGAGCGCATCTTGCAAGATGCGGTTGAGATGGCGCGTGCCCAACTCCGACACATTCATGGGAGTCAAGACCTGGATATCGCGAAAAGGATCCAGTCCGAATCGGGTTGGGATGCGCTCCCGGACGAGGTTTAAGATGCCGTCGACGACGGCATTGGGAGCGCTGGCTTCGATGAAGTAGAAATCGCCGGAGTTTGCGGGCGCGGACTCAGGCAGGGCGCCGTGGTTTACTTGGTGGGCCGCGCGCACAATCCAACTTCTTTCGGCCTGCCGAAAGATCTGCGTCAGACGGACCACCGGTAATGCCTTGGAAGCGATCAGGTCGGTCAAAACCGTGCCCGGGCCAACGGATGGCAACTGATCGACGTCGCCAACGAGCACTAAACATGCGGAACGCGGCACAGCGCGCACTAGCGCATTCATGAGCGTAATATCGATCATTGAGGCTTCGTCGATCACGATAAGATCGAAATCCAAGGGCAGTTCACGGCCGCGTTTGAAGCCGCCTAGACCCGGTTCGAACTCCAACAGGCGATGAATGGTTTTGGCCTCTTTTCCCGTCGCCTCGGCCAGGCGTTTGGCGGCTCGCCCCGTGGGCGCGGCCAGCCCGCAGCGGAGCCCTTTGGCCGCGAAAATTTCGAGGATGCCGCGCACAATCGTCGTCTTGCCGACGCCCGGACCTCCCGTAACTACCAGGACCTTGCTGGCAGTCGCCTGGCGAATCGCGTCACGCTGGGTCGGCGCCAGTTCGAGGCCCATTTTCTTTTCCACCCAAGTCAGCGCCGCATCCGTATTGATCGCCGGCAAGGGATGGCGGTCCTCTTGAAGTTTCTTAAGCGACCGCGCCACTCCGACCTCGGCCAGAAACAAAGGCTTGAGATAGAGCCAGGTTTCTTCGCCGGCCGGCTCACGGATGAGTTCGCCTTCCGCTCGCCCTGCTTCGATTGCTGCCGTGACAATATCTCGATGTATCCCTGTCAGCTCCGCCGTTTTTAGAACAGCGGCATCTTGCGGATAGCCAACATGGCCCTCGCCGCTCAATTCCTGAAGCACGTAGCGCAGCGCGGCCCGGGCCCGCAGCGGAGAGGCGCGGTCGATGCCCAGTCGCTGGGCCAAGCGATCGGCGGTCTGGAATCCGATCCCCCCGATGTCCGTGGCCAGCCGGTAAGGATTGGCACGAACGATTTCCACCGCCTGGTCGCCGTAGGTTTTGTAAATCCGCACGGCGCGCGACGTGCCGACTCCGTGAGACTGCAAAAAGACCATGATGGCCCGCACGGCTTTCTGTTGCTGCCAGCTCTCGCGTATACGTTGAATGCGGCGCGGTCCAAGGCCTTTGACCTCCTTTAAGAAAGCCGGACTGGCGTCGATCACATCGAGAGTGCGTTCCCCAAAGACCTCGACGACCTTTTTCGCATAATGCGGTCCTATCCCTTTAATAAGGCCCGAACCCAGAAATTTGACGATGCCTTCGGCGGTATGGGGTGGCAGCGCGCGGAGGCGCTCCGCTTTGAATTGCGGTCCGTGATCGCGGTCGTGGAACCAAGCGCCGGTCGCTTCCAGGAATTCGCCGGCTTGAATGGCCGGTGCGCTGCCCACAACCGTGACCAAATCGCGCCGGCCCGGAACCTGGACGCGCAGAACAGCGAAACCGCTATCGGCATTGTGAAACGTGACGCGCTCGATCGTTCCGGAAAGGGTTTCGCTCATGAATATCCATGATAGCGAAACGTCTGGTCGCACGGTCTGTCTGTGCCCATTCAAAGGCTCATGGAATCAGGCATTGCCAATTCCGCCGCGGAGCGGCGTAGTTCGCGGCCGTGGGGGCTTAACCGGCGCCTCGTCTTCCTCTTCCTCTACAACTGGTTCCTCAACTTTGGGCGCTGCGCCCTTGAGTGACAACGAAATGCGCCGTTGCTCAGTGTCAACACTGAGAATCAGAACTTGAACTTCTTGGCCGGCCTGCACAATATCCTTGACTCGACGGACCCGCTGCGGCGCTAATTCGGAAATATGGATCAATCCTTCGATGCCCGCCTCCAATTCGACAAACGCGCCAAACTCCATGAGCCGGGTTATCTTACCGGCGACAACAGAGCCTACCGGGAAGCGCGTCGCCGCCTCGTCCCAGGGACTGGTCATAAGCTGCTTCATCCCCAAGCTGACTTTGTGCCGTTCCCGGTCTAATTTGAGTACAACCACCTTGACCTTCTGCCCCGGTTGAAGAGCCGTGGACGCATCCTGGATTCGCGCCCAGCTAATCTCGCTGACATGGACCAGGCCGTCAACACCGCCCAGATCGACGAAGGCGCCGAAGTCTTTCACGGATCGAACAATGCCCTCGCGGACTTGGCCCTCTTCCAGCTCGACCCAGAGCTTGGCCTTGGCTTCCTCACGTTCCTTTTCAAGGAGATCGCGCCGGCTGACCACCAAGTTGCGATCGTGGGGGTCGGCCTCGGTGACCATGCACAAAAACCGCTGATTGAGGAATTGGTCGACATTCTCGACACGATAGAGGTCGATCTGGCTTATAGGTAGAAAGCCGCGAATGCCATTGACGTCCACTTCCAGGCCGCCCTTATTCGTGCCGGTCACCCGAGCCTCAACGATCATGCCGCGCGTCACGCTGGACCAATCGGCTTGCATGGCCGCGCCCTTGCGCGACAGAATGAGCAGACCGTTGGAATTATCGTAACCTTCGATCGTAACTTCGACTTCCGTGCCGACGGCGGGCGGCCCTTCGGGGAACTGCATTAGGGAGAGAAGGCCTTCGCTGCGGCCGCCTGGTAGAGCCAGGAAGACGTCGGGAGGATGGACGCGGATTACCCGTCCCACCTTGCGATTCTGGTCCGATCCTGCATGCTGCTCGTTGCGAACCGGTTCGGCGAAGATTTCCTTTTCGGACATCCCGCCCATGGCCTCTTGGAGTTCGCGCTCGATGTCATCTTCGGACACGCCGAATCGGCCTCCGGGTCCGATCATTTGAACCCGTTCCAGGGATGGAACTTTCCGATCTTTGGCCGGCAGCAAATGGCGGCGCTCTTTGAGAGGGTCGGCGGGGTCAAGAGCGGGCTCGATCGGTTGTTCGGTATCGGTCATGAAGGAATTCTCTTCAATAAGTCTGCAAGTGAAATAGCCGCCGTGACGGCCGGCGGCACAATAGAAGTTTATTTCTTTATCTCATGAACCCGCACATTGCGAAAGTCGATCCTGCCGCCATGGTTTTGCAGGCACAGATAGCCTTCGAGCGGCTTATTCTTAATCTCGTCGATCTTGCTCTGATCGACATTAAGGACTTCTTTCGAATTCATGCTGATGCGGATGTGAGGACCAACACATTCGATATCGAGGACATTCCACTCCGGAGCCGGCTTGACGGCGTTCTCCTTGGGTGCAACATAGCGATAAAGCGAACAACTGCCATATTTCGACGGCTCCTTGCCGGCATCGTCCAGTAGTTGGATCTCGTAGCAGACGTAAGAGGGACGCGAATCCGGGTCTTTTTTCGGGTCATAGGGAACCGTGCGAATGCCGATGCCGCTATTGCAATCGGGCGCCATGCGATACTCGACATGGAACGCGAAGTCGGCAAACTTGCGCTTGTCATAACGAAGAAAACCATAGCCTTTGCCGGCGCAGTGGATCAAACCTTCTTGAACGGTCCACACCAGCTTGGTCTTGCCGCTTTCCTTATACTCCTTGCCTCCTTCGGCTACCCAGCCGTCAAGGTCCTTGCCGTTGAAGAGCTCCAGGGCATCCTCTCCACGACAGACGTTGCACCACAGGACTAGCAAAGGAAAAATCCATCGAGCATGGCACATGGCAACGCCTCCTCACGGCTTTGTTGCGTTTCACGTCCACACAATCGCTTTGCGAGCGCGAAACGCGAACCGACATGACTGGCTACTTCGCTTGGTTTACGAAATCGTACACCAGCACCTTGTCAAAATGCTTGCCATGCTTCTTGACATATTCCTTATGTAGGTCGTGGTCATTGTAGGTTTTCAGCCCGTCGTAATCATCGAACATAACCAGCAGACCAACCTGGTAATCCTGGACTACCGGGCCGCCCTTCGATTTCTCCGAAGGTCGGCCAACCTTCAAGCCGCGAACCGTCGGAATCTTGGTGAGCATCGCATGCGCGTCGGCAATAATGCCTTCAATGCCATCGGCTCCGGCATCTTTCTTGACTTGGAATATGACCACGTGCGACAGCGGAGCCTCCTTAACAATCGATTTCGTTTCGACGGGGGCCTCTGCTGCACCATCGCGGGCCATGAATAGCCCGGCTCCCAGAGCGAGAAAGAGCAACGCTTTGCGTGTCATCAGAAATCTCCTTTGAGTAGCTTTACTAGGCTGTCGCCAAACTATCAAAGCCCGGAAGGCAGTGCAACGGCCGATCCCTTTGTCCCTCGCTTGACCCTTCTTGGCCGGATGCACTAGAATCACGGCGTACCAGCCGAGGCATAGTTCGAGCTTTAACGCGCGATGCCAGGCGATTTTCCGGATGTGGAGAGGCCCGCACAAGGAATGTTTTTGATTCCTGGTCTTGGTGGAGCCGATGGCCGTCTATCCCGGGCCACGGTGACGCGGTTTAGTCTCTACCTGCGCCATTTGGAGGAGGTCCTGAGTAAGGGGATTCAAAAAGTATCCAGTAAGCAAATGGGCGAGGCCATTGGCATCACCGACGCCCAAGTTCGAAAAGATCTGGCCTGCTTGGGAAATCTGGGCCACCCGGGCATCGGCTACGCCAGTGAAGAACTGATTGCCGCCATTCGCCACGTGCTGGGCATTGATCGGGTTTGGTCGGTCGCACTTGTGGGTGTCGGGAATCTAGGTCGAGCGCTATTGCGTTACAAGGGGTTTCAGGCGCGCGGCTTTCGCATTGTGGCGCTCTTTGACAGCGATCCGGCTCTAATCGGTCAGCAACTCCAAGGCTTGACGGTTCGCGGGCTGGAGGACATGACGGAAACTATCAAGGCTCATAATGTGGAATTGGGGTTAATTGCGGTTCCGTCCGACTCGGCGCAGTTCGTGGCGGATAGCCTCGTGGAGGCCGGCATACGCGGCCTTTTGAACTTTGCCCCCGTTGTCGTTCGCGTCCCGCCTGAGGTGAGCCTGGTGGCAGTCGATCTAACGGTGCAATTGGAGCAGTTGGCGTTCCATGTCCATACCAGCGATGCCCCTTTACGGCAGCGGACTCTTTACCCGGTAGTGTAACGGTAGCACAAGAGATTTTGGCTCTCTTTGTCCAGGTTCGAATCCTGGCCGGGTAGCTCAAGGACTTACGGCCAAAACCAGATCACCGCAGGTCCTCGGTTTGTAGTACAACTGTAGCAATTCTTCGGGCTTCTAACCTCCGTTTTTCTAGTGCTGCACCCTGGACTAACTGCTCGGCTTCGGAATCGTCACTGAAGGCTCAATATCTTCCCATCAAGCCCGGAGAGGACTTGCGACATAACGCTCGGAGCAGTTAAACGAATCGCCACGCCAGGAATCCGTTTCGGGGCGATGGGGAAAGCTATATAATGGCAGGAATCCAACAGAAGGAGGAACGGGCGATGCCTGAGACTAACGACCCCGTGATCATAGACTTTTCCGACGAGATGAAAGCAAAGCCGATCATACGACAATCGGTTCAGAACGCGATCAATAAGTTGGGGTCCGAAATACTCCGACTCGGCGGAATCGTTCCGTCCATTACGGCTCAATTGAGCATCGTGAAGGACGACGCCTCAAACCCGCTCTACTCGTTGAAGCTGCTGGATTATCCGGACGAACCCAATCCAGTCGAGCGAAAGTTCTACCACAACGACTTGGTAGGCCACCAAGACAGACTCGGCGTCGACCTGAACCGAATGTTGAGGGAACTTCTCAGCCGCCGGGCACGCCGCCAGGCCGGTGTAGTCAACACCACCATTGGCGTAAGCGGCAACCTCCTCATTCAGGGAAGGTAGTTCCACTGTGCCATGCTCGCCAGAAGAAGCTAAGCAACTCCGCGAAGTGTCCCAATTGTGTTCGACCCTCAATCAGATAGCAGAACATGCCGAGAAAGACTTCGCTCGGGTCGAAGCTGTTCAGACGAAGACTACCGAAGCCCTGCAAGAACCAGTCGTCAAGGTAACCGCAATCGAAGCGAGCGTGAAGACACTGGAGAAGAACGCAGACAAAGGCGGTGACAGGCGCTTCTCGATTTGGCAAGGAATCTTGTTCGTTCTGGTGGCATCGGTGTTGGCATTCGCGGCCAACGTCGGTTTGACATATCTGAAGGCATATCTGGAACAGAAACATTAGCGTCGCCGACTCTCTCTGCTCACTTCTCCGGCCGCCCCCAAAATAATATCCGTGGCTTTCTAGGCTGATCGGAGCCGAAGAGCTAATCACGAAAAGGTGAACGGGCTTATAAAAACACGAAAAGCGGTAAAGGATGCTTTCCATTTCTTTCCAGGGGGTGTGTCCGCCCCTGAAATGAAATGAAACAGGGGCATGAATTTGTTCACGTGGGTCCACCCGCCGCAGGGCTAGAATGACTCCGGACACGAAAAAGCGCAACTTTGAAAGGAACATCAAATGCCTAAGCTGACTGTTGAAGGGATAGGCGACTTCGACGTGCCATCGAATAAACGACTGGTCTTAGCGCTCGAAGACGACGCCAAGGTGGATCAACTCCACGCCTGCGGAGGCAATGCCCGCTGCACGACTTGCCGCGTAGAATTCCTGGCGGGCGAACCTACGCAGATGACGGCAGCGGAGAAAACCGTCTTGGCTGCACGAGGCTTGCAAGGCGTTCGCCTCAGTTGTCAGATCCTTTGCGATCACGACATGGCGGTCCGAGCCATTAGCCGTCTGGCGGGCAGCGGCCGCAAAGACGCCGGCCCTCGCCCCGCCGAGCAGATCGAGCCTCAGCCCGTTGTATGGGTTTAGTCGACCATTCCACGATCCGCGCAAATGAAGTCGACTTCCCAGGGGCTCTCATCACGGCGGCGTGTCCCGAGCAACATCAAAGCGCGTAAACGCCTGCGCGATTAAGGGCACCAGGGCGGCCGCGCAACAAATAAATGCAACCCAGACCACGATTCCGGTTACCAGCCAGGCCGGTCCGCCGGCCAGGTGGACCGTGAAATAGCTCAGTCCCCCCACCGCGCCGAGAACTACGCCTATCGCCCCAAGAACTATCATCTTGGCAAACATGAGGAGCATGTTTCGGCCCATGGACTGAAAATCCCCTACGGCTGCGGCCGCTATTCGCACGGGGTACCAGAGAAATAGCAAGTTCTCGATTTCGAAGAGTATGAAGTTAAAGGGCAGTACGAAGGCCATCGTGGCTGCAAAAAAGAGGTCGAAACGTCTGACCAGGGCCGCCGTGAACAGCAAGGCGGCGGCCTCGAATGCCGTGACTAGCAACACCGGCGCCGCCACTTGACCGACGACCAATCGCGACGGGCGAATAGGCAATGTTTTGAGCACCTCCATGCGGTCGAGATCGCCCCGAAAATCGAAAGGCACGATGGCGGTCATGAACAAGGACAACCAGGCCACGATGCTTCCGACAATAGGAGCCAAATTGGCCGTTTCGAGGGTCTCTTTGAGGCCGATAAACCCGGTCATGCCCAAAGTAAACCCAAAGATGACGAATACGACTAGAGGACCTCGGCTGCGCGTTATGGCCGTAAACTGCCGCCAGGCAACCGGCCCTACCCCACCCCACCAAGGCAAATCGGGCACGGCAAAGCGTGCTTTGAGAGACGGCGCCTGCCAGGCTGCGGCCGCACCGCCGCTCCTTATCCGCTGCAAACGGGCATTAAATCGGTCGCTGGCCCCAGCGGCTGCTTCGAGGTAGGGCGCGTCCAGAGTAAATACCAGACCCAAAAGCACTAAAATTGCCGAGATGCCAAGAACTAAAGGCTTCAGCAATTCGGATTCCCCGGCACGCGCTGTGAATATCTCCGTGTACCAGCGAAAGGGTGTGAGTATGATCCGGAACGCCGGTGTGTCTTCCATTTTCGCCAGGATTTCAACCGGACTCAGGCGGGCCAGTCCTTCACCTACGTGATAGATCCCCAGGAGCGCTAAGCCACCGATCAGAACTAGGCCAAGCAGTCTTCGGCGGTTGTAAGCCCTAGCGCTGATCATCGTCCCGACGAGGATGACCACCATAGTTGAAAGTTGAAGAAACATCAGCCCAAGAGTTAGTCCTAATAGCGCCGTTCCGTAAGACCCGGCGTGCGGGTGGAGAAAAATCACCATGAAGAGGGCGCTAAGAATTGTGATGGCAAAACTGAAGATGATTTTGTAAGCCAACAATTGGCGGCGGCTGAAGGGGCCTGAAAACAAAAGATTCACTTCCGCCGGATTGAAGGAAACGGCTTTCTCCCCGGCGGATGTCAGGACATTCATCAAAAAAAAGAACAACAAAGCAAAAGGTCCAAATCTCCTCACTTTCTCCAAATGCTCCGCGGTGGCGGGCGGCATCAAGAGGATCGACGGAAAAGCCCAGAGGCCAAATAAAAGAAAACAAAAAATACCCAAGAAAGCGCCCTTGGGCGATTGCATGCCCCGGCCTAGACGGCGCATCCAGCTCCATGTCCGCAGGCGCAAAAGCAACCAGAGGGCTTCGTTCACGGTGCTTTTTCCCCACCAGGCAACCGTTCATCGACAACAGGCAGTGCGTCCAGAACAATCGCTGTTTCTTTCTTGCTCTTTTCCTCGGTAAGCCGGAAAAAAAGGTCCTCCAGCGTTTCCTTTTGCCCGCCCGCGCTGATCTGCTGACGCAAATCAGCCAGCTTGCCGTGTAATAGTTGCCGGCCGCGGTGGAGAATCAAAACGGTGGTGCACAAATCCTCGACCAGCGAAAGCAAATGCGAGCTGATGATGAAAGCGGTTCCCTCCTTAGCTTGATCGATTATCGAATCTTTCATCGTACGGATGCCATGCGGATCAAGGCCGGTCAAAGGTTCATCGAGCAAAATCGCTTGCGGCCCGTGTAGATAGCCGCAACAAATGGCGACTTTCTGCCGCATGCCTCGTGATAGCTCTGCCGTCAGCGCATTGCGCTTTTCGGTCAACTCAAACTGAACCAAAAGCCCTTCCGCCCGCTTCGCCCAGTCATGGAGACGATAAGAGGAGGCTATGAAGCGAAAGTGTTCCCATATGGTAAGCTGATCAAAAAGCTTCGGATCATCGGGGACGTAAGCGAGGGCTGCTTTGGCTGCGACCGGATCAGTTGCCAGATCATGGCCGTCAATGGCCAGCCGCCCCTGCGAAGGCGTCAGAATGCCCGCCAAGGCGCGCAAAGTCGTGGTCTTACCGGCGCCGTTCGGACCCAACAACCCCAGGATTTCACCTGGCGCGACGCAGAAGCTAATGCCGGCGACTGCGACCGTCTCGCCGTAGTGCTTGTGAAAACCCTCAACTAATATGGCCACGGTTCCTTTGCTCCTCAGCGCTTTTTCTCCAGCGCTATGTCGATAGTAGGCTGGCGCCGCATAGCGCGGCAAAAATATCCTTTCCGTAGACAGCCGTCAGACGGCAGTAAGCTGTAGCCTATTGGTTTCTTCCACTCTAGGCCGTTGGTCTCGGGTATAAACAGGTGCGGATGGAGTGACTTCGCAGGCTCCGCAAACGCGAAAGGGCCGCCCCGGCAATTGCCAGGGCGGCCCCAATGAAAAGAACAACTTCTTTACTAGTTTTGGTTACAGTTTCCGCTATGGGCCATGCCCACCAGGCGAGGTCCCTCGTCGTCCAAGAAGCAGAACCCCTGAGTCGACCTCAGATTGGCGATATGCGAACGATGGCGCTCCAAGATCCTCTGCGCCGCCCGTTCGCGCCCTTCGGCCTCGACTGTTACAAGGGTTCGGCCCGCTTCGAGCTCATCCCGGTAGAATTCGGATTCCTCCTGGGACAGTCCTAAGGCTTGAAGCGCTTTCGAAACACCAGCTGGCGCAACGTCCTCTTGATCGCGAGTCGCCAAGGCGATTTGTTGTTCGCGAAAACCTGCGCGCCGCAGCTCGTCCACGGCGTCCTGAGCCTGCCAGCGATCCTCGCAGGCGCCGACCACGACAGTCACGGTGTCTGCGTACATAAGCCTCGTCCTTTCGCTTTCTTGTCACTGGGAAAGGCGAAGGCGCGGTGCCCACCGCGCCTGATACAACAGAATATGCAGCAATAGCTATGCCGCCGCTTCTTTTGGCATTCCAATTGCACATCGCTTTCTAAGACCGTGGAGGAAATATTTAACTAGAAGAAATCGTTGCATCTAGATGCCAAGCGCAGGCGGCCCTGACAATAAGCGAATACCGGGACGAAATAACTTAAGAGAGTTGGCAGCAAGGCAGTGTGTGCCTCGGCTGATCCTTTTTCTAACAGAAAGAAATGCTATGACGTACTACTTGCTTAATGATCCGGCCAGCCAACGCCAGCGCCTCGTCCGCGATGACCACATCAGCTCCGTGGAGATTAATAAAACCGATCAGGTGATCACGCTGGTCCTCATAGGGGGTCAGGAAATCCGCCTCACGCACGAGGAATCGAAGCAATTTATGCACCATATCAAGTCGCACATGCCCGCTAGCGCGACTAAGTAACGCCCCAGCGTTCCATTCATAGACGCAGCGGTTTCATGAATCAGTGCGGCACTTCTTCCACGCTGACCGGTTGAAACTCCGCAAGAAACTGCTTGGTCAATGAATCGTCGAATTTGGGATCGATCGCCTGAATGCAGAAAAAGAAGCGATCCCGCGAAGCGAGGGCAAAGCGCGGAACATTAAAGAGCGGGTGATAGGGCATCGGCAAACCGTTGAGCGCCAACATACCCAACACCGCTGTCACAGCAGCCAATAGAATGGTTAGCTCAAACGTGACGGGAATGAACATGGGCCAGCTGTGGAGCGGCCGACCTGCAACATTAATCGGGTAGCTGATTACGGCCGCATAATACTGCATGAAGTAGCCGCCCAGGCAACCGACAATTCCGCCCAAGAGGATGAGCAAAGGAAGCTTGGTATGCCGCATGCCTAGGGCTTCGGTAAGTTCTTCAATAGGGAATGGACTATAGGCGTCGCATTGTCGATAGCCAGCTTCCCGCGCCGCGCGGGCGGCGCCAACCAGGGCGGTCGGATCGTCGAACTCGGCCAGCAGACCGTAAATGCGCGGTCTCATGATAGCCTCTGCGCTACCCCATCATTCTTTGGGGGTCGGTTTCTTTTTCTCGTGCACTGGCAACATGTGGATCTTTTTGTAGATTTCTTCTTTTTTACTCAGGAAGCGCTCATCAAGCACCGAGCCGTAATTCTTCGTGAACTCTGACCGGGACAAACCGTCCTCCCAGTCTTTCATGGGCACCATGCAGTCCTTGACGGCAAACGACTCAGCCACCTTGCCCAGCAGGCCGTCGGATTCCTTGACCAGGCTTGCAAATTCCACGCCCGAGAAGTCGGCCGCCAGATCGGCAAAGCTGAAACCACTGCCGCCCGGCTGCATATCCATTTGCTCCTTGAAGATCCCTGCCGATTCCGCCAACTTGGCCCCGAACATCGCGTTCAAAGCGCACGAGACGACGAAATGCTGGCAGGAATCGCGACGGCCATCCATGGTGGGGCCACCCAACGCTTCCAGCCGATATTCGCGCTCATCGTCGCTCTCGATTTGGCGGCACATGTCTCGAGTCAGGGGATTTTGGCTTATGATCGTCGAATCGTCGATAGCCAAACCGATGCCTAGCAAGAAAGCCGACGCCGCCTGTTCTTTGGGGAGTTCTTTGGCCGCCAAGGCGGCAGACCGAATGTAGTATTCGGTCAGCTTATCGCCCGAAAGGCGAATGGCGCCCCTGGCGTTCCTTCCCGGACCGGCAGGCCGACGGCGGTTGCTGTCAGCCGCCTTAACAATGGCCGCCATCACGGTTCGCGTCCCTTCGACGACGGCCGAGGAAGTTTTTACCTGGCCAGCGGTCTGGCCCGTGTCGCCTTTGAGCGCTCGGATGTATTTCGACGCGGATTCATCCTGAGGGAGGGTCTTGCCCATCACCGAGTAGATTTCGGTCAGCCGCTCGCGTATCGTAGGCGCGATTTCAGTGAGGTTTTTCACTCCTTGGGCCCGCGCCTCAACCGTGAGATTCATTACCAAGGCATTAGCCGGGTCAAAACCGATGCGAAATGCCTTGGCTGGCGACTTTCCATCGCCGAGGTTGGGCCGCATCACGGAGTCGCCCTCGGGGCTGTGAACCGCGCCCAGGTAATGGCCTAGCTCGTGCACGAGAACTTCCAGGCGCTCGGGCTCCGTACGCGGCATATATTCGCGAACCAAGATCTGCGAATGGAAGGCATACCGAGTGCCCCCCAGATGGCGCGGGCCCTGCATCTCCTCACACCGCCGGCTCATGAAGCCGATGGCCAAGTCGGCGGGATCGGGCCTCACCTTCTTTTCAAAGTCGCGCAACTGTTCGCGAAACGTCAGCAGTTTGTCATCGGACTGCCAAGTATCAATTGCGGCAACCTTGAGCTTCGCACCGCAGGTTTTTTCCAGAATTGCCGAGGCGGCGTCGATGCGCTTGCGAATTCGCTCTTCCCAAGTCTTCTGAAGCGCAGGTTCTTTGTCGTCCACAAGGATCTTGACGCGGATGGTCAACTGCGCGGCTTCTTTGCTCGGTGATTTTAGCGGCGTCTCAGGAGTCTTGGATGTGGCTTCGGTAGGCTTCGGTTCACCCAGCCCGATCTGCTGAAGATCGAGGCCGTCCGGCATTACGCCAAAAAAGTGAGCGGTGTCGGGATCCAGGTGGTAGTGGCGCTGCTTGTCGCCCGCGTCGATGTCGATCTTTAGGGGAACGGCAGTCGGGATAGGGAGGAGAGCGCCCGCTTCCAAAACGTAATCCTTCTTTTTGCCTTGACCCACTTCGATGGAGAAACGGACGTCTTTATTGGTCCTATTTGCAAGTATCACAACGGCGGCTTGGCCGGTTGACAAAGTGGAGAGGAAAGAACAGCAACACAAAAATAAGATGAAGAGCCGCTGCTTTCTCATTGAACTTGAAACGCTCCAACGGGGTCGGAATGCGAGTTTAGCCTGCTACGCGCAAACTCGATGCTATCACGTTTGGATAGGTAAACAAGCGGCTAATTGACGAGCATTTTCGAGCCGTGAGGCGCGCTGCTGATCGCCGCAATTTCGCACTGGTCCAGCGGCTCCTGTTATCAACTGCGCAGTACAAAAGCAAAGTGGGGAACCTGAGGGTTCCCCACTAAGACAATCGCAGATTTTGTACGAAGAAAAGGCCGAAGCAACTACGGAATGCTGCTTAGCGCCGGAACCGGCTTGGGCGCGTGCACGATTTTCTTGTGATGTCCCGGTTTGCGGATGTCCCAAACGACGCCGAAAACGTAGAGAAGCTTAATGAGGTAGTAACTGACGTCGATTTCCCACCAGTATAGGCCTTGGCGGGCGGATCCTTGATAGTGGTGGTGATTGTTGTGCCAACCTTCGCCCAGAGTAATCAGAGCAACGAAGGCGTTGTTCCGGCTGGCGTCAGTGGTACTAAAGCGGCGCTTGCCGAACAGATGGCACAGAGAATTAACGGTGAAAACGCCGTGATAGAGGATCACGGTGCTGATAATAAAGCCGACCACCAATCCGCTCCAGCCGTTAATCAGGTAGCACAGGGCGGCCAGCATTAGACCGGGGACCCAGTGCAGCGTGTCGAGCGCGACCAGCTCCGGATATCGGCGCAGGTCTTTGACGTTGTTTTCGTTGGCTTCATCGTATTCGGCCGAAAGCACCCAGCCGACATGCGACCACCAGAGGCTCTTGATTACCGGTGAATGCGGGTCGTCTTCGGTGTCGGAATAGCGGTGGTGGTCGCGATGGTGGGCGGCCCACCAGAGCGGGCCCTTTTGCATCGCGCTACAACCGAGCCAGGCCAAGAAGAACTGAAAGGACCGACCGGTCTTGAAAGCTTTATGAGCAAAATAGCGGTGGTAGCCCGCCGTAATGCCGAACATGCGGATGAAATAGAGCGAAACGCACAACACAATATCGATTGTCTGGACGCCGGTCAGAAGAACGGCTAAGCAGGCGACATGTAAACTTAGAAAGGGCAAGCTCTTGACCATCCGCATGGGGACGGACAAGGCGGGACTTAGACTTGCGGTATTGGCCACGATTTTCCAGGCTCCTTGGCGATCCTGTCAACTGAGCAAAACACTAGACGCGACTACGCTGGCGAATCACTGCTCATACTATTATGGGACCGAAAAGCAACAGATATTGCTCCCAAGGCGCTGAGGCCGGAAGAAATAGGTCATTTTATAGTATTTCGTCAAAAGATATGGGCGCTTTGTGCAAATATTTTACCAAATCTCTCTGGCCGGAACGAAAAGCGGCTATCCTTTTCCCATTTATTGGCCAGGGACCAGGCGAATCTTCGCCTTACGGATGGCGCTTTGCTTGCGCAATTTCGCCCGTCTGCGTAGTTCACAGGGCTTTTCATAATGCTTCCGCTTGCGCAATTCTTTTTGTAGTCCGCTGCGCTCCAGCAGTTTCTTGAAGCGGCGCAAGGCCGAGCCAATCGGTTCCCGATCGTGAACCCGCATACGCAAAGGCATAGATACTCCTAAAGAACACCCTCCCGGACAACGCCGGGAGGGCAAACCCCTGTCTTAGATGTTAATCCTGGTAAAGATTACCAGCGCCGACCTCCGCCGCCGCCTCCTCCGCCCCCGCCGCCGTAGCCGCCGCGTCCGCCACCGCCTTCCGGCTTAGGCCTTGCTTCATTAACGGTTAGGGTACGGCCATTGACTTCGGTGCCGTTTAGCGCCGTGATGGCTGCCTGGGCCTCGGCATCGCTGCCCATTTCCACAAAGCCGAATCCCTTGGAGCGACCGGTGTCGCGATCCATGATGACTTGTGCCGATTGCACGGCGCCGTGGGCAGCGAAAATGCCCTCGAGGTCGCTGTCTCCGACGCCGTAGTCCAGATTCCCAACGTACAACTTCCTGCCCATGGAGGGCCTCCCGAAAGAAACCGACGGCTCCTAATGCCGACGCCCACTCTGGGCCATCAGCCCGCACCGTCCAAATCGTTTACTCAATAAGAAACATGGGAAACGGAAGAGGAAAATGGAGGAGGGTGCGAACAGCATCTCGGCCATGGCCCGTTCCAAGAAACCCAAGTCTGCGTAATCATAGCCGGGCGCGGCCAGATGGGATAGTGCAGCCGACCGTTTTTGGTGCGAATTATCACGTCCCAAGCAGCATGCTTTCACGCCTCGGGCGTCTTCTCCACCGCTCCATTACTTCGCGGCCGGCGCCTCAGGCGTCCGCTGGCGTAAAGGTCCCCGGAAAGTAATCCGGCCCTTATTGAAGTCGTAAGGAGAGATCGCGACCGTAACCGTATCGCCGGGCAGAATGCGGATAAAATGCTTGCGAATCTTACCGGCAATGTGAGCAACGATCTCGTGCCCATTTTCAAGCTTGACGCGAAACTGAGTGTTCGCGAGCGCCTGCGTCACTTTCCCTTGCGCTTCAATAGCTTCTTCTTTTGCCATAACCTCTTCCTCGCTAATTTGCTGGTCCGCTCACAGTGAGCATTAAGGTTGGCGCTTCGGCTAAGGCGCCGCTCAAGGTGAATAAAACTCACCGCCCCTGAGCTTTACCCAGCGGATGGCACTGGTGTATTCGTAAAAAGTAGCACACATCCCCTGACTTCTACGTCCTTTATTATTATGCCGTGGCCAATTAATTACAATTTCAAAGCCAAAAAAAGCATCATTTCACATGATGGATCGTTCTCCCATGAGTGAACGAAAGAACAGAGTCCCCCTGGAAGCCACAGAAATAAGGGCAGCTGTATTCCCATCAAGGACTTATTGAGGAGCGCCCGGGCCAAGGTCCGTGTCAGAACTTGCCATCGCGCTAATCGAACCTAACCCCAGGTATTGTCGAGAATCGAGACACGCCTGCATAAGAAAGGCCCGGGTCCTCCGCTGATCTTCCAGTAAAGACGCATCTAAAATGCGCGGCTCCGCCATGCCGATTCGAATAGTTCGCCACCAATCGAAGCGCTTATTCGCCGTCGGCGGTCCATTAAAGTAAGATGTGAAACTACCCCAGCCTCCCTCAATCCAACAAACAACTACCGGCGTGGTCGGACGGTCGCGCAGAATCCGCCACACTCCTTGCCCGAAGTGCCGCAGGTATTGATCCTCACGTTTGCGCAACGCGCCTTCGGGAAAGAGCAAAACGACCTGGCCATTGTCGAGGGCCTTTACAGCGTCCTTTAGCTCCGGCGCTTCACGGCGAAACGTTGCCACCGGCACGCGAATCGTCCCGACAACGCGCGCCATCAACCAGCGCATGATCGGCTTATCGTAGTACTGGCTCGTCATCATCGGCGTCACGAAGCGGGGAATCACCTTGCCTAGCCAGAGCGGATCGAACCAGGCGGAATGGTTGGCCACAACCAGGACCGGGCCCTTTTCGGGGAACGTTTCCACGCCGGGACCGTATGCCCCAATTCGGAAAATAGGCCAGACCAGAATTTCCAGGGTCTGTTCCAAGGTATGCCGAAAGAGAGCCCGCCAAGCAATGACTCCCCCCACTGCAGCCAGAAGAGAAAGCACGAGAAGTTGCTGATTAGGCGTTTTCAAG
Organism: Gemmataceae bacterium; assembly: GCA_045802525.1. Taxonomy (GTDB): domain Bacteria; phylum Planctomycetota; class Planctomycetia; order Gemmatales; family Gemmataceae; genus JBJMQT01. The sequence goes on from JBJMQT010000075.1 coordinate 34,780, forward strand.
ACGCCCGATTGGGCCAAGACATACATCAGCCCCGCCAATGCAGCCGTGCCCAGGTGAATTGTCATATTCATGATGGACATGGCATTGCCCCGAGCGTCAGCGGGAACAACGGCCTGGTAGTACGTTCGCAAGGGCACATTGGCGAGACCGCCCATGAATCCCAACACGAGACAAGGAATTCTGAAATCCTCGGTCCATTGCAACCAGAGCAGCGCGCCCATTAGGCCAAGAGCAGCTAGGGGAACTAATCCCAAAGCCCGTAAACGATGCGTTTGCAGCCCGGCTGTCCAGGATCCCAGCGCGACGCCCGAGGCGACCAGGATTATGGCGTGGAGCACGTCGCTCTTGATCCCCACGTCGCCGGGCTCCAATCTCGAAGCGACAATGGCGCCCGAGCCGGCCGCGATTAGGGCCAAGAATGCCGCCAGACCGGCCAGGCTCGTCCAGGCTTGACGATTCCGAGCAATGCGGCGGCCATCGCGAAAGAACCCGGCCACAGCTTGAAGAGGCGCTTCCTCCCGACGCGGGTCGGATGCGAACCGCGTGGGCAGCGAAGCCAAAAGCGAATAAAGGGCCAGCCCTGCCGAAATTGCGACCGGCGCCGGCCAAGAGCGCGGCGCCCACCCGGCGACCAGGTCGCTCCAAACCCAGGGGAGATCGGGTAGAGGCTTGTCGTAAAGAAACCATCCCAGTGCCAGGCCGCCGACTATGCCGGCCGCCCCGCCCATTTCGATCCAGGAGGTCACTAGACTTAGAGGAATACGCGTATCTGCCGCGATGGCCGGCAGCATCGCATAGCGGGTTGGGCTGAACACGGCTGATCCCAAACCGACCAAAATCAGGCATGCCAGCCAGGGCCCACCGGCCGTTCCAAATGCAGCCAAAGCTAAGAAGCAATAAGCAGCCGCGCCGACAAGAACCCAGCGCCGCGGCAAACTGTTGGAGAGCGCGCCGTTAAAGGGCGCGAGAACAATGAACGGCATGATGAAACAAGCGGTAACTAGGTGCCATGCCGAATTGCTTTCCCGCTGTCCCGTCTGAGCCCACTCAAGCACCACAAAAATTCGCAAACACCAGTCCGATAAGACTCGCAACGTCTGGGCGAGCCACAGGCTAAAAAAGCGCAGTCGGGCTTGCAGCACAGCAGTCCCTCTAAAGCCAGGAAACCGTAACTTCGGAAGCCGATCACCCTGTCGGAAACAACTGCCAGTTGCGAGAAGCGAGACAGTTGAGCACGTCCGCATTTTGATGGCTGGCATTCTAGCCAAGAAAGTACACGAAAACCCTTGAAAACAGACCCGTGGAAAGCATTTGTGGCTTTTCGTGCCTTTTCGTGGCTTCTGAAGCTCTCGGCACCTGACCCTCTGGCCCAAGTGACCCACCCTCTGGTCCCACCAACACAGCGCTAGAGGGTGATCAATAATTGAACACCTGATGCCGACTTGCGCACTTTCGTTGCCTTGGGCGTCTTTCCTTCAAAGGTGGCCAACGTCGGGCTCGAAGGTGGCCAACGTCGGACCAAGGTGGCCCCGCATTTGGCCTGGCCCCCTTCGATTTTGAGATGCTTTGGGGGGCAAAACCTTGAGCGCGGTCCTGGCCGCCGAGGTCGGAGCGCCTAATCAAGCGGGATTTTCTTGGCTTCTTCCCAAAGGGGTCCATAGACCTCTTTGTCGAAGGGAGGGCATCCGGTGGCAAACTGGCCCAAAGCATTGTGTTTGGACCGCATCAGCGCCGTGCAGTAGCTGAACGTTCGGCAGACGCGCTTGCGGTCCAGCTTGCCATGCTCCATGAGTTGTTTTGCGAAATCGGGCTGGGGCAAGGCAGCTCGGCCTACGCCGACGAATGTCGCTCGGCCATCCCGGACGTTGGCGGCGCCCGCGTTGAAAAGGTACTCCTGCAAATAGCTGTACCCGCTGCCTACGACTGGCAGTTGAGGGAAGCTATCTTGGACGCAACCAGCCAGGCGAAAATGCTTGTCCACTCCTACGAGCGGATGCTCGGGGGGCAAATAGCCGTCGGGGGGCGGATATTCGAATGGCCGTAGCAGATGAGGCGACGTGTAAGGGCTGCCCATGCTGATGTTGATCAACGTAACGCCAAGCCCGGCCATCCTGCCGATCCATTCCAGCGGCTCTGTCAGATCGGGTTGCAAGGGATCCTCGGCGTTCGTTCCCCAAGCGGTTAAGACAGCGCTCTCCCAAGAAGCGGGCTCACCAACTCCGTCGCTTGCTCGTTTTTGAAAGGGAATCCCATCGAAGATGTTCAATCGCGAGGCAATTGCCAGTTCCGGAACCTCCGCACGTATTCCCAGGATGATGTCGCGAGCCAAGCGCGTGCGATTCTCGAGATTCCCACCGAATGGACCCGGCCTAGTGCGTGCGCTTAGTAACTCGTTAAGCAAGTAATGATGGCATTGCTTCAAGTCAACAAATTGAAAACCGACGCGGTAAGCCAGCCGAGCCGCCTCGACATACCGCTCCACCAAGCGACGTAGATAATCGTCGCTGACAAGCGGATAGCGGGCGTCGATTGACTTGCCGGAAGCCTTATCGGCCGGGGTGCGTGGGTCCAGAAGCGGATCATGGCAGGCAATCAGCGGCCGCCGGTAGCTGTATCTCCCGGAATGCGTCAATTGTAAGCCCAACACCAAGTCGTCATCTGTCCCGTTTATGGTCCGGTGCGCTTCGCGACATTCCCGTACGAGCTGGGCAAAAGAGGCAGCATTTCCGTCATGGAGCCAGAGCTGCCGCGGGTTAGCTCGGCCCTCTTCGACAACCGCGGCCGCCTCGCCCCAGATAAGCTTCGCGCCGCCGCCGCCGAATCGCCGATAGCGACGCAGGGTCAACTCATCCGGCTCTCCGTCGAGCTTGCCGTCGCAACCCTCCATAGGCTGGATGCAGAGCCGATTGCCTACGCGCAGTTTGCCAATTGTCGCAGAGAGAAAGAGTGGGGCGAGGTCGTTGGTGAAGCGAAGGTCTAGACCCAGGTTCGCATTGGCCGCTTCCAGGTCTGCCAACGTGTGAAACTTAAAATAGACGGCCATTAATCAGATTCATTTGAAAACAGTAATGGGCCTATTCCTGCAAACACTCTTGCAGGAAGCGGATGCCGTGGGCAATGTCCGCGAGGCGCTGCTGCTGGTCGCCTGCCTCGCGTTCGATGCACAATGGGCCTCGGTAGCCGACTTTTTTTAGCGTCTTGATGAACTGGCGAATGTTGGCCTGACCCTTGCCCAACGGCACTTCTTCACCCCAAACGCCTGGCGTTTTTGGGCGGTTGGCGTCTTTGACATGGACGCTGCGGATGTCCGGCCCAAGGATCTCGACCGCGCCAATCGGGTCGCCCTTGTCGTAGAGAAGCATGTTGGCCGGGTCGAAATTCACTTTCAGATTGGAACACTTCAAGTCATTGAGCGTTAAACGCAACAGTTCGGCGGTTTCCTGGCCCGTTTCAAATGCGATAGTAATGTCCTTTTCGCGGGCCAGCTCGCTGACTTTGCCAAGCGTGTCAAGAAACGGCTTCCGGTCGGCATCACTCGGTTCAGGCAAGAATCCCGCATGCAACATCAAGTCGCTGAGGCCCAAGGCTCGTGTCCTCTCCAGAGCCCACTTGAAGCGCTCCAGGCGTTCCGGTCGGGTGGCCGGGTTGCCGAAGCCGCCGGTTTTTTGAATGGTTTGCGGGGTCGTATAATCTTCGCCCGGGAACCCCAGCATTGCTCCTGTCATGCGGAATCCGGCTGCACGGGCGACTTTAGGCAGGTCATCTCCCTCTTCCCAGTCGGCATGGTGAGGATCCCCACAAGCAATTTGCACGACGTCAATTTTCAGTTGATCAAGGAATTTCTTTAGCTCCGCAATACTTTTGACTTGCAAGGACCAACTGCAGACGCCGATCGCCAAGGATTCAATAGCCATGGCAGTCCCTCGCGTAATGATTCCCTGGGTTCATTCACCCGGCGCCGGTTCGATGGAGCAGGTTAGCGGACCAAGCTTAGCGCCATCCTTTTCACGGACTTCGTGAAACGTACGAATCTGATCGACTTTTAACTCCGCAACTTCTTTTGAGCCGGTCCAAACGACTGCCCGGCCGGTGGTGTGCGCCTGGTGCATTAATTGAAAGGCCCGTTCATTGCTATAACCGAGCGCCTTAATCAGTACTTCAATTACGAATTCGAACGAATGATGGTCATCGTTTTCGAGAATTACATTAAAAGGCGGTACCCGCCGGGTCCGCGTCTTCCCGTCTGTCTTCGTTTTCGTCGAAATAATTGGTTCGACCAGTTCTCGTGAATCACTCATGGCCGTGACGCCTCGCGATGATTCGGATGGAGCCCCGAAGTATCCTTAGCATCTTACCGAGGGAGAAAGGCAGGCCACAACTGGTAAGCGACGCAGGAACCGGATTCAGGTTATGCCGAAAAGACGGGAATCAAGCGATTTGAGGAGGGCAAGCGGTTCGCACGTCGGGCCATTTGCATTTTTGCGCGGACAAAAGATTAACAACAAACTCCGCTAGAATGCCTACCAGAAACAATAGGGCCGCCAAAGGCTGAGGGCCCCAACCTTGAAAAATCTTGCCGCCGGGAATCCAGTTTGCCAGCTGGGAAGCGAGCAAAAGCCCATAGCCGGCAAAGCACAAGGTTCTCTGCCACCATGGCGACTGAGCTTGAAAAGAGACCAGAAACAGCCAGGACGCAATGGGAGCGAGCAAAACATAAGTCGCCGATTCGCTCGCCGGGCCAAACGCCGTCATCCAACAACAAGCCAATCCGAGCACGAGAATCAACTCTTTCTCACGAGGCCAAAAGGCTTTTTTTGCGAGCCAACAAACCAGGGCGATGACAAGGCCGGTCACTGCCTGAACCACAAAAAAACCTTGGTAACTGATCGGCACAATCCAGAGCCGAAAGAGCAAGCGCATATCGATGTACCAAAGCCCTTGAGGCAAGAGTTGGCGATCATTGCTTTCCAGATGCCTTAGCCAACCTGCGTATTGTTCCAATACATAAGAAGGACTCTGAAACAAAAAAGGCAGAGCGAGACCGGCCGACAGCATCCCGAGGAACCTAAAACCGAATCGTCGAGGATAGAGCAGCATCAACAGAAGGCCGACGACAACGGGATATATCTTGAAAAGAACGGCCAAGGCGACACAAAAACTCGCGAGGTTCCATCGCTCCTTCATACCGGCGGACAAGGCAGCGACAAGCAAACCGATCATCAGGAGGTTGCTTTGGCCATTGTTCAGATTTCCCACACACAGTGGGCTCGCCAGGATGAAAAGGACTGATCGCTGGTTGACCGAGAGAGAGGCAGGCAAAAGCCCTTGGCAAAACCAGCCTAGAGCCGCCAAGAAAATGGCCGCGCCAAGTAGCCGCCAGCTAACGCCCCCTAACCAGTCGGGCAACCAACTGAATGGTTCAAACGTTACAGCAACCAAAGGGCTGTATCGAAAAGGTTCATAGCTGACCTGGTAAAGATCTTGTCCAGCGGACCAATGACGGGCCGCTTGGACAAAGATCACGTAAACGGAGTTGACGTGCGGAGCGAGAGCAGCCCGAGTCAAAGGGAGAACCACGGCGAAGCACCACACCAGGATGGCGCACTTGGTCGCGAAACTTAGGCCGCGCCATTTTGAGGCAAGGTTGCTAAGCGGCATTAATGAACCCAGGGATTCTCTGCTTAGCCCAGGCAGACGGAGACACCATAAGGAATCCCGCTTCGTGAACGGCCTCTCGGAAACGGGGATCGCGGAGCAGGTGCATTTCTTGGACGCGCCTCAAAAGTTGGCCGTCGCCAGTTCGGCAGTCTCTATCGATCAACGTGGAATCCCAGTGTCCCGGATGGCAAGTCAGTTCGACTACCTTTCCAGGAACTTTGGCAAGCCAGCGTGTTAGAAAGCTAGCTCGGGCCACGCAAGGGGGATTGGTGATGCCAATAAGCGAGTCGTTACCTGGGAAACCGAGGCGCCTTTGCCTGGCTGCATCGCGGGCCCCGAAGTGCGACAAGAACGCCCTTTTGGCTCGAGCGCCGGAAATCCGAGCAATCATCCGCCATGGTTCTTCAATGCGCCGCACATAGGGCAAATGCTTTTGCCGGCCCAAGATTCGCAGGAGAACACGGCTTATCCGTGGGAAAACTTGCAAATGATGATGCGAATTGACCACCGAAGGGGGATTGCCCACCAGATCCTGAAACCGGCCATGCTGAGCCGTTAATTCAGCTTCGACTTCACCGGTCACTATCCGGCCTGTCGCAAGCCTCGCCAGAAATGAACTGAGCCGATGAAAACGTCCTTCTTTGTCCACAAGGCTCGCGACTTGGGCCGCGGGAAGGAGCGGCCTATCCAAGGTAAGACAAGGATGCCAGCCGAGTTCCACGGGCGGACCCCCCTGCCGCCAGCGCCGAACGGCGTCTCCGGCGTGCGGCGAATTAACCAGGAGAACCGTGCTTGTAATCAGGCCGGCGGATGCTAGTTCAAGGATGCCCTGGGACGTGGCAGGACCGATTCCGAAATCGTCGGCATTGACGACCAGATAGCGGGTTCCTTCCACTTCAACTCCTTAGCAAGGTTCTGCGGCAATTTGATGAGGTGAGGTTAATCCGACTGCGGCACGATTCGGGACGGGCTAGGCAACTTCCAGGCGTGTCGAGTTAGGAACGATTTCAGGAGCCTGACGCCAGTTCTGCCTGATTTTCCACAGCTCACGAAGCGTTCTCCCCATGGTGCGAAAACTGGTAGTGCTTTTCGCGTCGTCGTAGCGCACGCAGATAGGCACCTCTTGGACGGACAAACCAAACCGAACACAGGCGGTCAATAATTCGCAGTCGAAGCCAAAACCATCACACTGCATATGGGGAAGCACGAGGCTAATAGCTCGGGAGCTAAGCCCTTTTAAGCCCGCTTGGGTGTCGCGCTGCGTGATGGGTAATAGCCAGCGGGCAACTTTCGAAAACGCCAGGCTCTGCACATGGCGCCTATACGCGTAGCCTTGCAGTGACGAC
>JBJMQT010000076.1:0-63896 GCA_045802525.1 Gemmataceae bacterium
GCGGGCTCCATTAAGCGAAAACCACTTGATGGACTATCAAACCAAGGGCGTCAGAATTGGTTCCGGGCGTAAAAAAAGAAAAGCGAGCGAGGCAGCTTACTGCCTCGCTCGCTATTACGCCTCATCGGGACTTCTATTTCAATTCAACCGACCAGTAGGCGTTTTCCAGGAAGGTGCGCCACGACTGGTACTTGCGATGGGTTAACTTCAGGTTAAGCATGGGACTGCGTTTGGGCTTCTCCGGCTTGCGGATTAGCGTCATATGAGCCTGCTTGGGCGTGCGGCCCCCCTTCTTGACATTGCAGTTGACGCAGGCGCAGACGATATTTTCCCAGGTGCTCAGGCCGCCCTGGCTGCGCGGCAAAATATGGTCCAGACTCAGCTCCGTGGTGGGGTGCTTCTTGCCGCAATACTGACACTGGTTATTGTCGCGCGCGAAGATATTGCGGCGATTAAACTTCACCGTTTGCTTCGGCAGCTTTTCGTAGCCCATAAGACGGATTACGCGCGGCACCTGGATCTCGCAACTGACCGTGCGCACCCAATCGTCGTCCTCTTGGCGGTAAAAGCGGGCGCGGTATTCGCTGACCTCGCGCCAGGTGGCGAAGTTGTACGTGGCGAATTGGCCGTCTTCGAGGCTGACCACTTCAGCCAGGTCTTTGCACAAAAGCGAGAAAGCCCGGCGAACCGAAATGATATGAATAGCCAGAAAGAGTTTGTTAAGGACCAGCACGCTGGCGTCCAGCGGCGAGGCAACACCGTTGTTCATGAATCTCCCTTTCTCGGGGTGGCGCGTCGCACCATCTTGGTGTCAGCCCACGCAGGGCGTCCGTCCTGCTAATAGGACGCGCCAGAAGGAGGCGGGGTTCAAGTTACCGCTTATCTTATCACCTGGAGAAAGCGGCAGGCAAGCGCGGTCCGTCCAAACTTTAGTATCTTGGTGAGCCCCCGGCAAGGACCGGCTTGACAGCCGGCGCGGGTCCTAATCTATTGAGGAGCAACCAGTTTACGCAGTCCGCCATTTTTGCGGCGGCTAAACGCTCTTGCTGATTGCCTAGGAAATCCTATGGCTGAACCGACAAAAACGGATGCTGCGGCTAAGTCTAACGAAGACCGCTTCCTTCATGCCCTGGTCAGCCGGGGACTGGTCACCCTGGAAGAGATCCAGCAATGTATTCTAGAGAGGGGAATGGGGCCCGAGGCGTGTTCGGCCCGGTTGGTGCAAGCCGGCTATCTCACTCCTGGCCAAGCGCAAAGAGCGTTAGCCGAATTGCCGGCTCTTGCCTCTCAACAAATCCCCGGCTACCAATTACTGGAAAGGCTGGGGCAGGGCTCAGCCGGCGCGGTTTTCAAAGCCCGCCAACTTAGCATGAATCGGTTGGTGGCCATCAAGATTCTTCATCCCCGTCGAGCGGCCGATCCGGAGTATCTCAAGCGCCTGACGCGCGAAGCGCATCTCGCCGCCAAGTTAAGCCACAACAATATTATCCAGGCCATCGACGTCGGCTCGATCGGCAAAGTACATTATTTCGTAATGGAGCATGTCGAGGGCACGACACTTCGCAAAGAACTCGAAGACGGCCGGCGCTTCAGCGAACGCGAGGCTGTGGACATCATCCTGCAAATCGCCCAGGCCCTCGAGCATGCCAACCGTCGCGGGCTCCTTCATCGCGATGTCAAGCCGGCCAATATTGTGCTCACCCGCGATGGCATCGCTAAACTGGCGGATTTGGGCATGGCGCGCGACACGTCCGACCAAGCCCTGGCGCGTGCCGAGGCCGGCATGACCATCGGCACACCGTTTTACATGGCGCCCGAGCAGATTGCCGGGCGCACGGATATCGATATCCGCGCCGATATCTATTCGCTGGGCGCGACCTTCTATCACCTCGTCACCGGACAGCCGCCTTTTCCCGGAAAAGACATCGATACGGTCCTCCAAGGGCATTTGACAAAAGAATTGACGCCGCCCGACCACCTTAACACCGAGCTGTCATCCGGCCTGGGCGAGGTCGTAGAGTTTATGATGGCCAAAAACCGGGCGGACCGTTACCAAAAGCCCGAAGACCTCATCCTCGATCTGGAATGCCTGCTCAACGGCGACCCGCCCAAGCTGGCCCGGCAACGCATCGAGGCGGCTATGCTGGAGCAATTGGAAGAAGGGGAACCCGACGATGAAGGCAAAAAAGGAATCTGGCGCGGCAGAGAAGTGATTTGGCTGGCGATTGTCGCAGCGGCCCTTGGACTGAGTTTGCTTATGAACCTGGTGCAATTCTTACGGCGATAGTGCTCCCGGATCTTTACGAACTTGCGCCGTTGGTCGTTGGCGGAGTTCCCCCCGGTAGCCTCTCTACATCGTTTATGTGCAACAAAGTAACGATGGCAAAATCATCATAGGCCGTCGGCGGCAGGTCCGGAGCGGGCTTGCCAATAAGCATCGTGGTCCGACCAACCATAGCCAGTTCGGGATGACGCACTTCGTGGGTTCTACCGTTCGATAAATGAATGCGAAAAGGCTTAAAGGGCTTTTCATGCAGAAGGCGTTGGATATCGTCTAACCGCATTTGCAGTCGCTCCGATTCAGACAAGGGTTACGTTCTCCTTTTTGATTATCGTCGTTCTTAAATTAGGAGGCAAGAAAGTCTAGCGTCAAGCAAGGAACTGCGACGTAAGAGCCGCCGTTTATCGTTTCGAACCCGCTTGGCGACCTGTGGGAGCGAAAATAACGAGCGAGCGGTTCTTCATCGGCGCTGATTGCTGCAAGAGGAATGGCTAACCCTTATTTCTGCGTTTTTGCTCCAGCGCGTTTGGCCGGCTCCCAAAGGCGAAACCCTAGGTCGGTCCCAGTACGATAGGTGTTGAGCGTCTTAAATTCGCCGCCATTGTCCTCATTGTCGGGGCCGATTGAATAAACGGCGACTCCTTCGGGATGCTTGCGGTAACGGAGCGGTTTGCCATTATGCGGATCATTTGGCACGGCAGAGAGATAATCCGGCACAAGAGCCTCCAAGTCGTCCGGCCAGACGCCTTTGGTCTGGCGGAAGCGTTCAAGGGCCATGGCTACCGCAGAACAACGCATGAATGCTTGGGTATTATTGTAATACTCGACTATATTGCCCGCGGCCGGAATGAGCACTCGGCCGGCTTTGGGACAGGTGGGTATGGAAGACAATAAGACCTGAAGACGGGTCGGTTGCTGATTTTGCGGAAGCTTTACGATTTCGACAAAGTCCGTTAAGAAATTCAGCAACCAGGTATGGACCATGCGGACCATGCTGCGCTGGTTGGAGCCGGGGCTGGAACTGTAATCACTAACTAAATCCGCCAGGGAAACGCCGCCTGCATCGGAAACCTCATTAAGAAGGTCCAGATCCGCTTTAGACTCTTGTAGGAGATTAACCAGATCTTCGCGGCCGGCGCGCGCGGCGCGGGCAGCGCGAAGGAGCAAGGGTTGTGTGCCTTCGTCTGCGAAGAGTTTTTGAGTCTCTTCCAAAGCCGCTGGGCTCGGTTGACCATGGGCCAAAATGCGTTCCAAAGCCTGAGCGGCCAAGAAGTGAACCTGCTCCCGGGTCAATTGAGAATGCAACGTGGGTTCATCGCCGATGGACCGGCCTGCATTCAACAAGGCCCTGGCGCTCTTCAGAGCACCGTCAAGATCTCCCTTGTTAACGCGCATCAAGACATCGCAAAACAACAGCTCATGAACGGCGATAACAGTGTCCAGGTGCGGCAAGGGAGTGATTAAAGGATCGGATTCGTCCCAATCAACGGGATAGCGGCCGTTGGGGCGGTCGGCCAACCGGCTTGCCTCTCGTAACGCGGGGGCATCTTTGGCGAGCGCGTCCTTCAGAGCATTGAGCTGCTTAGGGGACGGTTCATCGAGCGAACCGAGAGCGATGAGTTCCGTGGAGAGCCATTTTTGTGACCACGGCACAGACAGCGTTTTCTGCGCGTCGAGGACGGCCATCGCTCCGTTTATTTCGTCGGGAACTGGAGGTCGGTTCGTTATCATGTCTGCCAAGCGCCAGCCAGGGTCAAGGCTGTCGGCTTTTTCTCGGGCCTCCTCTAGCTTTTTGGCGGACTCCACGGAGACGGTATCGTCATCGGTTGTCGTCGCTCGTGTGGTTTCCTGACGGACAATCCACCAGAGGCCCGTTCCACCGCCCACTAGGGCAACCAATACAACGGGCAATAGAATTTGTTCAAAGCGACCTGGACGAGACGCTGAGCCGGTCGGGGAGGAATTGGGGCTAGCGGTCATTCGACATTCTTCCTGAATGGACGATCGTGAAAAAGCTAATTTCTTCCGCATGCGGCAAATGCTACCGGGCTGAACGTTTTGGCACTAGATCGATTGTACCGCCTATTCCAGGACGCGCTTCGATAACATTCCCTTTACTTGCGTGTCCCGGTGCAAGACGATAGAAGAATAGAAGTCGACGCCCGGGTCACGGGTGGGATTCGGAACTCTTTAACGATGAGTTAAGCAATGCGTGATCGCGATCTGCGTTGTTCCCGCCGCAAGTTTCTTGCATCCGCGGCTGCTCTAACCTTGGCAGGCGGCATACCGCCTAATGGCTCGGCTGCCGAGGCTGCTTCAACGTCCGGCTTTCGCGCGCGTGCGGCCAAACCGGGTCGTGAAGGCCGAATACCGATTGCCGTCATCACGACAGTCTACCGGCCGATGTCCCACGCTTATCATATTGCCGGCCGTTTCTTACATGGTTATGGCCGGGACGGGCAATTGCACGTCCCCAAGCAATATGTGGCCTCGCTATATGTGGATCAGACCCCGGACAATGATCTTTCGCGGGTGATGAGCCGCGAGTTTGATTTCCGGTTGGCGGGCTCCATTGCCGACGCACTCACCAATGGCACAGACAAACTCACGGTGGACGGCGTCCTTCTAGTTGGCGAGCACGGCAATTATCCGCGCAACGACAAGGGCCAGATTTTGTATCCGCGCTTCGAGATGCTGGAGCAAATCACGAACGTTTTTCGCAAGGTCGGACGCAGCGTCCCGGTATTCAACGACAAGCACCTTTCTCACGACTGGGAAAAGGCCAAGAAGATGGCCGGCTGGGCAGCGGAGTTGAAGTTCCCTCTGATGGCGGGTTCCAGCTTGCCCGTAACTTGGCGCAGGCCCGAATTGGAATTGGCGTTGGCCACCCCAATTGAAGACGGACTTGTCGCGGCCTATGGCCCTATCGAGGTATATGGGTTTCATGCTCTGGAAACCCTCCAGGTAATGATGGAACGCCGCAAGGGAAGCGAAACCGGCGTTAAAGCGGTCACGTGCTTGACGGGAAAAGATGTTTGGAAAGCCGGCGATGCGGGCCGCTGGAGTTGGGACCTGCTTGAAGCCGCGCTGGGCCGAAGCGAATCGCTCAATCCCGGCGACATTCGCCGCAACGTCGGCGGCCTTGCCGTGCAGGCCATGCCGGCGACTCCGGCCACTGCCTTCCTAGTCGACTATCGGGACGGCACGCGTGGGACAGCTTTGCTGCTCAACGGCCACATCCAGGATTTCTGTTTTGCGGCCAAGATCAAAAACGAAGCCAAACCGGTCTCCTGCCTGTTTCATTTGCCGCCCCCTCCGGGCGCCAAATATTTCGATTGCCTGACGGCCAATATCGAGAAACTGTTCGAGACCGGCAAGACGCCCTATCCCTTGAAAAGGACGCTGTTGACAACCGGCGCCCTGGCGGCCGGCATGGAAAGCCATTACCGACGCGGCACAGCCGTGGAAACGCCGGAACTTGAGATTCGTTACAGCGCCCCGGCCGACAGCGGATTCATGAGGGGCAGTGTCGCGGCGCCGGTCTAGCTCTGCGGCGGGTGGACCCGTGTAAACGAGTCACGCTCCCGTTTCATTTCATTTCAGGGAGGGGCACACCCGGGCACACCCGGCACACCCCTTGAAAAGAAATGGAAAGAATCTTCACCGCTTTTCGTGTTCTAATGAGCCCGTTTCGGCTTTTGGTGAATAGCTTTCAAGCTTACCAAAGGCTAGAAAGCTAGTGCATTGTCATACCAGATTGTTAGGGGACCATTCGATCGTAGCACAAGCGTCTCGCTTGTGTGTTGGGCCAGCGCACAAGCGAACGCTTGTGCAACGTACCCTAATTCTTTCAGGGTGACAAAACCCTAGGATGTTATTTTGGGGGCATTCCAGACAAGCGCTCATGGTGGTCTTGCGAAGATTTATCGTCTTGATGGCTCTCCTGTTTTGGCAGGGGGGCTTTCTCTTTTACTCCTCGGTCGTTGTGCCGATAGGGCAAGAGGTCCTGGCTTCGCACAAAGACCAGGGCTTCATCACTCAGCGGGTTACAGATTATCTCAATCTCTCCGGGGCAGTCGCCCTTGCCCTTTTGCTTTGGGATCTCGCGTTGGCCCGCGACCCGGCACGCTGGCGTCTATGGGTCCGGGGCTTGACCTGGCTGGCTATGGGGATTGCTCTAATCTGGCTGGCATGGTGGCATGTGCAACTGGATGCGTTGCTCGAACCCGATTACAAGGAAGTGATCAATCGCAGGCTCTTCACAATAGGCCACCGCTGGTATTTGTGGATTAGCACGGTTCAATGGGGTTGCGGTCTAATTTTTTTGTGGACGACTTTGTGGTCGTGGCGCTGTGCTGATCGAGTCGGCAGTGCGATGGCATCCGGCAACGAATTGGCACACTAGTTGGAATTCGTTAGAAGTGAAAAAAAGTTCCGCCGCTGGCTGCCTCGGCGTCGCCCAGTCACCGAAGCCGTCATACGGCGGAACAACTGTAATATACACGTCTGACCGGGCTTAGCAAGAAGAATTGGCAATTATTTTCCACCAGCCGAAATTTTTATTATGCCCCTCCGATGGTCACGCAAGCTACGCCGCCTAGTGTAGTTGCGCTGGATCACGCAATTGGTAAAATCAGCCGGATTATACCGCACACCAATCCGGTCATCACCTTCTGGGAAACTGCTCAACGAATCTTTATCAGGATACTTCCCTTAAACCCAGCTGCAATACGGACCGATCCAAGTGCTGGTATTGGAGTCTTCGCCTGCTGGTTCTTTCTCGGCGCTAATTTAAGGTAAAGGATTTCCGCTGCCCCGTTTTCCGGTCAGCATTCCCAGAATTTTCTGCATGCGACTTTGGCGTTCCGTTTGGATGGACGAAAGCCGGTCCGTGAGCCAACCGTGGAGATCCACGCCCGGCGGCACCGCACTGGCCGTTATCTTGGGAAGGGGTGGCGAAGGCGCTCCTGGCTGTGTGGCATGGCCTACACCGTTCGCGATTGGCGGAGCGGAAGGCGCCGCACTGGCGAGCTTTGTTTCGACCGATTCTAAGTCTGGGACCGGGCCGGCCACTGGGGCAGTCGCCGGATGAGCCAATGGCGGCGGCGCGTCAACTTTCGCCGGATCGCTCTTCTCGACGGGTTCCGGCCTGAGCGGGACGGCCGGGTCGGAAATCAACATGTCAATTGAGCCGTTGCCGGTCTCGGGCAGGCTTGTGAAGTGGACTGCCGGATCCGGTTGCGGTGTCACCGAGACAGTGTCGTGCCTTACGTTGAGCTGCTGCTGCAAATCCTTCATTTCCTTTGTCAGTTCACGGATCTGATCCAATTCGTCGTGTATCTCCTTCATCTGCTCCTGGTTCACGCTGCGAAACATCTTAACCAGCATGAACATGCTTTCCTGGAATTGATCGAACATCTGCTGTTGCATGGCCGCGAATTCGTTCATCATCGGTGCGACGATGCTTTGCACGGCTTCCACACCGGCCTGGGTCAAAACAGTAGGTCGCTGAGGCGCAAGGGCGGCCGAGCCGCTAAATGGAGCGGGCTGCAGGATAATGGCGCTGGGTGTATTGGAACGCTTAGCTTTATCGACTTCTTCCGAGGCGCCCCAAGTGCGCGGCGCCAGCCCGCAGTGCATGCGAATTAAAAACCGGCCGAGTTGCAGGTCATCGCCGTCTTCAAGTTTGGCGTACCGAACGCGCTGACCGTTGACGCGGACTCCTTCGCGACCTTGCAAGTCGACAACCCAAACGCCGAAAGAAGTGCGCACCAAACCACAGTGGTAGCGCGAGACGGTCGGGCTTTCCAACCGGACCTTGCATCCCGGTGCACGTCCGATGATTCCCAGCTGCGAATACATCGGCCAATTGGCTTGGTCTGTGTTGCCGTTGATGAATTCCAGGGTGACGTAGGGCAACTCGAGTGATTCATCCGGACGCGAGAGGAGCGGACTATCCGGCCGATCTGTTTCCGACTCCGCGTGGCATCCGGTCGTGATGCGAATCAACGAATCGCCGATGCGGAGCAATTGGTAAGGATCGAGCCATCCCTGGGCGCCAGGCAAAGAACCCCAATTGAGTCCGGTGCGGCTGCCTAAATCCATGCAGTAGACCCGGCCGCCAATCATCTGCAAATAGGCATGCCGCCGACTGGCGTTGGGATCGCTCAAAACGATGTCCGACTGAGGATCACGGCCGATGATGACAAAGGGCCGATGCCAGACCTGGCTCAGCCTTTCTTGGCTGTGCGGCAAGGTAACGCCGAACTGTAGGGGGCCGGCTGCCCCGCATGCTTCCAGAAAAGGCGTCATTCCTTGCAGGCTCATGAGGTCGGTCTCAAATCTAATGCCGGGCGTCAAACCGTTGCGGTATCTTTTCCTTGTCCGCCGGCCGCGTTGGCCGGCCTGGCGTCAACCAATCTACGATTCACTATAGTCTAGTCTGCCGAATTGTTGATTGGAATGAAAGCTTCGCTTTTTCAATAATCGCCTTATTCCACGCGACAAAAGACGGCCTTCAGATAGCGGCTCTCGGGTACGTGTACGAGAAACGGGTGATCGGCCCCGGCCCCGCCAATATGGAGCACCTGCAACGTGCGTCCGGCTTGCCAGGCCGCACGGCGAAGCGTTTCCAGGAAGTCAGCCTCGCCGATTAACCCGGTACAGGAACACGTCAAGAAGATGCCGCCGGGGGCAACGGCCTGGAGCGCCAGGCGATTCATGTCGAGATAACGCTTCAGAGCATAATCGATTTCCTCGCGATCGCGGGTTTGCTTGGCCGGATCGAGGACGACGACGTCAAAGCGTTGGCCCGAAGGGAGAATGTCGCGCAGCCAAGAGAAAAGGTCCGCCTGAACGAAACGGACGCGGGCCTGATTGAGATTGGCGTTGCCCCGAGCCAGGGCCAACGCTTCCTCATCGAGATCGACCCCCGTCACTTCCTCGGCGCCGCCTTTGGCCTTGGCATAGACGGCAAATCCGCCGGTGTTGCAACAAAGATCGAGAACGCGCCGATCTTTGCAGAATCCGGCCAGCCTTAGACGATTGTCCCGCTGGTCGAGAAAAAAACCGGTTTTGTGCTTGCTGCCCGGGGCGACTCGAAAACGAACGCCATTTTCACTGATAACTTCCGGTGTGGGTGGTTCAGGGGCATGGCAATCAAAAGACTCCTGCTTTTGGATGTGTTCCTCGGCAAACCAGTAAAAACGGCTGCCGGGATAGAAGGCGATTAGCGCGTCCGTGATCGCGGTGCGGAAGCGAAACATCCCGGCGGCAAAAAATTCCAGGACTAAAACGGAGCCAAATCGATCCACCACCAAACCGCTCAAACCGTCGCCTTCCGAATGAACCAGCCGGTAAGCGTCGGTTGTCTCATCGAGGCCGAGCCAGTCGCGGCGCAATTCGACCGACCGCGAAAGCCGGCGCGTGAAAAAGGCGTCGTCAATGATTTCTTGAGAATCGCTCGTCAGCACGCGCAGGGCAATGCGTGAATGGCCATTGTATAAGCCGCGACCGACCCATTGATTGTCCCGATCAACGATGTCCACGACGCTGCCGGCCGGCAAGCGCGCTGCCGGTTTCTCCACCATCTTTTGAAAGATCCAGGGATGCGAAGACCGCCGGGCAATCTTGAGCTTGATGCGGGGCAAGGATGCCGGTTCAGTGAAAGGCATTTGTGCAGTCATGAGCGAGGCCGGGTTAAATGGCATCGATTCAAGGAGTCCAGGCATCTATTTTAGACCATGGTTCTGGAAATAAAGCCAAAGTTGCCCGCAAAGTGAGTGTTTCGGCGATTTCTTCAAACCCCGGCAGCAAGCGGATCGTCTATGTTATGGCCGATATTCCACCGAAAGGCTTGCCGTAAGGACCAACACCGTGTTCCAATGATTTAAGTGGTGAGCCGCTACAACGTCTCAATTGGCACTTCCTATGAGGACAGCAGCGATGCGACTGTGGACCTCTGGTCTTGTTATCTTTGTTTGCGTCACATCAATGGTTATTGGGTCTGCTTTTGCCAAGGCGGTAATGATCGCACCGGCGCCCGTGCACGAACGGGTGGCCCTGGCGGAATCGGTTATTGTTGGGAAAGTGACAAAAATTGAGAATAAGAAAATCTCATTGCCCGCCGCGCCGGGCTCCAAGGAGAAGCAAGATTTTATCGTGGCTGTTGTGCATATCGAAGAGGCCATCAAGGGCGCCAAGGGAGTAACCGATATCAAAGTTGGCTACTTGGCGCCGCCGGAAACTCCGGCAGGGGGCGGCAGGAGAATCGGGCCGGGCCTTCGGCGACCCCAGATCAACTTGAATGAGGATCAAGACGTTCTCCTCTTTCTGAAGCCGCATCATTCTGGTGAGTTTGACATGGTTGGGGCTTATTTCGATGTCGTGGACAAAAAAAGCCCTGAATTTCAAAAAGACGTTGACGCAGCAAAGAAGTGCACCAAACTTCTTGCCGACCCGAACAAGAGCCTAAAATCGGACGATGCTGATGCCCGCCTGCTGACCGCCGCCATGTTGATCGCCAAGTACAAGACTTGGCCGGGGCCGGAGGAAGCCAAGCAGGAACCCATTGAGGCGGAACAAAGTAAGCTCCTCTTAAAAGCACTGGCGGATGCCGATTGGGCCGTCAAGCCCCAACCCGGGCCGCGCGGCAACCAGCTAGCACCGCTAAATCTCTTTTTCCGTCTGGGTCTTACTCCCGAAGATAAATGGAACCCGCCTCAAGACTTCAACAAGACCGCTGAGGCGGCGAAGACCTGGCTTAAAGAAAACACGGATTCTTACCGCGTAAAGCGCTTCGTCGCCAAGACCAAGGAGCCATAAATGCAACGGCTTGCACAGGGCGCCTTAGCAGCTTTCTTGGGACTGCTGTTGATGGCAGCTCCCAGCCCGGCTCTCAAACGAGTTATGCCGGCCGCGCCTTCCATTCCTAGCCGCGTAGCTATGGCGGAAACGATAATCCTGGGCAAAGTGACTCGCATAGAAGGCCAATCGGTCATGGTTGCTGAGACTCCGGGCTCGAAAGACAAGAAGGAGTATTTCGTAGCCATCGTCCATGTTGAGGAGTCTCTTAAGGGCGCTGATGGTCTAACGGACGTTAAAGTTGGATTCCCGGCTCAGGAGACTGGCGGCTTCCTCACGAGAGGCGAGGGCTTCGTTTGCCATGTGCTCCAACTTTGCGAGGACCAAGAGGTCGGCTTGTTCCTCAAACCGCACTCTTCGGGAGAGTTTCTTGTGGCGGCCGGCTATTATGCATCCATTGAAAAGAAAAATCCCGATTTTGAGAAAAGCTGGCAGCGGGCGAAACAATGCACCAAGCTCTTGGCTGATCCCTTGAAAGGTCTCCAAAGCAGTGATCGGGAGGAGCGATTCCTTTGCGCTGCTCTGTTGATCCTTCAGTATCGGAATCAACAAACAACGACGAACGGTCAGCCGAAAGAACAGCCCATTGACGCAAAAGAGAGTCAACTGATCCTGCAAGCCTTGGCCGAGGCCAATTGGGAGAAGCCCGGTGAAGACCTAGGCCACGATATGAGGCCGGACAGTCTATTTGCTCGTTTGAATCTGACTCAAAAGGATGGGTGGAACCAACAGATAACAGCCGACGCGGCGAAGAATTGGCTGAAAGAAAATGCCGCCAAGTACCGCGTCAAGAAATTATTAGCCGACTCCCATTGATCGGCGCCTACAATCGAAACTCACAAGACAAACGGTCTACGCTCCCTCCCCAGCCGCTAAGATTGGCACAACCGGACAGACAGTTCTTTCCCGACAATTTCCTATTTCTGGTTCTTGCTTGCTTCTTAGCCCGCGCCTGGTGTAGTCTAGGCTCCCATGACTTACAACCGGGCTTCTTATATAATGCCTATTACCATGACGACTGAAGCGTCAAATTGTCAATCGTTTCGCATTGACCGCCACGGCGACATCGCGGTCATCGTTCCGTCGCCGGAAGTGGAAAGCATGTCGGAAACGTTGATCCAGCAGGCTGCTCAACTGGTATTGGCGCCTTTGAAAGACGATCCACCGGCCGGGCTGGTCATTGATTTAACTCACGTCGATTACTTCGGTTCGGTATTTCTGTCATTCTTGCTTCGCTGTTATACGCCGATCAAAATGCACGGCAGCGAGATGGTGCTCGCCGGCGTCTCCAAGCGCATTCGGGAACTGCTTCGCTTGACCAATCTGGACACCCTCTGGGCCATTTACGACACGCGCGCTGAAGCGCTGGAAGCCCTGGGTGGGTCAGATTGAGTCCACTTTTTCGCACTTAAGGCTCCTCTTATCTCTTCCCAACGATCTCCTAGCGTAGAATTATTAATGCCCGCGCTCCTTTGCGCCGGGCACTACCTTTTCACGGATGTACACTTTTCCGGCTGTACGCCAAGTACGGTCGAGGCCCAAGGTTTTGAGACTTTTCATGAAAACTCCAGTCAATCACAAAGACGGTTCCTTCCTGCACGTTAACGAAGATCCCATTCCCGAAGAACGCCACCCGCTCAGTAACGCCGCCCTCGTTCAACAAATTAAGGAAACCGCCGACAAACTCCTCCGCGACGGCGCTAACCGAGGCGATGTTAAACTGCTCAACACCGCTCTCAAAGAACTGCGTTACGCCTTCAAGGTCTTCGCTCCTTATAAGAATCGCCGCAAAGTGACGGTGTTCGGCTCGGCTCGACTTCTTCCGGACAATCCGGCGTATCAACAGGCGGTTTTATTCGGACGCAAGATCGCCGAAGCCGGGTACATGGTGATCACCGGCGCGGCTAGCGGCATCATGGAGGCCGGCCACGCGGGAGCGGGGCGGGAAAACAGCATCGGCGTCAATATCTTGCTCCCCTTCGAGCAAGACGCCAACCCGATCATTGCCGGCGATCCCAAGCTGATGCATTTGAAATACTTCTTCACGCGCAAGCTCATGTTCGTGAAGGAGTCGGACGCCGTCGCCCATTTCGCCGGCGGATTCGGCACGCAGGACGAATGCTTCGAAGTGCTCACGCTGGTTCAGACAGGCAAGAGCCATCTCTTTCCCATAGTTATGGTGGACGAGCCCGGCGGCGATTATTGGAAACGCTGGAACAGTTACATCAAAGAAGTGTTGCTGGCCCGCAAGCTCATATCGCCGCCCGATCTCGCTCTTTACAAGGTAACGGATTCCGTCGACGACGCCGTGGCCGAGATCCTCGGGTTTTATCGCGTTTTTCACAGCATGCGCTACGTCGGCGGCAACTTGGTCCTGCGCCTCCAGCGCCGGCTTTCGGAAAAACTTCTCGAACAGATTCGCAAAGATTTCCTCGACATTCTCCACGGCGGCACATTCGAGCAAACCGAGGCGCTCCGCGAAGAAGCCGATGAGGTGAGTGTCGCGTCGCTAACCCGCCTGGTCTTCCACTTCGACCGCAGAAGCCTCGGACGCCTGCGCATGATGATCGATTTGATTAATCGCGAAGGGTAGTTTTTGTCAGTGGTCAGTGGTCAGTGGTCAGTCGAATTCTTCAGTGGAGATGAATTGTGGCACAGACTGATTTCCAGAAGCTGCGGGTCTATCAGTTGGCGGAACGTCTGGCTGATTGCCTGTGGCCAATTGTCTCGAAATGGAATGAATTCGCAAAGAGCACCGTGGGCCGGCAGCTAGTTCGAGCGGCTGATAGCATTGGCGCCAACATAGCAGAAGGAGTCGGTCGAGGAACCTACCAGGACAACCGAAGATTTGTACGGGTAGCGCGCGGATCATTGTATGAGACAAAGCATTGGCTTAGACGAGCGTTCAATAGAGAGCTGTTGACCGCCGAGCAAGTTTCGAAGATCAAACTGTGCATCGACGAACTACCGCCCAAGCTCAACGCCTATCTAAAATCCATTGGAACCACGTCCAAACCCCGTTCAGAATGACCACTAACCACTGACCACTGACCACTGACCACTGACCACTGACCAAAATAAAAAAATCCGGGCTCCCTTTCGGAAGCCCGGAGACCAGACATACTTACGGGTCCCGTCCATCCCTTCGGTAGCCTGGCAGCCTTATCCGTCCCCCCTCGGACGGTTAAGAGCCCATAGCTTTGCGTCCCCGCCTCACGACGGGTTTGCCTTTGTCGAGGACAGTGCCGGTGC
Source organism: Gemmataceae bacterium (assembly GCA_045802525.1). GTDB lineage: Bacteria > Planctomycetota > Planctomycetia > Gemmatales > Gemmataceae > JBJMQT01. Next base: position 14,396 of record JBJMQT010000076.1, read on the forward strand.
AGCCGTCCTTAGAGTGACGAATCAAATGCCTTAGCCATCCGTCACAAAGAAAACGTAGAACACATTAGCCAGCGAAGCAAATAGCCGCTTCCCTTTTTCCCGTTGTAGGGGTTTTTCGGAATACTTGCCTTTTTTCGCATTTATCCCGAATGCCCGTTGACAGTTGGGGGTGATTTGTTATACCTTGTTTTACGTCATACTTGGTATAACTTGCTTGGAGTCGCTTCAATGAGACAGCCGCGCCGCCCGGCCTTTACTTTGATCGAACTGCTGGTTGTCATTGCCATTATCTCGATTTTAATCGGATTGCTAGTGCCCGCCGTGCAGAAAGTTCGCGAGTCGGCTAACCGCATCCAATGCACCAATAATCTCAAGCAGATCGGCCTGGCGTTGCATAACTATCATGGCACGCTGAATAAATTTCCCCCCGGCTACGTCGACGGCAACACGGACCCCAACAGCACCCCCGACAACGATGTGGGGCCGGGCTGGGGCTGGGCGACTTTCCTTCTTCCCTACATCGAGCAGGACAACCTTTATAGGCAGATCGATCTCACCCAAGGGGTGCAATTCGGTGCAAACGCGCAGGCCGCCTTGCAACCAATAAAGATTTACCAGTGTCCCTCGGACAATCTCGTGAAGCCGTTCGGCGTCTATGACAGTACCTTTAGCCAGCCCATTGCCACCGTGGCATTCGCCAACTACGTCGGCAACAATGGATGGATCGAATGCTTTAACGGCGCCGGTGGAAACCCGGGCGAGGCCGGCAACGACGGTTTGCCGGGTGGCTCCGGCAGCGCCGGCGTCGGCTTGTTTTGGCGCAATAGCACCACGCGCATCGCCGACCTGACTGACGGTATGAGCAACACCATTATCGTCGGCGAGCGTTCCAGCAACCATGCCCCCTGCACCTGGACCGCCGCCGTGCCGGGAGCAAGGTGCCCAGCTTGGATGGCGACGCAACCCTTTACCGCCCCCTTCTCGCCTCCCCCAGGGCCCGCCTACGACAATGCCGATTTCGGCGAGGCCCTGGTCCTCGGCCATGGCAACGCCTCGCACTTGCCCAGCGCCGACTTTCCGATTTTCGACCCGGATACGTTTTACAGCAAGCACGCGGGGAATGGGGCGAACTTCCTGTTCGGCGACGGCTCCGTGCATTTCCTCACGAGCAGCATTCAACCGTTCACTTACCAGTACCTCTGCACCATAGCCGGCGGCGAAACTTTCCCCAGCGATTGGTGATCGTCCTATTGCGATCGAGGAGTCCAGGCTATGCGACTGCGGACAAGTTTTGTTCTGTTGCTTTGCTTGCTGGCGTGCGCGGGATGCGGCAAGAACAAATCCACCGACGAATTGGTTGGGGATTTGAAGTCGACCAATGAGAAAGACCGCATCATAGCGGTTCGTCTCCTGGGGCAGCGAAAGGGGGATCCAGATAAAACGGTTCCGGCCTTGATCGAAGCGCTCAAGGACAAAGATAGCGACCTGCGCTGGAGCGCCGCTATTGGCCTTGGCTATTTTGGTGAACAAGCCAAGGACGCCATCCCTTCACTCCAGGCAGCCCAGCGCGACCGCGACGCCCGCGTCCGCGAAGCCGCCGGCGTTGCCCTCTCACGGATCGATCCAATCAACTTTCCCGATCCCAAATCACGTTCGAAATCAAAAAGCTAGACGCGCCCACGAGAAGCACCCGCCTTGCTCGCCAATGGTCCAAGGGCGACCTAACATAACCGGATGAAACCCTGTCTCAGTGAAGCGACGACTTTGCCCGCCACTTTTGCCGAAGATGTGGCGGCTTTCGCAGACGGCGGCTGCACGGCCATGGAGGTCTGGCTTACCAAGCTGGAAACCCACCTCGAAAAGCACTCCGCTCCAGATACCCGCAAGCTGCTCGAGGACCGCGGCATGCAGCTCGTCGCGGGATCTTATCAAGGCGGCTTACTGCTCTCGCAGGGCCAGCAGCGACAGGCCCATTACGATCATTTCCGACGCCGTCTCGATCTGTGCGGCATTTTCGCGATTCCGACACTGCTGGTCGTCGCCGATTTCGTAGAGAAGGTCGATCAAACGGATTTGGAGCGCGCGGTGGTTTCCTTGAAGCAAGCCGCGCAGTGGGCGGCGGCCTACAAAGTTCGCTTGGCTCTCGAATTTCGCGGCTCAGCCACGTTTTGTTCGAGCCTAGATACGGCGGTGGCGCTAGTCGCGCACTGTGGCGAGCCTAATGTCGGCGTCAATTTTGACGCCTTTCATTACTACACGGGTCCAAGCAAGTTTGAAGATTTGAGCTTATTGACGAGTGCAAACCTGGCGTTCGTTCAAATATGCGATTTGGCCGGCGTCCCGCGCGAACTGGCCACAGACGCCGACCGCGTTCTCCCTGGAGAAGGCGATTTTCGCTTAGGTCCGATTGTCCAGCGTCTGCATGAAATTGGCTACGACGGCTGGGTATCGGTGGAGTTGATGAACCCGACGCTCTGGAAAGTCAAACCGTCGCAGGTAGCGGAGTTAAGCCTGGCCGCCCTGCAGCGCACGCTTGACCAGAATCCACAAGGTCGGGGCTAACGCGTCGTGGGTTCGCCGCCAGCGCCGCAGGGCTTGCAAGCGGCGCCGCCGACTGAGTTTTACCGCTCCGGTGGATAATGCCGATGATAAACACGACCAGTCCCACCGCAAGCAACACTATGGCTGCGACTAACACCAGACGTTCCGCGGTCCATCCCGATTGACGCCGCTTTCTCCGCCGGGAGGCTTGGGGAATAGGCTTCTTCACGCCCGGCTTGTTCACGCCAGAACGGGTCGCCTGCTTCTCGCGCGGCATGGGCTTGACTTCGGCAGGCGACGAAGCGCTGACCACTTTCTGCTGAACTCGGGCGGGGCGGACCTCCTGGGCCGGCTTCTCCTCTGCAACTTCATCTTCTTCACCAGCCTCAATTGCCTCGATTGTTTTCACGACGTCTTGGGCCTTTTGCAGCCGTTGGTGGCGATCCTTAACCAGTAACTTCATTACCAAGTTTGAGAATTTGCGCGGCAGGGAAGGGATGATCTTGTTGGGCGGCGTCGGCGTTTTCGAGGCCAGTGCCGACAATACCGAGAGAGTGTCCTTCCCTTCGAAAGGGAGCTTGCCGGTGCTGGCTTGATACAGGACCGCCCCCAGGCTGAAGAGGTCGCATCGGGAATCCACTTCCTCGGCGTTGGCCTGCTCGGGGGCCATGTAGGAAGGTGTGCCGATCACAGAACCTGCCTGCGTCAATTCGCCGTCTTCGCTGCCTCCGCGGGCCAGACCGAAATCGACGATCTTGACCCGGTCGCGTCCGCTTTCCAGCCAGATGTTTGCCGGTTTGATATCTCGGTGGATCAGGTCCCGAGCGTGAGCCGCGGCCAGCCCCTCGGCAATTTCGCGGCCAATACGCAACACCTCAGCCAGCGGCAGCCGGCCTTCCGACCGGAGCAAGCGGCGTTCCAGGGTTTCGCCTTGCAGCAGTTGCATGGCTAGGAAAAGCACACCGCGGTCTTCCCCCACCTGGAATATGGTGACAATGTTTTCGTGATCGATGGACGCCGCTAGTTGAGCTTCGCGCAAAAAGCGCCGATGGGAATCGACGTAGGCGGCAAGCGACGGTTTGACAACCTTCAGAGCCACCAGGCGTTTGAGATGAAGATCTTGAGCCTGAAAAACGACGCCCATCGCGCCGCTTCCCAAGACCTTCAAGACGGCATAATTGCCTAGCCGGCCCAATTCATCGGGGGCTTCGGGTGAAGCGAGGAAGGGGTATTCCGACGGTGGCGCCAGCTTGGGCAGGGAGGGATCCGTGTCCTCGCCCGAAGTGGATAGATGTAAGGTCGGTTGATTGGACGGGCGCACGCCGCTCTTGGGCCCGACCGCAGGCGCTTGAACCGAGCGGCTACATTTGGGGCAGGGTCCGGTTTTCCCGGCCATGCTCTCCTGTACCTGAAGCTGGGCGCTACAGTGAGGGCACGAGAAGGCAATCATGGCGCTATGGGGATGAAGAGAAAACCGGTTCTTCGCGCAACGTTGCGATGCGTTATATCCGCCCGAGAAGCCAATTACTATCTTACCGCGTCGGCAGAGGATGGAAATGCTGTTTTTGAACGGCAAAGAGCAGCCGGCACTCCAGAAACCGCGTCACCCGGTTCTTCGGAACAAAGGCCTAACCGCCAAGAAATATTGGGCCCGATAACAAATTGCTAGACTCTTAATAAATCATTAACCCCCCGCATGGTATTAGGTTAAAATCGGCCTGGGCGAAATCGTCTCTTCTCCCGAATAGCGGCGGTTGCTGACGGGGAATGCAAGTCTAAAAGCCAAGAGTCTAGGAGGCCGGATAATGGTTCTCCGCCATTTCAGCTGAAACTCGCCCTATTTCGGTTTATCCGAAGGCACCAGCGTTGACGCCTTGTACACCGGATGGAAAGGTGGGTGGCCCTCATGCGATTTGTTTTGTTTTCCTCCTCCTTGGTATGCCGTGCGGCTTTGATGGCTGCGGCTTTCAGCTGCCTATCTTGTTCCAGCAGCGAAGGGCTTAATCAGGTTCATGGCAAAGTGCTTTATAAGAATCAGCCTCTACAAGGCGTGGTGCTTACTTTCCATCCCAACGGGGCTGATATCAACACCGTTTTGCCGGTAGGACTGACCAAGGAAGACGGCACATTCACCGTCACCACGGGGCAAAGCGAAGGCGCTCCGGCGGGTGAATACATCATCACCGCTATTTGTCCCCAGCCAACGGGCAAAGCGAGAAAAGGCATGACTATGGAACGCTCCGACTCCGAAGACAGGTTCAAAGGCGCCTACGCTCGAGAAGCGACTTCCACCATCAAAGTGGAAATCAAGAAAGATAAAAACGAACTGGAACCAATCAATTTGCAATGACCTAAGCAGTTATGTAGTCAGGCATTATTCTTAATCGAGAGGTATGACCATGACCCACGTCTCTCCAAAAAGTCGCCACGGCTTCACTCTGATCGAGCTTCTGGTGGTAATCGCCATCATTGCCATCCTCATTGGCCTGCTGGTGCCGGCGGTTCAAAAAGTGCGTGAGGCGGCCAATCGCATGAGCTGCTCGAATAACCTCAAGCAAATTGGCTTGGCCATCCACAACCACCATGACACGCTCGGCTACATCCCGCCCTGGTCCTATGACTTTGATTACAACCCGAATCCCAGCAACCCGCTGGGTCCCCAAGGGGAAGGCCACTCCGCCTTCACCATGATCCTGCCGTTCATCGAGCAGGATAATTTGGGGAAAACAGTTCGTACGGATCTCTCCGTCAATGACCCGAACAACTGGGCGCCCAATTGGGCCGCCATTTTCGGCCTCCAAGGAAATGCGGCCACGTCGTCAAAGATCAAGGTTTACATTTGTCCCTCTGCACCCAGTCGAAAAGTCGATTACGAACCTTACCTGGTTTCGTTAGGCATTCCCGACCAAGGGCCCTTTCCGTTGGGCCAGGCCGATTATGCCGTAGTCCAGGGTCTAACGGGCACCTTTACCAGCGCCTGCGCGCCGAATAGCCCGGCGAACCCTGGCTTTTGGGATGACGACGGCGTGGGCGGCATGGGCGCTAAAGGCCACATGTCCCAAGGCGGCGGCTTGTCCGCAGGCAAGACGAAATTAACCGACTTGACCGACGGCACCTCGAACACCATCCTCATTTCTGAAGATGCCGGCCGGCACCAAGACTATGCGCGCGGGAAACCGTACACCAATTACCCGTTTATGGAAGGACCCAACGGCTGGATGCTCAACGCCGCCTGGGCCGACCAAAACACTGCCATCCGCGTCAGAGGCTATAGCAATGACGGTCTCACTCGGGATGGCGGTTGCTGCGTCATTAATTGCAACAACGCTTGGCAGTTTTATGCCTTCCACACCGGCGGCGTCAATGCTCTCCGAGGCGACGGCTCCGTGAGTTTAATTGAGGAAGGAATCGTACCGAGCGTCCTGGCAGCCCTGGTAACGCGCGCCGGGGGCGAGGTCATCAATGACCGGTGAGGGTTAGTTACGGTTCGGATTCATAGCCGCGACCGTGAGGGAGCGTTGACAGAAACGCTCTCTTACGGTCGCGGCTCCGTTTAAGTAAGCGAAAGCCAACAAGGGCCGTCCAAAGATTCTTTCCATTGCTTTCCACGGGGGGTGTGGCGAAATGGAGAGAACCAAATGACCGCTGGCGTCGCCGTGGGTAAGCCCAGCAGACAGCCAATCCGGTCACTCCAATACAGGACAAGCCACCCTGACGGCGGCTTCAAAGCTGCCGGAGCGGATCAGGCGTTCGACGGCTTCGAGGTCCCGGTGCAAGGTGCGGTCGCGGCCCAAAGGGCGGATGTGTTCGCGAAGATGCCGGTAGGCGGCTTCCGCGCCCACGCCGGCTTTTAGCGGGCGGTGAAACTCCAGGCCTTGGGCGGCGCAGAGCAGTTCGCAAGCCAAGACACGCGTAGCGTTGGTGACAACGAGCCGGCATTTACGCGCGGCAGCCGTGCTCATCGACACATGATCTTCGCGGTTGGCAGAGGTTGGGATTGAATCGACGCTATTGGGAAACGAGGCGGCCTTATTCTCTGACACGAGAGCGGCGGCCAAGACTTGCACGATCATCATGCCCGAGTTGAGCCCGGGATGAGGCGTCAGGAAACCGGGCAATCCGCTGAGGTCGGGATTGACGAGATTTTCCACGCGGCGTTCGCTGATGCTGGACAGATCGGCGACCGCGGCCGCGAGCACGTCCGCCGCCAGAGCGATCGGTTGAGCGTGGAAATTGCCGCCGGAGAGTACCTCCTTGGTGTCGGTGAAAACCAACGGATTGTCCGTGGCACTGTTCATCTCGCACTCGACGACCTTAGTCGCATGGGCAATAGCGCTGCGCAGAGAGCCGTGGACCTGCGGCATGCAGCGCATGCTATAGGCGTCTTGCACCTTCGAGCAGTGGGCGTGGGAAGGCATCACCTCGCTGCCCGCAAGCAGACGCCGCAAGTTGGCCGCGCTGGCGATCTGGCCCGGATGCGGACGCACCTGCTGAATGCGCTCATCAAAGGGACGCAACGAGCTTTTCGTCGCCTCGACCGTCATAGCGCCGGCAATGTCGGCAATCGTGGCCAAATGCCGGACGCGGACGAGCGCCTCGGCCAGCAGGGCCGTGCTGATTTGGGTCCCGTTGATCAAGGAGAGGCCTTCTTTGGCGAGCGGCCGATGGGGCTTCAGGTGCACGCGCTTGAGCGCCGCCCGGCCGCTCATCGGCTTGAGCCGCGCTCGGTTGGCGCCCAGCAACTCTCCATCGCTGCCCGGCTTAGTTACAAAGGCATGGCCCTCGCCCATGACCACGAGCGCGAGGTGAGCCAGCGGCGCCAAGTCGCCGCTTGCTCCCACGCTCCCTTGCTCCGGAATGGCGGGAACGACGCCGCGGTTATACATCTCGATTAACCGGTCAATCAACTCGGTGGTGACGCCAGAATTGCCCTTGGCCAAAGCCTGAATTCGCAAAGCCAGCGACAGCCGGCTGACGCCGATGCTTAAAAGCGGCCCCATGCCGACCGCATGGCTGCGCAGCAAATTCTCCTGGAGTGCAAGGACTTCCTGGGGCTCGATGCGCTGGTTGGCGAGTTTGCCGAAGCCGGTGTTGACGCCGTAGATCGTCGCCCCTTCGTCCAGCAGGTCTTCCAAGCACTGACGAGCACGCTCGACGCGCTTCCGCGCCGACGGCGCTAAATGAAGCGATTCCACCTGCCCTTGCAGAAGCCGCTCGGCATCGTCCAGGGTCAGACCATCGCCGGTTAGTTCAAGAACCGAAGAGAATGAAGCCACGCGGGTCATTTGATTAGTCTACACACTGGACCCTAAAGATTGCGGCCAGCGTTGACATTGTCACGGAGGCCGATTCGGCAGGCTCAGGAAATAGCCCCCGAGGCCGGCAAGGCCGGCTCACAGTCTTATTAGGGGAACGGAAGTCGCCGGTCGCCGAGGGGCTGCTATTTCCCCAAAAGATTCAATACTGCCAGGCTCATGGTTAGCACGCCGGTCTTAATGCAGGGCTCCGGAACCGGGTAGTAGAGATCCGAATGCAGCGACGGCAAGGGTGTGCCGCCTTCCTTGCCTGCTTGGGCGATCCGTTCCGGCGCCACCGTGCCGAGGAAATACAAAAAGATCGGCACCTTTTCCCGGCCGTAGCGGCTGAAATCTTCACCGCCCAAAACGAGCGGCCTTTCGAAGACGTTATCGGGCCCTAGTGCTTCACGGAACATCGCCACGGTCTTGCGCGTCAAGTCGCTGTTGTTGATGAGTGCCGGGGTGAACTCATTTAAGTCGATCTTGACTATGGGTTCCGGTGCTCGAGCGGTCGCGGCCACCCCTTTGACGATACGCTCGATGCTTTCCAGTACATGTTTGCGAACGTCGTCCTTGGTAGTCCGCACGGTCAACTTGAGCTCCACTTCGCTGGGAATGACGTTGCTCTTGGTGCCGCCGTGGATAGACCCGACCGAAACGACCGTGGGATCGACCGGATTCATCTCGCGGCTAACGATGGTCTGCAAGTCGAGGATGATCCGGGCGGACAAGACGATGGGGTCGACGGTCATATGCGGCCAGGCACCATGGCCTCCCTTGCCGCGTACGGTAATCTCCACGGCGTCGACATTGGCCAGCGCCATGCCATCGGTGTAAGCGATGCTGCCGTGAGGACGGACGGGATCGCAGTGGAGCGCCAGGCAATAGTCGGGCCGAGGGAAGCGCTTGAATAGGCCGTCTTCGAGCATGGAACGGGCGCCCTTTCCAACTTCCTCGGCAGGTTGACCGATGAAGACGAGAGTTCCTTGCCAATGGTCCTTGAGTTTGGTTAAGACTCGGGCCGTGCCGACCCAGCAGGTCATGTGCATGTCATGGCCGCAGGCGTGCATGATGCCGACGTCGTTGCCGTCTTTGTCGCGGCCGCGTTCCTTACTGGCATAGGGAAGACCGGTCTTTTCCACTACCGGAAGCGCGTCCAGATCGGTCCGGACCATGATGGTGGGCCCGACGCCGTTTTTCAGGACGCCGACGACGCCAAACCCGCCGACTTTTTCAGTTACTTCGAACCCGAGCTTCTTGAGTTCCCCCGCCATGCGCGCGGCCGTTTTTTCTTCCTGTAAGGATAATTCGGGATGGGAGTGAAGGCTCTTATAGAGGGTTTGTAGGTTTTCTACTTCAGGAGCAAGGGCTTCGTTGACAAGCAATTTGCGCCCGCTTGCCTTCTCGGGGCGTTCCTTCGGAGTAGGCGGTTCGGCGATGATTCTAGGGTCTGCGGCCACAAGGCAAAGGCCAAGCCAAAGAGGCCGAAAAACCATTCTCAATCGCGCATTCCGCATGGCGCTCTCTCCTGAAGTCATTGAGCCCGTGGTAAGTACGGTGTAAATGGACTAGCCGGTAGGTTACACGCCTTCCCTGATAATCCCAGTGAAAATTACCGGAATTTCGCAACACTTTGCGGGGGTCGTTGAGTATACTACCAAAGGAGACTCAACGCACTCCTATTGGACATTCATTGAGTTCCTCGCCCGGTGTTCGGGCTGAACTCTGTGTGCCTGTCGCGTGTCCTCCTTCCTGCCCTTGCTGATTCGGAAGAGCGATGCGAGCTGGTGCTCAAAAGGTTTGCGCCAGCGCGGGCCGGCCAGGAAGCGCCTGCCTGCGATTTTGATTGGTTATTTGCATTGGAGGAAAAACTGCCATGCGTGCGAAGCGCTTGACCCTTGTACAACGCCGAGAGATATTCCACGCTCTCGTTACCACCCAGGACATGGGCCTTATGACGGTCGCAGAATCACGTCAACATGTGACCAAACAATTCGAGATTTCGGACGCCCAGCTGCGACAAATCGAAGATGAAGGTCTGGAGAAAGAATGGCCGCCGCTCAATGAAGCGGTCCAGAAGGTGGGCTAAGCTAACAAGTTCTGTTGCAAAAGGGCATCGTTTACGATGCCCTTTTTCGTTTGAAGTGAACGGGCTAACCTGGCGAAAGCACGCAAAAAGAGGTGAAAGGAGGCTATCGCTTTGTTTTCATGGGAGTGCGCCGTTTTTAATCGGGGGTAGGCGGGGAGATGAAAAACGGAAAACAAGTGCGCATAAACTCGTTCACGCGGGCCGTTGGCTGGCGCCTTTGGAAAGGCTTGCCTTCTTCTATCAGAACCGCAAATTAGAGATCATGGCGCAGCGCAAGAAGAAAGTCAGCATGCCCCTTCTGAGCCAAGTTTTGAAGAGCGTCGGCGATAGGCTGCGCGGGCCACTGGCCATTATTCTGGGTTCGCCGGGAGAAGTGCTCCCGTTTCTAGCCGATCTGCCGCGAATGCCCGTGACCTGCTATGAAATGGACCTCTATCCCGCCCAGCGCCTGCGCGAGGAGCTGGAGGCGATTGGCTTGGAAGCGGATGTCGCCGCCGCTCCGGACCTCTGGGATTTGCCGCCAGAATTTCAGACAGTGGTTTATCCGGCGCCTAAAGGCGGCGAGCGCGAACTGAAGATTGATATGGTGGAACAGGCCCACCACATTCTCCGGCCGCACGGCACCTTTATCGTAGCCACGCCCTTTCAGAGCGATCAGTTCTTTCCGCGCCTGCTCAAGAAAACATTCGGCCGTGTCCATATGCCGAACACCGGGCAATTGAACACGGTTCTTTGGTGCACACGCGAAGGCGATCGGCCGCGCCGCCGGCATGAGGTAACTTTCCAAGTTCGCGGCGAGGAGGGGCATCCCTCGCTGCGCTTCGTTTCACGGCCAGGGGTGTTCACCTATGGACGGATGGATGAAGGAGCGCGGGCTCTTCTAGAAGCCGCCGTCCTCGACTCGGGGGAAAACGTGCTGGACGTGGGTTGCGGTTGCGGCACCAACGGCATAATGGCCGCTCAGCGTACCGGCAGGGACAGCTCGATCACGTTCGTCGATAGCAACCTTCGGGCCCTGGCGCTTACCGACCTCAATGCCCAGGCAAATGGCCTAGTCGCTTACAAGACGGTTGCGACCGCGACCATGGAGGGCTTGCCGGTCAAGGCCTTCGATGTGGCGCTAGCTAATCCGCCGTATTTCGCCCATGCCGCTATCGCTAAGCTGTTTATCCAGAGATCGCGTGCCCTCCTCAAACCCGGCGGACGGTTTTATTTGGTCACCAAACAGCCCAAGGAGTTGGCGCCCCTGGTTGTGGAGTCCTTTGGCGAGACCGATGCCGTCATGCATCGCGGCTACACCATTCTGGCCGCCCGAGTGGCCGGTCCGGAAAAGGCAGGCAGTCTTTTTCGGATTGCAACGGACATATTTGAGTAAATGCATTCATGGCTTGTGCCACTTCGCCAAAGCAAATTCGACTTCGTGCCTAGTGCATTATCATACAAGATTGTTAGGACGAACCATTCGACCGTAGCACAAGCGTCTCGCTTGTGTGCTGGGCAAGCGCACAAGCGAGACGCTTGTGCTACGTACCGTAATTTTGCCAGGGTGACAAAGCACTAGTCGCCTATTGGGAGCCGTCTTCTTTCAGATGCCGGTTGAGCCGGATATGATAGAGCCTACATTGCCCGAGGATCTGCGGGGGCTGTGACGTGGTCAGGATACTTGCCTGTCTAACATTGGTGGCCTCTGCTTCCGGCGCTAGCGGCCAGACCGGTGCGCCGGATGCCGAGGCATTTTTTGAGACTAAGATTCGCCCTGTTCTCATCCAGACCTGCGGCAAGTGCCATGGCGGCGACAAGGTCAAAGGCGGTCTTCGGCTGAATGCGCGAGCCAGCCTTCTGAAAGGTGGCGAGAGCGGACCAGCCATTGTTCCGGGCGACCCCGACAAAAGCCTGCTGATCCAGGCCCTGCGCCAGACGCATGAAACGTTGAAGATGCCGCCCGACAAGCCGTTGCCGCGTGATGTCGTGGCCGACTTTGTAGCCTGGGTGAAACACGATGCAGTCTGGCCGGAGTCAAAGGCGATCTTGAATCCGCCGCGTGTCGATCACTGGTCGTTTCGGCCGGTCAAGAGCGCGGAACCGCCGGTCGATCCGGACAAGTGGTCGGATCATCCCATCGATCGTTTTCTGGCCGCCAAGCTGCGCGAGCAGGGTCTAAAGCCGGTCGGACCGGCCGACAAGCGTACGCTCCTTCGCCGAGCCACTTATGACTTGATCGGCCTGCCGCCCACGCCCGGGGAGATCGCAGCTTTTCTTGCGGATGATTCACCGGATGCTTTTGCCAAGGTCGTCGAGCGCTTGTTGGCTTCGCCAGCATACGGCGAACGCTGGGCCAGGCACTGGATGGACGTGGCTCATTATGCCGACACGGCAGGAGACAATGCCGATTATCCTATTCCCGAAAGCCGGCTCTATCGCGACTACCTCATCGACGCCTTCAATGCCGACAAGCCTTACGACGAATTCGTCCGCGAGCAATTGGCCGGCGACATCCTGGCGAAGCAGGGGCCGAAGAAGCAATATGCCGAACGCGTGATCGCAACGGGATTTCTCGCCCTGTCGCGCCGTTATGCCACTGCTCCCTATGAACTTTGGCATCTGACGTTGGAAGATACTATCGAAACGACCGGCGCCGTTTTTCTCGGCCTCACGCTGCGCTGCGCCCGCTGCCACGACCACAAGTTCGACCCGATCACGATGGAGGACTATTACGGCCTCTACGCGATTTTCTCCAATACGACCTTTCCTTATGCCGGGTCGGAGGAATTGGCCTCGAAGGGATTTAGTCGCCAGCACATGGTTCCGCTGCTGCCGCCTGAGTTAGCGGAACCGCGGATTAAGGCGTTCGAAGAAAAGATAAAGCAGCAGCAGACTGAAATGAGCCGCGTCGAAAAGGAAGACGCGCTGGCTCAGCAGGTGGCCGGACTTAACAAGCAGCTTGACGATCTCAAGAAACGAATTGAGAGCCAGGCAAAGGATAAGCAGGATGTCCAACCCTTGCAAAACCAGGTCAAGGAATTGACCCAACTACGCGATCAAGCCGCTAAGCAGCTTGAGGAAAAAGTGAAGAAGCTGCGCGCCGACTTGCGCAACTTCCAGCGGCCGGGACTGCCGTCCGATGTGCCGGGCGCGTATGCCGTCAGCGAAGGCAAACCGACCGAGACCCGTGTGCAGCTCAAAGGCGACCCGGATAAGCCGGGACCGGTGGCCAAGCGGTGCGTGCCCAAGTTTTTGACCGGCAATTCGCCGGTTCCCTTTGCCGAGGACTCCAGCGGCCGAATGGAGTTGGCCCAATGGCTGACTCGCCCGGAAAACCCGCTCACGGCACGCGTCTTAGTCAATCGGGTTTGGCACTATCACTTCGGCACGGGCATCGTCGCGACACCCTCCAATTTCGGCGTGCGCGGCGAACCGCCGAGCCATCCCGAATTGCTCGATTGGTTGACAACCCAATTCATTAAAGACGGCTGGTCCATCAAGGCGCTGCACCGGCGCATCATGCTCTCCAAGGCGTATCAACTCGCCAGCACAAATGATCCGGCCAACGCGGCCAAGGACCCCGCCAACCGTTGGCATTGGCGGTTCGAGCGCCACCGCCTTGAAGCGGAGGCAATCCGCGACGCGCTTCTTGCTATCAGCGGCAATCTCGACCGCAAACGCCCCGGCGTCCATCCTTTTCCGCCGATTGCTCAATGGGGTTGGACTCAGCACAACGCGTTCAAGGAAGTCTATCCCTCCAATCATCGCAGCGTCTACCTCATGACGCAGCGCTTGCAGCGCCATCCCTTCCTCGCCCTTTTTGACGGCCCGGATACGAATCATTCCACGGACAAACGCACTTCGTCCACAGTGCCGTTGCAGGCGCTGTATTTGATGAACAATCCTTTCATCAAAGATCAGGCGGAAACGTTGGCCAAGAAACTAATCGCCGCGACGGCCGAAGAGCCCAGGCGCATCGAGCGCCTAATTGAATTGGCCTGGGGTCGCCCGCCCGTTCCAACGGAGGTACAGAAGGCAGTCGCGTATGTGAACGAATATAAAAAGGAAGTAGCCAAAACCGGCGTCTCCCATGATAAACGTGAGCTTGAGGCCTGGACTAGCTATGCGAGAATTGTTTTGACGGCTAACGAATTCTTTTATGTCGATTGAAGATTGGATAACCACAAAAGACGCGAAAGAAATGGAAATTGCCTATGACGCCCCCCACGAAAACTCTCAAAAACAGACCCGTGGAAAGCATTTGTGGGATTTTGTGTCTTTTCATGGCTTTTGAATGTCTCGGCACCTGACCCTCTGGCCCAAGTGATTACCCTGTGGTGCACCGCCCGCGCGCCAGAGGGTGATCAATAATTGAACACATGATGCCGACTTGCCCCCTTTCGTTGTCTTTGGCGTCTCTCCTTCAAAGGTGGCCAGCGTCGGGCTCGAAGGTGGCCAACGTCGGCCTTGAAGGTGGCCAGCGTCGGACAAAGGTGGCCCCGCGTTGGCCTGGCCCCCTTTGATTTTGAGAAGCTTTGGCCATCTAAAACCTTGAACGGGGTCCCGCCCGCCGACGTGCTATTCTTCGTGTCTTTCGCGTTTTCGTAGTTCTTAGGTCTTTAGCTATGCACCGCCGCCAATTTCTTTGCTGCTCGGCCGCTGCTTTAGCCGGCGCCTCCTTGTATCGGTCTCTCACTCTTGCCGCGCAAGTGAACGACGCCCATGTGCTCGCGCCCAAGCCGACCCATTTCCCAGCCAAGGCGAAGCACTTGATCTTCGTCTTTCTTTCCGGCGGCGTCTCGCATGTTGATACGTTCGATTACAAGCCGAAGCTCAAGAGCGATCAGGGCAAGCTGGTATCGGCCGTCGAGCTTCGCGGGGCCATCAAACAGCCGCTGCTGGGCTCTCCGTTTGCCTTTAGCCCGCAAGGCAAGTCAGGGCTGCAAATCAGCGAGCTCTTTCCGCAGCTTGGTTCCGTCGCCGATGATCTGTGCATCATCCGCAGCCTGCATACCGACATTGTCGAACATTTTCAGGCCGTCTTGGCGATGAACACCGGCTCGGCGACCGTGCCCATGCCCAGCCTGGGCGCCTGGCTCAGCTTCGGCCTGGGCACTTACAACAAGAACCTGCCTTCCTTTATGGTGCTCGCGGAACATCTGCCTTATGCCGGGTCCCAAGTTTGGGACTGCAACTTTTTGCCGCCGGTGCACCAGGGCGTTCGCATCATACCGGGGGATGACCCAATTCCGAACTTGCGCACCCCTGCCCGGTCCGTCAAGTTGCAAGAACTCGAACAGATGATGCTCAAGGATGTGAACGAGTTGCACGCGCAATCTCGGCCCGGCGATCTCAACCTACCTGCGCGCACGTCGAGCTTTGATACGGCTCAAGGTCTAATGCGCGAGGCGCCCGAGGTCTTCGATCTCTCCAAAGAAACTGATGCCACGCTTGAACTCTATGGGCTCAAACGAGGCGACAAAAAATCGTTTGCTTACCAGTGTCTTATCACACGACGGTTGATCGAACGCGGCGTGCGCGTCGTGGAATTGATCGACACCGGTTCAAGCGATAACTGGGACGCTCACGACAACATGGACAACCACCGGCCCAAGGCGCGCCGAGTGGACCAAGCGTTGGCCGCTCTTATCAAAGACCTCAAACAGCGCGGCCTGTTTAAGGAGACGCTGCTGGCTGGCTGCACCGAGTTTGGACGCTCTCCCTGGACCGACAATGCCACCAGCAAGGGCCGCAACCATTACGCCAAAGCGTTCTCTTCCTTCTTAACCGGCGCTGGGGTCAAAGGCGGCACGGCCTACGGCGAGACGGATGAATACGGCATCAACATCGTCGCCAATCCGGTCCACGTTCACGATTATCATGCGACGATCCTGCATCTCATGGGTCTGGATCACGAGAAATTGACCTATCGCTACGCCGGCCGGGACTTCCGCTTGACGGATGTGGCCGGCAAGGTCATCAAGGATATTTTGGTTTAAGGAACATGGCCAAACGCTCGCTGACGTCCGATGCGGTTGAGCATTATGTGAACACGATCATCACGCGCGAGACGCCGCTGCAAAAACGGCTGCGCGCGGAGACGGCTCGGCTGCCCACCAGCCAAATGCAGATCGGACCGGATCAGGGAGCGTTCATGGCTCTTTTGGCTCGTTCGATTGGAGCGCGCCGGGCTTTGGAAATCGGCGCCTTTACCGGCTATAGCGCGCTCGCGGTAGCCTCCGCTTTGCCGGAAGCCGGTAAGCTGATCACCTGCGATGTAAGCGAAGAATGGACGAACATCGCTCGCCGATATTGGCAGGAAGCCGGGCTAGCAAACCGCATCGAGCTGCGCCTCAGCCCGGCACTCGTTACCCTGGCGGCACTCCAAGGCGAGTTTGGGCCCGACTCATTTGACTTCGCCTTCATCGACGCCGACAAGGAAGAATACGACGCTTACTACGAGGCCTGCTTGCGGCTCGTGCGGCCGGGCGGGTTGATACTGATCGACAACATGCTTTGGTCGGGCGCCGTTGCGGATGCCGCGGTTGGAGATCCCGAGACCGTAGCCCTGCGAGCGCTGAATCCAAAGGTTCGCGATGATGCCCGCGTAGAAGCGTGTCTCCTGACCGTGGGCGACGGCATTATGATGGCTCGCAAAAAGTAAGGATTTTTTCCATTTCGCTAACCAATGAGACCGGGCCGGTATTTTCCTGACACATCGCTCCTCGATTCGGGTAACATTCTCAAATCTTGATGATCCGTAGCCCTACACGTACAAGACAATAACCCCCTTGCCAGGAGTGGATCTTTGAAGCTCTACCCGTTAGTCGCCGGCATTTTCTTAGGTTGTGTTTGCCAAGCGACTGCAAAATCACCGCCTAAAGTTTTGGTCAAAGGACTCAAAAAGCCATCCTCCATCGCGGTCAGCAATGATGGCAAGACTTATGTCACATCCATGGGTGAAATCGATAAAGAAGGCGATGGAGCTGTCTTCCTTATTGATGGCAATAAGGCCATTCCATTGGCTAACGGCCTGGACGATCCAAAGGGCATCGTGACCTGGTCGGAATGGCTCTTTGTGGCGGACAAAAAAGGCATTTGGCGGATCGATAAGAATGGCAAGGCGGATATCTTTGCGCCGGCCAAGGCTTTTCCGTCGCGTCCCGTCGCCTTGTCCGCCATCGAAGCCGACGAAGAAGGCAAGCTGTACGTCGCGGATGCCGGCGGCGCGAAGACCGGCGCAACGGCTTATCGCATCGACCAGAAAGGCAAGGTCGAAATAGCCGTTGATATCAAGCGCACCCCCACCTTGAAGGCGCCGGCCGGAATCGCCATGGACGGCATTTCGCATCTCATCGTCAGCGACATGGAATCGGGCGAACTGATGCGCATCAAGCTGGTTGACGGCAAGGCCGCCAAGCTGGCTGACAACTGTGGCGGCAGCCTGGCGTGGGACAAATATGGTCGGCTGTATTTCAGCGATCGCAAGGGCTCTCGACTATCGGTGGTCCCGCGCCCGGGAGACAGGCCGATTTTGCTGTCCAGCAATCTGCCCGGAATTGCCGACATCCGAGTCGATGCAACCGGCAAAGAGCTTCTCTTGGTGGACACGAAAGCCGGCACAGTCAGTGCGCTATCCGCCTCGGTCCCCGGGCAGGAGGTCGATGAAACGCCTTTGCCCATCGAAACCGCCGTCGCTTTTCCAAATCTCGAATGGACCGACTGGAAGGGGGAAAACGACAAGGGACAAGTCGTCCCCTTGCGGCCGCTCGTGCTGACGCATGCCGGCGACGGCAGCAACCGCATCTTTGTCGCCACGGAGCAAGGCGTCATTCATGTTTTCCCAAACGATCAGAAAGCCGCCAAGACGAAAGTCTTTCTCGATTTGCAAGATCGCGTGGTCTACAACGACGACCAAAATGAAGAAGGCTTTCTCGGCCTGGCGTTTCATCCTAATTACAAAAAGAACGGTGAGTTTTTCGTTTTCTACACCACCAAGAAGGCGAAACTAACGAACATCGTCTCGCGCTTCCGCGTCAGCAAGGACGATCCCGATAAGGCCGATCCGGCCTCCGAAGAGGAATTGCTCCGTATTGAAAAGCCGTTCTGGAACCACGACGGCGGCACGCTGTGCTTCGGGCCCGACGGATATTTGTATTTCACCCACGGGGATGGCGGCCTGGCGAACGATCCCTTCGGCAATGGCCAGAACCTCAAGACACTACTGGGCAAGATCCACCGCATCGACGTGGACCACAAGGACGCGGACAAGAATTACGCCGTCCCCAAAGACAATCCTTTTGTCGCCAATAAGGAAGCCCGCCCGGAAATCTGGGCCTACGGCCTTCGCAATATCTGGCGCATGGCTTTCGACAAGAAAACCGGCAAATTATGGGCGTCCGACGTCGGCCAAAACCTCTACGAGGAAATCGATCTAATCGTTCGCGGCGGCAATTACGGCTGGAACATCCGCGAAGGCCTGCACCCCTTCAGCGATAAGGGCGTCGGACCGCGCCAGGACCTTATTGACCCCATTTGGGAATACCATCACGACATAGGCAAGTCGCTGACCGGCGGCACGGTTTATCACGGGCCACGCCTGAAGGAACTCGACGGCGCCTACTTGTACGCGGATTACGTCAGCGCCAAGATCTGGGCCCTGCACTATGACGAAGCCAAGAAACGCGTCGTCGCCAACCAGCGAATCCGCGACCCCAATGTCCCGATTATGTCATTCGGCGAAGACGAAAAAGGCGAAGTCTACTTCATGACCTATTCCGCCACAGGCAAGGGGCTTTATTGGTTTGTCAAGGCTGAGGAGAAGAGTGGAAAGTGAGGCAGCGGACGAGCCGAAGCGCCAATGGATCGGCAAAGACAGATATTGCTTGGGTGTCCTCACCCGCCGAACCACGCTATGGGATGCGCAGGATGCGACACGTTTCTTCGTAGGTCGCTTCTAGTTCGAGGGGCACAGCCAGGCTCTCGGCTAACCACAGCGGCAAGGTCGGCAGTGGCCGACCGATGGCGAAGGCGTAGTGCCATGTTTGCAGGCGCGGCTGTGGTCGAATCGAATCCTCCCCGCGTCTCCAACGGCAGGCGGCGGCATAGAGAGGGGTCGGCTCGTCAGCCAGTGCTGGGTCGGTCTGGCCTAAGAACGCCAGAAGTTCACTGTACAGATTGAATTGGCGCGTTGTGACCACGTCGACGACCGCCACAGCGACGTCCTGCCGGAGGAGAGCGGCGCACTTGGCCACGAAGGCGCGGCGCGACTCGTTGTTGCTCGGGCTGACGATCTCGATGGCAGCCACAAGGCGGCGATCACGTTCGGTGTCGTAGACGCGCACTTCGTACTCGTCGTGGTCCGGCAAGTCAGTGCTCACTTCCAGCGTGGGTTGCGGAGGCGCCCACGCCGCCATTGCAACGCCGCCTTCGGCTTCGCCCCTTCCCAAAACCGGCTCAAGCGGTGATTCCTCTTGAAAGGATGCGACATCGATCTCAAAGTACCCACCGAGGTGGATTTGAGGAGCGGCAACGTAACGCGGCGGAAGCTTCTTGTTCAGCGCCATCACGATCACCGTCGGCCAAGCGCCGTGCAACTCGTCCCATGACCTACTCTTATCGAGCGGTAGGCGAAAATGATCGCGCAACGGCATAGGTAGTCCTCCCCTGGGCATTGTACCCGGGGCATCCATCCTCTGAAAGTGAACTGGGGCAGGCGGACGGCGGGCAACGGCGCAAGAAGGCAAACCCCTGAAGCGGGCGTCGGTTATAAGCTTCTAAATTCCATGCAAGGCCGACCCGGTCAGATGCAGTGGCTGGTTAGAGTGTCTGTCCGATGACTCAGTGCCTGATACGCCGGATAGCCCAAGACGTAGAAAGCTGCCGAGTAAACGCCCGTCAATATCCAGAAAACCCATACGAGCAGGTTCGGATCGGTCCACGGCATCCGGGTGTGGCCCTGCTGGCTGGCGTTCCACCCGTACACAAGGACCACGACCGCCCCGCCCAGCAACTTCATGCACGCGACGAGCGCCAGCGCGAAGACGACGGCAGCAAACGGCTTGCGAGTAAGCAAGGTCAGATAGGGCACTGTACAAAGCGATGGAACAAGAATCAGCAGTCCCACGAGAGGTACGTCCAGATCGTGTGCATCGTTGAGCGCCAAACTGAAGCCCGAGAAAGCGACCAGCGAGGCGAGTAATGCCAACCCCAAAGCCCCCATCTTCGTGGACCAGTGGGGCTGCGCGATTGAGCGATCCGGTACAAGCCTATCCCCGGCCCGGCCATTGGTCTCACGGCCAAACGAATACGCCACCAGGCTAGCGCAGCCGAGGAAGAAGCACCCCAGCGCGGCCGATCGCCCGCTATCGGACTGCCAGAAGACAACGGCAGGCAGCGGCGCAAGAAGGCAAACCCCTGAAGCGGGCAAAAGCGAACGGAACTCTCTCACCATCGCGTTTTTCATAATCATCCTTCTTCATGGCAAGCCACGACCACTACGCCTCACTGGCTAACGATCAGGCTATGCAGGGAACCTCCTGCACAAACTTTGGCGCCCGAAAAGCCTGAATGGCGCTCCCCGGCACGCCTCGGCCGCTGTTCGCCATGAACACTTCAAGATTTGACTATTTCCGCTCCTTCGTCATTGAAGACGCTCCGGAAATCGACGGGCGTATTCCAGCCAATAACTGAATAGCCCCAAATCCTTTGATTCTCGGATCGCCCATGCCTTCAGGTTGAGCGGGTCGACTGCTTTTTCTAGAGCAGAGTCATGATACCATTTGGTCCAGTTCTCCGAACCGAGCTCATCCCAGTAATCACGGGCCAAGAGGAATGCCTGCCGGAAGAGTTCGGCCAACTCCGCCGCGCCAAGCTCTTCCAACCCAGCCGCCGTTTCCTCAGCGAGGCCCATGTGATGCCAATTTCCAAAATGCCAACCAAGATCGTCAAGCGTCAGGGAAACATCGAGTTCGTAGGTTGCCGCCATGGCACGAAGCCCGGGCGGCAGATTGCGAAGCTCAGCAACAAATGAATCATCGGCCCTTCTGTCGTTGGGAAGGAGCCGTTCCAACTCCGTGGCAATCACTGCAAACAGATCACCATCAGATCGCGTCCTCGCGATGATTTCTGGAGTAAGGCTGCTCATAATGCTAAATTGTCCCGCGGCCGAACAACGGTTCGAAAGAATATATTTCTTCAACACCTGAGGACGCGCAACGTGGGTTTACGACTTAATAAATGCGAGCAAGTCGCCATTGATCTGATCCGCATGGGTTGTCGGCATGCCGTGCGGGAAGCCCTTGTAGGTTTTTAGTATCGCACCCTTCACTAACTTCGCGGTCAGCGGTCCCGAGTCCGCATAAGGAACGATCTGGTCGTCATCGCCATGCATGACCAAAGTGAGCACCGTGATGTTCTTCAGGTCCTCCGTGAAGTCCGTTTGGGAGAAGGCCACGATGCCATCATAGTGCGCCTTAATGCCGCCCATCATGCCCTGGCGCCACCAATTCCGAATCACGCCCTGGGATACTTTCGCGCCGGGCCGATTGAAGCCGTAAAAGGGTCCAGTCGGCACATCCAGATAAAACTGCGCCCGGTTGCCGGCTACTTGCGCTTGAAAGTCGTCGAATACTTCTTTAGGCAGACCGCCGGGATTTGCGGGAGTCTTCACCATCAGGGGCGGCACGGCACTTACGAGAACAGCCTTGGCGACGCGGCTCGTGCCGTGGCGCGCGATGTAACGGACGACCTCGCCGCCGCCGGTCGAGTGGCCCACATGGACGGCATTCTTCAAATTGAGATGGGCCGTGAGCGCCGCGAGATCGTCGGCGTAGTGGTCCATATCGTGTCCGTCGCCGGGTTGGCTGGAGCGGCCGTGACCGCGCCGGTCATGGGCGATGACGCGATAGCCGCGATTCAAGAAGAACATCATCTGCGCGTCCCAGTCGTCGCCCGAAAGAGGCCAACCATGGGAGAAAACGATCGGCTGGCCGCTGCCCCAATCCTTGTAGTAAATCTCTGTGCCGTCTTTCACCGTGATCATGCTCATGTGTTTCTCTCCACTAGATTGGTGAACCGCGTCTACTCGATGTTTCAATAGCGCGCCCTTGTGGCAGCTTCCTTGGAAGCTGGAAGGCCAGGTTGCCGGGGCTCGTCTTTAACAAGCGATCCACCCACATATCCGGCAGGCTACAGTTCAACGGCCACGACGCGAAATCCGATATGATCGTAGCGTCGCTCCGGTTCGAATCGCTGCCGAAAGGCCGACCGATTGGGCCAGCCCGGGTCGGCCCAAGTGCCGCCGCGGCGCGAGCGCGAGTAATCTCCCGTCCGATTCTTCGTCGCTGTCGCCTTCGCTGTGTACAAGTCCGGATCGGCGCCGCCGGGGAGCTTCGCGTGGTACCAGTCCCGGCACCACTCGCAGGTGTTGCCATGCATGTCGTGCAAGCCCCAAGGGTTGGCGGGGTAACTGCCCACCTTGGCGGCCCTCTTAAGCGACGGCCCTGCCTCGGCCCCGTTGTAGGGCTTCTCTCCCAGGAAGTTCGCCTGTTTGCTGCTGATCTTATCGCCAAACGAGGTGGCAGTCGTTGTCCCCGCGCGACAGGCGTATTCCCACTGCGCTTCGGTTGGCAAACGAAACTCCCAGTCTTTCGGGAGATCGCCGGACTTGTGGCCGAGTTCGGTGAGTTTCTGACAGAACGCCTCCGCCTCGGCAAAGTTGACATTCCCCACCGGTAGGTCATCGTCCTCGGGCAACTCCGCCGTAAACTGGCCCGGGAGTTTGCCGACGATTCGTTTCCAGTGACCTTGCGTCGTCTCGTATTTCGCGGTCCAGAAGCCCTTACTAAGCGTGACCTCGACCTGATCCTCGTCGGGCCGCCGCTCGGGTTCGTCGGGCGGGCTGCCCATCATGAATTTGCCGGGCGGACACCAGCACAGTTTGATGCCCGCGACCTCTCGTTGATCGCCTGCCTTTGAGCCGCTGAAAGACGAAGATAAGGCCTTGTTGGTCGAGGAGTTAACCGTCGTCACCGACTCAACACGCTGGCAGCCGAGGACCCCGGAGGCGAGCAGGATGACGAAGCAGCCTCTTCTAGTGAAGGACATGACAGTATCTCCGAGGCCGAACCTAAAAGCTGTCGGAGCCGTCTGCACAGACGCTGATGCCTGCCTTCAGCCGCTGGTTTGGCGGGCACTACCCACCGAGATTAGAACTGCTGACCTATCGCTTTGCATTCTAAGCACTCAGCGCAGGTGAATACATAAAAGCTTGCCACGTCATGCCACCACATTTTCGCCTCTGGCGGCCGCTCCATGCAGATTCGGTCGTCGTCTATCTGACCAACAAAATGCATTTGCCGGCCGCAACACTCCGGAACCTCATCGCCTTGGATCCACAGCGGAATTCGAAACATTCGTCGCTCTTCGTCAGTGGCCTTCCGGATAACTTTGAGGACCGCTCTATCGTGTTGGCGTTGGCAATATAGCAACTCAAAAGCATCGAACCATCCAATTCCTTCTGGCGCGGAATGAAATTCGATAATTACGGCCTTATCTCTCTCAGCGAGAACTTCAAAGGATTCGTCATAGGCCGAGACGGGTGCTGCTGAGAAGTTGGGATTAGGGCTTTCATGAATAGTGTCCCCGCCGGGTGCACGGAGCCGCCTGCAAAGCATTGTATTGTTGTTTGTTCTCTTCTAATAGGCTCCTACCAGATGCCGACTTAATACCCCTATGCTAGAGAAAGTTTCCTTCGGTACGATGCCACTTGCGCTCGTCCTCAACACTCTTCTCGGCCAGCTCCTGTGGCATGTTGTGCGCGACGAGTTTGGCGACCTTTGTCCGCGAATAGCTGAGTTAAATAGGGCGGCGTTGTAGGTGCGTGCCGGCACCTGCTCATTTCAGCCGGCAAGGCCGCGACGGGCAAAGCGCTTTATTGATTTGTCAGATCCGATGAGAAAAGTGGAAAGTGAAGATCTTGCGCTAAGTCAGGGGGCGAAGTGTTTCACCCCCCTGACGTTTTCTCTCAGTCTAGAATTTCAAGAAATAATTCGTCACCAACCAAGCCAAGGCGCACGCGACGCAGGCCAGGACAACTACGCCCACGGGACCCAGGCGTTCCTCAAAGCTGGCTTTGTCAACGGGAGGCTCCGGTGCGATGGGACGAGACGCTGGAACCGGTGGGCGCGCTTCGCTCACGGCTGGGACGGCAACCGGTTTAGCGGCAGCCGTTGAGCGTGCGGGCGCGGCTTGAGCCGCCGCGGCGGCCTTATTGATCGATTGGCGGGTGGGCAGAGCGGTAATCGTGCTCGGCCGGGGCAAGGGGGCTGCCATGGATTTCGCGGGTCGCGGAGTCTCCGACAGCACAGGAACGGCGGCAGATAACTTTTCACCCCTCGGCTCCCGAGCCCCCCCGGAAGGCAACTTGGGAATCTGCCGGCTTGCCTGCGGCATCGGCGCGGCCCAGCGACGAAGGGCCTCCATCAACTCACCAATATTGGCAAACCGGGCTTCCGGAGCTTTTTGCATGAGCCGTTCGACCACGGCGGCCAATTCGTCCGGTATCTCAGGGTTCCGTTGCTTGACCGACATCGGCTGCTTAGTCTGGTGGGCCATCATTTTCTCGACCGCAGTCCCGTCCGGGAACGGATAGCTGCCGGTCAAGCAGTAATAAAGAACGCAACCCAGGCTATACTGGTCGCCCAACGGCGTCAGGTTGCTTGGATCCATGATGCTTTCCGGACTGGAGCAGTCGAGGCCACTAGAGACGGAGTTAGCCGTGGACATAGTGTCAACCAGCGACTCGCCCTCCGTCTCAGCAAGCAGGCTGCCGATGCCAAAGTCAAGAATGCGCATTTGGCCGTCACCGCCCACCATGAGGTTGGAAGGTTTGATGAGCCCGTGAAACAAGCCGCGCTTATGGCAAACAGCCAAGCCTTCCGCCGCCTGGAGAACGTACATGGCGGCCATCGCCGGGGTGAGCTTGCCTTCACGCTCGACGATTTTGTCGAGAGAGGCGCCTTCGACCAGGGGCCAGGCCAGGTAGTGCATGCCGCCGGAAGTGCCCACGTCCACGAAAGGCACGACCGAGGGATGCTGGCACTGCTCGAAGTCGCGGACCTTGCGCCGAGCAATGCGGACGTTCCACATGCTGCGCCGCGGCAAAACTTTGACCGCGTACCACTGATTGTCATTCTTGGATTGAGCTTTGTAGACCGTGCCCATGCTGCCAGTGCCGAGCGCATCCATAAGCGTGAACGGCCCGAGAACGAAGCCTTGAGTCTTGCCTTGAAGCAGGCGGTCGGCCTGGAACTGGGTCAAGGTCCCCTGGCCCACCAGGTATTCGGCCAGCGCAGGAGGTTCCGCGCCGGGATGGCGGTTGAGGAATTCACCGATAACCTGGTCAAGTTGGCCCCGGTCGATCAAATTGCTACGGCGCAGGTCCCAGACAAACCATTCACAAGCGCCGAGGTCCGTGGTTACCATGTCAGCGGGGTCCTTTTGTAAATGCGGTGTTTGAGCGCGGAGAGTCATTCCGCGCCGGGCATCCAACCAGGGGCGACGAGACGGCACGCTAAAGGCAGAAACCGTGGTCGTTCCGGGGGAAGGGAACTCCAACTAAGAGGAGCGTTCCATCGGTAACATGGGACACAAAAATCCCAGTGTCAACTTTCCTTTCGGCCCGTAGCTGTTAATCGGCTGATTCGGTTTTGGCGTGAAAAGAGAAGGCCCGGTCGCGTCTCAAATAACCGCTTTATGACGGGGCCGATCACCTG
This sequence comes from Gemmataceae bacterium, assembly GCA_045802525.1. Taxonomy (GTDB): domain Bacteria; phylum Planctomycetota; class Planctomycetia; order Gemmatales; family Gemmataceae; genus JBJMQT01. The sequence goes on from JBJMQT010000076.1 coordinate 40,081, forward strand.
GGTTTCTCGTTTAAGCACCCGTTTCCGGCGGCGGCATAATCTGCTATCCTCACCAATTACCCTACATGTTGCTGCTTTTACAAGCTAGGAAACGATCTCCATGGCTATGGACCCTTATGCATCCTGCCCGTGTGGCAGCGGCAAGAAATTCAAGTGGTGTTGTCAACCCATTCATCAGCCGATTGACCGGGCCTTCGAGCAAGACGCTCAAGGACAGCATGAAACCGCGATGAAGATGATGGATGAGGTCGTGGCCGAGCATCCGGGCAACCCGGAAGTCTGGGGACGCAAAGCCCAACTCCTCTATCAGAACGGCAAGGTGGAAGAAGCGGAATCGGCTCTTCAAAAGGCTTACGAGATCAATCCCAGGTATCCGGCCGGGCATCTTCTCCAAGGAATGTTCCGCTACAACGAAGGCGAGAATGCCGGCGCGCTGATGCTTTTTCGTAAAGCGGCTGAATACTTTGACCCCGAAGCGCATGACTTCCTGTCCGAGGTCCACGGACTGATCGCCAATTGCGAACTGCGCATGAACCGCCCCATCGCGGCGCGTGTTGCCCTGGAGCGAGCCATCCACGAAGCGCCCGCCAACACGGAACTGCGCGACGGCCTTGAACAAGTTTTCGGCGCCAAGTCGCGCTTGCCGCCGCCTGCCCGGCAGGAGTATCGCTTTCAGAGCCCCTCCCCTACGATTACCGGCGAGCGCCGCGCCGCCTGGGATCGCGTCCTGAGTGGAACGGCAAAGGGTAAACTCGGTGAAGCCGCTGCGGCATTCGAAAAACTGACTCAAGAGGATGAAGGCGACACTGCCGCCTGGTACAACTTGGCGCTGACACGGGCTTGGTTGGGAGACAACGCTGCCGCGCTTGAGGCGCTCGACCGCTATGTCGCCCTGGAAAAGGACGAGGACCAGGCGGCCGCCGCATGGACCTTGGGCGAAGTGCTGCGCTATGGCCAGGGGATGGACCAGTTCGCGGACCAGCTCGAATACTCCTATACCTACCAGATCCGGGACCCAAGGCCTTTGGGCGGTTTCTTACAAGAACTGGAAGCCGCTCGGCGCCTCATCGTGGTGCCCACCCCCGAAGAACAGGGCGTTCTCAATGCGATGGTGCTCGACACGCCGACCGCACTGATCACGGCCGCCCCGACCAGCCAGCCGGCGCCGCTTGCCGCCAACTTGCTTATCCTCCGCAATATCCTGCGCATCTGGAACACCAACAAGGAGGCGCTCGACCGCGTTCGCAATCATTTGGAGAGCCACCTTGGCCCCGCCGTGTCCGAACGACGCGAGCAAAGGAATATACCGGCTTTTCACGACGTAGTCTTGCAAGCGGTCGTTTTTCCAGTCGGCGTCGCCGACCAGGCGGAGGCGGAAAAGCAAGTCCGCGAACATGCCCGGAAGTATTTTGAGGAGACGTGGATTCACAAACCGCTGCGTTCGCTAAACGGCGTTGCGCCCATCGACGCGGCGGGACATGCCGTCTTGCGTAAGAAGCTGCGAGGCGTCGTCCAGTTCATGGAGGACTGTGCCGCGGGCGGCATCCTGGCCCAGTACGATTTCAATGGGCTGCGTCGTAAACTAGGCCTGCTAGGTCAGGTCACGCCGGCTGGAAAGGCGGCCGGCGGTGTGTACCTTGATATTCCTGGAATGAGCGCAGCGGAATTAGCCAGCCTGCCCGCCGAGACCTTGACCACCGATCAACTGGAAATGGCTTACCAAGCCTCGCAAAAACTTGATGCGCACGAACTGGCCGGCTCTTTTGCACGCACCTTAATTGCTCGCCCTCCCGACCAGGGCAAGACAGATCGCTATCCTTTTTACTCCTATTTAGTGCAACGAGCCCTTAAAGAGGGCCGGCCCGATGAAGCGCTGGACATCGTCAATGAAGGCGAAAAAGCGGACTGCGAGCAGAATGAAGGGGGCCGCCGTGACGATTTCGAATTGCGCCGAGGCCAAGTTCATGCCAAGCGCGGCGAGGCGGAACAAGCGGCCGACGTTTTTCAACGCCTTATTGACCGCATCCCCTCCAACGTAAAATACCGCGGCGCGGCTGCGGAAGCCATGCTGGCTCTCAAACAGCCTACAAAGGCCTTACGGTTCGCGGAAGAAGGATTGGCCAAGGCGCGTCAGCAAAACGACCGCGATTCGGAAGGTTATTTGATGGAATTAGTCGGAGCGGCGAAGAAACAAGGAGCGTAATGGAAACCAGGCGCGTCAAGCGCAATGCGAACGCGGTCGCGTGAGCACAAGGAGTTCTTCTTCTAAGCCAAAATCCCCTTCTCTACCTTGCCGTGGACGTCGGTCAGGCGGTAGTCGCGGCCTTGGAAGCGGTAAATCAGCTTCTCGTGATCCAGGCCCATCAAGTGCAAGATGGTGGCTTGCAAATCGTGAACGTGGACGCCGTTTTCCTCGACATGGTAGCCCAGTTCATCGGTCTTCCCAAAGGTCGTCCCGGCTTTAATGCCGCCGCCGGCCATGAAGATGGTGAAGGCGTGCTGGTGATGATCGCGGCCCAGCCACTTGGAGCCGTCGCGTTCTTCGTTCATCGGCGTTCGGCCGAATTCACCGCCCCATATGACCAGCGTTGAATCAAGTAAGCCGCGTTTCCTGAGGTCCGCGATAAGAGCGGCAACCGGTTTATCCGTCTCATTGCAGCGATCGACGAGACCATGGCGAATGTCGCCGTTCTTGCTTTCGCCGTGATGATCCCAGCCCCAGTGATAAAGTTGCACGAAGCGGACACCGCTCTCGACCAGGCGGCGGGCGAGCAAGCAGTTGTTGCTGAACGCCTTTTGACCAGGCTTCGTGCCGTACATTTCATGCGTTTCCTTGGTCTCCTTGGAAATGTCCATGACCTCGGGCACGCTGGTCTGCATCTTGTAAGCCATTTCGTACTGAGCGATGCGCGTATTAATCTCCGGATCGCCGACGGCGTCGCGGTGTATTTCATTGAGCGCTTTCAGCGTGTCGAGCGACTTGCGCCGCTCCTTGGCGTCCATTCCATCGGGGTTGGAAAGGAACATGACCGGCTCGCCCTGGGAACGCAATTGCACGCCTTGATGGATTGTCGGTAGAAACCCACTGCCCCAAAGCGACGCCCCGCCGTCGGGCGCGGCGGTGCCGGAGACGAGAACGACAAAACTCGGCAAGTTCTTGTTTTCGGTTCCCAATCCGTATGACAACCAAGCGCCCATCCCCGGTCGGCCCAATCGCGGCGATCCCGTGTGGACGAATAGCTGAGCCGGGGCATGGTTGAACTGATCGGTGAACATGGATTTGATAATGCAGAGTTCATCCGCCACCTTAGCCAGATGCGGGATGATGCCTGACATCTCCTGGCCGGACTTTCCATATTTGGCGAACTTGTGGGGTGTGCCAAGAAGCTTGGGTTTGCCCTTGATAAAGGCGAACTGCTGGCCCCGGATGTAGGAATCGGGGCATGGTTGGCCGCTCAGTTCGATGAGCTTCGGTTTGTAGTCGAACAGATCGAGCGTGGAAGGCGACCCGGCCATGTGCAGATAAATAATATTCTTTGCCTTGGCCGGAAAGTGCGGCCTCTTAGGCGCTAAAGGATTTTCCGCTTGTTCTTTCTCGGTCGCAAGCAGGCGCTCATTCAAAATCGACGCCAGCCCCAGCGTGCCGAGACCCACGCTGCAATCCTTGAAGAACTGCCGGCGCGTGCGCTGGAGCAGGTACTTTTGGTAGAGATTCATGGCGATGTTCCAAGCGGCGGGAAGCGATGAGCCGGGCGGGTCATTCGCTTTGACAATCTACCCGAGTATAGCAAAGATAAGAGTGGAAAAAAGCCTTTCGTCTGGAGACGCTCGAGATGGCCACGCAAACGACTACTTCAACAACGGTCTTTTCGCCGGTTCCTCCGGCCGCCGATCGCGATATCCCACCGCTGCAAAACGGCGATCGGCTAACGCGCGAGGAATTCGAGCGCCGCTATCGTGCAATGCCGCACGTTCGCAAAGCCGAGCTAATTGAAGGTGAAGTCCATATGCCTTCACCCGTCCGCTATCGCAACCATTCCGTTCCCCATAAGTCCATGATTTATTTCTTGGAGACCTATAGTTTAAGCACGCCTGGCGTTGAATCAGGATTAGAAGCGACGGTCCGACTTGATCCATTAAATGTACAGCAGCCCGATGCATTCCTCTTCATCCAAGGCGGGCAAGCGCGGATTAGCGAAGACGATTACCTTGAGCTAGCTCCGGAACTCGTGGCGGAGATCGCTGCTAGTTCCGTCAGCATCGATGTGCACAAAAAGTTTGAAGCCTATCGCCGCAATGGGGTCATGGAATACATCGTCTGGCGCGTCGAGGATCAGGCTATCGACTGGTTCGTCTTGAGAAACGGCCAATACGAAAAGGTGGCTGCCGATCCCAATGGCATCTACAAGAGCGAAGTTTTCCCCGGCTTGTGGCTCGACTCAGTCGCCATGCTTCAAGGGAACCTCCAACGGGTGATCGAAATTGTGCAAATGAGCGTGGCGTCTCCCGAACACCAACAATTCGTCCAGCGACCAAGGGCGATCCCTAAATGAATGACCGTGGGACAGGATTCCATTCCTGTCTCATATTCAGACAGGATTGGAATCCTATCCTTCGCCTTTACCCCTTCGTAATCGTTTCGTCCAAATTCAATAACACATTGGCGATCACTATCCAGGCTGCCAATTCAGCCGCATTCATTTCCTTGGGCGCGGGAGTCAGGCCGCTGTTGATCAAAGCCTTGGCGGCCGCCGGATCTTTTTGATATTTCTCCAGGCTGTCTTGATAGAGCTTGAGTAAGTGCTCGAGTTCCGTTTCCGAAGGCGGCCGCGAAACACATAACCGGAAGCCGTGGGTTGCGCGCGTTTTTTCTCCCTCATTGACTTCCGCCATCATGCGGCGTGCCAGGGCGCAGGCGCAATCGACAAATGCCTTATCGTTAAGCGTGGCCAACGCCTGAAGCGGCGTATTGGTGCGGGGGCGGCGCTCGGTGCAGATTTCGCGGCTGGGGGCGTCAAACGCCATGAATGCCGCGTAGGGCGCGGTGCGCCGCCAAAAGGTGTACAGGCCGCGGCGATACTGGTCGCCACTGGTGCTCAAGACCCACTTGTCGCCGCTGTAGGGATTGAACCAAACGCCTTCCGGCTGATACGGAAAGACACTGGGCCCGCCGATCTTGGGACTGAGCAAGCCGCTGATGGCGAGGGCGTTGTCACGCACCGCCTCGGCCTCCAAGCGCAAGCGCGGGCCGCGGGCGTAAAGGCGGTTGTAGGGATCCCGTTTATGCAGTTCACGGGACGCCTTGGCGGATTGCCGATACGTGGCCGAGGTCACAATCAGCTTGTGCATGGCCTTGAGACTCCATTTGCGCTCGATCAGCTCGGTCGCCAGCCAGTCAAGCAACTCGGGATGGGTTTGCAATTCACCCTGCGCGCCGAAATCCTCGCTGGTCTCAACGAAGCCCCGGCCGAAATAGCGGGCCCAGATCCGATTCATGAGCACCCGGCCCACAAGGGGGTTATTGCCGTCCACGAGCCAATGTGCCAGGCCCAGCCGATTGGCGGGTTCACCGGGCGGCATGGGGTTAAGCTTGGCCGGAGTCCCAGGCGTTACTTCGTCACCCAGATTCTTGAAATTGCCGCGTTTCATAATCTGGGTCTTGCGCGGCTTCGGCAATTCTTGCAAGACCAGCGTCGTCGGAACCTTTATAGTCGCGTCTTGCTGGTGCAGTTTCGCCCAGTCTTCACGTGTTTTGGCCAACTCAGGAGCAATAGAGCGATAGTATTTGGCCAGCTCATCCTTTTGGGCAGTCGTGCGCTTAGTGGAATCGATGGCCAGAAGGCTCACGATGTTATCGGGCAACGCAGTGGCATGCACCGGACGGGGAGCCGTGGTAACTGACAAGCGAAACTTGCCTAGAATATGCTTGCCGCCATAGTTGTGTTCGAGAGTGACCGTTAACAAGGTTCCGTCGTCGAAACCCAAGTCCTGCTTCGTCTCAAACACCGCTACGTGGGGTTGGCCCATCTGCGGCGCGATGGCCCAGCCGGTCTTGGGATTGCCGTCGAGCGCGTCTTTGGCGGGAAACTCTCCCTGGCCAGTTTGAGCGTAGTCTGAAGTTGCGTTCTGAAGCTCAATTTTCTGGGTCTTATCCGGTGTCCCCTTCAGAGCAGCTAACACGCGAAATTCGCCTAGGACAAAGTTCCCATTATCTGCGCGCCCGGGGCCATTTCCCGGCAAGCTTTTGTCCGGCAACGCTTCCAAGCGGATTGCGGTGATGGCTTTCAAATCCGTGGAGAGTCCGATCGTATAGGTATCGGTGTCCAGGCTCTTGCCTCCAGCCAGGATCGATTTATCCGGCTGTTTGGTTAATGTCGCTCCTCCGGCGGATTGCGAACTTGTGGGTTCAAGCACTGTCCAGGTCGCCCTGGCTCCGGCCTGCTGCTGTTCCCATTTCCCTTGGCTTTCGATGAGCTGTGGGGTTGGCGTGTCTAGAATGGCTTGCTGTTTCGCAATCTGCTCCGCGAGCTTCGCTTTTTGAGCCGCCTGTTCCTTGGTCGGCACTGGCATCTCAGGAGTATTGTCGCGGCCGTGGTCCGCCGTGTTGTTGTAAAAAGCAAAGAGGCGATAATAGTCGGCCTGAGAGAACGGATCGAATTTGTGATTATGGCATTGAGCGCAGGCTAACGTGGAGCCCAGCCACACTTCACCCGTCGTATTGACACGATCGACGATGGCGGCCGTGCGGAACTCCTCCTCATCCGTTCCGCCTTCGGTGTTGACCATGGTGTTGCGATGGAAACCCGTCGCAATCTTTTGTTCGAGCGTGGCATTAGGCAACAGGTCTCCGGCAATTTGCTCGATTGTGAATTGATCGAACGGCATATCCTTGTTGAAGGCGTTAATCACCCAATCGCGGTAGGGCCAAATCGTTCGCCGGTCGTCCTTTTCGTAACCGTTAGTATCGGCATAGCGCGCCATGTCCAGCCATGGTCGACCCTGATGTTCGCCATAGTGCGGCGACTGAAGTAAGCGATCCACGACCTTTTCGTAGGCGTCGGGGCTTTGATCCTTGAGAAAGTCATCGACTTCCTGAATCGTCGGCGGCAGACCGGTGAGATCGAAGCTGACCCGGCGAATCAGGGTTGCCTTGTCGGCTTCCGGAGCCGGCGTCAACCCTTCCTTTTCCAAGCGCTGAAGGATAAAGGCGTCGATGCCGTTGCGAATCCAGGTGGGGTTTTTGACCTGGGGCAGCAAGGGGTGAACCGGTTTGACATAGGCCCAGTGTTCCTCGTATTTCGCACCTTGATCGATCCAGGCCTTTAGCGTCGCGACCTGTTCCGGAGTAAGGGGTTGGCCCTTGGGGGGCATACGCTCGTCGGCATCCTTTGCGGTGATCCGCTCGACGAGAAGGCTTTCGCCGCTCTTGCCTGGAACGATGGCTTCTTTGATCGCGCTATCACGTTCGCGAAGGTTGAGGCCGCCTTTTTTCAGATCGGGCCCATGGCATTTGAAGCAGCGGTTCGACAGAATGGGCCGCACATCGCGGTTGTAGCTGGTCTCCGGTTGACTGGTCGGGGCAGGATTCGCCTCACCCTCGGCTCGATGAAGCGGAATGAGGATCCAGGCAAAGCCTGAGGCGACCAAAGCCACAGAGAGGCGAAGCAGAAGCTTCATGAACGCGTTCTCCATCGATGCAAGTCGCTTAGGAAGGAAGGCGGGCGGCAAATCGGCTAAGGCGGGTCGGCGGGATTCCAATACGGATAGTGTACATTAGGACGTGGAGTCTTTTCCACTCAAGAACGGGCGCCAGATCTCTACATCGCAATGAGTGAACATTCGACCATTGAATGGACCGACGCCACTTGGAATCCCATCCGCGGCTGCACGAAGATCAGCCCAGGATGCGCGCATTGCTATGCCGAGGTCTTCGCCGAACGCTTCCGGGGCGTTTCGGGCCATCCTTACGAGCAAGGATTCGACCTGCGTCTTGTCCCCGGCAAGCTCGCCGAGCCCTTTACTTGGAGCAAGCCGAAGCGCATCTTCGTCAATTCCATGAGCGATCTCTTTCACAAGGATGTGCCGGTCGATTACATCCTTGAAGTTTGTAAGGTCATGCAGAAAGCGAATTGGCACACCTATCAAATTCTCACCAAGCGTTCGGAACGGCTGCGCGACCTGTTGCAAGGCGCTTTGCATTTCGCCGCCCTCGAGCCGCACATCTGGTGGGGCGTTAGCGTTGAAGACCGAGTCCACGGATTGCCTCGCATCGATCATCTGCGCCATGCGCCGGCGCGCATGCGTTTCTTATCCATCGAGCCGCTTCTCGAAGACTTGGGTGAAATAAATCTAAAGGGCATCGCTTGGGTCATCGTGGGAGGCGAGAGCGGCCCTGGGGCACGGCCCATGCGAAAGGAGTGGGTCTTGTCCATTCTGGACCAGTGCTCGAGGGCCGGTGTGCCTTTGTTCTTCAAGCAATGGGGCGGCGTCCGCAAGGCCAAGGCTGGACGTGAGCTGGATGGGCGAACCTATGACGACCAACCGGCGCTTTCAAACATAGCCGTTCCGGAGCGCTGGGAGCGGCTGGCGGCGCGTGCGGAATTGCCTCTCGTTTAGCGGCGAGCGCACAGGCTCGCCGCTAAAGGAATTGCCCGGTTACTTTATTTCGGCTGAATGCCCCTTGATTTCGCCTACCGGTTCGGCCCGGCCGCCCAGGTGCTTGGCCAGGAACTGCTCCGCGATGGCGTAAAAGTGCAAGCGGTTTTCCGGACGCGCGAACCCATGCCCTTCGTCCTTATAAACGACATATTCCACCTCCTTGTGGTTCTTGCGCATGGCTTCGGCAATCTGGTCGCTCTCGGCCTGCTTGACGCGCGGATCGTTGGCGCCTTGGCCAATCAACAGCGGCGCTTTGATCTGATCCACTTTGAAGAGCGGCGACCGGGATTTCAAGAACTCTTCATCTTTAGCCGGATCACCCACGCGCTTGGCGAACAGCGCCTTCATGGGCGCCCAGTAAGGCGGGATAGTTTTGAGCAAGCTGACAAGGTTGCTGGGTCCTACGATATCCACGCCGCAGCAAAAAGTATCCGGCGAGTAAGTCAAGCCGACCAGCGTGGCATAGCCGCCATAGGAGCCGCCCATAATCGCAATCTTCTTGGGGTCCGCGACGCCTTCCTTGACGACCCAGTCGACGGCGTCGAGCAGATCGTCGTGCATTTTGCCGGCCCATTCCCGATTGCCGGCATTCATGAACTTCTTGCCGTAGCCGGTTGAGCCGCGGAAATTGGGCTGTAAGACGGCGTACCCGCGATTGGCCAGCCACTGAACCATGCCGCTGTAACCCCAAGCGTCTCGGCCCCACGGCCCGCCGTGAACGAGCAACACGGTCGGCACATTCTTCGGTTCGACTCCAACCGGCGTGGTTAAGTAGCCACGAATGCTTAGACCATCGCGCGACTTGTAGGAGATCGGCTTCATGGGCGCCAGCGGGAGGCCTTCGAGCTTCGGCTGCGTCGAAAAGAGCTTGTCCGCTTTCTGGGTTTCCCGGTCGTAAATGAAATAAGTCGTCGGACCCACGTCTTGGATGTAGGAGACGAGCCAAGTTTTGTCGGCGAGATCACGGCTGGCGACGTTAAACTCGCCGTCGTGCGCTTTGGCCAGAGCTTTGAAATCCCCGGCAATGCTGTCGTCCAAAACTTTCCATTCGATCTTGTCCCGGTTAAAAGAAACCGCCTGGATGGTGCGCTTCGTGGGGTGGACCAGGGCGCCGCTTACGTCGTATTGAGGGTCTTCGGCCACGACTTCTTCCTTATCGCTAGCCAGGTCGTAAGCCAGGAGACGTTCGGCATTGGCTTCATGATTGCTCATCAGGTAAAGCGTTTTGCCGTCCTTGGAAAAGCCGAGAGTTTCGCCCTGTTCTTCGTTGTTAAGGTGGCGGATTTTTTTCCATTCTTTCCCGGGCGCCTCGCGGAGGAGGAAGTCGTAGCCGCCGTCCGGCGTGGCGGCCGTTGCGGCGCGCACCTTGAATTCCGCGTCCGCCACCCAGCCAATAACGTTTCCCGGATTCTCTGTGTCCAGCTTGGGTTCGCCGCCTTTGAGGCTAATCCGGTACATGTCGAACTTGGCTTTGTTTTGCACGTTTAGCCCGACCAACAGCTCGTTGGGGAAGTCCGGATCGAGTTCGACGCCCTGGGCGCGAGCGCCCTTGAACGGAGTGAGGTCGTGAGCCGCGGTCTCGCTGCCTATATCCTTGAGGTTAACCGCATAGAGGTGAAAGTTTTCATCCCCGTCGGCATCTTGCAAGTACAAGAGGTGCTGGTTGTCGAAGGCCCAATAATACTGCCGAATGCCGCGCTTGGCATCATGGGTGACTTGCTTGTCGTCTTTTTGGCCGACCGTACGGACCCAGACTTGAAGGACGTTTTTCTTGTCCGGGGCCAAATACGCCAGCGTCTTGCCACCGGGAGAGATCTGAGGGCTGGCCCGCTCCGGGTTGCCGAAGAGCACCTCGCGTGGAATAAGGGGAACATCCCGCGCTAGTGCCGGACCCGCACTGCCAAGCAAGCACAACGCTGCTGAAAAAATAAAACTGCCGACTTTCACGACCCACCTCCCTGAAGGAAAACAAAGGGAACTTAACTCTAAAGAAAAAGTTCGCGCGCCGCGGCCCGATCTTAACGTCCTTCCCTTGGCTTTTCCAGGAGGTGAAATCGATTTGGGTCCTATACCACGCACCCCCGTTGGCGGACCGAAGGAGGAGAACGCCTCAAAGAGCGTGATAGGCAGCCAAACGAAGGCGGCCAACGTGTTGGCCCCCTTTGGTCCGACGTTGGCCGCCTTCGGCCAAAAGACAACGAAAGACCGCGCGTGATACTCATTGCGACCCAGACGGATTATGAAGGGACTGCGCTTGCATCAGGTGTTCAATAATTGATCACCCTCTGGCGCGCGGGCGGTGCACCAGAGGGTCTTCACTTGGGCCAGAGGGTCCAGCTGCGCGATGGGACTAGCCCCAAAGGACCAGCGGCATTTACGAATCTGTCCGAACGAAGTAGAATCCCCGGCCACCGGCAAAAGCTTTCATCACAGCAGGGACTGGTTTCTGCACTGGATCGGAGTGAGTGAATTGCCCTACGCTTGTGACTAGCGATTGCCGATAATTTCCAAGGATCTGGAGGCACGGGTTTCATGAAATACGATGAGTTGATTCAACTGTACTTCGAGCGGTCTAACGCCCTGCAATGGTATTGGAACATTTACGTCATCGTGATAGGAGGATTGGTGGCGTTTTCGTCGTTCCGCCCTCGGCGAGACCTATTTAAGACCGCGCTAGTCAGTGTGCTTTATTGCATGTTTGCCTACAAGAACCTCGACGCCATCCACGACGTGACCGTACAGCGGTTTGCCACCCTCGACTTAATCAAACAAACAAAACAACTCGGCACTGAAGCACCGGACGTCAAGCGGATCGCGGAGGTTCTTGAGCCGACTTTGATTCTTGCGACCCCAGAATATGAGGGATCGTTCGGCGTGCGGAACTTCCATATTTATTGCGATCTGCTGACGATCGCTACGTTGTGGGTGATGGAATTTCACAGAAAGAAGGAGGGGTGAGATCAGCGCTTGGCCGGGCTTTTTGCACCCGCTCGAACGCGCGCAAAGCGGCCCATGCCTCCGGCCTTACAACGATGCCAGGTCTGCGCTCCCGAAGGACATCAACCGCTTCCTCGGCGGTAGTAACCGTTCCTATCGCCAGTAGATAGGCGCAAACTACCGCCGCGCTTCGCGAGTAACCAATCTTGCAGTGGACATAAACTGTTCCGTAGGCTCTCTGTTCTGAGATATAGATCACGGAATCCCACAACTGTTTCTGGGTCGGAGCCGTTAAATCCAAGATCTGTAGATTACGATAAGTCATCCCCAAGAAGGGGGCTGCCTCGGAAAATTCTGCGGTAAGGTCCAGCACCGCCGTCACACCCTGGCGAGCCACTTCATCGGCCTCGGCATTCGTGAGCCTGCCCCCGATTATTAAGCGCGGTACCACAACATCCCACCGACGGCCTCGCCGCCGATAGTAAATCAGGGATAGGTATTGACCCAACAGGGCGGGCCCTAAGATGAACCGCGAGATCACTGGAAGACGTCCACCAGTTTTCCCGAAGATTGATGGCCCCACTCCCCAGTACGCCATCGTTACGACGGTAAGTGCCAATCCGGGCCATAGTAAAAGAGCGCCCTGGGGCTGATACAAGGCTGACAGGAAAAACACTGCTGTGGCGCCCAGGCCGTAGTAGAAGCCAACCCGAACGTTTCTGACCGCAGCCTGCCGGCCAGAATCCTCACGAAACAGGTAGCAACTAATGCTGCCGAGTATAAGCCCCCCAGCGACATCTGACACGTGGTGCTGATAGGTCATGACTGTCGAGAATGCGATCAGACTGAACCACACGCATACGGCAAATCGCGTCATTCCTCGGGTGTATTTTCCGTAAACGGCCGCCAAGATGATACAGAGTGAGATGTGGAGCGCCGGGACTAGATTATATGGCGCATCGAGCGTTCGAAATCCATCAAATGCGACGCCTAGCCAGCCGCTGGTTTGCGGTCGCTCAAAGGCGAACCGCATGGGCGCGCAAAGGAAGCAGACGCCGGAGACGGCAATGGCGAAAATGATTCGTTGGGCCAGGGTTCGCAATTCGGAATAGTCACTGCATAGAAATGGCGCCGCGATGAAGAAGAGATCGATTGAAAGGTAAGGCACGATGAGCAAAGGTACGAACGGGATTGCACGTTCCCATTCGAAGTAGCAAGTCCTCACATCAACGCGCTGCGCTGTGATCCAGCTCGTGGCGCCATACACTGCCAAAAACATTAGCGAAAGGAACAGGGACGTTTTGGCAGCCGCGACCTTCATGCCGAAATTCTCTGAGCCACGGAAACGGTGAACAGCCCCCACGGGTCGATATCTTGAGACACCTTTTCGAAACCAGCCATACACACTAGCTCGTCCATTTCGGCCTGGGTTCGGCGGCGCATGACCCATGGTTTCCCTTCGCGGTTGCGCAGCACACGTGCGATAAACTCCAGTTGCGGATGCCATGGTTGATTCGTGTATAGCAGATAGCCACCCGGCTCGACAGTTTCGGCCAGACTGCGAAGCGAACGCAACACCATGTTGTTTTCATGAAACAATTCGTAAAGCCCTGAGACGATTGCAATGCTCGGACGCGGCGCTAAGTCTACGAGGGAGGCTTGGTCGAAGGCGTCCCCTTGGTCGACCGTCACATTATCCAGGCCTAGCTCATTGACCAACGAGCGAGCCGCTTTGAGGTTCTCTTGCTTGTAGTCCCGAAGAAGCGCGGTCATTGGAATGTGCTTGAGCCGGTCCATCGTTTCCAACAGGTATCGGCCCGGACCCGAGGCGATGTCCAAAAGCCGCACGGGGCGGCCTGAATCGTGCACAGTTTCAATTACAGATCGCAGCGCCTTCGCAAGATGGGCTTTCCGCTGGCGAATGCCTTTCCAGCCTATGCTTTGGAGAAAGGCACGGTCGATCAGACGGCCCAGGAGTGTAAATCCTTGCGGTTTGTTGCCGTAAACGTAATCCAGCGTCATGCCGGAATCGAACCCTGTGCGCCAGCCAAGCCGTATCCCGTTACTTAGTCGTCCTACGGTCTTGAGAACCAAACGGGGTATGGCATAAACCCAGCTGCCCCGACCACGCAAGCGCTCGTACTCCGCCTTGGTGTAGCCGCATTTGTCGGCATCAACAAGCGAGGTCTTCACGACAGGCTCCCTGAAGCGTTCCACGAGGAAAGCACGCACTTTATCAACAACGCGAGCGCGGTTTTTTTCGTGGAAGATGGCGTGGTGGAAGCCAGGAAGAACTTCCATAGATTTGCCGGGCGACGAGAGATTGTCGAAGAACTCTTTCTGGGCGGATTGCTTTACAACCCAGTCCGAACTGGCGGCCAGTACCATCGCCGGAACCTTTATCGCGGCCGTGTCCGCCAATAGACGTTTGGAGGCGTCGTGCAAATCGAGTAGGACGTTAACGGCGATTTGCCGGAAGATTAGATGGTCGCTTTTATAGAGCTGGGCTTGCTCGGAATCATGGGTGAGCATACTCGCTTTGACGTAGCTCTTCACGTAGCCGGGCCCGAAGAGCCTTTGTCGCAGGCGCAGTAGCGGGACCGCAAAGGGCACATAGAGTCTTACCCGAAAGGCCGGTGTGGCGAGGATCATGCCGCGCACGGGCGGTGCGTAATCATGCACCCAGGCGGCCGCAATGACGGCTCCAACGCTGTGGCCTAAGACGATCATGTCCTCGAGAGAAATGCCGTAGGTTTCCGAAAGGTGGTGTATGAAAATGTCGGCGTCTTTAACGACTGTGGCGAGGTCGGGCGCTGAGCCGCGCTCCCCCGACGATCCGCCGTGGCCGCGCGCGTCCCAGGCAAAAACCGCCACATCATCCAGCGCCAGCGATTCCACTGTTTCTTGCCAACGGCCCGAATGCTCATGCCCGCGATGAAAAAGCACAAGAGCCTTTTCCGCTCCACGGGGCGGCATCCATGCTCGGTAGAGCAGAGTAGCGCCATCGGGCATTTCCAGCGTATGCTCGGAAAGCCGTGGTCCCATTGTCGTAGACATCGGAAGGTCAGCAACCTCAATCATGCGGCAAACTCCTGTCGGGGCATGAGTCGGAACGAGGAATCGGTTCGGGGGGCCAGGGCCAACACCGCCTGGCGCAACTCGCGACTGATGCGGTGGGCAGTCGACGTGGTGGGTTTGGGGTGCCTGTAAGTGCGGGGCTCGCCAATTATCAACCGGATGCGATGGGGCCTGGGAAGCCAACTTCTTTTCGGCAAAGCCTCTCCGCTCCCTTGCAGATAACAGGGAACAACGGGATGGCCGCTCAAAGCGGCAAGCATGCCAATGCCGGCCTTAAACTCGGCCACGTCCCCGGTCATTGATCGCGTGCCCTCGGGAAAAAGGAGAATGATGTTTCCGGGGTCCTCCAACAGCTGAAGGCACAGGTCTAAGCTCTCCCGAATGTCGTTTCGACGATTAAACGGCAGTGCATTTGCAACCACCGTCGCAGCAAAGAGACCTGGGACGCTGACGAAAAAGTAATCCTGGGCTGCCGTGGGAAAGGCACGATGGAGCTTGCCCAGAGGCAACGAGGAAAGCAGGCACAGGGTGTCGAGATGGCTGGAGTGATTGGAGACAATGACGAAAGACCGGTCCGTGGGCAAGTTGTCGCGCCCAAGGATCGTGAACTGATGGTAAAGGCGTAACCAGACGCGAATGATCAGTGCCGCAATCGATCGCACGGCGTAGACGAGCAGGTCCGGCTCACGCGGAAATTGCTTGAACCCTTCGAGGGCATGTCCGTCGCGCTCGAGGGCCGGCTCGTACTTCCACGGGGGCATTTCCATACGCCCGCCTCCACGCCGCTGTCAACTTCGGAAGCATCCTGGAAAGGTCGGAGCGTAGCATTATCTTCATTTGCGAGTCAACGCCTGTCATAGAACAATCAAAATAACCCTTCAATAGAGGTCGTGAAAAAAGCGGGTCATGTGGAAGAACAGCGGCGCAACATAAACGAGGCTGTCAATGCGGTCGAGAAAGCCGCCGTGGCCGGGAATGGCGCTGCCCATGTCTTTAATCCCCACGTCGCGCTTGATGACGCTCAAGGCCAGATCACCCAGTTGGCCGCCGATTCCGAGGATAAGCCCTGCCAGAATACATTCCGTGGCGCCGAAGTGTGGCAGCGCGAAATGCATGATCCAGGGCAAAAGCATTGAAAACGCCAAGGCCCCCAGGGATCCCTCCCAGGTTTTCTTCGGACTAATGTTGGAGCGAAGCTTATTGCGGCCGAAGAGCTTGCCACAGATATATGCGGCAACGTCGTTCAGTTCGACGCCAACTAGAAGGTAAAGCAGATAGCCGTACGCGTGACTGGAGTTGGCGAGAAAAGCCAGATGGCCAAACATCCAACCGAAATAGATGAACCCGACAATGGCTAGTGAAAGCGCTTGAAGCTGACCCTGCGCCCGATTGCGAAGGATCGGGACGATGAGAATCATTGCAATCACAAATACGGGAAGCGCCATGAATAGCCCGTACCATCCCGGATTGCCGTCCGCCGGATCTCGAATAATCGAAACGGTTCCTGCGGCAAGAACCCCAACATACACCGCGCCGGTCATCATCCAATCGCGGTACAGTCCTGTCGCCCGGCCGAATTCCCGGAAGCCTGAAATAGCCACAACCGTTACCGAAACAATAGCGGTGACGCGCCCCAAAAAAATACAGCCAAACGCCGCCGGCGCCAGGATCAACCAGCCGCGATAAGATCGCCAGGCGTGTTCGACGTCTTTGCGGAATCCCCACTTGAGAACGGCGAGTACAACCCCTGCCAAGATGAGAAGCGCAAGTGCGAGACCGACGTAGAACCAGAAGATGGAACTTTCCCGGGCGGCCTGCGGCGACATGCAGCATACCCCTTCACTACCCGCCATTTCCGGGCGAGAATTCTGCCGCGCGCAGGGCACGTAGAACGCGGATGAGGCGGATGCCAATTGTTTGCAAGCATCCGGCGATAATGATCACATACGTCCAATCCAGGACCGTGAAGCCGCCGTAGCGAAGCCGCCCATCTCCCCACCATAGCAGCCCAAGGGTAATCCACGAGCCGAGGTGCAGGACGACCATTCGCCATGGCTTGGACATCAGACCGCTAAACTCGCGCTGGACACCAACCGCCTGCCCTGAGATTCCGACATAGGCGACTAGAAGTGCGAATATCGCAACCCAGTATCCGCCAAGAATCTGACACAGCCCACTATGGGCTGCCCCGACAAAAATGATCACGTCCGAAATCCGGTCAGGCAAATCGTTGACGATCTCTCCCTTGCGACTGGCCTTCTTGGAAGCAAGCGCCACCATCCCATCCACCATGTTCAGCCACAAGCGGAGATAGCAGAGGATCACAGCGAGGATTAACAATGCGGGAAAGGCCTGTGCCTGCCAGAAACAGATGCCTGCCCCCGCAGCAGCTACAACGGAAGCGTAAGAAACTAGATCGGGATGGACGCCCGCGTTTACACAAAACTGGACTACCCCGCGGGTTGGGCGTCGAAAGAACTCAGCGATCGGCCGCCGCGAGCCGATCTGGTATTCGGGTCCCCTCCCGAGGGGGTGGACCAGATGAGGCTCCCTTCGTCTCGATTCATTTGCCCGGATCTGCTGGCCGGTGGACATTGGTCGTTTTACTTGACTTTGCATACTCAGATATGCCAAGAGCGGTTCGGGGAAGATTCGCCGAGGGGCTAGGCTTGGTGGCTTTCTCGTCCAAATGGCGAAGGGTTGGGTCTAAATTGAGTGGCGTACAGCGATAAGCAACGGCCCGTCGCCTCCGTGCATCCTTTCACGAATGAGCCTTCTAGCGACGCGACATTCTCCGCGCCGCGATCCGATCAGTCAAGGCGTGTTTTAGCATGAGGCAGGGAAAGCGTTGTGGCAGTCGTTCAGCCGCCGGCTTCTTTCTCTTCGAAAGCGCGCTATTTCGCGGCCGTCAATTATTACCGTTTCTAAAAACGTCTTCTTGGGCCGCACCCATAATTCGCCGTCTCCGTACAACGCGCGGTAGACGACCAATTCCTCCTCGGTTTCGCTATGCCGAGCGATCCCCACGACCTCGTAGAAATTGCCCTTATAGTGGCGGTAGCGCCCGGGCGGGATTGCCGTTGCGTCTGACATGGAGGATCTTCCTGAAATAGCCCGCCGCTTCTTGGCGGAATCCGCCGCGGAACGGCGGGCTACTTTCCGCGCTTTCCTTTCACTCACCGTTATTTGTGACCTATGCTAGTTATACCAAAGATCGCTCAAATTATCGGTCTCGCAGAGGTGCCTGAATTATGGACAATCCGTTGCTGTGGGGAGTTCTTGGCCTGGTCGCCGTCGTCGCCGTTTATTTCGTTTGGGGCCGCAAAAGCAACAAAGAACAGGTCAAGTAAAGCCCCGACGAGCGAAGCACGCAGATAGGGAATAGAGGATAGAGAATGGAAGTTCCCTTCCATCCTCCATCCTCGATCCTCTATTCTCCATTCTTTGGCCCAGGCTGGGTCGCAAAGCTGTCGTGGTTCGTCTTCAATGAACTTTATTTACTTCGACAACAACGCCACCACGCCGCTGCTCCCCGCGGTGGAGGAGGCGATGCGCCCATTTGCGGCCGAAATCTACGGCAATCCGGCAAGCGCTCATCAAGCCGGCCGCCGTGCCCGCAAAGCGCTTGAGGATGCCCGCGATTGCGTCGCCGCGTTGCTCGGTGTCCACTCTGATGAAGTGCTCTTCACGAGTGGGGCTACTGAATCGAACAACCTCGCTCTCGTGAGCCATGCCGGCGACCTCCCTGGCCACATCCTTTCTAGCCCGATTGAACATCCTTCCGTAGTCGAGCCGATCAAGCAGTTGCAGGAACGCGGATTCGGGGTCGACTGGCTGCCCGTCGATCCGCAAGGCGTTATTGATCTGGACTCTTTTGAGGTTTTGCTACGGCCTGAAACACGCTTGGCGACGGTCATGCTGGCCAACCATGAGACAGGCGCCCTCCAGCCAATTCGCGATGCCGCTGGGCGCCTGGAGGGGCGAGCCCTTTTTCATTGCGACGCCGTTCAAGCCGTGGGCAAAGTGCCCGTGCGGTTTCACGACTTGGGAGTCTCAACCTTATCCCTGAGCGCGCACAAATTTCACGGCCCGAAAGGAATCGGCGCTTTGCTGGTGAAGCGTGGCGTGAAGCTGCGGCCTCAACTCTGGGGCGGCCATCAGCAGCACGGCAAACGGCCTGGCACGGAACCGGTCGCCCTGGCTGTGGGCCTGGCAAAAGCTCTCGAATTGGCTTGCCAAGAAATGCAACATCGCCACGACCGCGTCCTGCGTTTGAGGCAACATTTTTTAGGTCGTCTCCGAGCCGCAGCCGTGCATTTTATCGTTAATGGCCCCGAAGCCGGCGGCATCCCCCACGCGCTGAATCTCTCCTTTCCCGGCCTGCGCGCCGACGCGCTGCTCATGAACCTCGATCTCGCCGGCATTGCCTGCTCCACGGGATCCGCTTGCTCGAGCGGTTCGCTGCTGCCGTCGCCCGTTTTACAAGCTATGCGCGTACCGGAAGAACTCCTTCATTCTGCCATGCGCTTCAGCCTGAGCCCCTTGCTCACAGAGCAAGAGATGGACGAGGCGGCCCGGCGGATTAGTGTAGTGGTGCGACGAATGATGCAATGTGGAAATGACTGGTAAGGCCTTTTCCAGCCTTAACACCTAGGCTACACTCGATTGCGAGACGCTGACCATAAACGGTAGCCATCCATGTCTATCCGTGGCCTCTGCCCGAATTGTTCGTCGATCCTGTCCGTGCCGGAGACCGCAGCGGGAAAGCGCGTCCGATGCCCGAAATGCCAGGCTAAGATTCTTTTGCAGCAGGCGGAATCATCCTCTTCCTGGGAACCGGCGGACCAGGCCAACGTCGACCCCCTTGTGCCGTCTGCACGAACGCGCCGGGAACACGAAGAACGGCGCGGAATTAAGTTAAGAGAAAAGCGGAAGAAGGCACCTGGCCTGCCCTTTCCGGTGGTATTGGCGGCATGCTTTTTGTCATTCGTCCTTTTCGCGGTCGGCGGCTTCTTTGCCGTCCGTGCCTTAGTCGGCTCCAGAGAGAATCCTCCTAGAGAAGCGGGCGAGGGGACCGGAGATCCGGCCCCTGAAGGATCGAACAAATTTTTCGGCAGCCTCGGTAATGCCACACCCACAGGAACTAAATACATTCCGCGGGTCTCCGAGAAGAAGCTCGAGGAATTCTTGGAAACCCACGATCCCTTTACCATTACCGATGACCAAGTTTTTGCCATCATGGGCGCGCCGACGCGGCGCGATCCTCCGGTCACCGCGCGTAAGAACGGCCAAATCTTCACCGTTTACAAAGCATTCTGGGAAGTGCCCGGCAGCGGCATCACGAGCCAGATCGGTTTTTCCAACGGACATATCGCCGGCATGATCTTAGGATTGGAGACGACCCCTCATGGATCCCGCGGCGGCAAGTAAGGAAGATGGGCATTCTTCACGCCCAGCCGAAAATCACTAAGTCCTTTCGGAAAGCGACTCATGGATTTGAACGAAGTTCGACTAAATTCGGAAACAAAGGAGTACACTGGCCATTGCCATGCCAAGCCCGATCATCGAAGCAATTCCCCATACCACAGAAACCATTGTACCTCGCAGGAGCCCAAACCTCTTCCCGAGAATTCTGCATAGGGAGGAAATCACTGCCGCAGTGCTTGCAAGAAACATCAAGAAACCATAGATTCCAGTCACTACTAGAAAGGAATGCCCAAGAGCCCAGGAAACAAGAGCTTCCTTGAAATCGGGCCATACCAGTCTCACGCCTAATAATGGAATCAAGATAGGTAAGTAACAAACAAGAATCAGCACGCCGCACGCCCACAGCCGAGAATGCCACTTCGACAATATCAAGGAATATCGCAAGTACTTGTTCATATTCAGCACTTATGAGGATGCAGATTCCAACTTGGAACTTATGGTATTGAGAACAGAAGCAAAACCCTCCGGTGTTTCAAACATGTTGCTAGATCGCGGTATCGGGTTTCGGCATTGCACTTGTTGGAATCATATTATCAGGCGTTTCCCGCCGACCTAGGCCGCCCCGCGCGGGACCTGCTCACGGAGGAACAGTTGGACGAGGCGGCCCGGCGGATTACTGGAGTGGTGCAACGAATGCGCGAATACAAGGAGGTCTAGCGGCTGGCGGGGCCGCGATTCCTCTTGCCTGAAGCCGCGAGAGACGATATTGCCTTCTTGCTTGCTGATAAAGGGAGTATCGCGCTCATGATCCGACAAAGGAGCGAAGCTTCAGGAAGGCGTCGGGGCCGGGAAAAGACAATCTGGTCCCTTCTGCTAATGCTTGGCGTCTTGCCTTCTTGCCGAGACCTTCGCTTACCTAACGCCGGGTCGCTATTTGAGCTGGCTCCAGCGACCGCCGTTTTGGAGGGCGAGGCAACATTAGGCGATGGCGACGACACGCAGGTCAGCTTCAAAACGGCTTTCCAAAGTCCTCCGCGGGTGACGATTGTTGAGTTGAGACAGTCGAAGTTCGACAAGAAACCGTTTGCTTCGAGCGACTTCCATATCGTTCAAGTGGAATCGACTTACTTCAAGATCCAGAATAAACATTCCGAACAACGCCTAGGCTCCTGGGCGACGGTTAAATGGCGGGCGGTAGGCATCAAAGCAAGCGAGAATCAAGAAGACAGCATCTCAAAATCCGGTGCGTTGGGTCCGACCGGTAAACTAACTCAAGAGCAGATCATTGCTCGAATCAAAAGAATCGGCGGAACGGTCGCCGTTTATCCGCTTTCGGGCGGGGCGATTATCGGGGTTGACCTCCATCGCACCGCGGCAACCGATGCTGATCTCGAACGCCTCCAGGGATTAAGCGCCCTCCGCACCCTTAACCTCTATGGCACCCACATCACCGACGCCGGTCTGAAGAGCATCGGCGGCTTGGCCGGCTTGCAAGTGCTGTATCTCAATGAAACGGCCGTCACGGATGCCGGCCTGGCCGTCTTGCAAGGCTTGACCCATCTCACCGAGCTAGGTCTTCATGGCACGCATGTCACGGATGAAGGCATATTCTACCTTAGGAATTTGGTCAATCTTCAATCCCTGACGCTTAGCGGCGCAGAGATCACCGATCGTGGGTTGTTGCAATTGAAGGTCTTGCACGACCTAAAGAAACTTGTTCTCAGTCACACCAGTGTCACCGCAAGCGGCGTCCAAGAGCTAAAAAGCGCTTTGCCGAGAGTTCAAGTCATTCGATAGAGGGATTCGGCCAAGAATAAAGTCGCCCTTTGTTCTTTGAACCTACTGCCTGGCCAGGAAGCGCAAGCCCTCGTGCAGCGATCTTTCTGGAGAAGTATTTAATCGAAACCGGCTCTACGGCGGCCGTTGCTTGCCCCTCAAGCGCCCTGCTACAACGGGCGTAACCAATCAACCAAGCACCGAAAAGGACCGAGCCTAAAGGCAAGCATGCCGCCACCAGAGGCTCTTTGGCCAACAACCGGCGGACAAGGGGATCCCAGCCCAGGAAGGCGATCAGCACAAAGGCCGGATAGACCAACCACCTTCCACCCGGCCAAGCCCCCTTTTGGTGCAGCGCCCAGGACATGAAAGGGGCCAGCAACACATAGGTCGTATGCTCCACGGCGGGTCCGAATAGAAGCATCCAAGCCGCGCCCATCCCGAGCGCCGTGGACAAACTGCTTCGCTCGGACGTGCCCTGAACCTGCTGCCAAAGACACCACAGGAGCGTCCCCAGCGCGCTCAGACCTTGCAAAGCGCGATACCAAATCGCGTCAATGGGCGTGGTGAGCCAAAACGGCTGAGGGTTGTCATCGAAATGCTGCTTTATCGCCAGCCAAAACGTCCAACCATCGCGGAATCCCGGCCAGCGCGTGCCGCTTGAGTTTGCCAACTGCGTGAACCATTCCGCGTAGTAACCCAGCACTATGTCAGGCCGCCGCGTTAAGAAAGGGATGAGGGCGCCCAAGATCAATGCGGCCACGAAGCGCGGAGCCAATCGGGCTGGCCGTAAACTGCACAGCAATAACGCCGGCGCCAAGGGTGTCAGCTTTGTCCATGTCGCCATCGACAAGAGGAGGGCCGTTGTCCACCAGCATTGGCGAATCAAACTCGACGTTGCCAGTAGCAGCAGGCCAATGACCAGCGTATTGCTTTGCGAGTTCCAAATGCCAGGCAATGCAATAAAGGCTGCCACCGCGAAAAAACTCACGAATCGGCCCCCCGACCAATGCTCCGGCAGGACGTCCCGAGCAAATCGCCATAGCCCGGCGGCGAAAATCGCCAAGCTGAGCCAGCTCCAGGCAATCCCGCCCGTGTGAAGTCCCAGCGCGGCAAAGGGAGTCATCATCACGGCAAAGGTCGGCGAATAACGAAATAAATCCAAAGAGGGGTAATAGGCGTAAAGGGGTTGATCGGTCCACCAGTGCTGGGCACTGGCGGTGAAGATGGGAAAGACCGTGTGATTGCGCGGAGACATGAGCGTGCGGGCGGCCATGATCGCGGCCAGCGCAATCCAGAGTCCACATGCCCCTTGCCACAAAAGCCGCCGCTCAGGAACGGCGGCCGATTCGAAAGCCATCCCCGCCATGCGCTGATCTCTTACAAGGCCGTTATGGGCCGCGGTGTAATGCGGGGGAAATAGCTTCAATAGGAATGAGCGTCAAGATCGGTAGTTGTCTGGACACTGAGTGTCTACATCATGGCCTACGGAGGAGATTCAATCCTTGTTGCGCTGCTCGCATGCTGGCCCGATGAAAACCATTAAGAAACGCGCACTGATCGCCATGTTAGGATGTTAGGAACCGTTGCGCATTTCCCCTCTCCCCCTGTACTCAGGGGGAGAGGGGCAGGGGTGAGGGGGTCCGTGTCCCCGCGGAGAACTTCAAGGATTCACCAGGGAACTTGCACCCCTCACCCCCAACCCCTCTCCCCTGAGTACAGGGGTACGTGTTTAGCCCACGCCCCCTGCGCGGGCAGTGAGTTGGCCGATGGCCTGATAGCCGCGTTGCCACCAGGTGATCAGTAAGCTCGTTAACACTTGCCAGGTTTCCTTGCCCCGCTCGGTCCTGTTGCCGCACGATATCTTGCGGGCGATCACGGCTGGACGCAACGCACGTTCTGCCCGGTTGTTGGTCGGCTCGACCGTTTCAGGTTGGTCC
>JBJMQT010000077.1:0-10622 GCA_045802525.1 Gemmataceae bacterium
ACCCAATACGCCACTTCCTGGTCCCAGTCGGCGGCCGGCCGGTACTTCCACTCCACGCTTTTGCCCAACGCCGCCAGTTCCGCCACCACCGCCGCATCCTTGCCGTCATGCTGACTGGGCACCCCATCAAAGATCACCGCATAATCATGCGCCGCTTTGCCGCTCACCCGCTGCAACTCAATCCCGGCATCCGCCAACGCCTGCCGCAACGCATCTCCGTACGTCCCCGACGACTCCATGGCCACCTGCCGCTTCCGGCCCTGGCCCAAACGCTCCAGCAACTCCACGAACCCCAGGATGTCGCCGGGATTGTCGATCTTCCAGGGCCGCTCAAACGTGCCGTCCGTCCAACGGCACACCGCATAAAAACTATGCTTGCCCATATCGATGCCCACGCTCACCGGTTCGCCGGCTTTATCCGCAGTCAACCGCGCTAGCTCCTCATCCTTGACACGCGTAGCTCGGTAGGCTTTTCTTCTCATGGGGATTACGTCCTACATCGCGGCTTCGGCAAATACCTCTTTTGCCCCTAATCCGCCTATTGAGGCATCCCCCTCTACACTCGTCTATAGCCAACTGTGGTGCACCGCCAGCGCGCCAGAGGGTAGAGGGTGGGTGATCAATAGTTGAACACCTGATGCCGACTTGCGCACTTTCGTTGTCTTTTGTTCGAAGGCTGCCAACGTCGGACCAAGGCTGCCAACACGTTGGCCGCACGTGGCCCGACTGCGGCAGCTGAACCCTCTAGCTCAAGCGACCCACCCTCTAGACCCGCACACCTTGAGCTATAGGGTAAGAGGGTTTGTAGGTTCATTCCAAGGCTGCCAACGTCGGACCAAAGCTGCCAACACGTTGGCCGCCTGCCAGACAAGCGCCTTGGCTCTCCTTGAGGCGCAATCCGCCAGAGGGCGTCAATACCGGCCGGCTGGCGGGGAGGGTCGAACTGGGCCCAGCAGGATTCGAACCTGCAACCAAGGGATTATGAGTCCCCTGCTCTGCCGTTGAGCTATGGGCCCGGCAAGACAATTGTACCGCATAAAAGACTGCATTTCCTATCGTATTGACTTCCCCCTCCGTTTTCCTATTCTATTGATTGACACCTGAGTTGACAGCCGTTTGGTTTTCCAGGTGTCAAAAGGCCTCGGCGACGCGCAAACGTCCCGAGGCATGGGCAACACTTTCAGGGAGTGTCACCAGTGGTCAAGTCTACCCGTTCTAAGCGCAAGAGCAAGTCTGACAAACCCGCCAAGCCGTTCGCTGGCTTCCCCCTCTTCCCGCACGCGACAAAACGCTGGGCCAAAAAGATCAGAGGCAAGACGACCTACTTCGGGCCGTGGGCCGATCCGCAAGGCGCCCTGCAAAAGTATCTCGATCAGAAAGACGACCTCTATGCGGGGCGTACGCCACGGGTCAGCGGCGACGGCCTGACTATACGCGAGCTGGCCAACCGTTTCCTTTCGAGCAAAGAGGCGCTGCTCAAGGCCGGCGACATAGTGCGGGCCACGTTCTCTGATTATCACAACACTTGCGCTCGCATCGTGGCGACATTCGGCAAGGACCGCCTTGTGACCGACCTGGTTGTAGACGACTTCAAACACTTGCGCGGACAAATGGCAGAGGCCTGGGGCCCGGTCCGCCTCGGCAACGAAATTCAGCGCGTCCGCGTGGTCTTCAACTATGCCTATCAGAATGGCTTAATCGATTCGCCTATCCGCTACGGGCAGGAGTTCAAGCGGCCGTCAAAGAAAACCTTGCGTATCCAGCGTGCCAACCAAGGGCCGCGGATGTTCTCAGCCGAAGAAATCCGGCGCATGCTGGACACGGCCACGGCACCATTGAAGGCCATGATTTTCTTGGGCGCCAATTGTGGATTCGGCAACAGCGATTGCGCTACCTTGCCATTGTCCACCCTTGACCTCGAAGGCGGCTTTCACAATTACGCGCGGCCTAAGACCGGCATTCCCCGCCGGTGCCCGTTGTGGCCTGAAACGGTTCAAGCCTTGCTGGAAGTCCTGGCCAAGCGGCCCGAGCCGGCTGACCCCAAGCATAATGGCCTGGTCTTCATCACGGCCAAGGGCGGATCGTGGGCCAAGGAAACAAGCGATAATCCCGTCAGCAAGGAAACGGCCAAATTGCTTAAACAGGTGGGCATTAGTGGCCATCGCAATTTCTATGGGTTGCGGCGATCCTTCGAAACGATTGGCGGCGATAGCCGCGACCAAGTCGGCGTCGATGCCATCCTGGGGCACCTCCGCGAAGATATGGCCACGGTCTACCGGCAGCATGTTGATGATGCCCGGCTCAAAGCCGTGGTCGATCATGTCCACGATTGGCTGTTTCCACTCAATCAAAATAAATAGAATACCGATGATTGGCGGCTAGGCTGATCCCCGAAAAGTGGTCGTCTCGCCACCTGCCGCCTTATCCATTTTCGAGACGCGACTAGGAGACAGTCGCATGGCCAACCATGCTCAGCAACTCTTCGATTTGCTTCTTCACTTCGAATGGCTCTTGCCCAAACTTCCTCCAGCAAAAGAACAACACAAAATACATTTGGCTTTCAAGGCCGTTGTAGATAAGGTTGCCGAACCGCCGTTGGACCCCAAGAACTTGCTGGACGGTTCCCTCCTTTGGGCCAGAGAACTTAATGCGATCTTAAAGGGCGATTTCGAGAAAACCAAAGCGTGGGCCAACCAGTACCGCGACCTAAAAGATGAGCTAGACGAAATAGTCTCGTCAATGCGACAACTCGAAAAGAACGTAGTGGTCGAAATGGCAAAGCGAGGGAGGAATCCCGAGCCCCTAGTCGTGTTTCTCAAAGGATTTGATCTCAATCTCCTCAATGATGTTATGGTGGCTGTTCGAACCACTGCCCTTCTAAATGACGAAGACCGAGCAAACGGTTCACCAAAACCAAATCGGGCTGCAAACAAAAAAGGAATGCTAAAGAGCGAAGTCAATGAATGTATGAGGCAAGCAACAGACAATGAGACGGGAAACCCATTCCGCACGGCATGGTCCGCTCATAGTTGGGCCAAGCATATTGGCTGTTCGAGTTCCACCGTGTTAAAGACGGACGCTTGGAGGGAGTACGAACAGGCCAGAGAACGGCATAAACAGGTTCAAAAAGACAAACTAAAACAGTTTCGCGTTCGCTAGGGTAGCGCGAACGCGTTCGCGTCCAAATCTGCCAAATCCGTCCTTTGTTATCCAATTTTTTTTGGGGCCTATTTCCTTAATGAAATAGGCCCTTTTTCATGCGCTTCGGGTCATTTTTCCGTCTTGTTCGCGCCAAATCGCGAACGAACACAGCCTAGGGTAGAGGGCTATTTGAGGCCTACAAAGGTTGTTTCGAAGGAGGAGGCTCCAATGATCGGTGAACGCACTAAGCTCACGCCCCCGGAATTGGCGTACAGGTGGGGGATCTCGCCAGACAAGGTCTTGGCATGGATTCGTGCCGGCGAACTCCGCGCTATTGATGCCTCCACTCGTCGTGGCAGGCCTCGCTATCTAATCGACATTAGTGACATCGTTTCGTTCGAGCAGCGGCGAGAAGTCGATCCTTTCCCCAGACAGAGCCGGCGGCCGCGCAAGAACGATGAATCGACAACAAAGTACTTCTAAGCAGAGCAGAGAAATGGCCACTATCAGAAGAACTGCCCAGACCCACGACCAAAACCACCTTAATTGAGCTTTCCGTTACATTAGCTTAGTAGCTCAATTTCCCGTCCTTAAACCGCGCCACTCGTCACGTTGAATCTAGGCACCGCATCTGTTCTGGGAGGCAGGTACGAGGATTATCATGCATTTCCAATACTGGAACATTCTGCTTGTAGTTATGGCTGACGATCAAGCCGTGACTTCCCGATACTCAGCAACTATGCCTGAAATCAGACCGGTTGGGCCTTTGCAGGATAACGCCTATCACACGGTAAAACATTTCAACTGTAACTTGACGAATAACGTTGTCCAAGCAGGGAATTTGCTGCTCCTTCGTGAAGGGGCCGTAAATGATTGAGCAGCGCAAGCCGGATCTGCGGGAGATCTTGGACGAAGTCTTGTCCAGACTTTTGCCCGAGGATGTTTTCACGGACCCGGCGCACAAATTCCAGAAAGACCCGAAGAAGTGCCGTGGCGGCTGCCCCTGGCACCAAAGCAAAAGCGAAACGTCTTTCAATCTGAATCCCCAAAGGCTCCTTTGGTATTGCCCGGCTTGCAATTTGGGCGGTGGCCCCGTTCAGTATCTTTGGAAGCTTCAAGGCGGGGCTGGGACTAGCCCGCGCGGTCGAGATTTTGTTGAGATTGTAAAAAGACTATGCGCCTTAGCCAACTATCCTTTCCCCGAGCTGGAACTGACTGAAGAGGAAAAGGAGCTGGCAAGGAATAGATCCGCCCGCCAAGCCATTCTTTCCGCCGCCGCGCATATTTGCCAAGAGGAACTGTGGGGCGAGCGGGGCATTCAGGCACGCGAATATCTTCACCGGCGCGGTTTCGCAGACGATCAAATTAAAGAGCTGGATCTTGGTTTATTTCCCGCCCTTCCAGCTTTGAAAACTCAACTCGAAAAGCAGGGACACGCGAGTCAAGATGTCCAGGCCTCGGGCGTTGCTTACACCAAAATGGCAGGCTACGCTACTTTCCCCTGGCTGGATGATCGCGGATTTCCTTTGACGATCTATGGCAGTTGGCCTGGACACGTCACGTCTGACCGCCCAAAGAAAATGGCGCTGCCTAATCCGGTTGACCGAAACGGCGACGATGTGGAGCGAACGAAGCGCAGCCCTCTGTACCTGGACCGGGCGCTCTTTAACGGGTGCACGGAATTGGTTTTGGTCGAGGGCGTTATTGACGCAGCTTTGCTTCAAGTCAAAGGGGACCATCGGGCGATCGCTTGCGTCGGCGCCCAACTAACCGCGCTACAAGTGCAAACTCTCAAGAAACGGCAGATTCGGTCGGTCATTATTTGCCTTGATCCGGACACTGCTGGCGAAAACGGCATTCTTTCCTGCATCCGGTCACTGAAAGACGTCCGAATCGGTGCTTATGTAGCTCCTCGATTGCCGGACGGGCAAGACCCCGATGAATATGTCCTGGCCCACGGGATGGATTCCTGGCGCTCCCATATTTCCCGAAAGACACACGCCTATAAGCATGTCGCAGTCGGCATCATCAAAAATGTCGGCGAACGGCAGCCCGGCGATGATTCCTGGTCTGATTCCGTGGTTGACGCCGCGCTCGAATATGCCCTCCGGCTGCCTACCGACCGGAGCGAGGAATTGGCACGCCACTACTGGCCGGAGATAGCCGCAGCGACCGGCAGCAGCACGGAATTGCTTATTGGCCGACTTTCCATGCGCCGGGACGAGATCCAAAGGACCAAGGGGAGCGGCCTACTCAACGGATCCTCGAGGCCGGTTGCGGAAGGGAAAAGGCCAGGGCAGGGCTACCGATTCCAGCCCATTGATTCGGCCACCTTTGCCGCGGCTGATTACAGTCTCAAGTGGTTGATTTGCCGGTTACTCATTCGCAATATGCCGGCCATCGTTGGCGGTCCCAAGAAGGCGCTCAAAACATCGCTCTTGCTGGACCTGATCCTTAGCTTGGCCTCGGGGACACCGTTCCTTGGGAAGTTCCAGGTTTATCAAAAGGTTCGCTTGGCTGTCCTGTCCGGCGAATCTGGACCATTTACACTTCAAGAGACTGCCCGGCGCATTTGCGAGGCCAAAGGTATCGACCTGGCGAGCCTGGATTGCTTTTGGGATTTCAAGCTTCCCCAGCTCGGCACCTTGGCCGATCTTTCCGAACTTAGGAGAGGATTAGAAGCCCAAGCGATCGAAGTCTTGCTGATCGATCCTTTGTACCTGTGCCTGTTGAGCGGTGAAGAGGCCAAGGACAAGCAAGCGACAAATCTTTTCGATATGGGCCCTCTACTTCTCAATGTCGCCCAATGCTGCCTAGAGGTTAGTTGTACGCCGATTCTCATTCATCATGCCCGTTAGAACCTAACCAACCCATATGAGCCATTGGAGCTGGAAGATCTTGCCTTTGCCGGGATTCAAGAATTTGCCCGCCAGTGGCTCTTGATCAACCGGCGCCAGTCTTACGAACTAGGGACCGGGTTTCATGAACTTTGGCTATCGGCCGGCGGCAGCGCAGGGCATGGCGGATGCTGGGCCGTCAATGTGGATGAAGGCGTACTTAATGACGATTTCACTGGGCGCCGATGGGATGTTACGGTTGTCCCCGTAGGCGAGGCCCGGGAAGAAAAACAAAGCGAGAACGAACAAAAGAAATCCTCAAGAACGGAAAAGGCCAACAAAGAGATTGACGCCAAGGTGCTTAATGCCCTCGACAAGCTGGTCGAAAAGATGAAGGACAAAGACCCAAAACACCCCACCATGCGAGAGGTCCGAACGGCCGCCGGGCTGTCTGGCGAAGCAATGGCACGCGCCGTCTGGCGGCTGACAAATGCGGACATCATCGAACCGGCAACAGCGACCGTCAGATACGGCAAAGGCAAGAAGTCGGAAAAGCAGGTTGACAGCATTAAGCGCAAAAAACCGACCTCTGGGACCTCTGGGACTGAGGAACTTTATCCCACCAGTCCCAGAGGTGATCCGACCTCTGGGACTGGTCCCCCCTTATAGGGGACCTAGTCCCAGAGGTCGGTGATCGGCTCAGGGGCAACTAACTTCGCCTGGGCAGCGGTGGGGATACATGCACGGCTACCAATGCGGCCAACGCTTGCAGACGTGCTTGCCTTTGACTTGCGATCGGAAACCGAGCCGAGAAAGAGATGGTCGCGACAAGGGGGAAGTTCAAAATCGAGAAAAACTATGGGAGGGATACGTCACCAGAGGGATACCGGCGCTGGGGGCCTCCCGGGTATAGGGAATATCGACGTAACGTCAGTCATTGCATACACTTGCGTATTCCAAATACCAGTAAGCGTAATAGAAAGTAGGCCATTCCTAGGCCCGTAGCATTCTCTTATTCCCATATAAGAATCTACTTGTATACTAAACCAACTGTCCTATTTGCCTTTATCTACTCTAAATATCTTTCTTATCTCTTTTCGCAAAGCGCTGCAAACGCAATGCGAGACCTAGGCAAACCTTCTATAGAGGTCTACCATGTCCGCCGATTCTACCGTTTCCACGTCTTTCACACCAGCAGCGCTGCAAGAGACCGTTACACGGGCGAAAGAGCGCTGTAGGACAATTCAGGACACACTAGACGCATGGATTGATCTAGGCGGGGATTTTGACACCTTGGCTTGCGCGTGGATTGCTGAGCAAGGCGCGAACGTCGGCAAAGTAACAACACTTCGCAAACGTAAAGGCAAAGAAAAGAAACCGGAAGGACTTCGCAAGAAGTGCATCGCGCACCTGGAAGCGCTAGTTGGTTCTACGGGGTTTACTGGCAAAGAGATTAACAAAGCGCTCCAGCTATTCGGGCTGGAGAAGTCCGCCGGATGGGTTCAACAATTGAAGTCCGACGGGAAAGCAAGTGAGCTGAGAACCTTGGCGCGCTGGCATTGGGAAGGATGCAAACTAACGCGCGCTGGAGAACGGTGCATTCGGCTTGCCAAGGAATCGCTCTTGGCCGTAGGGCCGCTAGAATCGCTCACAGTGAAGCAAGTCCGGGAAGTAGTCCGTTCGGTCCTAGGCAAGGAAACTAAGCCCCGTAACATGACCAGGGCCGCGGCCGTTGCCTTTTTCCAGGCGATTGAAGGAACCGACAAACAAGCCCCTGCCGATAGGGCCGACGTGGCATCCTGGCTTGACGTTCTCTTGGCGGAAAGCCCCATAGCGGCTGAGATCATCACCGAAGCTTGCGAACGGTATATTGACGGCTTGGCAGGGCAGGGCCGGGTGGCCAAGGTGGCCTAACAAAAAGTCCGACAACAAACTTTTTGGCAAAGGGCAAGCGCTAACCAGCGCTTGCCCTTTTTCGTTGGGACAAGTGCGAGGGCAAGCAATCGTGGCGGATTGCTTGCCCTCTTGCTTTCCAGACTACGCGGTTCGCTAGTCGGCAAGATCGGAATGAGAACGCCAAAGGAGGATTGATCCAATGGCGCATATCGAAAAACAACTGGTCCGCGTCAGGAAACGATTAGAGGGCGCAAAGCTTTACGCGGGCTTTAGCGGCAATGGCCCAGCGCTGGAATTAGTGGCGCGCCTGGAGCGCGTTTACTGGCGCTTAGATCGCTTGCTGATGAAAGCGGAAAGGAAAGCCGCATGACGGGCACGCTAGGGAGCGCTGTCAATCAACCATTCGACCATCATCATTTCACGCGAATGGGGCGCTTTACCCCGCTTTTACTCCCGGAGAATCCATGAAGCAACTTACTATCAGCGCGGCCTATGCGCAAGCGGTGGAATACTACCGCGAATCGCTGGCCAGCGCTGAACGGCATTTGAAGGATCGCAAGGAATGAATCGACGCCACGTTTCAAGGGGCCGCTTTGCTCAGCGGCGCCGGCTTTACAGTTCCACCCATTCACAAGTACAACTGGAACGATCTCCAAGTAGCTGTCGATAAAACCGAGCTGAAGCGCGTCCATGACGCATTGGGGCGCTTGAAGCTTGCCGGCAAGCACATCGACGATTGCAAGAAGCGCACAATCCGGGTCATCTAACGCCGGTTGCCTATCCCTCGATCATCATCAGCTACAAGACCAAACTGCCGCGCAAGGCTAAGTGCAAGATCGTTACGCAGCGCCAGAAAGCTTACACCTACAAGACGTTGCTATGTGAAGTGTAAAGGCTGTCAATTCAACCGTGGGCCCTCGGCGCCAATCGCGTTGGGGGCTTTTCCTTTTCCACAAGGAGAACTGAACCATGCTGACCGCCCTTGCCAACGTGCATCGGCACAAGTTGCCGCGCCCCGGAGCGATTGTCACTGTGCGCGATCGGCCTCTGGGTATTGGCCGCCGTTATCGCCGTTTCATTGTCGAAAGCTATCCGCTCTCCGACGCGGCCGATCCGCGCTACTCGCGGGGGATTCACACTTGCACCATCCGCGCCCTGGACAACGGCGATCGCTTCAGGGTTTCCGGCATTTGGTGCGTTGA
The DNA here is from genome assembly GCA_045802525.1 of Gemmataceae bacterium. Lineage (GTDB taxonomy): Bacteria > Planctomycetota > Planctomycetia > Gemmatales > Gemmataceae > JBJMQT01. Next base: position 9,077 of record JBJMQT010000077.1, read on the forward strand.
AGACTAGCTGTCAATTCAGCCGTTTCCCCGAGCTCCATTTGGCGCTGGGGGTTTTTCGTTTCCAACCAGGAGAAAGACCATGACTACGTTTCGCATTGCCGTCTGCGGCTATGAAAACGGGGCTTCCGACAAGGAATCCACCCACGTCGAACTGACCGTCAACCATGACAAGAATCGCAAGATCGCCTGCCTGTTCGTCGGCCCGCTGCAAATCGCCGGTGGCTGGGAGACGAGACGCATCACGTTTGGCAAAAGCCATCTGAGCTCGGAACCTATGCCGCGACTGAACCGCAAGCGCCTGGACGCGCTTTTGGAGCAGGTGAAGCATCAAATCGCGGACAAGACCGGCTCCGCCTGGGATCTTCTCGAAGCGATGCGGGCTGAGAACGGGCTGATCCTCTGCCATTACACCTATCAATCCAAGCTTATCGAAGTTTGCTAAGCCGAAACGCCCTTGGGGCGTCTGCCAACGGTGGTTCGTTGGCACTGTGGCTGGAAGCGATTCCAATCGAGCACCGAAAAGGCGCCAGTGGGCCATTGGCGATTTGCCGCGGCGTGATCGCCAAAGCCGAAAGGGGTGAAGCGTGAGACTTGGCGCTGAAGCGAAGATGGGATTTTATCCCATCGCCAACGAAGCGCTCGGCAAACTTTGCCGGGCGTTTGTCGTTGAAGGGGAGACCGCGATCCTCGATCCCTGTGCGGGCGAGGGAGCGGCTATCCGTTTTCTGGGAGAAGCGCTGGGCATTCCCCAAGAGCGCACTTACGCCCTCGAACTGGCGGAGAACCGGGCTGTGACGCTGGCCGAAAATATGCCCAACGCCAAGCGCCTGGGGCCGGCCAGCTTCATGAGCACGCATATCAGCCCCAACAGTTTCGGCCTGGCCTGGGTCAATCCGCCCTTCCAGGACGAGATAGGCGGTGGCAAGCGCGTCGAGTATTCCTTCCTGGCGCGGGCCACGCCATTGCTAGTCAAAGGGGGCGTCATGGCGTTTTTAATGCCCGAGCGCGCCCTGGGCTATGACGTCGAGCGCTTCTTTGTCCAGCACTATGAGAGCGCGGTCAAGATGCCATTGCCCAAGCAGTGGCGGGCCTATGACGAGCTTCTCTTCGTCGGCAAGCGCCGCTCTGAGCCGGTCGATACCTGGGAAACCATTCCAGCCTGTTCGCTCGAAGCGCCGGACCGGGAGTGGATCATTCCAGCGGCCAAGGGACCGCGCAACTTTGTCAAATCCGGACCCACGCCGGCTGAACTGGAGCGCTTGCTGACCAAATCCCCGCTGAGCCGGGTATTCGATCCCCCCAAAGAGAAACCGATTGGCCGGCCGCCTTTGCCGTTGGGCAAGGGGCATCTGGCGCTCCTTCTGGCTTCGGGGCAACTCAACGGCATTGTGCCGTCGGACCCGCCGCATGTCGTGCGCGGGTCTAGTCAGAAAGAGCCGTATGTCTCGGAGTCCAAGTCCAACGAGAACGAAGAGACCGGCGCCGTCACGACAACCACGATCATGCGGGAAAAGGTGGTCCTGATTGTTCGGACCGTCGATTGTTC
>JBJMQT010000078.1:0-27919 GCA_045802525.1 Gemmataceae bacterium
CCCCCGGTTACGAGCCATCATCGTGCCATTTACCAGCCGGCCGTCGATCAGGCTTTTTTGGCTTATATGCACAAGATGGAAACGACTTACGGTTGTGCTTTCTATGATTGCCGGGAAAGCTTGCCTGACGATTTGTTTTTTGATCACCATCACGTCGAATGGGCCGGGACGATGGTGTTTAGCCGGTTGTTAGCGAAGGACATTTTAGCGCCCGGGATTTCTCTGCGGTAAGGGAAATAGGCATTTATCGTTCGTGCTGTCCGGCGCCAGGCGGGAGCGAAAAGGTGAATCTCGATTCCTTAAGCCTTCTGTAACTCTTCCATCACGATCTGCTGAACGATCTCCGTCTTGGCCAAGCCTTTTGTCTCGCGCATGACGGCGCCCTTGATGGCGTCGGCTGCTCGAGTCTTGCCTTTTTTGAAATCGGTCACGACTTTGGGGTTGGCCGCTATGGCTCGCTGCACGATTTCGCGCAGTTCGTTGGCATCGCCGACAACCTTGAAACCAAGCTTCGTGATGGCGTCCTTGGCCGATAGGCCGTCGGCCAGCATGGTCGCGTAAACTTCACGAGCGCGTTGCTTGTTAAGTTCCATGGTTTTGACTTCGTTGATGAAGTCAGCCAAGGCGGAAGGCTGCAAAGGGAAATCGGCAAGGGCCGTCTTTGTTTCGTTAAGTGTTTGCAACACTTCGTTGGTGGTCCAGTTGCTGGCGTCCTTCGGGCTGCCGCTCAACTGAGCCACTTTCTCAAAGTAACCGACAAAAGAGCGCCCCTGCCGCGTCAAAACGCCCGCATCATAAGACGACAAAGAATATTGCGACTCCAAGCGCGCACGCTGCGCCGCAGGCAGTTCACCAAGAGTGGTTCGAGTGCGCACGAGCCAACTGTCGTCGACTTGCACAGGAACGAGGTCCGGTTCAGGGAAGTAGCGATAGTCGGAGGCTTCTTCTTTGCGGCGCTGGACAACGGTGACGCTCTTGGCATCGTTCCACCCCGCGGTTGCCTTGGAGACCTCGCCGAGTTTCTTGCCGTCTCTCTGAAACTGCTCGTATTGCCGCTGCGCTTCGAAGGCGATGGCTCGTTCAACAGCACGGAAACTATTGAGGTTCTTGACCTCGACTATCGGCGTGGCCGCGAATTGCCCGTTTTGTTGAGGTATGTGAATGTTAACGTTGGCATCGCAGCGCAAGCTGCCTTCTTGCATTTCGCAATCGGACACTTCCAGTTCCCGCACCAAGAGGCGGATCTCTTCTAAGTAGGCCTTGGCTTCCTCAGGGCTGGCAAGTTCCGGTTGGCTAACGATTTCCAGGAGCGGCGTGCCGGCCCGATTCAGATCCACAAGGCTTTCACGGCCATGCCCCTTTTCATCATGCATCAATTTGCCGGCGTCTTCTTCGAGGTGGACTCGAATAATGCCGATGCGTTTCTTGGATTCGCCCACTTCGATTTCTAACCAACCGTCATGGCTGAAAGGCAGATCATATTGGCTGATCTGATAGTTCTTCGGCAGGTCGGGGTAATAATAATTCTTTCGGTCCCATTTCGTGAACGGCGCAATCTGGCAATTAAGTGCCAGCGCAGCTTTGAGGGCGAGATCGAATGCTTGGCGGTTCATGACCGGCAGCACGCCCGGCATGCCGATGCAGATGGGGCAAGTCGCTGAGTTGGGGGGGAGCCCGAAGCGCGTGCTGCATCCGCAGAAAAGCTTGGTCTTCGTCAATAATTGCACGTGGACTTCGAGGCCGATGACCACGCGATACGGGCTCTCGGACATAAATCCTCGGATGGCGCGTTCATTTAGCCGCGAGCCTCGGGCAGCGCGTGCAACGGGCTCGGCCAAAGCTCGCCGCTAAGCTGCCGCTAATCTCTTGATTTCTTCTTGGGCTTCTCGACCCAATGAACTTCGCCGGTAGATAAAGAATAAATGCCGGTCACGATCTTAATGCGGTTGGATGAAGCGAAGTCCTTGAGGACTTCGCTCCGGGTGGCCAACACATCGGCTTGATGCAACGCATTGGTCTTGATGCCGGTTTGCAACGCTTCCTTTTTGTCCTTAGGGACATTCTTTTCAACATGAACCAGCTTGATTAACTTGCCTAGGTCGCCCTTGAATTCCTCGCCTGAAAGAGCCGCCTTGACCGCCCCGCACGATTCATGGCCGAGCACGATAACCAGCGGCGCTTTAAGCTCCGCCACCGCATACTCAATTGAGCCGATGATGGCCGGATCGGTGACATTGCCGGCCACGCGAACTACAAACACGTCTCCAAGGCCCTGATCGAATACCAGCTCGGGTGCGACCCGCGAATCCGCGCAGGCCAAAACGATCGCAAAAGGATGTTGCTCCTTGGCCACCTTGTCGCGCTGCTTGGCCAGATCCTTAGCGGTTGTCTTGCCGGCGATATAGCGGACGTTGCCCTCCTTGACGCGTTGTAAGGCTCTTTCAGGATCGGTAGTTTCTTGGCCGAATAACGGCGTCGCCAAGGCTGCGGCGACTGTCCCAACAACTAAAGCACGTAGAACCGATGAGTGTGCCATTTATGCCTCAAGGTGAAAGGTATAGGGGTGCCTGCTGACTTTTTATAGTGAACTCGAGTCTTCACAGGTTAGGCCGGCGCTTGTGCCACTCCGTCTCTTTTTCATGCATGCGTGAAACACGGAGCAGTTTTTCTTCCTCAAAGGGCGCGGCGAGGATTTGCAGGCCGATCGGCAGGCCGCTCTTGGTGAACCCGCACGGGATGCTGATGCCCGCAATGCCGGCCAAGTTGGCGCTGATTGTGTAAATGTCAGAGAGATACATCGCCAACGGGTCGTTGGCCTTTTCGCCAATTTTGAAGGCCGGCGTCGGAGCGGTCGGGCCCATAACCACGTCGCACTCGGCGAAGGCTTGGTCGAAATCTTCCTTGATGAGCCGCCGCACTCGGAGCGCCTTGAGATAATAGGCGTCCTTGTAGCCGCTCGATAGAGCGTACGTGCCGAGCATGATGCGGCGCTGCACTTCCTTGCCGAAACCTTCGCCACGCGTGCGCGAATACATGTCGATCATATTCGCGAAGTCTTTGGCTCGGTAGCCGTAGTGCACGCCATCGTATCGGGCCAGATTGCTCGATGCCTCGGCAGTGGCCACAAGATAGTAGACTGCGACGGCATGGGGACTGTTGGGTAGCGAAATCTCTTTGATCGTTGCCCCGAGGGCCTCGTAGACCTTCAGCGCGGCTCGCACGCTATGCTCGACTTCGGGATCGAGCCCTTGGGTGAAATACTCTCTCGCGACGCCAATTCTTAATGGCTTGAGGGGGACATCCACCGTTTGCGTGTATGAAGGAACCGGCTTATTCACGCTGGTGCTGTCGAGAGGGTCATGGGCTGCAATCGCTTGGAGGAGCACGGCGACATCCTTGACATCCTGTGCAAGGGGACCAACCTGATCCAGCGAACTAGCGAAAGCAACCAAACCGAAGCGCGAGACCCGCCCATAGGTTGGCTTGAGCCCGACTATGCCGCACAGGCTGGCGGGTTGGCGAATGGAGCCCCCAGTGTCGCTGCCCAGCGCCCCGGGGGCTTCCTGGGCCGCCACGGCCGCTGCCGACCCGCCGCTGGAGCCGCCGGGGATGCGTTCGAGGTCCCAGGGATTGCGCGTCGTTTGATAAGCGCTGTTCTCCGTAGACGAGCCCATCGCAAACTCGTCCATGTTTGTTTTGCCGAGCAAAACGGCATCGGCTTCTTTCAAGCGCATGATGACCGTGGCGTCGTAGGGCGGCCTGAAGTTCTGCAGGATCTTGCTGCCACAGGTTGTCGGTTGCCCTTTGATGCAAAGAACATCTTTGATCGCGACGGGAACGCCGGCTAGCGCGCCAAGTGGCTCGCCGCGTTTACGTTTCGCGTCCACAACGCGCGCCTGCTGGAGCGCGTCTTCCTCGTTTACATACAGAAAGGCCTTAACTCTGGTATCGCGATCCCGAATTGAGCCGAGATAGTCCTGGGTGATGGCTTCGGAGGTGGTCTCGCCTTTGCTTAAGGCGGAGAGTAATTGGCAAACGGTGCGGTTGATCATGCGGTAAACCAGCGTTTGCGCTTCGGGCTCAGGAGGGTTCGCCTTATGTCGGTCAATCCAGCACGGCCGGCACGCCATAGAAGTCGCCGCGCCGATCTGGAGCGTTAGCTAGCGCTTCATCGCTCGGCAGCGAGGGTCGCGGTTCGTCTTCGCGAAAGACGTTATGAATCGGCAATGCATGGTAAAGCGGCTCAACGCCGTCGGTGTTGACTTGCTTCAGTTGATTGACGTAATCGACAATTGCCGCCAGTTGCCGGGTCATGGTCTCTAGATCGGCGTCGCTAAGTTGCAGCCGCGCCAGCTGTGCCACCCAACGGGCGTCTTCGACGCTCAAAGACATTTGTCCCCCATTTGCTTACCGCCATGCCCTCTACTTAAATACTGGGCATCGTGAACGGTTTGCGTTTCTGCGGGCGCACGACCCGGCCGCTGCGGATGCATTGCACGCACACTTTGGCGCGGCGGGTCGCTCCTGATTGGACGATTTGCAGGCTTTGGAGGTTCGGCTTGAACTTGCGGCGACTGGTCCCCGTCACTTTGACGCCGACGCCGCCCAGGTATTTGGCTTTGCCGCGGTGCGCGTAGTGATTGCCCATCACCGGCTTTTTGCCGCAAATGGCACATTGACTGCCCATGCGTTCACTCTCCCTTGGCGAATCCTATTTCGGCATTTTCCGAAAGTACTCAATATAGCGGCACACGGCGTATTAGCAAGGCGATGCACGGTTTGCAGACCGCGCTCGAAGGAGGAGACTGACCCCGCGACCCTCTGGCCCAGTGGCGGTGCACCAGAGGGTGGGTCACTTGAGCCAGAGGGTTGGCCTAGAGTCTAGCATGGGCTGTATTTCATTCGTTTCAGTTCGTTTCTGCGGGTTTCAAACCTAGTGAAACGATCTTTTTTGCCGGAATGCCATGCGGCTCTAATGCTTAAGAAAGATCGTTTCTCCTACCCCTAACACACCCCCCTGCGCGCGGGAATGAAACGAATTCAAAATCCTTATGCCTCGTTAAGCTGTTGCCGGAGCCATCGAGCCAAGGCCTCGGCGTCTTGACGATTGAAGTACTCAGCGAGGACAAGGTTAGGGCCGTATGTGCCGTTAGCCAGTTCGACGCGGTAACAGACACGTTTGCCTTTCTCTTGCCCGTTCGCTTGCTGGGTCACGAAAACGCCGCCCAACGCGGATAACGGCAGTTCAACAGGCGGGACACCGGCCGAGGCGAACCGAACCACGCCGCCGACCCTGTCCACGATCAGAACGGCGGCCCTCCGCAGCGTCCGCCGGGTTGCCAGCGCGCATCCGACCAATATCAATGCCCAAACAGTGGTCGGCACTGCAACCGGTGGATCGAGCAAGAATCCTTCGAACAGCCAATACGCGGCCCCCAATCCAAATCCAACAAAAAGCAGGGCCCACGACACCGCGAATGCCGTCCCCGCAAGGTACGAAAGGAATATCGCGACCGATCGAGTCCGTTGCGGGTGGACAACGCTGGCCCCGGAATCTGTCACCGCCACCTGCGTTGGATCCGCCGGGTCGAATGCCGGCCGCGGTTTGTACCGCCTTGCCAATCCAGCCCACATACCCAAACCAATAAGAACGAACGGGGTAAGGAACAGGGCGACCCAAAGAGTACAGCCGCGGAGACCGGGGCGGAGGACCGCGTCAGCAGCGTTGTCCGGGTTGTAATACACGAAAATCTTCGCCCCGACCGGATACGCCGCCACGTGTCTGAGGACCTCCTGTTCGCCTTGGATATCCATCGGGTCGTAGGCGTATTGAGCGCCGGTATAGTTTCTCCCGGCGACGACGTATTCGTATGCAAGCTTCCACACTGCTCCCACTCTCCGTCGACTCGCTATTTCGCTGACGGTCATAGTCCCTTCGGTAGCAGGCCAGCTGGTGCAGGCCACCTGCTGGACCGCCCCGTAGATAATGAGTGCTGAGGCGGTCCCCGTTAACAGTGACCAGAACAGGGCGAACATGGCGGTTCCCTCGCCATCCCTCCGAGCCGACTCTTCAATGTCATTGACCACCCAGCAGGACATAGCGCACCCTACTCAGTTCAAACCGCAAAACGCAGCCAGGCAGCTTTGTTGAATTTATTCTATCGCAAATGCGGGCTGCCTTACCCCGACTCGCTTAGGCGCAAGTTCGGTAGATCGTCGGGACGTCTAGTCCAGGGCATGCGCGCTTAGTTGCCGAAACTTTAGGCCGCCCCCGCTAAAAACCTGAGCTACATTTTAAAAGACGATAATCCGCCTTTTCATTGCCGGAGTTGCTCCCATGCGCATCGTTCGCACTTTGTTCCTCGTGGTTGGCCTGATGGTCGCCATGACGCTGGGATGTGCCGTACTTTTCACGGCCGTCCAGTTGAACAATGTCATTCAAAAATGTAAACCAACGGCCGAAGTGCTGACCGTGGCGCAACTTGCCGAGAAAGGCGCTCCGGAGAACTTACATGTCGAATTGAACGACTTCACTTTCGGCACGCCGGTCATTGAAACGAACAAGGAGGGTTGGGAGTGTGCCTGGCTGCCGATCGAGCCGAGCGCTAAGCCGCTGCCGGTTGAGCCGCACCCCAAGTCGAAGAAACCGAGCAAACAGACGATTTACTATCGCGCCAACGTGCGTGACCAGGCGGCGCTGGATGAGTTTGTCAAGCAATCGAAGCTGATCGCGCTGGTCACCACGCCATTGCCCAAAGATTCGCGGTGGCGAGTAACTTGCGGCCCCGCCCTCCGAAAGGCTTACCCCAAGCTGGATGCCAACCAGACACTCTTTCTAGCCGAGCCGCGGCTATTGGTGTTTGGTGAAACAATCGAGCTATCAGATCCGCGGCCCTACGATGCCGCCTATCAGTCGACAGCCGCATGGGGCGGCGCGGGCCTGCTGCTCTTCGGCTTCCTGTGCATGTATTTGCTGGCTGTACGCCGGGGCCCCGCAACCAAGCACCGGAGCACCCCCGACGCCGAGGCGCTCCGAGCGAAGTTAATGGCGGAAGCGCCCGTGTCCGTCCATCGGGCCAAGGCGCTCTATATCCTCCAGGGAGTCGCTTTGTTCGGCATCCTGGCCGGCATCCTGGTCTTGATGGCGGTGCTGTTTGGCGGCGTGGCGTTCAAGGCCCAAAACCGTGGCGAGCCGCTGATCGCCGCTCTCACGGCGCTTATCACGTTTCCCCTATTGCTCGGCGCACTGGCATCCGCACGGGCCTGCCTGGCCAGACTGCGCTGGCCCACGGACATCGCGGTTTGCCACAACGGACTACGCTGGCGACAAGGACGCCAGGAGCGCGCTTTTCTCTGGGCCGAATTTGTGGACGTAAAACGCGAGATCAAGCTCGTTCAACGCGCCGTCTATCCAGGCGGTCTAGTCGGCGCCATGGCCCAAATGAACAATCCTCAGCCTCCCATCAAAGTAGACACGGTGAAGCTGACGCTCCAATCGGGGAAGACGTACCGCATGTCTCCTGCGGCGCTAACGGACTACCTCAATTTCGCGAGCAGTATTACCGAATTGTGGGGCGACGACGTTAAGAACACGGATTTCACCGGCGTGACGGATGCCTGGCTTATGGCGCGCGGACTGGGCCAGAATAAGGACGGTAAAAGCAAAGAAAAACCCGATCGGGCCTATTACTAATAGAAACAGGCATCAATCGGTTTATCCAGCCGAACAATGCTTTAAACGCGCTAAAACGTCAGCTGATTTCTGGCGCACCTATCAAGGCTCCTAAGGCCTTCTGCTAGGACCGGCGCTTTCCGTTGGTCGCTGCTCCGCCGGCGATTGCGGCGACCGCTAATCCCGTCCCCAAAACGATCGCGGTCGCCAGAACCGGGTGCATTTCCGCCTTGGTGTAGGGGCTCCATTCTTTGGCGTCGCTGCGGGTTCCGCTGCGCTCGCGCAGGCCGGTCGTTGGCCTCTCCAAGGCGTCGTCCCTGCGGTTTGGCGGCCGCCCAGATTTCTGTTTACGGAAGTAGAGGGCCTCCATCAGCCAATCGAGCGTTCGCGGGATCAACCCGCCTTCGAGAGAGTGAAGCTTGGCTGAGCCGCTGGCGAACATGTCGCGCTCCGGCGTCTCGGCACAGTGCAGGATCACTTCCGCAACAACCTCGGGGGCGTAAACCGGCTCGGGCAGCTTCGGTTCCTGTTCCATGTAGTTCTTGGCGTGTTGCGGAAAGGGCGTATCGGTGGCGCCCGGCTTGACGAGCGATACGGAAATTGGGGCCCCAATCTTCTCCAGTTCCATTCGCAGAACGTCGGTAAATCCCTTGACGGCGTGTTTGGAAGCGGAATACATCCCGAGCAGCGGGCTGGCCCGGTCGGACACTTCCGATCCAATGTTGATAATAGCGCCGCCGAACGGACCTTGCCGGCCGCGCAGGCGGCGGGCGGCTTCCAGCGAGCCATACACGACGCCCCAGAAGTTTGTCTCAAACAGCCGCCGACTGTCCGCCACGGGGACGTCGAGCAGCATGCCGTAGATGCCGACGCCGGCATCGTTGATCCAGGTGTCGAATCCTCCAAAGTGCCCGACCGCCGTACTGGCGATGGTGCGGACGTCGTCCTCGTTCCCTACATCGGCCGCGACATAAACGGCTTGGCCGCCGCCTTGATTGATTTCGTCGGTGAGTTGGCGCAGCGCGTCTTCGTTGCGGGCAGCTAAGACGAGCTTGGCGCCGCGCCGGGCGGCCATTCGTGCCGTCGCCAACCCGATGCCCGATGATGCCCCCGTAATAACAATGACCTGATCCGCGAGCTTTTTCAGTGGTACGGCCATATCGCCCTCATGGTTTTCGGGAAGAGTTGCCCGGCATGAAAGTTGGCGCGGGCGCCCGGCAGAGCAGGTGCAAATTAAGCAAGTTATATGCCGTTCCCCGATTGCTCCACATGGCATGGAATCGGCGCGAGAAGGCATTAGGGACAAATAAAGAAATGTTTCATGTCAGGGCCGGCTGGTGTCTGGTCTCCGCCATCGCCGTTGGCCGATTTCGATCGTTTTGATGGCCGATATATTCTTGGAACAATTCGACGGCTCGGCCAACGCCGTCTTCGGCTCGGATCTGACGTCCGACTTCCGTCGCCCGAAGACGCAGGGCAGGGTTGCCGACGGCCTCGCGGATCGCCTCAGCCAGCCGCTCCACACTAAGCTCGCTGCGCGGCACAGGGCGAGGTCCTAAGCCGAGCTGGAAGACCCGCCTGCCCCAGAAGGGTTGATCCGAGGTGAAGGGCACCACAATTCCGGGCACGCCGGCGCGTAAGGTGGCAGAAGTTGTGCCGGCGCCGCCGTGATGGACCACCGCGGCGGTGCGCGGGAAAAGCCAATCGTGGGGGACCGACTCGATGGAAAGGATCCGGTCTGTCGGATCTACGCGGCGGAGTCCATCCCAACCGGTCATCAGGATCCCGCGTTGGCCGCTGTCTTCGAGCGCCCGGATCACAATGTCAGTGACTTTTTCGGCGTCGCGATTGTGACAGGTGCCGAAGCCGATGTAAACGGGCGGCTGTCCGGCCTGCAAGAAGTCTTCGAGATACGTGGGCGGGTCCCACGCCAGGCCGTCATCGAGAAACCAGTAGCCGGTTACGTGATGGTCGGCATCCCAGTCGGGCGGCTTGGCTACAACCAGTGGGCTGTAACCGAATAGCCTCAAGCGGCCCCATATCTTTCCCGGCGCCGGCCCCAAAAAAGGCAGGGGCGGCAAGCCGAGCACCTCTTGCCGCGCCTTGTTTACGGCCGACCGGACAAGTTGCCAAAGGTATTCCGCCGTTACGACGTGGCTCATCGGGTTGTAGATGCCGCTTGGCATCCAGCGCGGCGGCTCCGGCATAAAGCAATTGGGCAAGTAACGGCTTAAGGCCGTCGGCTGAAGCGATGCCAGGCAGGTCGGAATGCCAGCCTTCTCGGCGACCGCCTGCCCGAGCAAGGGGGCCGTGTTGGAGAGAATAATGGTGTCGGCATCCCGGCACGCCTCCCAGCAATTGCGCATCAGATCGTTCATGATAGGCACGCGCAACTTGGCGAATTCGCGCATGAAGAGAAAAGGTTTCTCACCCGCGTGGATCATGCGGTCGCCCGCTTCGCTTGCCTGCAAAGCACGGGCATTGTCTTCAATCGGATAAAAATCCAGCCCGTGACTGTGAACGAAATCTTCGAAATCGGCATGAGTGGCAATCAAGACCTTGTGGCCTGCGGCTTGCAAACCGAGACCTAATGCAACGAACGGTTGGACGTCGCCGCGCGATCCGGTCGTGGGCAAGGCGATGCGCATTTTCTCCTCTTGGCAAGGGTATTAGGCGTTGCGGAGGGATAGCTCCGTTGATTAGGAATTGGCTTTCTCAAAGTCCCGGCCTAGTGCTCCAAGCATGGCGGCTTGGTTTCCGCCACTAAGGAAGCAATCGGCATGCCGGAGGCCGGACTGTGAAGATTAGATCAAGAACCACCACTATGCCGATCATTTCAGACGATTTCCCGGCGGAAACGGAGCTGTTTGACGAAATAAAACGGGGAATCCTTTGTTAGGATGCAGACGCCGCTTCGCCGCGTCGCTTGGCCGCCTCACCGTCTCGCGTTCGCGATATGCCCTGTTGGGCTCGAGCTTCCTCGGTAACCGGTACGGCGTTCTCCGCAGGCACGATGCGCGATCCGAATTTGTTCGCGTAAGCCTTCGTGAACTCGGCGCCGTATAGGAAGATTTGCGAGGAGTAGTAGAGCCAGATTAAGAGCACGGCCAACGATCCGGCCGCACCGTACGCCGAGGCAACGCCGCTGTGGCCGAGGTACAAGCCGATTAAGAATTTGCCGATCTCGAACAACAGGGCGGTCAGAGCCGCGCCCAACCAGACATCGCGCCAGGCGATCTTCGCATCGGGCAGGAAGCGGAAGATCATCGCGAACAACAACGTTGTAACGATTAGTGAAACGATCTCGTTGAGAACATGGCCCACGACCCCCGCGGCCACATCGCCAAACAGCTGAACGAAAGCGGCCACGGCCGCGCTCACAACGAGAGACGCCATCAGCAAAAATGCTATGCCGAGCACCATCGAGATCGATAGAAAGCGGTCTTGGATGAAGCCCCAGACCCCCCGGCCCGGCTTCGGTTCCACTTCCCAGATCGTATTCAATGCATCTTGAAGCTGGCCGAATAACCCGGCGGCGCCGAATAGCAACATTGCGATCCCCAGGATGCTCCCCACAAGGCCCGATTCATGTTTGCCGGCGCTCTCCACCATGGAGCGTATTCCTTTGGCGCCTTCTTCGCCGACGAGGTTTTGCATCTGGTCGATAACGTGGGATTCCGCAGCTCCATGCTTGAAGACAAGGCCGGCGATGCCGATGACTATCACAAGCAACGGCGCCAGGGAAAAGATCATATAGTAGGCCAGTGCAGCGCCCAGACGCGGCGCTTTGTCTTCCATCCACTGGGAACCGGAATCCTTTAGAAGACCGCCATATTCGCGAATGTTCATGGTAAGGACCCCCGCGCGGCACAAAAGTGAAATTGCTTGCCCGGCAGAGAAGCAGCACTAAGTCAAATGTGCAAAAACCGAACCGGACGGGGGGAAATAAACCAACTTGGTGAAAGGAGATACGCAGCTTTTTCCGGGCTATTTTCGCCGCACTTAGCGGGAGACGATAACAGTATCCTCGGGAACGTTATCCGGCCTTAGGACTTCGGCAATCGCTTTGCCGGCTTTGGGTACATCGGCGCGGTAATCGAATCCAAGAAGCGCCGCAACCGTCGCGGCCAATTGATCTTCGGCAAGAGGCTCTACATTGTGACGTTCTCCCAGAGGCGGCGTGTCAGGACCCACAAAGCCCATCCACACATATTCCGACCCCGCCGCCGTCGGGCCATGGTTTTTCCAGTCGGTGGGACCATGGCCGCGACCATGATCGGGCAGGACAATCAAAGTCGTTTTGTTACGGTATTCCGGCATGGCCTGTAAGCTTTCCCACAGCTTCTTAACATAGGCGTCGGCTCGGCGGGCGCTATCCAGCAGCCGATCATAGCGACCGGCGTGGCCCTCTTCATCGACCTCGTCAAAACACACAAACAGGGCCCGAGGCTTCCTCTCTTCCAGGTATAGCCGGGCCGCGCGATAGGTCAATTCATCGGGCCTCGTCTGATTGCCAGTGGCGGCGTGGTATTGCGCAATGCGTTGATTCACTTGGCGCAGTTCCCGCGAATCGTTGAGGCCTTGGATAGGCTGGCAGCCCGCGTTCACTTGAAGGCCGCTGCGTTTGGCATTGAGGATAAACGGGAACGCTTCCCAAGAAGCAAAAGCAGCAATCCGGCCCTGGAATTCCGGTTTCCGATTGAGCCACTCCAAGACCGAGACGTTGGCGTTATAGCTCTTGTTATTACTGCAAATCCGGCAGTCCGCAAAGCCGCATAATGCCTCGCTGTAGCCGGGATAAGAAATGCTCAAGCCGTTCGTAACCCGCGCCTCACTGCCTTTGAGCCGGTTGCCGAATAGCTGACCTCGCTTGCCGATAACGTTCCAAGTGAACGGCATGAGAGCTTCGCGCCGAGCGTTTTGGGCCGTGCGCCAGTATTTTTTGTTAACGGCGGAGACATCGCGAACGCCCCCGCGATCGCGGTTGAGAAGCGCCTCATCGGCGCCGCGAAAGACTTCTTGCCAGCGCAGGCCGTCGATCATGACGACCACAACATTTTCCGTCTCTAATCGAGTCCGGTTGGCGGATTCGTGGGCCGAGCAGCCGGTCAGAATTAAAGCCAATCCGACGAATAAGGATTTATCGCGCTTCATGGTCGTACTCACGAGACAGGGAGGAAATAGGCAAATCGCCGCCTTTCAAATCTTCACGATCGATGCCTAAGTTCTTGTGAAGGCTGGTCGAGGGATTGATAAAAGATTCAATGACGCGGCTTTGCGACCACGGAATCCAAACTGGAAGGCAAATTCTTGGGAAGACAAGATAGAGGCAGGGACTATTCTTGGGAGGGCATGGCGAATTCCCAGATCTTGATCGTCTTATCTTGGCTGGCAGAGGCGACTCGGCTTGAGTCAGGATTGACGGCTACGCCAAAGACGACGTCTTTGTGGCCTTTCAGAACATGTAGTTCCTGGGCGCGGCTAAGGTCCCAAATGCGCAGAGTCCGATCCGCGCCGACAGAAACTAAGCGGTCGCCTTTGGGCGCAAAGGCGATGGTGTAGACATCGCCGGCGTGGCCCTTGAGCGTTTGCAGAGGCGCGCCGTTGGCGGCGTCCCAGACGGCGATCGTGCCGTTTTTGTTCGCAGCCGCTAGGTCCGTGCCACCAGGGCGGAATACGACGGTGTAAACCTCGCCGGCATGGCCCTTGAGCTTGTGCAGTTCCTTGTTCGAGTCGATCTGCCAGACAATTACTGTTTCATCCTTGCCGGCGCTGGCTAACAAGCTGCCGTCGGAACTGAATGCAACGTCCCAGACCTCCGCCGTATGGCCTCTGAAGGTTGCCTTTTCCTTGCCGGTGGCCAGATCCCATAGTTTTATGGTGCGGTCGGCGCTGGCACTCGCGAGCTGTTTGCCATCGGGACTGTAGCAAAGACCCGTCACCCAGTTGCTGTGTCCCTTAAGAGTTTGAATTCCCTTGCCCGTTTCAAGATCCCAAATTCTCACGACATTATCCGCGGCGCCAGACGCGACATGCCGGTTGTCGGGACTAAATGCCAAGCGAAGCACTTGATTGGTATGTCCCTTGAGGGTCAAGACTTCTTTACCGGATGTGCTATCCCAGATCTTCACCAAGTGGTCGCGCCCGGCCGACGCCAGCCGCCGACCGTCGGGGCTAAAAGCTACGCAGAAGATCCCGTCGCGGTGGCCTTTGAGGGTGAGGACGGGCTCTTGATTAGCGAGGCTCTTTCCTGAAACTCCCGCCTCCGGGCTCGCGCTCGATCCACAGGGCAAGGCGCTAGTTAAAATGACGATCAATAGGCGAGGCCAGCTTGCTGCCCGCATGATTCATTCCTCTCTCTTCCAATTTCCGACTGTCAGCCCGGCGAGGGATAGGCCAGCGGCCCCGGCAGCGCCGGGGCCGCGGCATTGCGGGCGAGAGCGAAACGCCCGGCTATTTTTGCGCTCGGGACTGGTTGCGCTTTTTGAACCGGAGTGATTGCCACTGTCCGGCAGATGAAATCTTCAACCACAAGGGGGTGTAGTCGCTACGCGACTACGGTTACGCAACGCACTACAAAAAGGTGCAAGAGGCATGCCAAGGAACTTCGCTTGCTCCAAATAATGACATGCGGTCCGACGAGGCTGAATGACTTGCGGCATTACGCGGTCTGAAGTTCTTTCGGCAAACTCTTCAACAGTTCCTGAATCCGATCGGGGTCGACCGGCTTAGTGAGATGAAGGTCAAAGCCGATCTCGCGGGATCGCCTGAAATCCGCTTCCTGACCATAGCCGCTCATGGCAACTATGGCCAGTTTTCGGTCCGCAAACTGTTTGCGCAACCGATGAGCTACTTCGTAGCCGTCCATGCCCGGCAGTCCGATGTCGAGCAATACCGCGTCCGGTTTCGACGCTCCGACGGCTTCCAATGCCGCCTGGCCGCTATGGACGGTGTCGACGGTGTAACCTTGCAAGCGCAGCAACATGGCAAGGCTCTCCGCGGCATCGACATTGTCATCCACTACTAAAACTTGCAGCGAGCGCGTTGCCGCGGAAGGCGAGTCGAGCGCGGCTTGCTGCAGCCTGTCCGTGCGCGAATCGCCCACGGGCAACCGGATCGTGAACTCGCTCCCCTTGCCCGGCCCTTCGCTGAAGGCCTGCACGGAGCCGCCGTGCAATTCCACCAAGCGGCGGACCACATTGAGGCCGATTCCCAGTCCGCCTTGGGTCCGGTCGATCGAACGGTCGACTTGGGTGAATAACTCGAAAATATGGTCAAGCATCGCCTGGGGGATGCCGACTCCCGAGTCGCGCACCCGTAGAACCACTTCACTGTTCTCGCGCCGGGCGGTTACCCAGATGCGCCCCTGCGGATCGGTGTATTTAGCGGCGTTGGTCAGCAAGTTGGTGAGGATTTGCTCCAGGCGGGTTGGATCGGCTTCCAGCCAAATCGGCTCGGTTGGCAAGGAAACTATGAGTTCATGCTGACGCGTATCGATGAGCGTGCGCACCGTCTCGGAGGCCCGGTCTACAATGGCGCTCAGTTCCAGAGGCTCTTTGCGCAGGTGAATCTTCCCCTGGGTAATGCGGTTGGCTTCCATCAAATCGTCGACGAGGTGCGCCATGTTCCGCACCTGGCGCTCAATAATGCCGCGCACCTTGTGCAAGACAGCGGGCTCGATCCGGTCTTGGCGGAGCACATGAAGGGCATTGAGAATGGGCGCCAGGGGGTTTCTTAGTTCGTGCGAGAGCATGGCCAAAAACTCGTCTTTGCGGCGGTCCCTTTCAGCGAGCTTGGCAGCCTGGTGGCGCAATTCCTCAATGAGACCGGCTCGTTGTAGACTGATAGCGACATGATCGGCAACGTTGTGCATCAAAAACACTTCATCGGCGTTAAAAGCCGGACGGCGGCGCGTGCCGAAGGAAAGCGTGCCGAGGACTTGATCATCCACCAAAAGCGGGAAGCAGGCGTAAGCAGTCAAGTGAAGTGATCGGAGAAATTCCGTGCGGGGATCCGTCGATTGCGGGACGTTGGCGACCACGAGGGGCTTATGATCCCGGGCCACGCATCCGCAAATGGATTGACCAAAATCGAGCCACTCCAGGCGCCGGGCGACCTCGTCGCTCACGCCGCCATAGCTTTTAAGCTGGAGTCTTGAGCCGTCTCCGGCGGTGAGGTAATTGAAGTAAACGTCCAGGTCCAGGTGGGATGAAAGTTCGTCGAAAAGGCTGCTGAGAAACGCCTTGGGCTCGGGCTGTTGAGCCAAAGCCGTGGACATATTGACCAGCAGCCGCAGCCGCTCTTGACCCTGGCGTAATGCATCTTCGGCCTGCTTCCGCGGCGTAATATCGCGGAGAATTTTGGCAAGACCTCGTAAGCCGCCGCGCTCGTCGCGCAGGGCCGTCAAGACGCCGCTGGCCCAAAAGCGACTGCCGTCCTTGCGGACGTGCCAACGCTCGTCTTCGGCCCGGCCCTCGGTCCTGGCTTTATCCAATTCTCGTTGAGCCGCGCCGGACTCGACGTCTTCAGGCACAAAGATGACAAAACCGGACTGCCCCAAGATTTCTTCTTCCCGAAAACCCAAAATCCTTTCCGCGCCCGGGTTCCAACTGCTTATCCGATTGTCGGAATCCAGCATGAAAATGGCGTAGTCCTTCACGCCCTCAACAAGGAGGCGGAATCGTTCCTCGCTTTCGTGCAAGGCCTGGGCAGCCTGATCGCCTTCAAACATAGTCTTCTCGGTCTCGTCTATGCCGGTGTGCAAGCTAAAAAACGGAGCAGCTCCGTAGAAATAAGCCAGATGGAAGGCTGGGTTTTCAAGAGAAGAATTGCCGTCCGACCGGCAAACAGCGGCAGTCGGAAGCAACGTGTCCAAGCCGGAAAACACCTGGCGGGGCAATACGCCCCAAACCCGGTATAACCGACCAGCGGTCACTACCTATATTAGTATAGGAACCGTAAGCGGCCAACGGAAGCACCGGAGGTCACCATGCCCGCAATAAACGAAGACTTGCACGGCAACGCGCCGGACAAGTCTGACATCGCCTTATTGCTGATTGATGTCATTAACGACTTGGACTTTCCCGAAGGCGAGCAACTGCTGAAGCACGCCTTGCCCATGGCCCGCCGAATTGCCGCGCTGAAGAAACGCGCCAAGGAGGCAGGCATTCCGGTCATTTATGCCAACGACAATTTTGGTCGCTGGCGCTCGGATTTCCACGCCCAGGTTGAACACTGCCTCCAAGACGGCGTGCGCGGCCAGCCCATCGCCCAGCTATTGCGCCCGGAAAAGGACGACTATTTTGTTTTGAAACCGAAGCATTCCGGTTTCTTTTCCACGACGCTGGATCTGCTGCTCGACTATTTGGAAGCCAAGACGCTAATCCTGACGGGAATGGCTGCGAACATCTGCGTCCTCTTCACCGCCAACGACGCCTACGTGCGCGATTTCCAACTGCTCGTGCCTCAAGATTGCGTGGCTTCCAACACCGAAGAAGACAACCGCAGCGCCTTGGAACAGATGCAGAAAGTGCTCAAGGCCGACATCCGGCCTTCCACAGAGATTTCTTTAGGCTAGCTCGATTGCGCTTCTTTGCCATGAACGCGCTGGAGGTAGGCGCGCGTAATGTCAGTCCGGCGCATCATGCCTAGCAGTTTCTTTTCCGGCTCGGAAATCACCACGGGCAATTCCGGCAGATCGTTTTCAGCGAACAATTCGACCGCTCTCTCAATCGAGCTTTGCGGCATCAAAGGTTTGACGTCGGTGCGCATGAGGTCAATCGCCAGCAACCAGGGCAAAGTTTGCCGGCGGTTGGCCGTCCAGGACAAATCATTGAGATGAATCACCCCCAAGAGCCGGCTCTCTGGATCCACGACCGGAAGAACCAGCCGTGAAGTTACATCGAAGCGATCGATCACAGCATCGAGGCGATCGCTCGGCTTGAGAGGTCGTACGAGCGTGGCCCCGTCCAAGACTTGCGCGACGGTTTGGCCGGCAAGCACTTGACGAACGTAATACCCCTGATGGGCGGGCGAATAAGGCCGGCCCTCGACTTGCGACCGATAAAGCGATTGCTCGTCGGACAATAAGTAAGAAAGGGCACATACCCACAGCGCCGGCACGATGAGCTGGTAGCCGCCGGTCAGCTCGCACACGATGATTAAAGTGGAAAAAGGCGTCTTGGCGGCCGCAGCAAAGAAGCCGGCCATGCCGACGATCATCAGGCTTTCCGGGTGCGGGACCCAGACAGGCCAAAATTGATGGAGGATGATGCCCAGCGCGCCGCCCCCGCAACCGCCGATGACCATGGACGGACCGAACACGCCGCCCGAGCCGCCGCTGCCAATTGTCAGCCCCGTCGTCACAATCTTGCCTAGCGCCACACTCAGCAGGACTAATGCCGAAACGGCTTCCGGTTTCGCCATGCCCTCTTGCAGAATGCCGTAGCCGAACGACAGCACCGCCAGAACGTGCGGGTTGCTGCCCAAAGCAAAGTACAACACGACGCCAACTATGCCCGTCGCCAGGGCCCCCAGGGCCGGTTTAAGCGTGGTGGGCACGGGCAGCTTGTGAAACAAACGCGTAAAACCGTAGAAGCTGCGCGTGTAGATCATGGCCAAGAGAGCCATTGCCATTCCTAGAATCGTGTAGGGTATCAATTGCCAGGCGTTGTCAAACGCTAATTCCGGAGTCACAAAGAGGGGCTGCCACCCGAAAAAGAGCCCGAAAGTGCTGTAAGAGACCACGCAAGCCAATCCGGCCGGCATGATGACTTCCGGCTCGAACTCCGGCGAACTATAGAGCACTTCGGAGGCAAACAGCGCCCCGGCCAGCGGGGCGCGAAAGATGGCGGCGATGCCGGCGCCCATGCCGGCCGCCAACAGAATCCGCCGGTCGGACGGCCGCATGTGAAGCAACCGCCCAAGGAGCGATCCGAAGCCGGCCCCGATCTGGGCGATGGGCCCTTCCCGACCCCCGGAGCCGCCCGTTCCAATCGTGATCGCACTGGCAAAAAGCTTGATCAACGGGACGCGGCCGCGAATGTATCCCTGCTGATGATGGTACGCGGCAATCACCGAATCCGTGCCGTGCCCTTCCGCCTCGGGCGCAAAGCGGAAGACTAAAAAGCCGCTAGCCAAGCCGCCTAATGTAGGAATAATCAAGAGAAGCCACGGCCGCAACGGTTGATCGGACTCGGGCATCCAGGCCACCCGTGCTTCGCCCGCCGGTCCGGGAGACCGGTACCCGGCAACCCCGTCCAGGCTGTAGCGAATCACCAGCTGGCAGACGACAGAAAAGGCCACGGCGCCCAGGCCGGCAACTACCCCGACCAGCAATGCTGCGCTGAACAAGAATGCTTGCTTCCGCGATCGCTTGTGAACCAGGTAGAGGAATTCGGGAAACCAGCGCAGCGGCTGGGGCAGCCTGCGCGGGCGGGGCGCCGAGCCGTCTTTAAGTTTGGCCATTGTCAACTAAAAGGCTTTGGAATCATCGCCGGTCGGGTCTTACAGACACTTCGTCATCTTAGCTATTTGCGAGGTTCCTGACCCCGCACTCCGGGCGAAATGAAGCGGCAACGACCGCTCAAGGCCCGAACTCCTCTTGGAGCGATCTTCCAGGGTTATTAGACTGGCAGCCAACGCGCCCGATTAGGAAGTGGGCTTCCGTAAATATGAGTTTTCTAAAGCTGGTAATCTCGCCCCTGCGACCAGGCTTCCAATGAGGAGGAACGACGCGATGATTTCCTCCCCAAGGGAGCCCGAGGGCGATTCTCCCGCCTTCGATCAGTTGAATGACTACCTGGAAGAACTCCAATCCGGCTCGCCTCCGGAAAAGGCCAAGTTCCTTGCCGAGCACCCCGAACTAGCAAGCTTCGTAGCCAGTCTGGAGGCCTTGCAATATTTGAGTCCCGGCGCCCCCGTCACAACGGTTCCGGCAAAACACCCCGATCCGGTAACCGTGCCTTTTGTGGAGGGACCGGATCATTCGCTTGCGGCAACTGCCGAAGCCGATGGCTTGCCGGGCGCCTTGACGGATTTTGGCAAGTACGAGTTGCTCGGCGAACTGGGCCGGGGCGGCATGGGGGTGGTCTACAAGGCGCGGCAAAAGGACCTCGACCGGCTCGTGGCCATCAAGATGATCCTTAGTAGCCGCCTCGCTTCGGCGGAGCATGTGTCGCGCTTTCATGCCGAGGCGCGTTCGACGGCACGCATCCAACATCCCCACATCGTTCAGGTCTATGAAACCGGGCAGATCCATGGCCAAAACTATTTTGCCATGGAATACATCGATGGGCCTAACCTCGGCGACATGGCGCGCGACAAGAAGCCTTCGCCTGAACAGGCCGTGCGCCTGCTGCTCCCGGTCGTGCGCGCCGTGGGCCATTTGCATGCTGAGGGGCTCATTCATCGAGATTTGAAGCCTACGAACATTATCGTGGATCCGCAAAACCGCCCGGTGCTGACGGATTTTGGCCTGGCCAAGATTCTCGATGCCGATAGCCGGCTCACCTGCACCGGCGACGTCGTCGGCACGCCGAGCTACATGGCACCGGAGCAGGCCACGGGCAGCCGCGACATGGGTCCGTGGAGCGATGTCTATAGCCTGGGCGCGATTCTTTATGAGCTGCTGACGGGCCGGCCGCCCTTTCGTGCCGCCACGCCGCTGGACACGCTCGTTCAAGTCATGGAAGGCGAGCCGATATTGCCCCGCGAGCTCAACCCCGAGATTCCGCGCAAGCTGGAACTCATCTGCCTCAAATGCTTGGATAAGGCGCGCGAACGCCGTTATACCGACGCGGCAGCTCTGGCCGAGGATCTGGAACACTTCGTCCACGGCGATCCGGTCGAAGCGCAGCCGCAGGGCTGGTTGCAAAGTCTGACACGCTGGTCGCGGCGCCAGCCGGCCCTGGCCTCCCATCTGGGCGCGTTTGCCTTGGCCGCCGCCATTGTGCAAGTCAATTACCTCTTCTCCCACCCGGTGCCTCTGCTCTTGCACTTGAAGGTCCTTTGCTTGCTGGTTTTTTGGGCCGGCGTTTCCTGTGCCTGCCAACGGGCGCTGCGTCGGGCGCGCGGCGCGGACTTGGCCCGGTTCGCTTGGTCGGCCTGCGATGTGGCCGTCTTTACCTTTTTGCTTTTGCTGACGGACAACGCCACCAGCGAGTTGCTCAGCGGCTATGCGCTTCTGGTAGCGATGTCGGCTCTGTGGTTTCAAGAGCGCCTGGTCTGGTTCACCACCGCCGTTGTGGAACTGGCTTTCGCCTTACTGGTCTTGCACAGCTTTCCTTCTGAAAGATTGCAGGCCCACCGATATCACATCCTCCTCTTCATGGCCATCCTGCTGGTCCAGGCCTTCATCATGGTCTACCAAGTCCAGCGCGTCCGCTTGCTCAGCCGCTATTACGAAGGCCGGGCCAACGAGTGAACGGCTTCGCTATCCAAGCACAAATATACGAAACGTATAATTGCCCTAACATTTGGCAAATTCGGCTCTTCAATCGGCAGTTCCAAATCCAGATTTCCATTTCCTCATTTGTTGATCCGACCCGTGACGATGTTAACCTCAAAGCGGTACTGCATCACCAGACTGATTGGGATCGCAATGAAAAACAAAATTATCTTTAGCCTCCGCTATGCTTTTCCCACGGTGCTCGCCCTGCTTGCGGTTAACCATTGCGGAGCCATCATTTTTTACACTATCTTTCCGTGGAATGGGGTCGGTAAGGCCGTATTCAGCCCGCCCCGTCAGATCAATACGGCCGATATCGGTTTGCCCTGCGGTTACTGCATCGAGCCTGTGGCGATCGGGCTGACGTTCCCTTCCGGTGTAATCACCGACGACAAAGACCGTGTTTATGTCGTCGAGGCAGGTTATTCCTATGGTGAGGCGTTTGCAACCCCGCGGCTACTTCGAATCGAGGCGGATGGCGGCAAAAAAGTGATTGCCGAGGGCAAGGATAACGGCCCCTGGACGGGAGCGTCGTTTTACAAAGGAGCTTTTTACATCTCCGAAGGCGGCGAATTAAAGGGCGGCCGAATTCTACGCGTCACTATGGACGGCAAAATTACGCCGTTAATTGAAAACCTTCCCAGCATGGGCGACCATCACACCAACCGTCCGGTTATTGGCAGCGACGGCTATATCTACTTCGGAGTCGGCACAGCGACAAACTCCGGCGTGGTGGGTTCGGACAACGCTCAATTCGGCTTCGCGCGCGGGGAAGTTGCTCCAACAGGAGATGCGCCGATCGGCGCACGCCTTCTCGGCCTCGGAAGACGCCGAAGCCAGTCAACAGTACGACATCCTTCGCGTAGTTGCGAACAATATCCTCTTCAACTTTTTTTCTTCTCCTTAGACCCAAGTGGTCTTTCAGAACGTCCCATGTTGACCGTTTGCGAAGATCGTCCATACTTCAGTTGATTGTAGGAGCGCCCGGAAAACCATCCTGGGGGCGTTCACCGGCCTTTTTCGGCCGGGCCTTTCTCCTTCTCCTTTGTGTTCTCTTTAGTGCTAGGCAGCGATTTTAAATAAAGTGTGATCGCACGAGCGTCGTTGGCATTGAGGCGGAAGACCGGCATGGGCGGCATCGGCTTGTCGCCCTCGGGATTGACTCCGCTCGTCAGGAACTTGACCATTTCATCCTCGCTCCATTTTCCTGCCAGGCCCGAAGACGTAATGTCCGGCGCTTTTTTGGCCCACTTCATGGACTTGTCTATCGGGGCGAAAGGGAGTGTCGCGCCCTCGAGCAGACGAAAGTCGTCGTGCTTTCCCCTGGCATCATGAGGGGTGTGGCAGTGGTTACAGTGAGCGACCTGATTGGCGAGGTAGTCGCCTTGTTGCACTAAGTCAGTCGGGCGTTGACCTTTGGCTTTTTGTTTGCCAGGCTTTTCATCCGCTCGTACCTGTCCCAGGCCGGCCATGACGAAGACAACGATGCCGGCTGTCAAACACTTAAGTCGCATGATGACCTCCACTCGAAAAGGTCAATAATTCCGGGCCGACTATATTTAAGAACCAAGACGAACGCCGCGGCCGAACTCCTGACTCAGGCGAGCCAGCGCCAGAGCGCCGAGCGACAGGCCGAAGTCGCGCAAGGCAATGTCATAGAAGCCCGGGACGAGCAGCAAGTTGACGATGATGCCCCACAACCAAAGCATTACCACGTAGGCGCCGATCCGAGGCTGGATGGCGACAAGCAGACCCGCGACGATTTCGATCACGCCCACGATCATCATGAAGGTGTGAGCGGACATGTGCAGGATTTGCGGCACCAAAGGCGTCAAATAGCTATCCCAGTTGACGAGCAAGTCCGAGAACTTGTCTAGACCGGCCACGATCGGCAGAACCACGAATCCAACGTACAGGACAATGTAAGCC
This sequence comes from Gemmataceae bacterium, assembly GCA_045802525.1. Taxonomy (GTDB): domain Bacteria; phylum Planctomycetota; class Planctomycetia; order Gemmatales; family Gemmataceae; genus JBJMQT01. Next base: position 23,049 of record JBJMQT010000078.1, read on the forward strand.
TGATAGGCGGGCCGAGTGGCGAGCGCTGAAGTACGAGTATTGGCAGGGCTCGAACTGGTCGCTGGATGACGTTCCATTACGTTAGCCATTTTTGTTCCTCCCAATTGAAGAGCAGCCGCTGGACGCAGCCGCCAAAGAGCGTTTATGGGTTAATTTCTACAATGGAAAAGACATCAAATAGCGTGCCAATTGAACCAATAAGTCAATGATTTTATTGACTATATCCCTTGGTGTCGGCACGTTCCTAAAGTGAGGAGCAAAGGTGGAATGATACCACGCTTGGATCAACGCTTTTGGGCGAGCACACGGGGACGCATTATCTTGCTGCTTCTTCCCGGCAGCCGCACGGTCAATGAATTGGCCGAAGCTGTGGGCCTGACGGATAACGCGATTCGGGCGCACCTGACTTCTCTGGAGCGAGACGGCCTTGTGGAGCAGAGCGGCACCCGACCGGGCACGCGCCGGCCCAACGCAACCTATACCCTAGCCGCCGAGGCCCAACAGCTTTTTCCCAAGGTTTATGGCATTATCCTTCGTCACTTCTTGGACGTCCTGAAGGAAACCGCTTCGGCAAAGAAGCTCGATGAGATCGTGCGCGCCGTCGGCAGCCGCCTAGCGCCAAGCTATCGACCGGCAAATCGAGCGGGTCCGCTTCCGGAGCGAATCGAGCATGCCATCGAAATGCTCCGGCAGTTGGGGGGATTTTGCAAGTCGGAGGCGGAAGATGGACATATCGTCTTACGCTGTTTTGAATGCCCTCTAGCCGTTGCCGCGATGGACCACCCCGAGGTCTGTCGCCTTATCGAGACGTTGCTTGCCGATATTCTGAGCACGCCCGTTCAACAGCGCTGTCAGACCAACCCGACGCCGCAATGTCGCTTTGAAATCAAAACCCACCTCGGCTAAATGCGCAAAAGCTAACCCCGAATTCCGATCTGAACCGCTGTGCAGTTCCAATGTCTTCCGTTGAGGTTGGGAATGGAAATTGCACCTTAGTTAAGTGAAAAACACTGCCGAAATGCCATAACGCTTGTCGTCCTCCCCACGGCAGTGGTCGCACGCCGTGGAATCTAGGCCACGGAGGATGCGGCATAATTCTCTTTTGGCTAAGCGAGGAGGTGGCCTATGCGCCGTTTATACCTTTCCGCTCTGCTGGGTATTGGTTCCCTGGCCCTACTTTGCTCGGTTCCTGAGGAAAACTATTCCCAATCGTTTTATGGCCGGGATTCCTTGTCGAAAGCGCCCGTTGCCATCGCCGTCTACGATAACTATTTCTTGCCCCGCACAGTTACTATCCGACCCGGCGTGATGGTCGAATGGACAAACTATGGTCACCATAAGCACACCGCCACTTCCGACGACAAAGTCTGGGACACCGGCGACATGCCTAGGTATGTCAGCTACAGCTGGAGCTTTCCCGTCGAGGGCATCTATCACTACCACTGCAAACACCACGAAGGGATGGCGGGAACAATTGTGGTGAAAGACAGCCCCAGTCGCAAGCGTGGCGGCGGGTCTGGCGGTTACTAAGGGAGGTAAAAACAAGCAACAAGTGGCATCGAGCTTATCACGGCGTTTGATGGGAACCTTGCCAGGAGAAGAAGACTAGGGCCTGTTTTTGCCGTTTCCTGGGACGAACTCGCCTCTGAAGCAGAACGGCGTCAAGAGGCGGGAGCTTCTTACTCCTCGCGGTTGCCCGAGCGGCGCCGGCGTTCGGCGATGCCTTGATAATTTGTCGACGTCCGGACGCAATTCACGTGGGCCATAGGGTCGCCTGCTTTAGACCTTTCTTAGCGGTGTCATGTCTAGGCGTGGCAATCCCCAGAAGGCCCTTCAGCTCCTGGGCGTTCTTCAAGGCATACCCCGCGTCGTCGTTGTTGAAATAGACGAACACGTCGTGGCCGTTCTCGTGAAACTCTCGAATGGTCTTCGCCCACCGCCGCAGATGGGCGAGCGGATAGCAAGCGGCATAGGGCTTTTCCGTTGGACCGTGAAACCGGATGTAGACGAGCTTGCCGGTCGTCCAGACCGGACTGCTGACGCCGCGCAGGTCATGAATGCAAAAGCCCATGCCGGCCTCGGTGAGCAGGGCGCGCACCGCATCGTTGTACCAACTGAGATCGCGAAACTCGAACGCCTGAAGCAGGTCGCGCGGCAGCAGAGCGATGAACCTCCGTAACCTTTCAAGGTCGCAATGCCAGCGCGGCGGCAATTGATAAAGCACCGGGCCCATGCGCCGGCCCAGCCGCCGCGCCCGTCCTAGGATATTCTGCAACGATTCGGCCGGGTCGTGGAGCTTCTTTTGGTGCGTCAGGTATCGGCTTGCCTTGAGCGCGTAGACGAATCCCGGCGGCGCTTGCTTTTGCCATTGATCAAACACTTCGGCCGCCGGCAGACGATAAAACGTGTTATTGACTTCGACGGTATCAAACGAGGCGCTGTAATAAGCGAACCAGCGGCGCACCGGCATGTCCTCCGGATAAAACACGCCACGCCAGTGGCGGTATATCCAACCCGACGTGCCGATCCGAATTTGACTGCCACGCGCCACCGCATATCTCCGTTACGGCCTCGGTCGCTTGGTACCCCTGCAAAAACGCGGCACTTCTTTAGGAGCAAGTCGTGTACCGATTGGAACTCCGCTACCACGCGAGCTAAATCTTTGATTTATTAGAATAAATGGCTCTCAAAATTACCAATTCCCTGCCGGCGGCCGTGCTGGCGACTGCATAAAGGAAGCGGCTCCATGACAAAGCTTAGCAAGCAAACTCCTCAGGAAATGGACACGGCGGAAGAATCCCGCGAGCATGCCGAAGCCGGCCGGAAAGCCAGCGCTAAGAAACAAGAACACGCCGAAGAGCAAAGAGAAGTCCAGGAAGAACAGCGGCAGACGTCGGAAGAAACGCGCCGCCTGGCCGAGGAATTGCGGACCTTGGCCGAAAGCACCCGCCAAACCCATGAAGCCGTGCGGCAAGATTGCGAGAAAGCCCGCCGAGCCGCCGAGGCCGCCGAAGCGGCCCGTCAAGCCGCCGACTTGGCCGTCCAAGCCAAACAATCCGCTCAAGCCGACGCCCAGAAAACGGTGGAGCTGATCCAAACGCACATGAAAACGCTCGAAGACCTCGTCCAAGCCAAGGAAAGCCAACAGCAAATCCTGGATGAACTCAACGAGACGATTAAGCGGCTAAGAAAGAAGTAAAGCGAGGCAAGCGGCCGATCTGGTCAGTCCGAACGGGCTCTCATGGACATCGGGTTGGTACTATCGCCTATGGAGCATACTCCAGTGCCAGTTTCAGATGCCGCCCAAATAATAAGGGAAATGTTAAGATATAGAGACTCGGCTGGCGCAGGGCCCGATGAGGCGGCTTATCAAGCCGCTATTCGCTTGTTGGAATTAGATCGTAACTCTGCGGAAGAATGGCTCCTTCAGGGTTTGCGTTCAACTTTAGTCGATGACGGGTGGCAGTTCGTCTGCGCCATAAGTTACGTGTGCTTCTACAAGGGAAGTTTGGAACCCGCAACTGTTGAACTTCTAATGGGTATTTGCGCAGACCCAGTGAGAAAGGCCGACGCCCGAGCCTATTCTGGGAGGTCCCTTTGTCGCGTCGCCAAAGGCTTACTGCAGAGAGAAGAAAGCGAAGAGTACCGTCGGCGCCCGAATGATGTAAGTCAAGATACCTGGAAAAGATTACGAGCCCTATATGAAATGATTGCAACTGAAAGAGAGACAGTCTGGGACGCAGCCCTAAAAGGAGAGGCTAGAGCAGCATTGCTTCTGATTGAACACACGCATGGATTCAGGAACATGGATCATATTCAAGTCTGCGAAGCATTTCGCCACCAAAATGCATCAACGCAGGGCCGACGGATCTGGAAACTACGCGATGGCAGGGAAGTGTTTCTTTCGCCAGGTTTTTCGCATCGGGGATTGGAGCGATGTATTACGTGGCATCTCTCGCCATTTCTTGATGGTGTGAACAGGAAGGATTGTATGATGTGGCCACCCGGGACGTCGGTTGATCAACTGATCACTAACATTGACGGGTTTATTCAATATGTTGACCGCCAGCTCCAACAAGGAGAAAATAGGAACCAGGAATGCGCCTTAGTGCTTTCTGAGGACGGGGAAATTGTTGATTTCGCTCCCTTAGGAGGGACCGGGTTTCAATAGCATTGCAGATTTGGTTTGGCAGGCACATCAAATTATTCCGGACGGACACCTTTAAGAACCTTTCGGTGCGGCTCCGGGGGCGTCCAAGAGAAGGCCAGGGGGATAACTGACGAACGGCCCTTACAGGGCCGAACCGAGAGCGCCCACGCAGCCCCCCAGGCCTTCGACCTGGGCTGATGGAACCGGCCTTTCAGGCCGGAAAATCCTTCACATTCTCTTCGGCCTCCCATCTTTGCGAAGCCGCTGTTCCAGGATGCCCCTGCTTCATCGCGAACAATGGCCAGTTTGCGAGAATCGAGACCGTTGAACACGGCCACCTTTTGCTGGCTGCCATCTTAGCCACGAAGATACAAGAAACGTTCAAAAACAGACCCGTGGAAAGCATTTGTGAGCTTTGGTGCCTTTTCGTGGCTTTTGAAGGTCTCGGCCCATGACCCTCTGGCCCAAGTGACCCACCCTCTGGTCCCCCAACACTGCGCCAGAGGGTGATCAATAATTGAACACCTGATGCCGACTTGCGCTCTTTCGTTGTCTTTCCTTCGAAGGTGGCCAACGTCGGGCTCCAAGGTGGCCAACGTCGGACAAAGGTGGCCCCGCAGTTGGCCTGGCCCCTTCGATTTTGAGAAGCTTTGGGCACCTACCACCTTCAACGCGGTCCCACCCGCCGAGGTGCTAAACCTCACCTGCCCCGTGCTCGGTA
>JBJMQT010000079.1:0-11974 GCA_045802525.1 Gemmataceae bacterium
CCCCCTCACCCCCGACCCCTCTCCCCCGACTACGGGGGAGAGGGGAGCAAGAGGGCATCGCTTTGAGGTTCATCCCAACAGCACAGTGCCAAAGTGGCATCAACTACCAATGACAAAGGGCACGCTTAAATGGCGTTTCCAGTGCATGTCGTCCCGGTCGGGGTAATCGCTGCGATAATGGACGCCGCGCGATTCCTCGCGCTGGAGGGCGGACCAGATCATGGCCCGGGCCACGGTCAAAAGGTTTTGGAGTTCCCAGCCGGCGCGTGAATCCAGCGTCCTGGTCAGAGCATAATTGCACCAAAACGCAACAGTCCGTTCCGCTTCGCGCAGCCCCTCGCTGGTGCGAACTACGCCCATGTGCCGGACCATGAGGCTGCGTAAAGCGTTGGTAATATCGGTAACGTCGAGCGTGACGGCCGCCTCGCCATTGTCCGCCTTGCTTTCGTGAGCGGGCACGGCATAGGAGTCGGGCATGCGCAGGGCCGCTTCTGCCGCCCCTTGACCGCAGGCCGTCCCAAAAACTAGCCCTTCTAAAAGGCTGTTCGACGCCAGCCGGTTGGCGCCATGCAGACCGCTGGAGGAAACTTCGCCGGCCGCCCAGAGCCGCGGCAGCGAAGTGCGCCCCGTTTCGTCCACCGTCACCCCGCCGATCATGTAATGAGCGCCTGGCCTGACGGGAACGGGATCGCGCGTGATGTCGATGCCGAACGTCTTGCACACTTTTTCGATGCCGGGAAAACGCAGGTGCACCCGCGCCGGATCGATATGCGACAGGTCGAGATAAACGTTGGGGTGCTGCGTGCGCTCCATGCAACGCACGATGGCTCGGGCCACGATGTCGCGCGGCGCCAATTCGGCGCGCGGATCCTCGGCCGGCATAAAGCGTACGCCGTTTTTGTCGCGTAGATATGCGCCCTCGCCCCGGAGCGCCTCGCTGATCAAAAAGCGGCTCGACCCGGCGACATAGAGGACCGTCGGATGAAACTGCATGAATTCCATATCCCGCAACTCGGCGCCAGCCCGATAAGCCGCCGCCATGCCGTCGCCTGTGGCCACGGGAGGATTGGTCGTCTCGCGATAAACCATGCCGGTCCCACCGCTGGCCAGGATCGTCTGCTTGGCCCAGACCATCAGGCAACCTTGCTGCTGCCTTTCCACGACGGCGCCGGCGCAGGCGCCTTCATGGGTCAAGAGGTCGACCGTGAAAGTCTGATCCCAGATCGTGACATGGGCGGCTTGTCGCGCACGGTCAATGATGGCCCGCATGACTTCGTGGCCGGTGGCGTCGCCCAGCGCGTGCACGATGCGGCGATGGCTGTGGCCCCCTTCGCGCGTCAGCGCGAGTTGGCCGTTTTCGACGTCGAAATGGGTTCCCCAGGTGATGAGATCATTGATTTGCGCCGGCGCTTCCCGGACAACCAACTCCACGATAGGCCGATCGCAGAGGCCCGCGCCGGCCGTCAGGGTGTCCTCGATGTGGTTCTCGAACCGATCCTCGGGCGACATGACTCCGGCGATGCCCCCCTGGGCATAGTTGCTGTTGCTTTGCTGAATGCTGTCCTTGGTTACAACGAGAACGCGCAGAGAAGGCGGTATCTGCAAAGCCGCCCGCAAACCGGCAATGCCCGCGCCGATAACGAGAATATCCGTGAAGAGATGCGGCGTATGCTTGGGATGAAAAGGTACCAGGTAACGACGCGGATTGGCCATTGCGTTTGCAGCGATTCTCTTCAGCGCAACAGGGTGCGATAGGGAGGCCGAGGGCTCGGCAGAAGGGTGGCCGGGGCTGAGGTACTCCGAAGCCCCGGTTTGACGACATCCGGGGCTTCGGAGTACCTCAGCCCCGGCCACCCACATACTGTTTTCTGCGGTAATTTGACTTTTTGTCCGCCGGGCTCTTCCTCTCGGGATAAACCTGGAGGCTTGTCATTTTCAAATGCTCGCAATCCCAAGAACTTATTTATTTCCTCTCCGGCCGGCTCGCCGGTTTGCTTGGACGAATAAACGAATCCGGGCCGAACTCCGGGGGGGCGGTGCCGCCTCCGGCGGACTTGGGATTGCTGGCCTTGTCTGACTTTCCGGGCGTAAACTGGCGCACGCCGCTGTTGACGTGCTTGCTAGCCTTCGGGGCAGCGGGATCTGTCTCGGCCGAGTCCTCGGGATGAGTGCGCTTGTATTCTTGGTATTTCTTGAGCCAATCCTTGTAGGCGGCTTTCTCGTCTTCGGTCATGGAACCGTCCAGAAGCTTCTTGTCGAGCGACTCGCGGACGTTTTTCAGTTGCATCTCGTTGGCCATGTTGCGGAAACGGGGGTCGCCTTCGCTGCCAAGCGGTTCCTCGGTCTGCCGGGCTTTGCCGGCTTCGGTCGGATCGCCTCCCGTAGTCGGATTCCCCGTCGCTTTGCCCTTATCATCCGGTTTGCTGTTCTTGGGATCTTCGGAGTTAGAACCGTCCTCGGCGTTCATGGGGTCGCCGTCCTTCTTGGGATCTTTTGGATCCTTGGAGTCCTTGGGATTGCCCTTGGCAGACTCGCCGGCATCGTTGGGTTGACCCTTCTTGTCGCCGTCCTTGCCGGTTTCGCCGTCTTTCTTGGCTTGGGCAGTATTTTCGCCTTTCTTCTCAGGGCCCTTGTTGGGATCGCCGGTGCCGTCCTTGCCCTTGTCCATCGGTCCTTCCTTGGGTTGGCCGTCCTTGCCCTTGTCCATCGGTCCTTCCTTGGGTTGGCCGTCCTTCATGGGCGGCTTCTTGGCGTCGGCAACCTTATCCTCTCCCTTGCCGTCTTTCTTCGCGTCCTGGAGCGCTTTTTGAGCATCCTTACGGGCCTGGGCGTCCTTGGCGTCCTTGGCGATGTCCTTTAACTGGCGCTCGGCCGCGTCTTTTTTGTCGGCATCGTCGCCCTTCATGTGCTCGGCCAGCTTCTTGACGTCTTCGGGCTTGGCGTCCTTGGCGGGCGCCGAGCCGTTGCCTTGTTGCTCGTTTTTCTTGTCCTTGGGTTGCTCACCCTTGGCGGAAGCGGTGGACTCCTTCTCATCCTTGGGCGCAGGTTTCTTTTCGCCCGCATTGCCGGCCGCGTCGTCCTTGTTGGATTGAGGTTTCTTGCTGTCCGCTACGGCCTGGCCGTCGGCCTTGGCGTCTTTCTTGTCGGCTTTATCTTTGGGCGTTTTTTCCGCCTTGGCCGCTGCTTTGTCTTGGGCGCCTTTAGTTGGGTCGGGTTTACCCTCATTCTTGGCCTGAGCTTCTTGCTTTTTGTCGTCGGGCTTGGCGCCGGCCTGGTCTTTTTGCTTGGCTACGTTCTTGTCGGCGCCTTCCTTGCCGGCATCTTTTTTATCGCCCATACCGGACGGCTGGTCCGGCTTGGCGTCGTTCTTGGCGGCGCCGGTGGATTCTTTTCCTTGGGGTTTGTCTTTGCTGTCGGCGGCCTTTTGATCGGGCTGGCCCTTGCCGGCGTCCTTTTCTTCACTCTTGGCGGTCTCCTTGGATTGGGAGTTGCCCTCACCCTTGCTCGCGCCTTCCTGGGCGTCCGGCTTTTTGTCCTGGGCATTTTGCTTTTTGTCGGGCGACGGCTTGCCGTGGTCCTTGGCATCGGCGTTCGGGTCGCCCTGCTGATCTTGCGGTTTACTGTCATTCTTGGATGTGCCGGCATTCGGCTCGCCTGGCGGGTTGTCCTTGGCATTCGCTGGTTTTTGATCGGGCTGTTGCCCCTTGCCGCGGTCTTTCTTATCGCTCTTCTGGTCCGAGCCGGCAGCGTTCGGATCGCCCTGGTTCTTGGCTTTGGCGTCTTGAGAGTCTGGCTTATCGGGTTGCGGTTGTTGGTTCTTGGCGTTGTCCTTGCCTTGGGCCTTATCGGGAGCGGGCTGGGGTTTGCCAGGACCTTTTTCCTCGCCTTTCTTGTCGGCGGGATCGTCCTTGCCCTTGCCTTTTTGGTTTTCGCGATCTTCGATTTTCTTTTGGAGATCCTTGGCCTGGTTGGTTAGATCCTGGCCTTGCGGATTGGGATTGTCCTTGGCGTCTGCACTTTGTTTGTTCTTGTCCGCCCCTTCGCCTTTGTTGCCGTCTTTATCGGCCTGATTGGGGTCCTTATTTTTGTTGTTGTCATTGCCGTTTGACTTGGTGTCCGGGTTTTTGTCCCCGTCGGATTTTTGGTCTTTATTGGGCTGACTGTCCGGCTTACTGTCCGGATTCTTAGCGCCGCTTGGATCCTTATCCTGGTTGGCTTCGTTTTTTGATTTGTCTTGGCTGGCTTCCTTGCTCTGGTCTCCCTTGCCATCCGGCTTGGTATGGGGCTTTTGAGAGCTGTCGGGATTCTTGCCGTCATCCTTCTTGGCATCGTCCTTGTTTTCCGGCTTGCCGCCGGGCGTCTTGTTTTCGTCGTTTTTGGCGCCACTGTCGGACTGGTCGTTTTTCTGCTGATCTTGCTTGTTTTTATCTTTTTGGTCTTCGTTCTTTTCTTGTAGCTGCTGTTTCTCCTGCTTCAATTTTTCATCTTGGTTCTTTTCGTGCTTCCGCTGTTCTTGCTTGGCCTGATCGGCGGCTTTTTTCTGGTCTTCTTGCTCCCTCTTCTTATCCGGTTCGGGCTCGGCAATCGTCAGCTTGTAGTGCTTGCTCTGGCTGACGTGCGGCGCGGGCATATCGAAAGCGTCTTCGGCTTCCAGCCAGTATTCGATGACGGCGCCCGGCAGCAAATTGAGGGGCTGGCCGATTTCGCTCTTGAGCTTGGCCAGTTCGACAAAATCCTTGTATTCCAGCATCTGCGGATAGCCGCCATCTTCGCCGAGCTTAAACGACTTTCCTTCGCGATAGGGCTTCGGCTTGAGAACGGTGCCGTCGTTCATCGTCATGCGCAGGGTCATTTGCTTGATGCCGAAGTCGTCGCTGGCGAAGCCTTCGAGTTGCAAAGTTCCGATGGCCGGCAAAGAGGAGTCGTCGCCCGGCCTGGTGAGATCCACTTTGGGCGGATTATCGGGGATAACCGTGATCGTGTAATCGGGTGAATCGGCGGACGATTCGCCGTCGGCCGAAATGAACTTGATGCGATAAACGCCGGTGGATTCGAGCACCAGGCCAAAGCTCATGGCCTTGGCATCGTCCTTGACGGGTGTGGAAGTAATTTGCTTCTTGTTGGGACTCTTGTCGGCCGGTTCGAATACGAGCGTTCCCTTGCTCACGGGCCGGTTGGTGTGCACGATAAGCGTTGCCTGCGTGCCTACGACGTCGTGCAGGTTGGCATTGTGACCGGATTTGTCGACCCAACCCAGATAGGGCCGGTAGTGCAGTTGCACATCGAAGCCGGTGATCATCGGCAAAGAACGCACGATGACGCGATATTCCTCGGTCTCGTAGTCGCCGCCGCTGACCTTGTACCAAAAGCCGCTCTGGACCCGCGTCACCGGCACAGTGGTAAACCAATCGCGTTCCGATTCGGGTTCGAGCAGGATGGGTTCTTCATACGGGTCGCCTTGCCGATAGCGAATGTGCAGCTTGAGCGCATCGGCTCTGGCGGAATCGGGCACCTTGCCGGCCACGGCGACGCTAATCGTCACGGCATGATCGACCGGGACTGTGACATCCTTTGTCTTAACTTCGATCCGCGTCTTGCTCGTTATGCCGAAGTTGTTGAAGGGAGCGAAGGTCCGGCCCCAGAGCGAGGAAAAAGTGGGAAAGCCCCAAAAGATCAAGGCAATAAATTGGGCGACGACCAAGATGCCGGTAACGCTGCCAAGCCAAGCGGCTTGCTTGCCGCTGATCGCCTGCTCCAGATCGGTTTGAGCGAGATCGTGCGCCGCCTTTTGGCCGACGGCGCCCAAGATGGCATGGGCAATCGGTTCATCGCGGAGGTCGAGCCAATTGACGACGCTGTTTTTGGCCGAGGGAAGCGTCTTCTCCACTTGCCGGGCGGCGTAATAAGGGTTGATTCGCCGGAGAAGAGGCCGCACCACGAAGATCGCCACCAGCGCTGCCACTGTGGCGCCATATCCCACTAAAGCGATCTGCCTAGCCAATAAAGGCAGGCTAAGCCAGCGGTCCATCAAAGCCATGATGAGGCTGAAGCCCAGCGTGAGCGCCAAGAAGCTAAGAAAGCCTGTGGTCAAGTCAAGTACGCGAATGCGGCTGAGCGCTTTATTCAGTTGCGACTCAACGACTTGCTCGTGACGACCGACAGGGGTCAACCGGGGGCGCTCGCGGACGGTGGCCATCGGCATGCTCCGACAGGATGGGATCAACTATTTACTTGCTCCCCTCTCCCCCGAATACGGGGAAGAGGGCGCTCAGAATCGGACAAAATCGAGGGCTTCCACCGGCGACAGATTGCGATCTGAAGCGGATTAACGCCATAATGATTATAACCCGCTCCCGGAGAGAGGCTCAACAAGTTTCGCAAGACCGCCCCGGTTGACCGGCCGCCCTGGCCGATTGCCCCGTCCGGCGCGGTAATGCGGTCGATACGATGTAATGCGAGGAGTGTGTTTGCTTGCGCACTTAAGAAGCGATCGCCATGCCCCGTTTTGTCATTCTCGAACACGATCATCCCTACCTGCACTGGGATTTAATGCTGCAGGCGGGGAATGTGCTGCGCACTTGGCGATTGGACGCTCCACCTCGCCCCGGCCAAGTCATTTCGGCAACTGCCTTGGAAGATCACCGGATTGATTATCTGGAATACGAAGGGCCGGTCAGCAACGACCGCGGAATTGTTAAGCGCTGGGACGGAGGAACCTATGAAGGCGCTTTAGATAAGAACGAAGCGACGGCAGTCACCGTCCAGGGAAAGCGGCTTGCGGGCATGTTACAGATAAGGCGTCGAGATGACGCTTGGACGGTTCAATATACTGCGGAAGCGTAAGGAAGTTTACAAGCCATCTCCGGTCGACTTGTTGGCGGCGGCGTTTTTTGAAGCTCGCGGCGCTCCGGTCTCAACCGCTTCACCGCTGATGCTTATTTTGCCCGGCTGCAAGGCCAAGCTCTTGAGACGGACCGCTGCGCGCGGCTGATCGCTTTGGAAGCGAAGCAGAGCCACGGGATTGCCCTTGTGACGATACCAGCTCACTTCAATTTTCTGGTCCCGAACCAAGTCGGAGACGCGTTCGAGCAGCGATTGAGCGGAAATCGGCAATAGGCCCGCGTGAAGTCCTTGAAGCTCCAAACAAATAACGTTTGGCTCACTGGGCACAATCCAGACGCGGAAATCAATGGCGATGCGCGTGCTCCAGAAACCCGTCCCATAGCGGAAACCCAGCCGAATCTTGTCCTGTTTAACGATCACCCGCGGATCGTTGATTCCTTCCCGCGCGAAGGTCTCGTCCCAACCGGACCCGGCCAACCCGTCGTCGAAATAGCTATTGATCTGCACAGCGGTCAACTCCGCGCCCCAGGCGATTTTTGAATCGTCATGGATACTGCTGGTCAGGTCAAAAATTTCCTGCCGAAATGCCGCGCATTGTTCCTTGCGTTCGGCTCCGGGGGGCAAGGAACTTTTGCGAAAATCATCATCCTCATGGCGGACCAGAATAATGAGGATTCCTGCGGTGCTGCTCAAAAGAAACAAAGCAACGGCCAGGCCTAATAGAAACGATTTCCGACTCATGATTGGCCCCAGATTCGGCCGGCGAGTGGGAAGGGTAAGCCTCCTGAGGGGGCTCGCGCCCCCCGCTCGGCCAGTGCGATAAGTTAACGGGGTAATCCGAGGTGTCTATCTGCGAAGAGTGGCGAACTGTACCCATCGACCGCCGCCTGGTCAACGCCGACCCGCAGCGATCCGGTTAGGCACGCAATAAAGGAAACATGGGCGCTCTATAGACGGCCGCTAAACGGAAGACAGGGTGAAGTGAAGGAAAAGTGGAGCTGAGGGGATTCGAACCCCTGACCTTCTGAATGCCATTCAGACGCGCTCCCAGCTGCGCCACAGCCCCGTTGCTCGCCCGACCAATTGCCCCGGATAGGTTGACCCAGTCGGAATGCGATGCTTAGAGAAGACTACAAGAGCCTGCCAGTTCTGTCAATTCCCCAGCTAAGCAAGTTTACCCTAGGTCAGAGGCGATCCCTGTCAAATCAGCGTACCCTTTGAACAACGCCTCGGTTGACACCTCGCCCGGAGAGATGCGGTCCATAAAACCAACCTTTGTGGACTTCAGCCCGGTTCAAAGCTGAAGGTCGCGCATTGGGGTTGCGGAGGAGCGCTTGGTGGCGAAGAAGATCCTAAAAACCGCGTTGCCCTATGTCGTGGCTGTCGTCCTTCTAGTCTATGTCATCTGGAAGAACTGGCGTCCCGAAAACGGGCGCGGGCTCGAATACGTTTGGAACACGCACGTCCTGGAAGGCCAACCCGTCCCCCATCCCGGCTATTGGTTTTTGGCCATCATCATGTGGCTTGTCGGCATCTTGCTAACCTTCATCCGATGGTATTATCTTGTCCGCGCCGTCGGCTTGCCCTTCACCATTCCGGATTCATTGAGGCTGGGCCTTGTCGGGAACTTTTTCAACAGTTTCATGCCCGGCTCAGTCGGCGGCGACATTTTCAAGGCGGCCTTTATCGCGCGCGAACAGGATCGGCGCACGACCGCCGTGGCAACCGTCATCATGGACCGCCTGATCGGGCTGTGGGCGCTTGTCTGGTTCGTGGCCCTGCTCGGCGTCTTTTTCTGGATGGCCGGCTACCTACAAGGCGAAGTGGAACGCACGCTCAAGTCCATCGTTGTCACGTCGATGGCGATTTGCGCGGCAAGCCTTTTGGCTTGGTTTCTTTTGGGAATGCTTCCGGAGCATCGAGCCCAGCGCTTCGCTGGCCGGCTTGGGACGACGCCGAAAATCGGTCACGCCTTGTCGGATCTCTGGAGTGCTTTTTGGCTGTATCGGTGCCGGCAGGGCAGCGTTTTACTTGCCATGGCGATTTCCTTGGCCGGCTTTGTGGGCTTCACGCTGACTTATTACTTTTCCGCCTTGACCTTCCAAGAATCCGGGCAAAGCATCCCGACCTGGCAGGAGCATTTCCTCATCATCCCCATTGGCATGGTGTTTCAAGCCTTTTTCTTTCTTTCGCCTGGCGGCGCCGGAGCCGGCGAAATTGGTTTCGGATGGCTTTATAAGCTGCTCAACTACGATAAGGATTTGGGCGTCTTGATGTCGCTGACCCAGCGGGTCATTACCTGGCTGGTCGGGTTGGTCGGTTATTTAATTTACCTGCGCATGCGACCGGCGCTGGAGAGGGTAAAGGAAGGAGTGGTGAAATCGATCCCTGAGCAGGTATAATTCAATCGCCAAGAACCGGTTTCCCTTGGGAAATAACATTAGCGTCTTATTGGCCTACGCGCATATCGAAAAAAAGGAAGGTGAACCCGCCCACCTTGCAAGGGTGCCCCGTGTTCGGATCGCGCAGATTGTCATGGATCATCTTACTCATGGCTGGGACGCCGAAGAAATACGTCGTCAATATCCTTACATGACGCTTTCCGAAGCTCATATGGCTCTGGCCTATTATCTTGATCATCAAGAAGAGATTGAACGAGAAATCGAGCAGGAATTGCAGCAATTACAAAAAGACCAAGCCAGCGGTCAGCCTTCGCCCTTTGTTGAGCGCATGAAAAGCCAAGGACTGTTGTGATGCCCGTGGTGTAGTGTTTCACCCAAACTGGCACATCGGTTAAGTTAGACGACAACCTCCTCCAGGGGTAGTAGAATCTCGCCCTGGAGGACCGATCATGTGTCGCTGACGGTGCCGGTGACGGCTGTCGGAGCCGTGATGTTCGGGATCGAGATGCGTGACCGGATCGGGAATCGGCGTATTGGTGCCGCTCAGGAATGCATCGGTTTCAACGAGCAGTCGGTCATCGGCACCGTCTTATGACAACCGCACTCGGCGATTCGTTCAAAGGGGCCATGAACGAATTAACTCCTTTGCAGCACACAGTTAGCTGCATTCGTTCACCCACACACCCACACACACCCTGCGAACGAAAGCTGAGGCCGCGCGGGGCAGTAGAGTTTCTTCTGCACCCGTCCCGAATCTTACTCGCCCGTTTAGCAGCCATGCTCTTGGGTATGCGCAAAAGGAGGCCAGGGCGCAAGTCCCGTTTTCCTGAGATGACTTTTTGACAAAAAAGGTCGTGGCGCAAGAAGTGTGCCGAACGGACTGTCGCGTTTTGATTATATGGAATGGATTGCTTTATCGACGTTGCTTTCTAATCATGTCAACTAAATTGGGGCGAGCAATGCATCTCCTTTTTCTTCGGTCATTTCAGTCGATGTGCTTTAGGCCATGTTCACGGTTAACGGCGGCTAATTCGCGTGGATTAAATCAAGCAACTCTTTCAGGTCACCGAATTCTTGATCAGTCAAGCGCGCTAGCCCGTTTGAATTTCGCCTACTATTAGGCGCGTCGTTCACCCATCCAAGTTGCTTGTCGGGCCTCCAATTCACATCTTGCAAAGAATTCTTTACCAACTCGTCGGCCATCCTACTCGTTTGCGCACGAGGGCCGAGCTGTAATCCATCTAACGCAAGACGTAGCTTTTGCTTAATGTCCTTGAGGTCTTGAGCCTTCGTAATCCAAACTGACGGAAGCACTAGAAGCATCACCTCTCCCCAAGAGAAGGGTCGAATTGAATTAATCGATGCCACTCGGCTAAGACACACCAATTCCTCCCATCGAAGCCCGGGCAAGAAATCGTGTCCGCAGGTGTTGCCGACGCATATGTCGATTGAGCGCTCCGAATTGAGGACGCGATAGGTGATTACATGGTCCTCCGGCCAATTCTCGTATGTCACCAAGAAGGAGAATCCTGAACACAACGGAATATGAAATGATGGCCACTCGAGTTCAGTCGTAAGTTCACGAATCCACAAACTCTCAATTCCATCAGTAGAAATCCCGAGAGCCCGATCAAAATCCTCCTCGGTATCGTCTAAATTCTGCAACTTCGTTATCTGCCATAAATGTGCACCCCAGAATTTTGGTTCTGTAAGTAAGTGGGTTGCGTCTTTTCTCTGCGTCATTCTCAAGTACTCCCAAATTAGCGAGCAAATTATTGCAAATGCTTCCGTCGCGGCTGAAGTTAATGTTGCCATCACAAGTCGCCAAGCATCGGCTATGTCGGCGCTATTGATCATTCCAGAACAAAGGACGTTGTTCGGCGGTGCTGAGGATATCAACTCGCCAGTATATCTTCCTTGCTCATTAGACCAGCGAAGACTCCATCCGTAAGGGTGGGACTGCCAAAACACCCGAACGAACTCTATTGACATGAACGGGTTCCTTATGAGTATGTTTCTTTGGGAGAGCGCAATTCGTCGCAATGGATCATCCCACCGCTAATCATTACTATGGCGGATCCGCCGCATTAGTGTACAACATGATTGGAAACGCCTGCTTACCCCGCAACCTACGAATTGGTATTGAATATGCCGAGGCACCTCCACCTGGCACGCCAGGTAGCGGATGAAATGCGACCGTGGTGGCGTAAGTAGCCAACGGACCATTACATGGATGTCCATGTTCCCCGGGCCATTACAGACCAGTTGCGCCGCCGCGGGGTGGATGTCCTAACCGCTAATGAAGAGGCCAAGACTCGCTGGTCCGATGAGGATCTCCTTGAATATGCGTGGAAGGTGAATCGAGTTATATTCACGCATGATGTTGGATTTAAGACCATGGCTGAAGAGTGGCAAAGGCAAGGGAGGCCTTTTGCCGGCTTGTTATTTGGAAAACAAATGCATGTCTCGATTGGACAATACGTCCGCGACCTGGAATTAATAGCTAAGAGGGTGTTCCTAAAGGTCACGCAGCGCGCTTTATCCGATTTGCGGTGTAGCCATTAGCCAATCTCGATTCGCTGGGGGCCAGACGTTGGAGCATCAAATGGATCGAAGCAATTTGCACCATGGCTTCGCTCGAATCGCTCCGCCGTTCGTAGTCCTTGCTCAAGCGTCGATAGCGGCCAATCCATCCAAAGGTTCGTTCGACAACCCAACGTTTGGCAAGC
>JBJMQT010000080.1:0-6861 GCA_045802525.1 Gemmataceae bacterium
TCCGTGTGCCGCAGGCATTGGCCCGGCTTGGGCAAATCCCGCAAGCGTATCCCCAAAATCACCAGGCACTTCTCCTGGCCGATCTGCACCGAGTGATCCATCAGCCACGCCCAGTCGTCGCCCTTGTCCAGCGCCATCGTCAGCACGGCGTGGCCCAGCCGCAACAGCCACAACCGACCCGTGGTCCAGTGCGGAATCGGCAACGACAAACCCGATGCCGCCGCCACGACCGACAGCACACGCGGCACGCCCCGCTGATGAAGCCCCCAATGCATTGCATCAAACGTCGGTGCGACCTGGACAGTTGCCCCCCGGCGAACTAACGACGCGGCGATAACGGGGGCATCAAAATCGTAGCATATGGCCACACCCAACACTTCGTCTGGACTAATAGGAAATACCGGTCGCTCCTTGCCCGGGCGGCCGTCCAGCATGAGAGGCACGGGATGTTGTTTAGTAAATGTGCCAAGTACGTTGCCTTCGGCGTCAATGACCACCGCAACATTCTCGAAGTTCTGTTCGCCATATCCGCCCTCGATTGCTCCAAACACCACCGGGCAATGGAATAGTTTGACCAAGGTCGCGGGGCCTTGCTTGGATTGCATTGCCGAGCTGACGGAACCGGTGTAAGCCAGCTCTGGAAGGACAATAATGCTGTATTGGCCGTTTGGCACTTCCTTAATCACTCCTTCGATCTTTGATGTTTCCTCGCCCTGGATCAGAAGAGCCTGTTGGTCCGCCTCTTGCAAAGGAGGCAGTAGAAGCGAGCAGAAGGGCAACAGCAGGAACATTGCGCCGTAATAAAAACGCGCCAAAACGGTCAGGCCGGCGACAAACCAGATGATAAAGGAAAGCCCATACACGCCGACCCAGCGGGCCGCTGCAATCCACGCCGGCGATAATGCCAGTGCATGCGGGGCCGTATACCACGGAAACCGCAGATACCAGGCGTCGCCGCGCAGCCATTCAACGCCAACTGCGAAGAGAGCAATAAGCGCGGACCGTAGAAGCGGAGGCTTTCCCTTGGTCAACCCGATGAAGATTCCCAGCAGTCCGAAATATCCTCCCATTAGAGCGATTAATGGAACTGCCAACGTTGCAAAGACCCCGAAAAACCAATACATGGTTCCCAGGCCATAAACAACTCCGTACAAAAGGCCGAGATTCAACGCTTCTCGAGTCGCGCAATCTTTCAGCACGTACAGAAGGCCTGCAATCGAAACAAGCGAGAGGCACCAAAGTCCAGACGGTGGAAACGCCAGTGCTCCGATGAGCGCCAACAGGATTGCCAGGAAGCCCTTTTGGGGCGATACGCCGACACGAAAGAAAGCCATTCTTGATTCTCAACGTCGTATTTAGTCGGGTTAGGACCGCTCTTAGAGACTCACCGCCCTGAGAATCTTTGGAGCCAAGTATTCAAGAGCCGGCCGGGGTGGCACGCAACGCCAGCTTCACTGTCGCAGGCCCGCATACCACCGCGCGCTGGACCATTCCCAGTCCTCCACGCGGGCCACCAGCCCGCGTGTTAGCGGAGTTGGCAAGGGAATAAAGGGGTTGGCGCTTCAGCACGCCCTTCGGATTACCTCAGAGCGTGCCACACCGCCGCGGGCTCCATTGGAATACTGATTCCACAATGTTTCATTGCCACGGTCCAGCCCTTTTTTTGTGCTAATGTGTCTCAGTTCCGCCCTTCAGCCGTAGTGCGCCCCAAATGCTTTCCATTTCTTTCCACGGGGGGTCCGGCGAAATGGAGAGAACCAATTTGGAGGGGCATTCCCGGTTCAAGCTCCCCAGCACATTGAGGCGCGGATCGGAATCAAGCTAGATGGTCGTCGGCGGGTGATGAAGGAGCAGAAAGGGTCTATGAGGCGCACCGGGACGCTGCATTTCCGCATTAAGAGGGGGGGCCATGGTCGGAAGCCAATAAAGATCGTTTCAAGCTGGCGTAACGGGGGGTGTGTGAGGGGGTGGAGAAACGATCTTTCGTAACAGCACTGCCTATAGATGCTTGGGGCAAAAAAGATCGTTTCTCTGATGGTAACGGCCAGCGAAACGAATACGCTGAGCCCAGACTGACTGCTTTCTCAATGGAACTCGTGCCTTTTGCGGCTCTTCATTCCCGGACCGACTGCCGGTAATTCACTCGCACCACATAGCCTCATCCTTCGTCAGGTATGCCAACGTCGCTTCCGTGGCCGGTCTCGGGCAGGACCATACCAGGAAGAATAGGGCTTGACGAGCCCAGCGCTGGGCAGGGTGAGGATGGACAAATCCGGTACCTTTGCAGGCTGTTAGCGCCGTTTGGGTGCTGCGCAGGACGAGGCGATTGGCTCGCCCGCGTAATTGACCGGCGATCGCGGCAGTCGGTCCGGATTTGGCCAAATGAAACATCTCATCGCGGCAGCGCTGGAGAGAACTTTGCAATGGCTCAGCCAGGGTGACGAGATCCGGCCGGGCCTCCGCTTCTTTTTTAATCCACTCGATCGCGGCATTGGCCAGACCCAGGGCGAGGCAAGAGGTTTCCAGCCCGCCCGTCCCTCCGTGCTTGCCCGCCAGGACTTGTTCAGCCGGTCCTGCCACAATCCATTTCGCGGGCACGGCGACTTGATGACAGCGGACCTCAGCTGTCAGCGATCCCCGCAATGCCATGAGGTCGAGTGCGGCGCCGACTTCAACGCCCGGGTCTGTCCTGGGTACAACTGCCAGCACCTGCTTTGCGTCAGGCAATACGGCTCCGGTGACGAAATAGTCCGTATGCGGAGCGCCGGTCACCCAGGGCATGACGCCATCAAGGATCAACTCTTCGCCGTTCCACGTTCCTGTCATTGCCGGACGCGTATGTTGACGCGAGGTCGTCAGTTGCGATAGACCGACTGTCGCGAATATGTCGCCCTGGGCCAAGGGCGGAAGCAGTTGCTGCCGTAGCCATTCATTTGCCGAGTCACGCAGACGCCGGCAGGCGGCTTCCCGCTGGCTCAAGAGAAAGGCCGTCGTAAGGCAGCTCCCCGCAACCTCGCCATAGCCTTCCAGAAGATCCAAGGAACTAAGATCTTGACCGCCTGCCGACACCGGCAAGCTCCATTTTAGCACTCCCGATTGGCGCAATACTTGCCACGAATTGACGGGCCAGACGAGGTCGGCGTCCGCGGCGTCGGCATGGGCCGCCAGCGCTTCCAAAAAGGAGCCAGCTACGACGTTTGGCGTGGACATGGACGACCTTTTGCGATTCAGAGCAACGTCGGCGATCCTTTATGACCTTGTTCGATCGCCAGAGGGAGCGTATCACGTGCCGCCGCCCCATGAAACTTCAGATTATCGACAAGCCGGCAATTTTAGGTTAGCAAAAACGAGCTAAAGAATTACGATCTCGGCGCAACTGCATGCCTAGTATGATAGGGCCTTGGCCTTTCGATTCAGAAAACCGGTCATGCCAGGCCACGACCACGGAGCGGGCGCTCCGGTGAGTTCATCCAGCGGTCCGCAAAGGAGTAAGGGGCGTCGCATGGACCGCCTTCACGACTTCCTTACTTACGTCAAAGATAAAAAGCTGGCCCAGGGAAATTTCCTGGGCCTTCTGCACGTCTTGATAGGCCGGACGGTTCAAGACGGCAACGGAGAATCTGTCAGCAACGGCGTGACGTGGCGCGAGTTGGCCGCTTGGCTGCAAAAGGTCCGCTGGGATAAGGATGCGGTGCGCGACCTAGGCGTCGATCCGGAAGAATTGCCGCCCAAAGATCGCCAACGCTTCTGGTTCATGGCATTCGCCCGAGCCAATCTAGACTCACCAAAGGCAGGCCAAGCCGGCGATCGATTTGCTCAAAAGCTTCGGGCCGAAGGCTATAACGTCGGGACCGGACCGAAAAAGTGATTTTGAATAGCACGAGCCCAGCAATCGATTGTGCGGAGCCTCACTCCAGTTTCTCTCGATCGATTTCAGCTAGAATCTCTTTGGCGGAAGGATCGTCGTGATAGAGATCGTGCAATCCTTCATAAATGGCCTTCGCCTCTGCGGGTTTGCCGGCTTGCTTTAGCTCGCGCGCTCGTTTCAGCGCGGCTCGCACGGAATCCCAGCGCTTCTCCAAAGGGGGCGTCACTTCTTCAATCTTGGCCAATTCCCGCTCGGCGGAATGGACCCAGGCCTGCTCGGACGGAATATCCGCAAAGGATAGAACCAATTGTGTCCACCACTTCTTAGCCCGCGCTTCGTCGCCCTGTTGGCGCGCACGAAGGCCCTGGTAATAAAACCACTGCGCCTCGCTCAGCCTGCTGGCAACCGGTTGGCCGTTCGCTATCCGCCGCTCCTCCTTGTAATCTTGCACTTTTTGATGAAATTCTTGGATTTGTCGATCGTACGCGTGATTTGGGTAGCGGTTCTCCAGCTTGTCCAAGTAATTGACTGCGCGACTCCAGTCTTCCGGATCATCCGAAGCCATGAGCGGAGCCGCTTTGCGAAATAGGGATTCCGCACTTGCCGGCCACAGACCCCAAGCAATCAACCCGATGCAGGCTAATAATAAACCGATTAAAACAACGGGCCGGTTGAGAAAGCGCGCTACGGGCCCGCCGCGATTCTGGCGCTCCAGTTCCTGACGCATGAGCTGGCTCATGAGCGTGGCGGGTCCGGGATTATCCGGGCCGCCCTTTCGCAAATGGGGCGGCAGGAGGTCTTCTGTGTCTCTGGATACAATCTGCGTGGCCTTGCGTTCTTCCTTTCGACTGACGCGATCCAGTTGCTTGTGTAAGATCATCGCGTCACCGGGCCGGTGCTCAGGATCTTTCTCGAGCAATTGCACGACAATTTCTTCCATATCATAGGGCACTTCGGGCACAAGGCGACGAACCTGCTCGTATTGGCCGAAGCGATGTTTATGCAAGATTTCCATGACTTCGCCGCGGAAGGGCGTTCGGCCCGTCAAGAGCGTGTACAACACGACTCCGAGTGAATAGAGATCGCTGCGTTTAGTGACCGGCTTGCCGGCGGCCTGTTCCGGCGAAAGATATTCCGCTGTGCCGATAATGCCGCCGGTCACGGTCAAATGGGGACGGGCGAAAACGTGAGCGATGCCGAAATCGGTGATCTTTGGCGTCCAGCGTTTTTGCGCTAATGACGAGGAGTGAGCGTCGGGGACCGGATCGAGAAGGATGTTGCCGGGCTTCAAGTCGCGGTGTATGACGCCGCGATCGTGGGCATGCTTGAGAGCCGGGCAAAGCGCCAAGGCCAAGGTAAGGACTTCTTGCCAAGGCAGCCGGCCTAATTCGTGCAAGCGCTGTTCGAGGCTCGGGCCGGCAACAAACTCCATCGCATAGAAATAATGTCCCTCGGCTTGACCCGACTCGAAAAAACGCACGATTTGGGGATGATTTAGCTGGCTCAAGGCGTCGATTTCACGTTGAAATCGCAACAAAAACCCTTCATCGATCGCCAACTCCGCCGTCAAAACTTTTACAGCGGCCTGACGAGGGCCGCCCGTATCAGGCGGGTCGGCATAGGCGAGAAACACTTGGCCCATGCCCCCTCGCCCTAATTCGCTATCGAGAACCCATTTGCCAAGCCTTGCACCGATCATGCTTTCTGTCCAAGGGAGTTGAGTGTTCTCGGTCACCTAGCAGATTAGCGGATTCTCTTGCTCGATCCCAACTAGAATTATTGTGGAGGGCTGACGTTTTGGAGAGAACCATGCGAACCGCCTTACAACTCATCGCGCACGGCAGCCGGCAGGCCGATGCAAATGCCGACCTTGCTTTTTTGGCCGACGAGTTAAAGCGGCAAGGAGAGTTCCCTATCGTAGAAGCGTCGTACTTGGAATTGGCGGAGCCGAGCATCGACGCAGGAGGCGCCCTTTGCGTGGAGCAGGGAGCAGAGCGCGTCGTGTTGCTGCCTTATTTTCTCTCGGCGGGAGTCCACGTCCGCCGTGATTTGGCGGATGCGCGAGACCGCCTGGCTGCACGCTTCCTGAATGTTGAATTCCGGCTGGCCGAGCCGCTGGGCCGTCATCCGCTGCTGGTCAATGTAGTCCTTGAGAGGGCACGGCAGGCGCGGTGAACGTCAAATCTCAGTCGCTAGGGCGTAGACTTCCTCTGCGTCCATAATTTGATCGTTGGATTGAAAGAGCCGAGCAATGGCCGCTTTGTGAATTTTCATCTTCGTGTCACCCACACCGATGGCCCCATAGCAAAGCACCTTGTCGCGCTCCACGGCTTTATCGGTGACTTCAATGCCTTCAATGCCCAGCGGAGGCACGGCATTTAAATCGATTGCCACATGAAGGTCGGGGCAAGCGGCCAAAACGGAGCGCGGAAGTAATATAACTCCCGCTGCGCCGGCCGCGACCACCAAGCTCCTTCCATCAATGACCTTTTTGACTTCCTCCGGTGTTCCCGCGGCCACGGGTTGAAGGTTGGCCTGCGGGCCTCTTTGCCGAATGGCTTCACACACTTTCGCAGCTTTGGCTTCTTGGCGGGAACCGACGCGCACCTCGGCGCCGTGGCGGGCCAAGAGCCGTGCGACCCGTTGGCCCACCGGACCCGTGCCGCCCAGCACGAGCGCTTTTACGTCCTTTAGATCCAAATGCCGTGCCGCGGCCCGCACAGCAGCCGCTGCCGTGGTATTAGCGCCATTGGCGTCTAAGAGCACGGAAACACGCAGCCCGAACTTCGGCAACATGTGCTTGACCGCCTCGGCCAGGAGCCGTTCGCCCGCCGCAACATCGCTGCCGCCGATAAAGAGAGCGGTGTGCATCAAGTCCTTAGCGCCGCGCGTAAAAATCGCTCCGTGCACCAAATCGCGGACCTGGTCGGGTTTTACCCCGCCATAGCTGAACAGTTCGTCCACTCCGGCGTCAATGGCGACGACCCGGTCAA
>JBJMQT010000081.1:0-49289 GCA_045802525.1 Gemmataceae bacterium
AAAGCCGACCAGCAGGCCGCTATCCTCGAAATGCACGGAGCCGGGAAACCAATCACACAAATTGCACGGATAACCGGGTTGTCTCGTCCGAGTGTTTATCGTGTTCTCAAGCAAGATGCCTTCACTAGCGGGAAAGTGACTTCATCTCTAACAATTCATCTGACACCCGGCCTGACACCCGTTGACACCCGCGAACACGGTTTCTTAGGGGCATCTGGTGTCACTGAAAACACAAAAACCCCGTAAAACACGGGGTATTGTGGTGTCTAGATCTTTCGACAGTCCGGTACTCTAACCAATTGAGCTACGTCCCCAAGTATTTGGCGGCCTTCAGGGCGAAACCCCGAGTCTTGGCGGGCTAGGTCGAAGCCACTACGCCGTACCGCCATGCCCAAACAATTCTACCGCGCCTAGGTATGCCGGCAAGCCCATCGCTCAAGCATGTTGGTTGGCTGTAGAGCTTCTTTGGCTACGGGGTTGGTTTGCTTACCCGCATACGGGAGTATTAATCAACGAAGCTACCGCCTGCAACGTCCCGGAGGGTGGCCAACAATTGATCGATGTCCACCGGTTTGCCGATGAGGGCATCGGCGCCGAGCTGTTGCGCTTCGTCCAATCGCTCCTTAGTCATGTCCCCTGTCAATACCAAGACAGCTTTGAGGCCTGGCGGGTGATTGTTTTGAATCGCCGTCAGGATTTCCCGTCCGTCCATGTCAGGGAGCATCATGTCCAGAAGCAATACAACGCCTTGTTCGTTCTGGACAAGCTCAAGGCCGGATCGACCGTCCGAGGCTTCGACGACGACGGCGCCCTCGCTGCGCAGGATATGCGCCGTGCTCTGGCGCGTGGCCTCGTGGTCTTCCACGAGAAGGATCCGCATGCCCTTGAGTCGCCCCGTTCGACCAGCCGCCGCTTCGGAAATGCGCTTGGGATCCTTGATCACCAGCGCCGGATCGAGCCGCAAAGCGATTAGAGAGGCCGGCAATGCCAGCGTAAAAGTACTGCCTTGATCCGGGGCGCTTTCAACGCTTAAGGTCCCGCCCATAACGTCCACCAGGCGCTTGCAGATCGCCAATCCTAGTCCGGTGCCTTTGCTGCGGTCGCGCTCCGGGTTATGGACTTGGGTGAATTCATCGAAGATGCGGCCAATATGGGAGGAGGCAATGCCAATGCCGGTATCGCTTACGCGCAGGCACAGTCGTCGCTCCTGGTCAATATCGGCGCTTAGCTGCACACGACCCCGGTCGGTGAATTTGATCGCGTTGCCGATCAGATTACCGAGGGCGCGGCCTAGTTTTATCCGATCCGTACGAAGCCAAACCGGCCGCTCAGGCAATTTGACGAACAGTTCGATGCCTTTGTCCTCCGCCAGCGGCAGAGCCTGCCGATATTCGTCGTTGATTAGATCACTGAGCAGGAATTCGCTTTCCTGCAACTCGACCTTGCCGGAGTCGAACCGAGCAATATCCAGCACGTCGCTAACCAATTCGACCAAGGAACGCGCATTAGCCTGAAGTTTCTGAGTCATTTCCGGGATCTGTTCGACCATGGCGGGACTACCGGCGGTGCGCCGAAGCACCTCGGCAATGAGATTAATAGCGTTGACGGGGGTACGGATGTCATGGGAAACCGACGCCAGGAACCGGGTCTTGCGGACGTTGGCTTCTTCCGCTTCACGACGCCGAAGCTCCAGTTCCCGCTGCAAGTTCTTATGCGCGGTTATGTCGGCGAAGGCGCAGACGGCTCCGGCAATTTGGTTTTTGGAATCGTAAGTTGGCGCCGCGCTAACAAGCAGAGCCATTTGTTTTCCTCGTGGCAAAACAACGTGAAGCTCTTCGGCTTGAATTTCTTCACCGCGCAAGGCGCGCCGAAGCGGCATGTCCTCTTCGGGCAACGGTCGGTCATTGCGAAAAAGGCAACGTTGCAGCCGCGCGCCGATCGGCGTAGAGGCGCCTACGTTGTCATTGACGGGAACATTAAACATGGCGGCCGCCGCGGGGTTTAACCGGACCGATTGGGCTTGCGGATCATCGGCTACCGCCATGCCGAAGGGAACCGTGTGGAAGGCTGCCTCGAAGCGGCGGCGTTCCAGGCGAATGCCTTCCACCAGTTCCGCGCTTTGCAGGCTTATGGAGGCTTGAGCAGCCAAGGATTCGAGCATGCCGATTTGAGCTTGGCTCCAGGATTGAACCTCCGTGGCATAAATTTCAATGGTGCCAACGCACTGACCGCGAACGCGCAAAGGGGAAGACAAAACCGAGCGGATCGCCTCGCCGCTGCGCGGCTCCGGGATCTTTACATCGGGCCGGAGAGAGGTGTCTTCTAAGAAACCGGTCTTGCCCAGAGACATAATCAGGGAAGCGAACGATTGGGCGTACGGAAGCGATTCGCTTTGCAGTCCTTCCGGACCGAAACCGTGATGGCAAGGGATGAGCAGGTCCGACCCCTCTCGTTGCAGAATGGCCGAGGCCATGCCATCGGTTAATACTTCGAGGGCTTCGCAGATGCGCTTAAGCATCTCATCGCGCGGCAGATCGGCGGTCAAAGTTCGGGAAAGTTCAAGAAGCTGTTCTAAAGTCTTCTCACGGCTAGCCAATTCCTCGTTAGTGATACGCAGCTCTTCACTCTGCCGCTCTAATTCTTCGGTTTGCGCTTGCAACTCCTCGTTTTGACGTACGATCTCCTCTTCCCGGTCGCTCAATTCTTGATTGGCCGCTTCTAAGGCGACATTTTGCTGTTCCAAGGCGCGACGGCGCGCCTCGAGTTCGCCCGTTGAAAGGCTTCTGGCGTAAGCAAAGCCTGCTACTACGAACAGCATGAATGCTGCGAAAACGCGATTAACGAGAGCCGGCTGCCAGGCCTCGGGATGCGAGGGAGCGGGGCCCAACACAAACAAAAGCAAGGACACTGCGGTAAGTCCGAAGGCCATGCCCCATACAAACCGCGCATCGTCGATCCAAATGCTCAGGACCAAGGGCGCCGCGTAGAGTATCGGTATTAGATAATCCGCCGGCGTCAGGGCATCGGCTAAAACCAATAGAAGTGCGAGGCCTATTGCCACCCAGGCCGCAGACCTAGGGGTAAGCCGCTTTAGCAAGCCGCCGTCCTTCCCGTCTCCCATTGCTACCCTCGTTTGCGGCGATAAATGCATGGTGCGACAAAGGAAAACCTTTTAGTGCCCACAGGCCGCTCCGCCTTGCCAAGCACCAGTACGCCGCCGGGGCGCAAGTGCATTTCAAATTGCTCCCAAAGCCTGTTCATTGCTTCCGCGCGTAAATACATCCCCGTATTTCTACAGAGAATGAGATCCCAGATGCCTGGCTCGGCGCCTTGTAAGACGTTGGCTATCCGCCAGCGGGTTGCCGATCGAATGCCCGAAACTATTTGCCAACCCCCCGGTAAACGATCGAAATAACGTTCGATCAAAGAGGCAGGTACGTATTTCAGGGCATCGGCGTTGTAACGAGACTGGCGGCAGCGAGCGATTGCTTCAGCTCGACAGTCGGTGCCCAACAAATAGCTATTCCCGAGCGCGCCCATTTCGCTTAGTAAGAGGGCGACCGAATAAAGCTCGGCCCCGTCCGAGCACCCCACGCTCCAGACATACAAATTCTTTCGGCCTTCAACTAAAGACGGGAGCACGGCATCGCGCAACATGTCGAAGACGGCGGCATCCCTGAAAAACCAGGTGACGCCTACCAGCATGGTATCGAGAGCCACAGGTATAAGGGAATGATCTTGCTCGATCTGGCGGCGGGCCTCGCTCGTGGAACGTACTCGAAGGGCCCGCAGGCAGGCGGGGAGCCGGCGCTTGAGAGTTTCCACCCGATAGAGATTCACATTGAGCCCCGCTTGGGCAAATAACCACTCCAAGAGTTCGGCGTTTTCCCCAGATAATTTTGAGGCCGGCTCAATGAAGCCCGCTCCTCCTGAGGAATACATGCCAATGTCGACGGGCTGAGGCTTCATGGCCTCGCCCGGAAAGATGATGTGGCGGTATCGCGTGGCCACAAAGGGCGGCTTATTCTGCCTCATTCTCTTGCCCATTCTTGTTACCGCGCGTTCCCGAACAACGGTGAATTAGTTTTTCCGGCGAGATTAGGCACTTTACAGCAAGTTCTGAGCCCGAGCTATGAGGCTTGGAGAAATCGATTTTCGCTTTTTGTAGTTGGCGGTTTCTCGAATAGATTTGACAGGCTAGAGAGCGCGCCAATTCAACCGGGCCGTTATCATGACTACCGACGGGACATGTGCCGGCCCGCGTGCCGCCATATCGGTCGACTGGAATGATAGTAGGACAGCGTGAACGGCTGCTATACTATTCCATCAAGGGGGATTTTGATGCCTTTTCCCAAACTTGTACGTTTAGTCCAGCGTTTCGAAAGGCCTAGGGTAGAAGACATCCCGGGGGCTGTCACCGAGCAATTGTCAAAGCTAAATCTTGAGAAATCCATACGGCCTGGGCAAACCATTGCCCTGACTGCGGGCAGCCGCGGCATAGCTAATATCCCGGAGGTGTTGCGGGCTGTGGCGGCGTTTCTCAAGAAGATGGGCGCCAAGCCTTTCTTCGTGCCGGCTATGGGCAGCCACGGAGGCGGCACAGCGGACGGCCAGCGCCACATCCTTGAAAGCTATGGCATTACCGAGACGGCTATCGAAGCCCCGATCAAGGCCAGCATGGAAGTGGTTTTGGCAGGGACCACGACCGAAGGCTATTCCGTATATCTCGATCGCTATGCCAGCCAGGCGGACCATATTGGGGTCATCGGCCGCGTCAAGCCTCACACGGGATACCACGGGCCCATCGAAAGCGGCTTAATGAAGATGATGATGATTGGGCTTGGCAAACACGAAGGCGCCTTGGCTTGTCACCGCATCTTGCTGGAAAGGCCTTTTGATCAAGTCGTCCGGTCGGTGGGTCGAACTTTGCGGGCGAAGACCTCCATCGCGCTTGGGCTGGCTTTGGTCGAAAACGCCTATGATGAAACCGCGTTGGTGGCCGCGGTGCAACCGGACGACTTCGAGCAGCGCGAAGAGGAGCTCTTAGTAATTGCCCGCCGCCTGCTGGCTCGGTTGCCGGTTCAGGAAGCGGACTTGTTAATCATTGACGAGATTGGCAAAGACATCAGCGGCTCCGGCATGGACACCAACATAGTGGGCCGCAAGCGCGCGTTCGGCAATACGATGCCCAACGAACAGCCACGAATGCGCTTCATTTTCGTGCGCGGGCTTTCGGAGAAAACGCACGGGAATGCAACCGGGATAGGCCTGGCCGACTTTACAACAGCGCGGCTCGTAAAAGCGATGGACTACCGCTCGACTGTGATCAATAGCCTAACGGCCGGGTATCCCGAAAACGCTAACTTGCCGGTCCACTTTGACACCGACCGCGAAGTCGTGGAAGCGGCGTTGAAGATCATAGGCTTGCGGACGCCGGAACAGGGAAGGCTCGTCTGGATCCGGAACACGAAACATTTGGGTCAAGTGATTGCGTCGGAGGCGTGCCTGGACAATCTTCTGCCTCATGCAACGATGGTTTCGGCAGAAGGACCGCGAGAATTGGCGTTCGATCGGGCTGGCAATCTTGTGCCATGGCAATTGGGATAGGTCCTCGGCGGGCGGGACCGCGTTGAAGGTTTAGGCGCCCAAAGCTTCTCAAAATCAAAGGGGCCAGGCCAACCGCGGGGCCGCCTTTGTCCGACGCTGGCCACCTTTGAAGGAGAGACGCCCAAGACAACGAAAGTGCGCAAGTCGGCATCAGGCGTTCAATTATTGGGTACTGTCCTAGGGTTGCGTTGCAAGTGATTCTCTAGTGACGTGTCGAATTCGCCGGCGCTATTCGGTCGCCTCTTTTAGTTGCGGATCGACTAAAGAATCTTCGGATAGCTCGATCAGTTTTTTGACTGTTACAAAGTCTTTCATAGACAACTTCGACCGAAGCCTTATCTCGATCACATTTCCGCCCGAAAGGGGGAAAGTGATTGAGGGTG
The DNA here is from genome assembly GCA_045802525.1 of Gemmataceae bacterium. Lineage (GTDB taxonomy): Bacteria > Planctomycetota > Planctomycetia > Gemmatales > Gemmataceae > JBJMQT01. The sequence goes on from JBJMQT010000081.1 coordinate 5,991, forward strand.
CGCTATCTTTAGCAGGAGGGTTCTTCAGCGGTGGCTCTTGAATCGCCGTCATTGGATCACGCTTTTTGATAGACAAGTCGGCCTCGTCGCGCGCAGCTGTAGATAACTTTAACGTGTTCCCCTCAAGTAGTCCAGCGTATTCCAATGTGTCCCTAAAGTCCTTTAGAAATCCAGTTACTGCCTTTGGATTGAATTTCTTTTTTACAATCAAGTCGGACCTTAAGGCGTCATCTGAAGGCAATCGTTGATGCTCACTGTATTGCTCAACTATTTCTGCATAAATCTCTGGCTTCAGAGCAGCCTGTTTCTTAGCTTCGATATGCTCTGAGTTCTCCGGGCCATACTCAAGGATGTTGATCGCCAGTGACGTAGGGACAATTCGTCCGTGCCTGTCCTCAACCAGCCCAAACTTCTTAAGGGCCGAGACCACGGCCAACGCTTGTCCGTGTGGCGATGCATAACCAAAATGCTTTATCGCTGTGTCGATGGGCGATCCGGGCCGACCATCCGCCTTGTATAGCTTTCGTACCCGATGCTCAACAGCATCACGCAAGCCTATGGCAGGATAATTTGGACTTCGTTCACGTTTCTTGCCAGCGGACTCTTTTTCATCGCTCACGACCAAGCCCCCTTCCAAAAAGATTTGACTCTTGATTAACCTTACTCGTCTCCCAGTGCCCGGTCAAGAAATATCTAGATAAATTTAAGATATTTTTAACTCACTTATTCATTGACTAACGCGGCATGGCAAGATATATTTATCTTAGAAAGAAAGGGGGACTTGTGAGAAGAAATCGGAGCCTTGTTGTCGCCGCCGTCCAGCAAGGCGCAGACCGCCCCACTACGGGGCTAGTTCGGACACTCTTGGTTAATAGCTGGGGTGATTTGAGCAAGGCGGTCATGACGGGCTGGGTTAGGACTGGCATCCTTCCCAGCCCGCTTTGCTGTAACCCAAGACGCAGGGGAGGACGGTCCTCACGGCGGTTCGCAACCCACGGAAAGCCCGTTCGACTCGGGCCTGCGTCTATAGGACAGTCAAGCTAACCCCACGCAACCGCTAGTAACGGTTGCGTGGGACAGTCACAATCCGGCGGGTTAACGCCAGAATGCGGCCTAGCAACTGCAATTCTAGCACGAACCCGCCCTAACGGGAAAGGGTTCGTTTCATGCTTTGTCCACTTTGCCAGTCCTCCATGCGCCGTTTTGGGAAAAACCGGAATGGCTCGCAACGCTATCGGTGCAATGAATGCGACCGCACCTGCACCGATGAATCGACCTCAACGGATCGGCGCTGCCTTGGCCAAGACAAGCTTATTCAGTGCTTGCGAATGCTCTTGGAAGGCAATTCGATTAGGTCAGTCGAACGGCTCACCAATGTCCATCGGGACACGATCATAAACGCGATGGTTGCCGCTGGCGTGAAATGCAAGGCGTTCATGGAATCGGTGATTCAGAATGTCCCTGTTAACGACGTTCAGGTTGATGAGATTTGGGGATTCATCGGTTGCAAAGAAAAGACGCGGCGCAAGCACGGCTATGGGGAAGAGGTTGGCGATGCCTATTGTTTCACGGCAGTCGAGCGACATACCAAAATGCTAATCGCTTGGCATCTTGGCAAGCGTTCTACCCCGGATACGTTCTCATTTGCCGACAAGCTTTCTAGGGCCACTTGTGGTCGTTTCCAACTAACCACGGACGGATTCGGGCCTTATCAGGCAGCGATTCCCAGGACGTTCACAAGCCGTGTTGATTTTGCCACGCTGGTAAAGGTCTATGCCAAGGTCGATGACGGAAAGAAGTATTCCCCGCCGCAAGTTGTGGAGGTTATAAGAACGCCGCAACTTGGCAACCCTGACATAGCCCGCGCCTGCACTTCGCACGTTGAACGGTCGAACCTTTCGATTCGCATGGCAATACGGCGGATGACCCGGCTAACGAACGCACATAGCAAGAAGTGGGAAAACCACGATGCGGCATTGGCGCTCTTCTTTGCTTATTACAATTTCTGCCGCGTTCATATGACCCTGAAAGCGACCCCAGCAGTTGCGGCCGGATGGGCTTTCAGGGCATGGAGTTTGCAAGAGTTGCTAGACCAGGCAGGCGGTCGATAAATTCCTATGCTTTAGCCTGTCTCTTATGTTTGACGCGTTCCGGTTCACGCAGGACGATCATTGGCACGATCAAGCAATTGCCAGGAAGGCTAATCGGTCCAGGCTGTATGGTCTGGACGGGAAGAACAACTTCCATTGGCCTGCCGGCTCTATTCGACTTCAGGGGGTTCTGGCTGGTTTGTGGCATCTTGTGGGCCTCCCGGACCTCGTGCGCCAAATTGTTGCCGATCTATTTCTTGTCCATCGGCAAGAACAACAAAATCGTATAAGCCATCATGTTGCAATTGCATAGGCGGAACGGGGATAATCAAGTTATGCTTTGCAGCTCTTTCCTGAAAGACCAATTCGGCTATTTCGCCCCGCCCAACCACTAAATCGTCACGTAGATCCCGAACCTCAACGGTGATCCGGTAAGTGCCTATTCCATCCGTTAGCTGCAAAAATGCATTGCATGGACTCGTGTATCCTGGAAAACCAGGAACATTAAAACCGCCGAAAATGCCGACCATTGTCGGTTTTTGACTTATCGCGTCAACAATTACAGTGTCGCAAAGAAGAATTGCTTTGCATTTTGGTGGCGGCTTAGTCGCCTGTTTACCCGTTTTCTTTCTTGCCATACGTCAGATCATTGACGACGTGAAACTCTAGGTCAACTATATTATATAGAAAACCTCTCCGTCAACGCATCGCTAGGACAGTACCAATTATTGATCACCCTCTGGCGCGCGGGCGGTGCACCAGAGGGTCCTCACTTGGGCCAGAGGGTCAGGTGCCGAGACCTTCAAAAGCCACGAAAAGCCACAAAAACCCGCAAATGCTTTCCACGGGTCTGTTTTTAAGTGTTTTCGTGGGGGCCTTGGACAGACCAGCCAAACCTGAGCGCACGATTGATAGAGGCGGCAAAAACCCTATTGCCGTCAGCATTTCCCCAAGCTCGCTCCGCATCCTTTTTTCATAAACCGATTTCGGCGGCATAGTCACTTGCATTCAAGGCTAACTGGTTTACAATCGAATAAAGTTGAAGTATTCAACGAATTACGCCGCGCCAACTACCGTTAGTTAGCTCTCCTTGTCCCTTTGGCTTCCCCGGTCGCATGGACCGGGCTTGGGTGACTTAAGATCATGGTCCAATATCTTTCGCTGGAAGAAGCGGCTCAAAAGCTCGGCATCAGTCCGGACAAGCTCAAGGAAATGGCCGAACGCAATGAGATTCGGCCCTTTCGGGATCGGGGCAACATGCGTTTCCGGTCCCAGGAGATCGAGGAGCTTGGCCGCCGTCTAGGCCGGGGCAGCGATCCGGAATTGCCCATCGTGGACTTGCCTCCCCGGACACCGCAGCCACAGTCCAAGGGCAAATCCCAGGACAAGGGTGAAGTTTTTGACTTTGCCTTAGGAGGCGACGAAAGCGACAGCGTAGAGATCGGCCAAGAGCCTCTTGCCAGCGGCAGCAAATCCAAGGGGAGCAAGAGCGGACGAACGCCCCCGACCAAGCCGGGAAGCGACAGCGACGTAAGGCTGGTCGCCGACGGCAGCGATCTGGATTTTCAGGTGGCCGACGATAGCCGCATTCGGATGGAGGAAGGCGGCGCGGGATCCAAGTCGGGATCCGGTAGACGCAGAATAGAAAAGAAATCGGATAGCGACGTACGTATCGTCCCGCCCGAAGTGCAGAGCGACAGCGATGTCAAGATCGTTGAATCCTCGCACGACAGCAACATAGTGATCGGACGCCAAGGAACTAAGAGAGCGTCGGACAGCGATATTCGCTTGGAACCGGGCAAATCCGGCGCTCGCAAGCGCGGCGAGGATTTAGTTACCGAAGAAATCGATCTCGACGCCGAGTTGCGCGAGGGCGAGTCTTCCATGCATGCCCCCGGCAAATCGGGCAAAGGCCGCATTAAAGCTAAAGGGAAAGAAGCCGACAAATCGACGAAGAAAGACAGCAGCAGCGACTTTGAATTGACGCCCGGCGGCCAAGATCAATCGCCCCTGGAATTGGCCGATGAAGAAGTCCAGCTCGGCGAGCTGACGGAAAAACCAGGCGGCAGCGGCATTAACCTTCAAGATCCCGCCGACAGCGGCATTTCCCTTGAACAAGCCGGCAGCGACGATGCCCTGGAATTTGAATTGAAAGACGACTCCTCCGGTCCAAAAACTCCGCCGCGTAAGGTAGCCGTGGATGATGATTCGGACAGCGAGTTTGAGCTTAGCTTGGATCCGGGACAGTCCGCCAACAAAAAGAAAAAGACCAAAGCGAAGCCTAAAGCTGACGTCGACTCGGATAGCGAATTCGAACTCACCCTCGACGATAGCGGCGACCTGCTGCCTGTCGAAGAGGGCGCGGCCTCGAAAAGCGGTGAAGGCGAGGCGGACATATTCGAGACGGACTTTGAAGTGCCGGCACTGGACGAAGATTCCGGGTCACAGGCCGTGGCGCTGGACGAATCGGATACCGACGTGGAAAGTTCCGATTTCGATCTCGCGCTGGGCGAGGAAGATGTAGCAGCCGATGAAGAAAGCGGCAGCCAGGTAGTTGCTCTTGAAGAAGAAGAGGCTGAAGCGGGCGCATCAACTGTTGCCCGCGCAGGCCGCCGCCGACCGAGTCTTCTCGAAGAAGAAGAGGGCGCGCTCGGGGAAGAAGAACTGGAAACGGAAACTGCCCCGGAAGAACGGGTAGTTGCCGCCGCGCCGGCCGCGTGGGGCCCGCTGCCCGCGATCGTCATGATACCCTGCGTGATTGTAATGTTCCTCGTCACGATTGTTAGCTTCGAACAGATTCAGTCGATGTGGGGCTACCACAATAACCAAAAAGTGTCCGGCACATTAAGCCGAGCCTTGGCTGGTCTCCTTTCGCTCGACGTGAAAGATTAAGCGTACGGTATTTCAGAAATCACTTGCCGGCCGGAGGGCTTCCCTTAGCGCTCCGGCCGGTTTGCTATTCGCTGCCGGTTGTGGTTAATTACACGTCAAAAATCCGCCGGGCATTGTTTCGCAGGAGCAAGCGCGCCAATTCAACCGCTTGGCTCACCGTATAAAAGCGCGGGCGGATGAAATCATTGGCGAGGATCTGCGCCAGGATGCGGCGGTACATGTTGTATTTGGGCAGGGCGAATTCCAGCTTGTACATATCGCTGTAGTAACCAATCTGCTTCATTTTGGGCACGGCCTGCAAACGCGCCCGAGCATCGAACTCAATGTAGGCCGGGATATTTGAATACCACCAATGGCCGCTGGTCACCACGTTGGGAAATATCCAGCTATAGCTGGCCAGTTCTTGATTCTGACCGCTCGTGAGCACCGAGACGCAGAAAGTCACTTCCGGAAAGGCGTTGAAGAGCTCGGCATATTGAATCATCGAAGTGCGTTGGTCGAACAGATCCTGGCCCTGGTAAACGCCGTTGCGATAGACGCGCCGGTTTACGCCAATCATCAAATCGAATGGCAGATGAAACGCATCGCACAGCTCGGCGAGCATCCAAAAAACGCCGCGGGCAAGGGCTTCCCGATCTTCATTTTCCACCTGAGAACCACCGGCCAAAGCACGAGCAATGTTGCCTGCCGATAGCGTCTGCGGCGCGAAATCGGGCGGTAAGGAGATAGCGCAGGCTCGGGCGCCTTTTTGCGTGAAGCGCTCGAACAAGGCGGTCAATGCCTGTTTCAGGGTGGCGCCATCCCCAACTTCTATGCAAGTCGCCTTGGCCAGCCGTTGGCGCACTTGGGGCTCATGAAGGCGGAAAACCAAGTCATCTGTGCGCAGGCAGGGGATGTAGCGATTGGGGTCAAAACCTTCCAGGGCGTCATCAAAGTCATTAGTCAGGAATACCTTTTCGAGGTTGGTCTTTTGGAAGACCTGGGCCTCCCAGTCCGGCTGAGCCATGAGGCGGTCGGCCGTATCACAGAGCCAGGTGCAGTCCGCCAGGCTAATCTGTTGGCCTTGATAGTTAAGAAACGCCCGGGCTATTTCAAGAAACCAGTGATATTGAACCGTATTATCGAACTGGGTCATGTAGTAAAGAATGGAACGGACGCGCTCCCGAGGAGGAACCTCGCGAGCCAGCGCACTATGATCCATCCCCGCGGAATGGGCGAGTTCGGTGTAATAATGATAACCCAGGATATCGTCGAGACTCCGCGCGGCAGGACAACGCGGGTCGATATGAGAATGCGGATCGATGATGGGGATGCGGCAAATCTCCTCGTAGATGTCCTGTGTGAGCGGGTCATGCAGCATGGGTTGTCAGCCGAATACGATTTCCCGAGCGTAGGCGATGGTTCCCTTACTATGGACGATGAAGGGAGTTCTGTCTATTCCCTTAATCGAGGCGCATACGCCACCAGGCAAGCTGCAGGAATCCCGCCCCAAAGAGCACCAGCACCGCGCAGGCTCGCCATACCACGATGAGGTTCGGAGAGGGGCTCAGGAAAAGTTGCGAATAGGCCTCCAAGGCCCAGGCATTGGGAGTTACTAACATGATCCGCTGCATGTTTTCCGGCATTAGGGCGCGAGGCACCAGGCAGCCTCCTAAAAGCGCCAGGATCAAAACCAGTAAAGTTCCGCAGATAGCGACTTGAATCTCGGTTCGTGCCAGCACGGCGACTAATAGAGCTAAACCCATGGCCGCAAATGAAGTGGCCAAGACGACGGGGAGCATAAATACCGCTTGGTGAAGGAGCGACCAGCTATCCGGGCCCCAGCGCATGCCAAAAACAAACTTGCCGGCAATCAGGAGAAGCACGCCCTGAAAGAAGGAAACGGCCAGGCACGGGAGTAATTTGCCAATTAGAATCTGGACGCGCGTTAAGGGTGCGGCTCGCAGGCGCTTAAGCGTCCCTTGGTGGCGCTCGACAACAAAGAGCCAGCCGACCGTCAAAACCAAGACAAAGGCAAACATCACCGTCATCGAAGGCACAATGATCTGATAGCGAACAGCTCCTTTTTGATAGAAGCCTCGGCCGCCCTCCTCCACATATTCTTGTGCGATGCCTTCCTTATATTCCTTGGGTTTCGATTTCGTCAGGTCCGTCCAATTCATGCCGGTCAGATCGTACTTGGAAAAGAGCTTTTTTAGCGCTCCTTGCACGCCCCGGCCTAGCGACGCCTTGAGGTCGCCCGAAAGCAGGCGCCCACCCGGAATCTCGTCGGCCAACATGCTCATGAACGATTTATCGGTTAAGCGCTCAAAGGCGCCGCCGATCATCCACGGCAAAATGGTGCGGAGCAGCGTCACTTGGGCGACTTGCCCAATAATTGATGAAGCCGTGATCTGAGTCGGGTCGACGAGTAATTCGGCGTCGAGTTCTGCGAGATTCACGCCGTCGCGATAAAAAGGATTAATGGCTTTTTTATCATCCAAGAATGAACAGTGAGTAACCCGATCGCTGAATTCCGGACCGAACACAATTACTGCCGGCCTCTTGCCTTCGCTCGTCAAGTCCTCCGCTTCTTCTCGACTGTGAACAATTTCGACTCGAATGCCCTCGGTCATTTCCAAGTCGCGTTGAACGACCTTGGCCCACGAGTCAGGCATTTGCCGTGTAGCCATTTGCCGCGCCGCGGCAGCCGACGTTAGAGCGGGAAGAGCCAATCCCCCTCCCGCCGGGGGCAAGGCGAGCCAAGTCATCGTCTCGCGGACGGCGGGGTTGTCAGGAAAACCCCGGTCCAAATCCAGAAGCGAGATGCGCAATCGCGTGTCGGGTTTTTGCCCGAAGCCTTCCCCAGTCAAGAGGCCGAGGATCATGACGAAAACGAGCGGCATGACAAACAGGATCGTGAATCCCAGTCTGTCCCGGAACAAGAGCCGCAATTCTTTTTTTGCCAATGTCCAGATCGGCATACTTGAAATCTCGTTTCTACCGGTGGCTATTGAACCTGTCGTCAATCGCGCAGTTCTCGGCCGGTGAGGTGCAAGAAAACTCGTTCCAAATTGGGTTCGCGGGTTTCCAAGCTTAATAAGGGCACGCGCAAATCGCTGAGCGCCGCCACCAGCCGTGGCAGCGCCAGGGAGACATCCTGGCACTCCACTTCGAGAGTATTGTCCGGATGTTCCATCAGGCGAACCTCCGGCAACTGCTTGATTCGCTCGCGTAGCCCGGGCGTGATTTTTGGAACGCGAAAGCGAATAGTGCTTTCCAGCTGTTGCAACAACCCGCTGACCGTATCGCAAGCGACCAACCGGCCGTGATCCATGATACCGACGCGCTTACACAGAGCTTGGACTTCCTCCATGTAGTGGCTCGTGTAAATCACCGTGACACCGGCTTCATTGAGGCGGCGAACTTCTTCGAAAATATGGTTGCGCGATTGCGGATCGACCCCCGTAGTCGGTTCATCCAACAGCAGAATCGAAGGACTGTGCACGAGAGCGGCGCCCAAGTTCAGTCGGCGCTTCATGCCGCCCGAATACGTTGAGGTGCGCCGATCCGCGCGATCTTCGAGGCCAATGGCCGCGAGCACCTCCTTGACGCGCCGATCGAGTTCTTGGCGAGGCACGCCATAGATTTCACCGAAGAAATTCAGATTTTCTCGGGCCGTCAATTCGCCATAAATCGCCAGCTCCTGGGGAACAATGCCGATTTGGCGGCGAAGGTGACGGTCGGACAAAGTCACTTTGACGCCTTGAATGGCCACTTCGCCGGCGTCGGGTTCCATCAGACATGAAAGGATCGAAAGCAGCGTCGTCTTCCCGGCGCCGTTGGGCCCGAGTAGCCCAAACAATTCCCCCTGCTCCACCTGGAAGCAAACGCCGTCTAGAGCGACGGTTGAACCGTAGCTCTTATGAACGTCGATAACTTCGAGGATCGGCATAGGTTTGTCGTTTCCATCGCGCTGTCTCTTGCTCCCTAGTTTAGTTTCCGACTCGCATGACAAACCGGCTACTGTTTTCAGTAAAAAAGCATTCAACCGACGCTGGCGGCGTTAATATTACTCCAATTAGGCCGGCTCGCCCTTGCGGATGGAGATCCTTATGCGCCACCTTCTGCTTGTGTCAGGCTGGTTGCTAATTAACTTTGTTCTGGGTAGTTCCCTTGGCCGGGCTGATGACTTTGATCGCCTCCGAGTTGGCGTGCAGCCGGACGGTCGGATCGTAGTGCCCACCAACCAGGTCTTGAAGCCGGCCGGCAAGCTGCTGACATTCCCGGGACGTCCCGTGGACCTGGTGCTCGCTGAACACGGCAAGCTGGCCGTTGTCAAAAACCTTAACAATCTCATTTTTATCGACACCGCCAGCGGCGTCGTTAAACAGGCACTTGAGTTGCCGGGGCCCGGCAAGAACAAGCCGACGTTCAGCGTGGTGGGCCTCTGTGTGGATGGGGACAATATCTATGCAACCGACAGCAACAATCAAGTTCGCGTTGCCGAGAAGCAAAAGAACGGTTCTTATGCTTGGGGTAGGAGCGTTGAATTGGTCCGGCCGCGCGTAGGCGGAGCGCCGCACCCGGCCGGGCTTAGCATGGTGTCCTCCCAGGAGATGTGGGTCACTGCAACGCGGGGCAACAGCGTCCAGTTGGTTGACTTGACAACGCGGGAAGTCGAGCAGATCGTTGCGGTCGGAGTGGCGCCTTTTATGGTATGCCCCGCCTCGCCGGAAAAGGTTTATGTCAGCAATTGGGGAGGCGATTTGCCGGGAAAAGATGATCCCCAAGCCATTTCCTCGGACTCCCTTATCCGCATCGATTCAAGAACCAACGTGGCCAACCAGGGCTCAGTATCCGTTCTCGGGCGTGTGCCGGGAAAGTGGAAACAACAAAAGACTATATCCGTCGGCATGCACCCGTGCGCGATGGTCCTAAGCAAAGACAAAAACCTCTTATACATTGCCAACGCCAACAGCGACAGCGTTTCGGTAATCGACACCCATTCCGACGAAGTTATAGAAACGGTCTCTTGCCGGCCGCTCGACAAATTGCCGTTCGGCAGCGGCTCCAACGCTCTGGCATTAAGCCCCGAAGGCGACACGCTCTATGTTGCCAACGGCACCAATAACTGTATCGCCGTAGTCCGACTCGGGGGCAAAGCCGTAAATGGAAAAACCAATGCCGAAGACCCGCACAGCAAGCTCGTTGGCCTCATTCCGACCGGTTGGTACCCAGGCGCCATCCAGGTTTCGGCCGATGGCAAGCAGCTTTTTGTGGCGAACATAAAAGGTTTGGGCAGCTTGAGCCAACCGCGGGCGCCTTCTAAGGGCAAGACTTCAGGCGATTTTCTGGGCTGCATCTCGATTATCGACGTGCCTGACAAAGATCAACTGACCCGCTACACGGCGGAGGTCAATCAAAACAATCGGCTCAATTATAGCCTCGCGGGGCTGGAGAAGCCCCGAGCAGCCGCCGAGCCGAGGCCCCTGCCCCATCGACACGGCGAGCCGTCCGTCTTCAAGCACGTCATTTACATCATCAAGGAAAACCGCACTTATGACCAAGTTTTTGGCGACATGAAGGAAGCCAATGGCGATCCTAAGCTCGTCATGTTCGGCGAAGAAACGACGCCCAATCATCATGCGCTCGCTCGCCAGTTCACGTTATTTGACAACTTTTACTGTAGCGGAGCTGTCAGCGCCGATGGCCACTCGTGGGTCAACGAGGCCTATGTCACCGATTACCTGGAACGGGCCTTCGGCGGCTGGGTGCGCAGCTATCCTGATGACGGCAGCGATCCGCTCGCCTATCCGCCGACGGGTTTCCTCTGGGACAACGCGCTGGAGCACAAGAAGACCTTCCGCAATTACGGTGAATTCGTCAAGACGAGCTATGAGCCGAAAACGGTGACTTGGGCCGACTTTTACGAGGACTACAAACAAGGCACTCACACGGGCAAAGCGATCTCGGCTGCCACTATGAAGTCCATTGAACCGTTCACGCATAAGGGTTATCCCTGGTTCCCTTTGATTATGCCGGACGTCTACCGGGCCAAGATCTTCATCGACGAGTTGAAAGCGTATGAGAAGCAAGGGGAACTGCCTAATCTCCTTTACGTGACGCTCCCTTGCGACCATACGACGGGCACCCGCCCCGGCTATCCCACACCCAGGGCCAGCGTGGCCGATAACGATCTGGCCCTTGGCCAAATCGTCGAAGCTGTCAGCAAGAGCAAGTTTTGGGCGGAGACATGCATCTTCGTCGTCGAGGATGATCCCCAGAACGGGTTCGATCATGTCGACGCCCACCGCACGGTCGCCCTGGTCGTCAGCCCTTACACCAAACGGAAGTTTGTGGATGGCACCCAATACAACCAGACCGGAATGGTCAAAACTATTGAACTGATCTTGGGACTGCCTCCCATGAACCAGCTCGATCTGTCAGCCACTCCCATGCGCAATTGCTTCAACGAGAAGCCGGATTTGGCGTCCTACACGGCCGTGGCCAACAGAATCAAACTCGACGAAATGAACCCGCCCATGCAAGCACTAAACGGCAAAAAGCTCTTCTGGGCCAAGAAGTCAATGGAACTCGATCTCGACGAAGGCGACCAAGCCGACGAAGACACGCTCAATCACATTCTTTGGTATGCCACCCGCGGCTATGAGACCGCCTATCCGGAAAAGTACGCGGGCAGGCAAGTCGACTAACGCGCTTGGCCTCGTCTATGTCTCCTCCGAACGGCGTTCCAAAGCGGCGTCTTGGCGGCGATCGCGCACCACCAAAAAAATTACTTGACATCTCAGTCATTATGTCTTACTCTCCCATCAGACATTAAGTCTGATAGGGAAGGTAATCATGGCGCGGCCGCGTACTGACATTAGTGACACTCAATTGTCCGTCTTGCAGGCTCTCTGGGACTGCGGGCCGCAGACCATACGGCAGATTACCGACCGCCTTTATCCCGCGGGCAATGCTTCACATTATGCCACCGTGCAAAAACTGTTGGAACGGCTCGAAGAAAAAAGCTTTGTCCGCCGGAATCGCAGCGGTTCTGCCCACACGTTTGCGGCGACCTTGGAGCGCGAGGTACTGATTGGCCGCCGTCTTCAGGCCATGGCCGAAACCCTCTGCGGCGGTTCCTTAACGCCGCTCTTGACCCATCTTGTGAGAGCTAAACGGTTGACCGACCGCGAGCGCCAGAATTTGCGCTTGCTCATCGACCAACTTGACGAAGCCAAAGGATCTAAAGGTAAAGAATCCTAAAGGCTATTGAGCCGGCGACTGAAAGGGGCTCGGCCGTGGAAGACCTTCTGGAAATCGCTTTGAGCAATGCCGTCGCCGCCTGCGTCTTGGCGTTGATCGCCGCCCTGGTTGGCCGGCTGGCTCGGCGGCCGGCTTTGACGCATGCCCTGTGGCTTCTCGTTTTAGCAAAGCTCATTACACCGCCATTTCTCACCTTGCATATTCCCTGGGCCATGCCGCAGCGCGAAATAGCTGCATCGGCAGAACCGATTCCAGATCCCAGCGATGCCGGCGGCGAGCTTGGCTTAGAGAATTCCTTCCTTTCAGAAGCCGATCTTGCTGAACTGCTTGCACAGACTAATTTCGGCAATGAGCCCAACGATCCGACTGATGTCTGTCCATTTATGCAGCCGCCGCTTGATCAAGCAACTCCCGGCCCGTCCACAGAAATAGCTGCCGCTCCTGCATTACCACAGACTGTGCCAACGACCTTCAATTGGCAAATTTCCTTGATGGTTGTTTGGCTCGTGGGCGCTGGATGTTGGTTTGCTTTGGCATTCTGCCGCGTCTTGCGGTTTCACCTGCTTTTGCGATCGGCTCTTCGAGCGAACCGGACTCTGCAACAGCAAACCGACGTATTAGCTCATCAGTTAGGCATGCGCTCCAGCCCTGGAGTGTGGCTCGTACCGGGCTTCGTCTCGCCGATGGTCTGGGCTATGGCTGGACGGGCTTGCCTTATCCTTCCCGCGGGATTGCTGAAGCGCTTGTCCGAGGAACAGCGAGCCACCTTGTTGGTTCATGAACTCGCGCACCTTCGCCGACAAGACCACTGGGTTCGTTTGTTAGAAGTGCTCGTCAGTGGTCTATTCTGGTGGCATCCCGTCGTCTGGTGGGCCCGCCGGGAGGTCCGCGAGGCCGAGGAACAATGCTGCGACGCCTGGGTCGTTTGGGCCATGCCCGACCGGGCGCGCGGCTATGCGCTCACCTTATTGGAAACCGTAGATTTTCTCTCCGAAGCTCGATTCGCACTGCCGCCTGCGGCCAGTGGGATCGGGTATGTTCACGATTTGCAAAGGAGAATGACCATGATCATGAGGGGAACGACCCCACGAGGCCTGTCCTGGTGCGGCGTTCTGGCCGTTGTCGGCCTGGCCGCCCTGCTCTTGCCCGCTCTTCCCAAGCTGGAAGCTCAAAACGATCCGTTTGGCGGGGACGAGCAAGAACAGAGGGCCCGCGAGGAGCAAGCGAACAAGGCGAGGGCCGACCTTGAGGCCGCGAAGGCCCAGGTCGAGCAAGCCAGGGCCCAACTCAAACAAGCGCAGGCTCAGGCCGATCAAGCCAGAAAGCAAGCGGCGCAACAATCCCAGAAAGCCAGAGCCGCCGTGAATGACTTTCACGCGAAGCTTCCCGGAGCCTTTGATCCCAATTTTCAGCCTAAAGGACAGCAGCGACAAGATTCACAAGACATCCTCGCTCAAAACACCTGCCAGCGCTGTCACGAAGGCGGGAAAGTGAAAGAAGGAAATATGGACCCCGGTTTCCAAAAGACCCATGATGCCGCCATCCAGCTCAGCGCTGAACTCAAGAAATTGCACGAAGCCACCGACAATACGGGAAGAAGGCTTAAGGAAGTCATGCGCGAAATGGACCGACAATCACAAGGAAAGGCCGAGAAATCGAGTGCAGGCCAGCCTGGCGCACCAGCACGCCCTACGCCGACCCAGCCGTTTGATGGCCGCCGCGCCGGTCAGGGACGCAATGCCGATTCCGATCAGCGCATGCATGAGTTCGATAAGAAAATGGAAATGATCATGGCCGAATTGCAAGCCCTTCGCCAGGAGATGAAGGAGCGGCGTCCGGAACGCGGGAATGAGAGAAGAAATCCACGGCCCGACGCACGCCCCGGCACTCAACCGGCGCCGGAAGGACCCAGTATACCGCCGCGAAGCGATTTGGCGCCCGCGCCCAGCATAGTCCCTCCAACCCCAGTCAAGCCCGGCGCAGCTCCCGTGGCAATCCCGCCGGTTGCTCCCAGCGGACCGAGCTTGCCCGCTATTTCAGTGCGACCGCCGCGCGCAGCCAACCCGCCCGTCAGTCTCCCAGGCGGAGCGCCGCCGAGCACGCCGCCGCCTCCTGGCGGCGCGATCCCGCCTAGTGCACCTTCTGGAACAGCGCCGCCCCCGCCCGCCGGTGGCGACGTGCCTTCCCCGCCGTCCCCCGAAGCGCCGGATGTACCGCCCACCTCGGGTTCTCCCGATCGAGGCGGCTCCTAAGGCACGGTTTTGAATTGATACGCTGCCCAAAAAATAAAGCCCGATGGGGCTGGCGAGAAAGCTTAGAAACTTTCTCGCCGGCCCCTTCGGGCTCAATATTTGGCGTCTAGCTATTTGACACGGACCGCCAGCATCTACTTGCCGCCGGTCTTCTTCTCGGCTGCCGGAGCGGCCGTCGCCTCAGCGCCTTCCTCGGCTGGCTTCTCTTCTTCCTTGGCCTTCTTCGCCTTCTTGGCGGCAATCTTGATGACGCGAACCTTGGGCAGGTTGTACGGGCTGCGCCCGTCTTGCCAGCGTTCCTCGCCCATCAAAACTTGATGCGTTCTCCTCGTGTCAGCACATTGCGCGAGCGGGCCAACGAATTCTTGCGCCGCAAACTTTTATCGATTGACATAGTCGGTCCGGAAATCGGGTGATTATTTCGTCAACCACTAGAGACTGATGATGATAGAACAAGACCGTTTTGCCGACAAGGCCGGTAAGGGGCTGGCTGCCTACTGGAAAAAACGTCCACATTCCCCGACAATGAATTCAGCCTAGTAAAGTCGTTTGATATTCCCAATTTCAACCGATAAGCCATGCGCATAACTCTCGATTACGGCCGAACGGGTTTGCAAGTGCAGTTGCCACGAGAGCGGGTGATCGGCCCGCTGGCGATTCGCGACGCCGAGCCGTTAGCCGACCCGGAAGCCGCGATCGCTCAGGCCATTCGTGAACCGATTGCAGGGCCGGCTCTCGAGGAGATTGCCCGCGGCCGCCGCGACGCCTGCATTCTCATTTGCGATATCACCCGGCCTGTCCCCAACCGGCTAATTCTGCCGCCGATCCTCAAAACTCTGGAGTCCCAAGGCATCGCCCGCAAAGATATCACGTTGCTGGTCGCCACCGGCTTGCATCGGCCTAACGAAGGAGCGGAACTGCAAGAGATGGTGGGCGCGGAAATTGCGTCGGACTATCGCATTGAAAACCATCACGGCAAAGTCCGGGCCGAACATGACTTCCTGGGGGAGACTGCCAACGGCGTTCCGGTCTATCTCGACAGCCGCTATGTGCGCGCCGATCTCAAGATCACCACCGGGCTGATCGAACCGCATTTGATGGCGGGCTACAGCGGGGGCCGCAAGGTGATCTGCCCCGGCATCGCGGGGTTGGATACCGTCAGGGTTTGGCATGGTCCGCGTTTTCTGGAGCATCCCAAGGCCGACTGCGGCATCGTGGAAGGAAATCCGGTTCACGAGGAAAACACGCGCATCGCCCTGATGGCCGGCTGCGATTTCATCGTCAATGTCTGCCTGGATGGCCAACGACGGGTCACCTGGGTCGGTGCCGGCGACATGATCAAAGCTTGGGAACAAGGTGTGCGCTTTGTAGAAAGCGTCGTCAAGGTAGCGGTGCCTGAACCAGTGGACATTGTCGTCACCAGTTGTGCCGGCTACCCGCTCGATACGACGTGGTATCAAGCCATCAAAGGTCTAACCGGCGCTTTGCCTGTCGTCAAAAAAGGCGGCACCATCATCATGGCGGCCAGCCTGACCGAAGGCCTGGGCAGCCCGGAATTTCAACGGCTCATCAAAGAAAACCCCGACCTCGAAAAGTTCAAGGAGCGCATTCTGGGAAAGGACTATTTCGTGATGGACCAATGGCAGCTCGAAGAAATGGCCAAGGTCGTCGCTCGCTGCAAGGTCAAGGTGGTGACCAAGGGCCTATCGAGGGAGACGCTTCGCCAATGCAACGTCGAGCCCGCCGACAGCGTGGAATCGGCAGTCGAAGAATGCCTTAAAACTTATGGTCCCCAAGCGCGCGTGGCGGTTATTCCAAAGGGGCCGTATGTGCTGCCGTATGTCGCTTGAGAGCGGGTCGAAAAATGAATTGATTTTTGGGACGTTTTGCCAAATCATCATGCAGGACGCGCTGAGCAAGGATGCTACGCTGGTATGCTCTGATCGCCAGCCGCTTCGCTCAGCAAGCTATCGTTGATGAAGATTGGAGCGTTGGCTTTCCACGCGATATGAACCGCGTCGCTCGGCCGCATGTCAACCTGAACTTGTTTGTTCCCATGGCGAATGCGTAGATCTACAAAATAGATTCCGTCGCGAAGATCCTTAATGCGTGCTTGCTCCACGATTGCCCCGAGCGCGGTCAGGCTCGCCTGCCAGGCCTCATGCGTCAAAGGTCTCGGAAAAGACAACGATTTCAGGGTCCGATCCAAGGCCGTCGCTTCAAAAAACCCGCATGAAAGCGGAAATCTACGCTCCCCCTCAACCTCTCGAAAAACGATCGTATGCAGATCATGAATCTCGGAGATAATAAGTCTCTCCACCTCGATTTGGACGTCCCCAACTCTCGGTACTGGGTCTTGGCGGCGGTGGTTGGGGCGAGGCTTAGGCAGATAATTCAGCGCGCATTCTTGGCAAAGATGCGTTTCGCCGGCGAATTGTCGCTGCCGCATGAATGTGAAATGGATCACTTGGGGACGCGGGCAGCGTTCGCAAAGCCGCTGCGGCGGCTGATTAGCAGAATCGCGCGTCTGTTCGCCTAAGGAATGAAAAGAAAGTTTCCGAAACCAATTCACTACTTTCTCAAACACGGCCCTACTCGTTTCTTCCGCCTTGCCAAACTAGTGCTAATTGCCCGCGGAGACCTGCTCCTGTCCCGCGCCGGCTTCCGTCTCATCGTAAAGCAAGGCTTTCCAACCCTGAATTAATCCCACGGCTGCCAGACCCGCGATGAGGCCGAGAAACAGGGCCCATTTGACGGCCAAGACCCGGCGTTGAAAACGGCGCTCAATCCGCTGATCGGTCCGCACGCTTGCCAGAAAATTGACTCGTCGGGCTATGGTGGAATGCTGCCAGGATCGTAACCAGCCGGGGCGATCGCGACTCATGCCGTTGGAGTCGGCGACTTTTTCCAAGGCCTGAATGAACGTTTGAATGCCGGTCGGGCACAACACTTGGGCGTCTGCCGGCAGTGGTTGGCCTGGATCATGGGCCGTGCAGTCGGGCTTGCCGCACGATACGGCCCGGCAGCCATAAACATCCGCCTGGCGTTCGCACCGTCGGGAAAGGAAACCGAAGAACACAAATATGTAGGCGCCGATCAAACCCATAAACGGCGCCATTTGCAGATCCTGGCGGCCGTGGAACCAGGAATTGAGGCTGGGAAGGAGCAACGCTCCTAATAAAACCAGGCTGAGCCCCAGAAACAACAAATACAGCCACAGGTGCCGGTGCTTGACGTGGCCGATTTCGTGGCCGAACACCGCTTCCACCTCGTCCGGTGTCAAATCCGTAATCAGCCGATCCGAGAGAAGCACGTAGCGGGGAAAAGGCAAGGGCCCGGCCACCATGGCGTTGGCTACATGGCCGTGCGTGTTCCACAGAAGCAAGTTGCTAAACCGAAAGTTCAGGCGGCGTGCCGTTGCCAACAGGCGATCTCGGAGCGGCCCGTTGGGAAACGGCTGCAGGCCCAAGGCAAGACGCAGGATCCACGGCGTCGTTATAAGAACAATTATGGCCGTTAAGACGCCTGCCAGGCTCGCCAACCAGGCCAAATTGAAGGGCAGCCACCACAATACTTGAATCAGCCCCTTTTGGAAAACCAGCAGCAAGACCGGCGCGGCGACCAGCGCTAGATTTTGGCGCGCCTGATGTGCCGCGTATTCCCACCGGCCTCGCCAAGGAAAGCCAAAGAACTGATCAAGATTGGAAAGGGCTACGGCTTGTTCGGCTTCGTAGAAACATGCCCAGGAAAGAAGCAGCGACACCAGGAAGGGAATAATGATCAGCAATTCCCCACCTGAGCTCAGGTAAGGCGGCGTCTCGTCTCCTCCTGGCAAGAAAGACTGAACGGCCCAGCCCCAGCCGAACAGATACAAGACCAGGCCGAATACGGGGAACAAAGCATAGTAGTGCACGCGCCTGGCAACCCGGTAGCGATGAATCCAGTGGTTACGTTGATCGGGATGCCAGGCCAAGCGCCATCGCAACCAGATGCTAATGGCTTTGGCCGCCAATACGGTCAGACCGATTGTCGCCCAGGTCAGCCCGATGCAGACAAAAGGCGATCCAACCCACTCCCAGGGCTGCTCCCATTTTTGGGGCCAACAGGCCAGCGTCAAGACAACCAAAAGCAACAAAGGCATGTCGCGCGCGACTCCTTGGCAACGGAATGCAGAAGGTTCCTTACCTATATCGTAGCTTGGGTCTGGACGGCGGGAAACGTCAGGGCGAGAAAAGGGAAGGGCTGGGCGGTTGGTGCGCCATTGTAGGTCGGGGTTTCTAGCCCGACGAGAGGGCATTCCCGCCAGGCGCTAGGCCATTCCAGTGAGGTTGAAATGCCCGACCTACTTAACGAAACTTTCGCGTTAGAAGGGGCTCAGGCCGATCTTTCTCTTCTCGCGCTTCTTGTCGACCACCTCTTTGAACCGATTGGCTTCTTCAGCCGTCAGCGCCAGCGATTGGCCGTTGAGGAGATAGAGCGTAACGCCGGTGCCCTGGAAGCGGTAGCCGGTGATATGGTCGGGATTGATTTCCAGCCGGTCTTCATTGGAGCCAAGTGAAATAAAGTGTTCCATGGGGAAGGACCTTGCAAAAGAGAAGAGATTTTGAGGAGGGCGACCACCGGATGATCCTGCCGCCAGATTACCTTTTTTCACAAACTAGGACAAGTCTACGAATGGCCCATTGCGCCTGGCTTTGGCAGGCCCAAAGCTAATTCAAGGCGGCCAATGAATTCAGACTGGGCGGCGATCATATTTTCACGCGCTATTGCAGTATCAAACCACGCGCAGCGATCCACTTCCGGAAAACTGAGCCAACGGCCCGAGCCTTTGGGCCACTCGGTTCGCACCATTTTGCTCCTAACTGAAGCGGGGTCGGCATCTCCTTCCCAAGCCCAGGCGTGAACGGTCTTGCCCGCTTTCTGGACGACGGCGCCCAAATCCAGAAACGGTCCTTGAGGCCGGATCCCCGTCTCCTCGACGAATTCCCGGCAAGCCGCGGCCAGCGGCTCCTCCCCGTCTTCCAACAGGCCCTTGGGAATGCTCCAAGCGCCGGCGTCGCGCTTAGCCCAGAATGGCCCGCCCGGATGGGCCAGAAAGACCTCCAAACCGTTCGGAGAGCGGCGAAACAAAAGCAGACCGGCGCTAGAGCTCGAGCGGCTTGCCATCGGTGTGTTTTTCCCAAAGTGCCGAGTCAGTCTCTATCCAAAGAAGGACCAGTTTGTTTCCGTCTTTTTCAAAAAGGATGCCTCTTGAATTTACCTATTCACACTTTATCATGCTTAGTTCGAGAAGTTTCTGCCATGGTAAGGGCCGTGGCTTTCGCAGTCGTTCTTTTCTAGGAGGAGCCGCTATGAAATTGAACCGATTGATGCGAACCCGCCAACCCATTTCTTTTAGACCCGAGCTGGAGGCGCTCGAAAGCCGCGACTGCCCCAGCGCCAATATTTTCGTCTTCGGCCACACCATGGTCATCCTGGGAGACAGCAACGCCAATGCCGTGACGGTAAGCGACGACGGCAATGGAGGCATCACGGCGGACATCACCAGCCCAACCGGCGGAGCCAGTCGCACGGCTACCGGTATCCGAAATGTGGCGATTGCCACTTTCGGAGGCGACGACACGGTCAATTACACCCAATCCGCCGCCCGGACCGGCCGCCTAGGCCTTTTCGTGGATCTTGGAGCAGGCAACGATACGGCCAATCTTGACTTTACTCCTGGCGTCTCCTCCTCGAGTTTAATCGCCGCGGTCTATGGCGGGCAAGGCAACGATACGATCGCCAGCCAAGTCGGGGCCATCGCAGCCGGCGCCAATGCCGGGCTGTTTCTTGATGGCGGCGCCGGCGACGACGCCATTACCGCCGGCTTCAGTGGGGCGCTAAACGGCAGGCTTGCCGTCGCCTTGTCCGGCGACGCCGGCAACGATACGCTCACCGGCAATATCGACGTGGCGGACGGCAGCACGGGCAAGTTGGCAGCACTGGTTAACGGCGGCGGGGGAGACGATAACCTGACTCTAAATGTCACAGGCGCCGGCGCCAGCACCCTTAACTCCCTCTTTGCGCTAATCAATGGTGGGCCGGGAATCGACACCGCCACGCATACAGCCAATGTACGCGTCATCAATACCGAGAAGTAACTTAACGGGCCTTGCTGTTTGCGAGGGCCCGATTCGGCAGAAAAAGAGTCGCGTCCTTTTTTTACGCTCGTTTGCGAAAGACTCATTAGCTTCTCGTGACACGGCCACCCGGATTCCACGCAAACCTATTGTGCTGCGGCCTTAGTTTCCCGGCCTTCCGCCCGCCATGCCTTCCAATAACCCTCGATGCGATCGGTGAAGGCGGCTGGTTTATCCTGGTAGCAACGACGCCCGAGTTGAAAGGCCGAGCACTTCAACTCTTCTTGGCGACGGTCGATCAGGGCGACAACGGTCTCCAGATGAACGTCTCCGCCATAGCTTTCAGGGTCAGCGATGACGGTCTGGCGTAGCACGAAGAGATCATGATGGTCGCCGAGGTGCTGTGTGAGCGTGTGAACCTGGTCGGCCAGCTCCTCCATGAGACCGGGCCAGACCGGTTCGAGAATTTCAATTTGGTGCCAAAGGTACTTGGCTTGTTTGCGCCATTCGTGCATGTTTTCAGCCGTGGGGTCCGTCATGGCAGCATTCATCGCGCCCCGGCCGGCCTTGTAAACGCGCTTAAGCCCTCCGCCTATACTTGACCACCCTTTGCCTTTAATGGACCAATCACGGACTCGAGCCTGGGCGCTTTGCAGGGCCTTGGTTACGCCAGTCAGGGCGTCCTCTTTGTCAAGCACGCGTTTGCGAACTGCTCGCAGATGAGTTCGCAGTGCCTTTCGAACCGCGGCAAAGGCTTCAATCCCGATGTCCGCGCCAAAGTGTTTCGCCAGCGCTTGGGACGACTCGATAAGCGCCTCGGCGTCGCGCACCTCGGTGAGCGGCCGGGCGGCATCGCGGAAAGAGATGTTTTCTCGGCGGTACACTTTCTCACCAAGCTTCTCGCGCACCAGGCGGAGGACCGCTCGCAGCCGCTTCAAACGCTTACGTACCGCATGAACCGTTTCACTGGGCTCAGGATGGGAAGTCAGCTCTTCAACGGCGTTTTCAAGCTGATGGCGGGCGATGCGCTTGATGCCCTTCGCGACGCTTTCCTGGCTCCTTAGCGCAAACGCCTTGCCGTTGATCTTCTGCGAAGAATCGTTCTTTCCCATGGTTCATCTTGGGCCAGTGATCTTAGGTTGCCTTTCGCAAACCGTTTGCACGTATTGTAACGACCAAAGACACCGCTCGGCCAAGCGATGGCTCCGCCAGATGACCTTTGTGCAGGGCAATAGCCCTTCGGCGGGCGGGACCGCGAAAAAAGTTCTAGTGCATTGTCATACCAGATTGTTAGGGCGAACCATTCGACCGTAGCACAAGCGTCTCGCTTGTGTGTTGGGCAAGCGCACAAGCGAGACGCTTGTGCTACGTACCCTAATTCTGCCAGGGTGACAAAGCACTCTAGGCCCCCCAAAGTTTCGTTTCACGAGCCCGGGTCAGTCTGAGAAACGATCTTTTTTGTCGCAAGCGCAGATGCCTTTGAGACTTAGGAAAGATCGTTTCTCCACCCCCTCACACACCCCCCCTCAGCCAGCTTGAAACGAATGTCCGCATGCTCCCCGAAAACGGGGGCTGGCTTGGATCATTGAGATAGTTGACCGCCAGAAAACGCGGTGAGTCGGCGCCCGCATCCCGTTCGGCAAGATGTGAAGAACGATAAAGAAAGCCGTAAGCCTTTCGGCTTACGGCTCCGTTGTTTCTACTGCAACTGGCTGGATGCCGGGCCGGAATTTTCACTTGGGTTGCCAGGCCGGACGGCAGCCGTCGATGGTGTCTTCTATTTTCAGGATGGCCTTTTGATTGCCGCCGTCGGCGTCCATGAGGTAAAGGGCGCCGGCCACATCGTTTTCCAGCCGCCGAAACAGGAGCTGCTTGCCGTCGGGCGACCAGGCGGCGTAGGTGCACTTGCCGCCCAGCTTGGTTAGCTGCTTGGCGTTTTCGCCGTCGGGATCGCAAAGGAAGATTTCCAAATTAGTGCCGTCTTGCTCGGCGTAGGCGATCTTTTTGCCGTCGGGCGACCAGGCGGGAAACGAGAAGCCCAGGATGTTGCCGGTCTTGCTGATTTCCGTCACGTTTTCGCCGTCGGCATCCATGACGTAGATCTTGAAGCCCTCGCCGCTGCGGCTCGAGGAAAAGGCGATCTGTTTGCCGTCGGGCGACCAGGACGCATCCACATCGAATGTTTCATTGCGGGTCAGGTTGATCTGATTGCCGCCGTCGGCGTCCATGACGTGAATTTCGCCATTGTGGCTGAACGCGATCGTCTTGCCGTCGGGCGACCAGGCCGGGGCGCGGTCGGGGCCCTTGGTCAGCGGCTTGGCGTTCTTGCCGTCGGCATCCATGATCCAGATCGCGGAAGGCTGGCCTTCCTCATAGCGGCAAAAAGAGATGGGCTTGCCGTTGGGCGACCAGGCCGGGAAAGTGTTGAAGACCTTGCTGTCGGTAAGTTTGTTGGCATCCGTGCCATCGGCGTCCATCAAATTGATTTCAAAGCTCGTGTTCGAGCGCTTGATGGGAAAAAGAATTTTCGGCTGCACAGCCGCCGGCGCCGCCAACAAAGCGCCCAGGAATCCACACAGACCGAGGCTCAGCAACAATCGTTTCAGCATGGCAATCTTCCTTCCAAGCCCGAAGGCAAAGGGGATCCGACCGCAGAACTTATCCATGAATGATTCCATTAGTTCGTTGTCCTCATTTCCGCGCAAAGTTTCCTCTCGCGGTCAATCAATGACGCTGAAATACGGCACGACGGTGGTATCCTGCCGCGGATCGTAGCGCGTCCAGGGGCCGGGGTTGCCAAAACCCTGAATCTTGGATCCAGGTTGATGATCACGAGTAAAGAGGCCCATCAACCCTGGCAAAACGAGCACATTTTCTTCAAAAACCTCTGTGTCTTGGACGTAGGTTCCAGGATCGAAATTAAGGATTTGCCCCACCTGAAGCTGCCAGGGCCGTCCCGTTCTTGCATCAACGCCATTTGTCGGAATCAGCATGGTGAGATCCTGCGGAGCGAGGGATCGAAAAATACCGACCCCCGACGGATTCACCTGCGTTGTAAACGTGGTCAAACTAGACCGGTCGACGATAGCGAACATGCGATGGCGAATATGCCGATTTTCAGAACGACCAATTTCCGGTCCGAGTTTCACCGGCTGGATAGTGTCGTCTTTCACCTCAAAGAAACCAACGGTCATCCAAACTGCGAAGACGTTGCTTCGTGTGGTTATGTTGTTGAAAATCTTGTTCAGAAGCGCCTTTTGAATATATGGGTGGTTGCTTTGAGGATTCGTACCGAACTGGCTTGGAGTTTGATAAACCGGGAGATTCGCTAAGTTGGGATTTTTGGTTGCATCGCCAATCGGATCGAACAAGGGCTGGTTTGAGGTTCCTGACGCGGGCGGGCCCATTTGCATGATGGTTCTGTTTATCCCTGTTGCTGCTATACCCAGGGAGTTGAGATTTGCCGGATACTGAGAATCTGTTGCTGTGTAAAATCCATTGGACAAAGGCAGTATGGGTAGATCACCCGCGTCGAGAGCGTGGTTGCTGAGAACCTTGGGTGATCTCATGGTCATTAGGTTTTTGTAGATCCTAATGACATCGTCCGGATTGGGACTGGCAACGCCATTATCGATGAAATAATTCGAAGGCGAAGCGTCACAGAGCGCTTGGAAAGTTTCCGGGTCCCAAATGGTATTGATGTTGATCTTGCCTGGAATGCGGCCGCCTTGAAGTGAAAAGAGTCCCCTCTCGTGAGGCTCGACAAATTCCAGGAAGCGATGGATTAGGCTGTTTTGATCATACCAAGGCGCGCGGTGGCCGAAGGGCTGATTCGCCGCCATGAATTGCTGGGTTAGTTCATGGGGCTTAAAACCGGAAACATTCAACAATTCCATGGGACTCAAGAGCTTCCGGTCCAGGTGGACAAGCCAGTCGAATGGCAGCTTCAGGGTGGGATCAGTGGCATCGGGCTTCCCCGCGGGGCCATCCGGCGGAGGTGGAATGCTTGAATTATGCCGGAACAACGTGGTCTGGGGCTGCCCCTTGAGCGGAATGGTCGGTTGCGGTTGTTGGAGCGCTTGATGGGTAACGTCAGCCGTATAAGGCTGGTTGCGGCCAACAGCTTGGCGCGTTTCTATTGCCGGCGTTGCCCCGCTTGCGGCAGTACGCTTGGTAACACCATCATTAACCTTAACGGTATCAACGTAATCAATCGTGACGTACGGGTTATACGGCAAGCTGGGATCTTGCGGCTGTCCTGGCGCTGGGTTGGGCGGTAGAGCGGGGCAGGCCAGCCGCCTCAGAACAACGCTGTAAAACAGATCCGGAGTTAGGGGGATGTTTGTTGTGGCGGCAGGCAAGTGCGAATCTACCACTAGCCCCTGTCGCGGAACAGGCGTCGCACCGCCGACGGGGGCCGCCGACGGAATGGATAAAGTGGGGACCGGAACTGTTGTGTCGGTAGCTGCTGCCCCTTGAAAATTCTGACCTGCCGGCCCTAGGACGAAGAACCCTTGGTTCAATCCATTTGGACCTGAGAATAAATTGCCAAGCGGGGCAATTACGTTGGGAGCGTCGGCATTATTTATTGGATCAGCCATTACGAAGTTCTGCATTGGCTGGGATTGAGTCGCGTTTGAGAAATTCCAGATGACGGATTCAACTGTCAGGGGATTAGGATCGCCGGCGGTATTCTCTGGTTGCCGAATGTAAGGGTCAGGCGCTAGAGCAGGTCTCTGGTTAATGTAAATTACATAGACGGGATATGGGTTGGGATTCAGGCCATCTGCAGGCATGTTCAATCGAGCATAGCCGGCCTCTGATAGGCTGAAATCGTTTTGGAGAGGGTTAAGGAGTTCCAGCCAAAAGTTAACTGAATAGTTGAGGCCGGTGGTCGGCGTTGGATCCTGAAGCTCAGCATAGGTCTCGTTGATGAGCGCGCGCGGCAACTCCGTGCCGAAAACCACATTAACGTTATCGTTCAGCCAGAAAAAAGGAGTCATGTAATCATCGTTGTCGATGTAGTCGACGATATTAACGGACAGCTGGGCGAGCCAGCGCACTGCTTGAAATCGAACGTCCGTTGCGCCAAGCGACGCTATGGTGGTTAAGTCAGGAGCTCCGGTTGCCCCCAAGAAAGTATTGAGGATATCCTTCGCCATTTGTTGCCGCTGGGCGATTGCTTGGTTCACTGCCATAGTCGGGGTCGGCCCGCCGCAGCAGCAACCGCCGCCTGTTAAGTTGATCCGTTTGAAATTGGGGAATCCCGGATAAGGATCCAACCTTCGATTCAGGTCCACCTTCATAAGCGCAGTCCCGAGAACACCGTCAAGCGAACTGCGCCAGGTAGCGGAGTCGAAGTCGCCGGTTGTCGGCGTAGGGTTACGTTGGGTCGGGAAGGGGATGGCTTGTCCTTGAGGATAACCCGCAGCGGCGTTGAAGGCATATGCTGAAGTGGTCCGATCCCAGACCCACGGAGCCACAGCCGGTCGGTCGAGATGAAAGCTTGCTGTCGTTACCTGATTGCGAACCCGTGCACTGGCGAAGTTTTGCGGACACAAGCGTTGCAAGTCGGATGTCAGCGCCGGGGAATTAGTACTGAATGACGCACAATTGCTTCCAACTCGGACCACACCGATGCCCTGGAGCCAGGCAACGGGTAAACCGGGTCGTAAGTTAGAGGATGGACGTCCATCTCGAGGCCGTTTCCGTTCCCGTAGCCCTGCGGGTAAACAGAAAAACTGGAATAAGGGGCCGCTGCCTGCGGGAGTTGCAGTCTGGCGGTTGGCAAGTGAGCGGGCGTCGACGATTCATTGGAACCGTCGACATCGATCCAAGAATAGAAAGGAATTAGGGTGGGTGAATAGACCGTTAATCCGAACGAGTTCGGGACCTGGGTCGGCCCATAATGGCCTGGCAAGCCAGTTCGTGAATTTCCTAGAAAAAGGTTCGTCCATTCCCTTGGCGGCGTAGCGCCCTGGTCCGCATTCAATACCTTGCTCAGGTTTACTTCCGTTCTGCCGAAACCCTGATTCGATGCATGAGTGGGCAGGTTGGTATTCGAATCGAAGCCGCGAAGGTTGCCATGCGCATTAAGATTGATGCGACCGTCCATGTCCAGAATTAGCGGCGCAACCAACATCTTAAATTTGCGCCCATCCGCCGTCGTCTTGACGGGGAATCCCCATATCGATCCAAATGCTGTCGTTGCCGCCCGGGAAGCCGGTTAGGTTCTTGACATCGCCGCCGGCATCTTCGGGGAGGGGGAAACCCGGCATGGTCGATGGGACGCGGTCGCAAGGTCTTGTATTTGCCAACTTGTTCGTCCAGTTAGCATTGGTCAAGTCATTGAGCGGCCCGTTGGGATTGAAAAGATAATCCCGGTGGCCGGAAATGGCCAAAACTTTTCCGTCGGCATTCATTGCCGCGAGCATAACGTTGTTCAGATCAGGATAGGTATACGGGGCATTCCAGCCGCCTGTGTAAGGCGAGGTTGCTGGATTGATTGGCGTTTGCGGATTCGCGCGGTTTCCAAGCCGTTCGGGATCGCGGACTGGGTCGCCTTGGAAATACATGTAGTTAATGAGATTGTAGTCGTCCTCGCCGAGGCCTCCCGACGTTCCATGCAATCGGCCCGTCCCTATGTAAGGCTTGTCGTTGGCAGCTCCCGCGTCGCTGTTCCACCCATACATCGTCCGTGCGAAGCTATGCCCGCGCAGCGAGGACGAAGGCCCGCCGGCCATGTCGTCGGAGTCGTAAATCATTTGGCCCAGGAAGAAGGCCAGGGCCATTTCGGGATCGACGTCCGGATCGACGGGCGCCTGGGCCTCGCGAAAAATGCGCGACGCCTCGGCTTCCGAGTCGGCGTAGAGCACGAAGCTGATTCCGACAATGGCAAAGAGCGTCAGGAGGGAGAGGACAACAAGGAGAATGACGGCCCGGCGTCTGGCCAAAGTTCGCGCCCCGTTGCGTCGATACATGGCGGATAACTCCGTTGGCAGCGGTGAAGAATAGATAAGGCTGAGACCGCCGGTGCGCTCGAAAACTTGAAACGCATATTGGCGGAGATAATCCGGTTTACCATCTTCCAATCTGAGTTACGATTGAAAAATGGAGCAATCACAAGATCACCGCCCAAACGCCAAAATTTGTGACCTTTGGAAGAGCTGTCCCCCTCTTCCATTAAGCGGCCGTCTACCTTTCTTGCTCGGGGTCCACCCAGAGAGAAAGCAACGGACTGAACGAGCCAAACGTATTGGCAGTCCCTTCGCACCCTCGGGAGCCTCCATGCCTGGTTGCTATCGTTTGGGAAAATAGGCAAGAAAGAAAAGTAGTGGCTTCGTTCGTCGAAGGTCGTCCCCCCCCCGGCGGCAGGTCTAGGCAATTTTTCTTGCTTGGGAAAGCAAATTCCCACTTGTAAGCCACGGTTCGCTGATTTATGCTGCTCTATATTGGCCGGCGGCAATGACACTGATGTTTTGCCGCTCGGATTCAAGCCGGTCGCACGGACTGGCTCAGCTTCACCAATCTTCTCCTTTACTCATCAACGTGAGCGGACGACCCATCGCGACATTCGCGCATCGTTCATGCACGTATTTTCTCAAAATGGAGTACCATGGCGCACATATTGCATAGCGACGATGGAAACAACGGTTCCTCCTCCGAAAAAGCCCCTACCCCGGAACCCGTGACCATGCAGAAGCGACGCATTCTAATCGCCGATGACCATGAAGGGAATCGACGGCAACTTCAAGAACTATTATCCAGCGACGAGCTTCAGGTCGACATTGCCGCGGACGGAACAGCGGCTTTGGAGGCCCTTGTCGAACAGAACTACAGCATCCTCATCACTGACCTGAAGATGCCTAATATAAGCGGCATGCAGCTGATTGAGGAGATCCAGCATCGCCGTCTGCCTGTGACCGTCATCGTCACAACCGGTTTCGGCAGCGTGGACGAGGCAGTCAAAGCCATGCGGCTGGGCGCCTACGACTTCTTGATGAAGCCCATCGATGCCGACCACTTGCGGATTTTGGTCGACCGCGCTTTGCGCGAACGGACGTTGCAAGACGAGGTGTTTTATCTGCGGGAGCAACTGCAAAACCGCTACTCGTTTCACAACATCCTCAGCAAGAATCCGCAGATGCACAAGATGTTCGAGCTGATCAGCAATGTGGCCGACACGACGACCACGGTTCTTGTCGAGGGGGAAACAGGCACGGGCAAGGAACAAGTGGCTCGGGCAATTCACATGGCGTCGCAGGTTCGGTCCGGCCCGCTGATCGCGGTCAATTGCGCGGCTCTTCCGGAAAACCTGCTCGAGAGCGAGCTGTTCGGCCACGAAAAAGGTTCCTTTACCAGCGCGGTCGGTCAGCGGCGGGGGCGCTTTGAATTGGCCGACGGCGGCACTATTTTTCTCGACGAAGTCGGCGACATTCCCGCCGCCATGCAAGCCAAGCTGCTGCGCGTTCTTCAGGAACGCCGCTTTGAACGGGTCGGCGGGACGGAAACGATTGAAGTGGACGTGCGCGTCATTGGCGCCACCAATCGATCGCTGCAAAAATTGGTCAAGCGCGGCCGATTCCGAGAGGACCTGTTTTATCGTCTCAACGTCGTCAAAATCGACTTGCCCCCTCTGCGCGAACGCGTGGAGGACATTCCCCTTTTGGCGACCCACTTCTCGAATAAATACGCCCGGCAGGGGGAACAACCCAAAGGCATTTCGCCCCAAGCGATGGACGCCTTACTTCAGTATCGCTGGCCGGGCAACATCCGTGAATTGGAAAATGCCATCGAACGCGCCTGCGTCACTTGTCATACCGCTCAAATCGAGCCCGACGATTTGCCGCCGGACATTCTCGAACCGAGCACTTCCGGTCGCATGCCTTTCGCGATAGATCTCGACAGGCCGTTGCCGGATCTCCTGCGCAACGTCTGCGCGGACATCGAAAAGCAATACTTGAACAAGGCGCTCAAGAAGAGCCACGGCAATATTGGCCGGGTTGCCCGCATCTGCGGACTATCGCGCCGCAGCATTTCGGCTAAAATTAGCGAGTATAAGATCAATAAGACAGCCTTTAAGGAGCTATAAGAACCCTTAATTGGTGGAAAATATCGCCGTGGGGACAGATGGCGAATCGGACCGCAGGGGAAAGCAATTGCTTCCCCCTGCGAAGGGCCTCTCCCTGTGGCTGATTAACTCTCACCGGATGTCGATCTCGCCTATCTAGTAAAGTTTCTCTTTATCGGTCGAATGCTATTCATTTGCGGAATAATAAACTGGTACATTTTTTGCCTAACGCCCTTACATTTTTAGAGGCCGTCTCTCGCTTGGCGGCTAATTAGCAAGCCCCAATAAACCTCATTGTTTTTTTCCTCGGTCGGCTCTTCATCGTTCAAAGAGAACCGGCGGCCGCTGATTCTCTGAATCTCTAAAGAGAGATCAAGACAAATGGTCAACGGAAATCAGGCCAGCCCGGTATGGAAGAGGCGCTGTTTCGCCATAGTGCTTGCCTGCTTGACTCTGGCCGCGAACCCGGGATGCGATGGCGGAGGCGGCGGAGGCGGCGAGGGGCCCGGTCATCGATCACAACGGCTGGCGCTGACACCGGAGCAAGAGCTGGCGCTCGGGACGAAGGCCTATCAAGAGATCCTGAGCAAGTCGCGTGTTTTGCCGGCGGACCGGCCCGAAGTTACACGGGTTCGCCGCGTTGGACAGCGCATCGTCAAGGCGACGGAGAACCAACCCCTCCTCCAAGAAATCAACTTGCACGTTGATCCGGCTTATATGCACTGGGAATTCAACGTTATAGATAGCAAGCAAGTAAACGCTTTTTGCCTGCCCGGCGGCAAGGTCGCCGTATACACCGGCTTGCTGCCCATCGCCGAGGACGATGACGAGCTAGCCACTGTCATGGCGCACGAGATCGGTCACGCCTTAGCTCATCATTCCAGTGAACGGTTGGCGCGCCAACAAATGACCCAGCGGGCCGTTCAGGCAGCCGGCGGTTCGCTTGGCGGAATGGACCAAAGGCAACGCAGCAGCTTGTTTGGCATTCTGGCCGCCGGGGCGCAACTCAACAGCTTGAAATACGACCGGGAGCAGGAATCTGAAGCCGACCATATCGGCCTCTTCCTGATGACCTTTGCCGGCTACCGGCCCGAACGGGCCATTGCCTTTTGGGAGCGCATGCAGCAAGTGTCCCGAAACCAGGGGCGTCCGCCGGAAATTCTTTCGGATCATCCGAGCGATGCCCATCGCATTGCGCAGTTGGAAAAATGGCTGCCGCAAGCCAAAGCGGCCAAAGTGGCCTACGACCAGGGGAGAGTTGAGCGAAGGCGCTAAACCCGGCAAACTTTGTCGGATGACTTGGGCAGTAATTCGGATGCGTGAAACCAGATTGCCTTTCGGTGAGGCTTTCGAATTCTTCAACCCAGTTCGGGAGATGCTTCCATGAGTTTCGGTACCGGCGGTGGTGGATTGTTGGGCGGAGGCAGCTATTACCAACCTAACGGCCCCATGGGCCCCTGGGCTGGTTGCGGCTGTAGCAGCCTTTTCATTGTCATAGCAGGCGTGTTGCTGGTCATGGGCGGCTGTTTGCGAATGCTCAATATGTGAATGCCTTGCACGGAACAGTTGCCGGGCAAACCTATACTTTAAATCACATTCTCTTGCGTTGAGGAGCTACTGAAATGCGCGCACTCTGCGGAGCGATCATCACGGCCGGCGCCTTGATCGGCTTGGGCTTCACCGCCCTGGGGATCGGCACGCGATACAGCCCAATGCTTATGCAAGACCCCAGCGACCATAGCCTTCTGCATCGAGACCGAGCCGGCCATATAGTGGCGGCCGGCGATTCCAATAGCGTCGGCGCTATGGGCTTGTATCTGGGTGAAATGGATCGCGGGCTTACCGTGATCCTTATCGTCTTGCTGATCGGTCTGTTGATCGGTCTGGCCACGACCTTTATTGGCCTCATGTACCATCATTATCGCCGGCATCACGAGTTCCTTAGAAACCATGCGGGCCAAACCGGCCCGGGTGTCCACTCATCGGTCTAAGGCCCGACCGCCGATGGAGAATTTTGCTTGGCAAGCGGCGGGGCTTATCCCCGCCGTTTTCGTTCTCCGGGATAAAGCTGGAGGCTCGCCAAGTCGTCCTATCACGTTTTAGTTGTCGGGCCTGCCAATGCCATGAGGAGACTTTGCAGGGCCGACGCTCCGCGTTGCAGCAATTCGGGGGATGGCATCGGCAATTGCAAGACCGGTTGCCCTGTGCGTGCGTCTGTGGCGACCAGGGCGCCAAGACCAGCAGTTTTCGGTTTGCCGTTGGCCGCGCCATTTGAAGTCGCCCCACCTTGGACAACCTGAGCCAGCGCTTCTAACAACTGTACGCCGGTTTGAACGAGGGCTTGCCTGGGGTCCGCTTTTGGCGCCAAGTTCTCGACAGTCTTGGGGGTATGCACCGGCTCCTCGGCAACCATGTCGCGCACTGTATCGAGAAAGGTGCGCCGGCCTAAGACTTCAAAGCTGACTTCATTCGCGGTTCCCGCGAAGATCCCCTGGAATAGCGAACGCTTCAAACTCAGCGTCTTGAGCACGCGTTCCTCGATGCTGTCCCGCGTGACGAGATTGAAGACTTGCACGGGGCGGTGCTGCCCCAAGCGGTGGACCCGCGCGACGCGTTGTTCGAGGACGGCCGGATTCCAGGGCACTTCCAGGTTGACGACCGTGTCGGCCGACTGCAGGTTTAGACCGGTGCCGCCGGCATCGGTGCTGAGAAAGACAAGACAATCGGGATCTTCTCGGAAGCGCTCCATGAGCTTCCGCCGGTCCTTCCCCGGGACGCCGCCGTGTAAGGTGACGTATCCGATGCCGAGTCTGTCTAAGACCTCCGCCGTCTTTCGCAACATCAATTCCCATTGGCTGAAGACCACCGCTTTATGGGGTCCGGAATCCAGCAATTGGCGCATCAATTCCGCGAACTCCACCAATTTCGGCGAAAAGTTGGTGACCTTATCGTAAAGAAAGCTGCTATCGCAAAGCATGCGCATATTGGTGAGACAGCAGAGAATTCGCCGGCGATCCACTTCGGTCAGATATTTCTTCCTAATCAGCTTTCCGAGGACGGCTTTCTGTTCGTCGTAAGGAGCGCGTTGCTCGGAGGTCATTTCGACATAGATCAGGTTGTCGGTTCGAGCGGGAAGTTGCTTGAGAACTTCGGCGCGCGTGCGCCGCAATAAGATGGGCTCCAGCTTCTCGCGAATTCTATCGAGGTTGCGGTAGCCAAGAAGCTTGCCCTTGTCATCGATGACGCGATGATCATTCAAAAACTGAAAGGCCGGACCAAGACGTCGATCGTCCACGAACTGCACGATGCTGTAGAGCTCTTCGATCTTGTTTTCCAGCGGCGTGCCGGTCAGGACGAGGGCATAGCGGCTGCGGAGTTGTTTGACCGCCCGCGAAGTTTTGGCTTCCCAGTTTTTGATGCGCTGGGCCTCGTCAAGCACGATGAGATCGGGTTGCCAGGCGTTCAGTTCCTCCACGTCGCGCAAGACCGACTCATAGTTGACGAGGCGATAAAAGGTTGGCTGTCCATAAAGCGCTCGCCTATATTTGTGGCCGCCTTCAATCACCTGCACCGGTCGATCGGTAAATTTGCGGATCTCCGTTTCCCATTGATACTTCACGGACGCCGGGGCCACTACCAAAACGCGCTCGATATTGCGTTCCCGAGCCAGCAGTTCTGCTGCGGCCATCGTTTGAACGGTTTTGCCCAGCCCCATGTCGTCGCCGAGAATGCAGCGGCCTCGAAAGGCGGCGAAAAGAGCGCCGCGCAATTGATAGGAATAAAGCGGCACTTTGAGCAGGTCCAGTTTCAATTTGCCTTGATCGAGCTGGCTAACCAGGTGTTTTTCGCGGCGGCCCATTTCCCGACGCTCGATCTCGCGATCCATGAACTCCATGGCATCGGAGAAAATGGTAACTTCCTCGGCTACCGTGTCGAGCGCCTCGATTAAGTCGTCATAGCGATCTTTGGCTTGCCAGCGGCGGTTTTTGTCGAAGAAACATTCAGTCAACTCGCGCAATTTATCCGAAGGGCGCGGCGGCAAGTGCAGGCCGATTTGGAGCTGCTCTCCGTAATGCAAAAACACTTCCGGGCGGGCAACGCTGGCTTTCCGACGGCGCATGGCCGGCGGCGCATCCTCGCGAAGCCCGGTCAAAACCGCTTCAATATGCTTGCAGGTGCCCAGCGTATTCGTCTTGAAATCCGGGCAGGCGCAGGAATTGTCGCCGGGCTCGAAACTCCGAATGCTCACTCGATACCGGCCGCCTGTTGCCGGATTAGCGACTTCGAAATCACTGAAAATTCGATTGCGACCAATGTTCTTAATGCGAAATTTGCTCTCAACGGCCCGTTGCCGTCGGATGTCGATTTGTTCTTCCCTGAGCACGCACATTCCTCCTCATGTGAGTTTAAGACAGGATTCCAACCCTTCAGGGAACATAATATTCAGCACAGGTCGCAGTGAAGAGAAAATTCCGAAAAATTGGCTGTGCAAACGTGCCCCAGCCCCAGCCCGAGCCCGAGCCCGATTGTCTTTATTTCGGGCTCGGGCCCGGGGATTTGGATTGGGACAACGCGTCTATTTCCTTGACACATCCTCATTTCCTGGCATGATACGCGTTGACCCAAAAAGATACCGTTGCCCCGGCGCGCCTCCTCTCCCCGCCCCGGGGCTCACATCGTTCGAGCACGCGTTCCCTACCGGAGGTTGCCTTTCGTGACACCCAAAGAAGTTCTTGCGCTGATTCGTGAAAAAGAAGTGCGGGCCGTCGACTTGCGCTTCATGGATTTCCCGGGGCTTTGGCAGCATTTCACCATTCCCGCCGAGGCTCTGGATGAAAATGTCTTCGAGGAGGGGCTCGGATTCGACGGCTCGAGCATCCGCGGCTGGCAGGCCATCAATGAATCCGACATGCTCGTCTTGCCGGTCCCTGAGACAGCGTTCGTCGATCCTTTCTGCAAAGAAACGACTCTCACAATAATCTGCAACATCCAAGACCCGCTGACCAAAGAAGACTACACGCGTGACCCCCGCAACGTCGCGCGCAAGGCGGTCAATTACATGAAGTCCACCGGCATCGCCGACACGGCCTATTTTGGCCCGGAGCTGGAGTTCTTCATCTTCGACGACGTTCGCTACGACCAGAATCAATACAGCGGCTACTACTTCCTCGACAGCGTGGAAGGCGCCTGGAACACCGGCCGCGAGGAGAAGCCCAACCTCGGTTACAAGCTCCGCTACAAGGAGGGCTACTTTCCCGTGCCCCCCTCGGACTCAACGCACGACCTCCGCTCGGAAATGATGCTGACGATGATTCAATGCGGTCTGAAAGTCGAAGCGCAGCATCACGAGGTCGCGACCGGCGGCCAGGGCGAGATTGACATGAAATACGCCCCGCTGGTCGAGATGGCCGATCAGGTGCTCAAGTACAAATACATCGTCAAAAATGTCGCCCGCAAATACGGCAAGACGGCGACCTTCATGCCCAAGCCCTTGTTCATGGACAACGGTACCGGCATGCACGTCCACTCGTCGCTATGGAAAGACGGCAAAAATCTCTACGCCGGCTCCGGCTACGCCGGACTCTCCGACATGGGCATGTATGCGATCGGCGGTCTCTTGAGGCACGCGCCGGCCCTATGTGCGATCACCAACCCGACAACCAATAGCTACAAACGCTTGGTCCCCGGCTACGAAGCTCCCGTCAACCTCGCTTATAGCCGCCGCAACCGCTCGGCATCGATTCGCATTCCGGTTTACTCGCCCAGCCCCAAGGCGAAGCGCCTCGAGTTCCGCTGCCCTGACGGTTCGAGCAATCCGTATCTCGCCTTTTCCGCGATGCTCATGGCCATGCTCGACGGCATCAAGAACAAGATCAAACCGGGCGAGCCGCTCGACAAGGACATCTACGACTTGGAACCGGAAGAGCTGGCGAAGGTCCCCAAGGCGCCCGGCTCCCTTGAAGAAGCGCTCAACTTCCTGGAACGCGACCACGAGTTTTTGCTACATGGCGACGTGTTCACCAAGGATGTGATCAGCACCTGGATCTGGTACAAGCGTGAGAAAGAAGTGGATGCGATCCGTTTGCGGCCGCACCCGTACGAGTTCGCGCTTTATTACGATATTTGATTCAACCGTCAAATGGAGAATTGTTTTCCCAACCGGGCGCTCAGCGTCAAATAGGCCCCATGCAGCGCCATGATGGCGGCTACCAGCCAAATCAGCAGGCGGCCGGTTTGGACGATGCGATTGGCCGAGTAGGCGCAAGGCGACAGAGCAGCGCCGACTTCGTCGATGCTGTTGCTTAGATCTCCCAATGCGCGTTCTTGTTCTTTGAGCTGACTGTCGAGTTGTTGCGTGTATAGGGGCAATAAAGAAGTAAAGGCGTCGGCCAAGACGACGGTTTGCTTGAGGGAAGCCTCGTATTCCTGGCGGTGGCTCAGGGTATCTTGAAGTTGTTTCTGCGTTGCGCGCAGTAAAGTTGCCGAGTTGCCGAGCGTGCTCCGCAGGTCTGGCCAGCGCGACACGGAATTATCAACGGTTTTCTGTGCCTGCCGCAACATGCCGGCAATCTCCCGCAGCCTTTCGGTCTCTTTCAACACCAGAGCGAGTTCCCCGGTCACCTTGGGAAGTTCCTCGGCCAGGCGTGCCGTTTGCTCCGGCACGTCCCTGAGAAGCTTTTCCATTTTGGCTTGCTGCTTGAGGGCCGTACCAAGAGCTTCGCGGGTCTTTTCAGACATCTTGCGGCTTTCATCCAGCGTGGACTTGAGCTTGGGAAGTTCGGCGGCCATGTCGTCGATTTCTTTACCGGCCGCCCGGACTCCGTCGGCCGCTTTACGCAAGCCGTCGGCAATTTCGTCACCCTCGGGCCAGAATTTGCGTTGCTCGATTTCTGGGCGTAAGCCAGTGAAGCGAACGACGGGATAGCGATAATCCGACAGGCGCTCGACTTGCTCGGCGCCGGTGGAAAGGGCCGAGTCAAGCCCGCGGAAGCCGTCGCGCATAGTTTCCAGGCGTTTGACGCGGATATTATTGCCCATCTTTTCCAGGCCGTCATTGAAGCGCCCCAGCCCATCGTAAATCTCCCGAGCCGTTTTGAGATCGGGGGGCGCTTGGCGCAGAAGTTCCGTGAGAGCTGTGGCGTCCGCTTTCAGGGCGGCGGTCGTTTTTTCGAGGTGGTCGGAAGCGCGGCCTGCCGAGGGGGACACCTTCTTATCCAAGAAATCCGCCGTTGCCCCAAGGCCCTCGCCCAGTTTGCCGATGCCGTCAGGATCAAGCGTTTCGGAAAAACTATCCAGTCCGGTGGCCACGTCGTCCAGCGCGTGGCTGATCACTTGGACTTGCTCGAAGTCGACCCTTTGGCCCTTGAGACTGTCCGTGACAAGGCGCGTCTGTTTGCGCAGATTGGCGGCCAGATCCTGCATCTCGGGCCGGCGTAGATCGCTGACCTCGGCGCGGAGCATGCGCACTTGGTTGCCGCTGTTGCGCGTGACCGCCTCGACGCGCTCGAAGGTCTGGTCCACCTCCGCAGTGCCCGGCAATTGATAGCCAAAGCCGATCAAGACGACGGCAACCGTAAGTTCGAGGAAGCCGAGCAATAAAAAAATCGTGTTCCGCATGGCAAGCCCCCTTGCAGGGCCAGGGAAGTGAGCTAAAGCAGGGCGACTATACAAGTATAGGTCGTTCCGTCAAGCCGAGTCGAAATATTCACACGGATTTAAAGTTCTGCCACGAGCTTCCGGCGAGCGCGCAAGGCTAGTCATTGAAGCGTACGCCCACTTCGTCCAGATGGCGCAACAAGTCGTGAGGGTCTTCGTAGACGCGGTAGGCCCCTGCCCTTTCCAATTCCTCCTGCCCATAGCCACCCGATAGCACGCCGATTCCCAGAGCCCGGGCGCGCCGTGCGGCCAGCAGGTCCCAGACGCTATCACCGACGACAAAGGCGGCCGAAATGGGCACGCCCAATCGATCGGCGGCTGCCAAGAAAAGATCCGGGTCCGGCTTGGCGTGGCTCACCTGATCGCGCGTGACAATCGGAACTTTGGGGTCCAGTTCCAGCAAGGCAAGAGCGGGCCCCGCGGTCTGGATGCGCCCGCTGGTGGCGATGGCGAAGGGAACGCCCTTCTTCGTCAACTGGGCCAGAAGTTCCTTGGCGCCGGGCAAGGGCCGCACTTGCTTGAGCAAGCGTAGGTAGGCCTCGGCATGCAGGCGGAGCAGTTTGGCTGCCTCGGCAGCGTCGAGCGGATGCCCCGTTTCCCGCAGAAGAGCACTGACAAACAACCCGCCCGACATGCCGATCCGCCGATGAATGCGCCACACGGACAGTTCAATGCCCGTGCTTTCAAGAGCCTCGCGCCAGGCGAGCACATGCTGGTAGACACTATCGATTAGCGTGCCATCGAGGTCGAAAAGAAAAGCCGGCTGCATGGGATCTCCTTGGGGTCTTTTCCTAAGTCTCGTGCACGCCCTAAATGCATTGGGTTGAAGTATTGAGCATCATAGAGGAAATGGTATGAGCGGTGCGGGACGCACCCCTTCGAGCCTCAAGAGCGGCCGCGGAGCGGCGTGTCGTTTTGGTCAAAAATTCTTTGCCTCGGCAATAGGCCGCTATTAGACTCGATCTTCCGACTTCATTGGACCGACCAGATTAGACAAATGGGTTATACCCGTTTGAGGATTGCCGTTCTAAGCCGGCCGCCCTATTGCCTAAAGAGCCCGGAGCGGGCCGTGTGACAAACGGTTTGGATGAGGTAGGCGATGCCCGTTCCTTCGACAGCCGATCAGTTTATCGAGTTGACCGTCAAAAGCGGCCTCTTGGATGCGACCAGCTTGGATGCTTATCGTAAAAGCCGACGATCCAACGGCGAGCCGGTGAAGGATCCGGGAAAACTGGCGAGCCTCCTCGTCCAAGACGGCCTTCTGACGCGCTACCAGGTGGGCCAGCTTCTGCGCGGCAAATGGCGAAACTTCGTTCTTAGCGGCAAGTACAAGATCCTCGGGCCCCTGGGCTCGGGCGGCATGGGCCATGTCTTTCTCTGCGAGCACCAGGTCATGCGCCGCTACGTGGCCATCAAGGTGCTGCCGCCTCGCTCCAGCAATCCGGCTGCTCTGGAGCGTTTCCGCCGGGAAGCGCGGGCCGTTGCTCAACTGCACCACCACAATATTGTCGGCGGCCACGACATCGATCAAAGCGATAAGTTGCACTTTCTGGTTATGGAATACATCGACGGCAATACCTTGCACCACATCGTTAAGAAGCATGGTCCGATGGATGCCGTGCGGGCCGCCCATTATGTCCGGCAGGCGGCCCTGGGTTTACAGCATGCGCATGAGGCCGGATTGGTCCATCGCGACATCAAGCCGTCCAATCTTCTTCTGGACCGAACGGGCACGGTCAAGGTCCTCGACCTGGGGTTGGCCCGTTTTTTCCACGACGAATCCGACGATCTTAGCAAACAGGAAGCGCACGGCCCGGTGGGCACGAGCGATTACATGGCCCCCGAACAAGCGCTCAACAGCCATGAAGCCGATATTCGAGCCGACATTTATAGCCTCGGCGCCACGTTTTATTTTCTGCTCGCCGGGCATAGCCCTTTCCGGGAAGGGACAGCGCTTCAAAAACTGATCTGTCACCAATTCGATCGGCCCAGACCTATTCGGGATATCCGGCCGGAAGTGCCGGAAGGCCTGGCTTTTGTCCTGGACCGGATGATGGCCAAGGATCTTGCCAATCGATATCAGAGCCCGGCCGAAGTTGAGGAGGCGCTGGTCCCCTGGACCAAGACTCGCATCCCGGCGCCGGCAGCGGAAGAAATGCCGGAATTGGTGATGCGCAACCGGGCCAAGGGCCGGACGAAAGCGGCCCCCGACTTACCGGAGTCGCTTTTTGAACCGGGGTCAACGGCCTCAGCCTCCGAGAAACAGCCGGACAATCCAACGCCTTCTTCCGGATCCAGGCCGCCTGCGGGCCGAATGCTTGCCGACGTGAACAAACATGTTATTGCACCCGAAGAAGCCGATAGTCTTCTAGAAGCCGGACCTTCTCCCGCCTTGCCGGCGTCGGCGGAAGCGGTGAAGGTTCCTACCACGAGTTCCAACTTGCTCATCCCTTCCTTTCCTTCTTCCCCGGGGACAGAAGACCTCCAGGAGCCGCCCCAAGGCTCCGAAGTAGCTCGCCGCCGTCGAGCCGTGCTCTTGGCGGCAGTCTTTATGCTCCTTGGAACCTGTGCTGCGGCTTTCGCTGTTTACAAAATAGCCGAAGGCCGGAAAGCGGAATCAACCGGAGAAAAAACGGCGGGGCCTCCAATTGCCGCTGGTGCCGACCCCGCCCGTTTGCGCCTGTTAGCGCCGGCTTATTTTTATCCCGCGGGCGAGGGCCTTATGCAATGGAACCGGCTCCTCGAATCCCCAGCGGCCGCGATGACCGTGGCAATCGCTAACCCGGAAAGCGGGCCGGGCAAGATCGCCGACGCTAACTACACCAAACTGTTCGCACGGGCGCGGGAAAAGGGCGTTTTCGTAATCGGCTATGTCAGCACCAACTATGGCAAGCGCCTTCTCCATGAAGTCAAAGAGGAAGTGGATCGGTGGATTGACTTCTATCCCAATATTCAGGGCATCTTTTTTGATGAACAGACGAGCGTCGCCGATCAAGTGCCTTACTATGCGGCCCTTTACGATCATGTGCGCAAGGTGCGCGGCCTTCAACTGGTTATCACCAATCCGGGAACCGTCTGCGCCGAAACCTATGTCAGCCGGCCGGCTTCTGACGTGGCTTGTGTAGCGGAAGTCGTCAAGGACTTTGGCCAATATCGCCGTCCCGGCTGGACGGATCGCTATCCTCTGGATCGCTTCGCCGCATTGCTTTGCAGCACTCCCAGCGCCGAGCAAATGAAGAAACTCCTTCTTGCCATGCCTGACAACCGAATTGGCTACTGTTACATCACGGACGCCGATGAGCCGAATCCGTGGAACCGGTTGCCTACTTACTGGGAGGCGGAGGTGGAAGCGATCCAAGAGATCAATCGAGGGCCGTAATGAATTGGTAGAAATCGCTGCGGCCGGCGGAAGCAAGTTCATTACTTTTGAGGCAACGATTATTAGGCATTGCTAACGGGAGGCGACCATGACTCGAAGGCTTCTATGGCTATTGGCAATACCGCTGGGCGTCATCGTCGGAGGCGCCGGCCATGCGCAAGCGGACCCCATGGTAACACTATCATCCCCCAACAACCTCAGCAGTTTATCCGTAGGGGACCAAGTGGAGATTGACGTGAACCTGCAAGGTTTGCCGGTGAACGACTTCATCTTCGTCCTGGATACTAAGGTTCTTTTTCCATCATCGAATTTCTTGCCTGTCCCGGACCTCAGCAACAGCTCCGGACTAACGCCGGGTCCCATACTGTCGGGCCCGAATCAGGCTGCGAATTTCAATGCGGCCTCCTCGCTCAATACGAACAACGCGATCGGCGATTTTTCCGACTCGTCTCCCAACATCTCCGTGGCAATCAGTCAAAACGGCCTCTATTACTCGTTCAAACTACAAGCGGTTTCGCCAGGCAGCGGCACGATTCAATTTGATTCAACTGCTGATGCCAATCGCTATGCCGCCAACGACACGGGCTTCAATTTCGCCCCTTTGCCAACCGGCGGCCCCCTGGCCTTCACGATCAACCCCGCCGCCGCCGGCGTCCCCGAGCCCGCTAGTATGGCGCTGGCAACTATTGGCGTCCTCGGTTTGCTGGGCTATCGATTGCGAAAGCACGCGACAAAGGTCGCTTGACTTGCGAGGAAGGGCCTGTCGTTAAACAGCAAAGGGGTGTCCGGGCCTTCGGATTACCTCAGCCCCGGCCACCCCCTGTAATGCAAATGTCTTCAAGTCACGCGCGGATTGTTAGCCGATCTCGTCGATTTAGGTTCCCAATCCACCACGCTTCCTCTCATAGAGTTCATACAGTTTCTCGCCTAGGCCCTCGATGTAAGAGCGCCCTTTGAATTGCAAATCGTCTTCAAGTTTGGCAAGTAGATGCCGAGGGATGGATTGTACGCCAAGATAAGCCCCGGCAAGCGCTCCGGCCATCGCAGCAATCGTATCCGTGTCCCCTCCCAGCATGATCGATTGGCCGACAGTCGCTTCAAAAGAATCTCGCGATACCAAGAAGCAGGTCACCGCCGTGATCACCGATTCAAGCGCCTGAATGCCGTTGCCGAGAAGCGGAAACTGGTCCACTCGATTGACATACCCCGCCTGCTTGATCTTAGCCCTGAAGGCATCGGATTGGCATCGATCCATTAAGGCCTGAAGAAAACCCGGCTTGTCGACAGAGGATTGAAGGCAAAGCGACACGGCGATTGCCAAAAGTTGAGCGCCCTCAATTCCTAAAGGGTGCGTGTGCGTAGGCAACGCCGATAGGTGCGCCTGCTGCCATGCTTTATCTGGCTCGTTATGAAATAACAAACCGACGGGCGCAACTCGCATGGCCGCGCCATTGCCAAAGGATCCGCCGGGAAAATGGGTCGCGGCGACTCGCCGGTAATCTCGCCCTTCTTCCATAGCCTCCAAAACGCGCCGAGCACCCGCTCCATATCCCCGTGATGGCACATAATTGCTTACGAAGGCACGGCAAAGAGTCTCTTCCTCAATTTGTCCACGAAACACGAGGGTTTCCGCAACCCCGATCATCATCTGCGTGTCATCGGTGTAGTAGAGCGTTTCGGGCGGAGGATGGTCGAGTAGAGACTGGACGGTCCGGAACCGGCTCATGATGTGATCGGAAGTTTGGCCTTCGAAGAGTCCGCCCAAGGCGTCGCCGACTGCAAGGCCGAGAAGGCAACCTTTGAAGCGCTCAACGAGAGCAGGAGGGACGGCCATGGGAGCGCGCCTGTGCGGTTGGTGTGCTGGTGCCTGTTGAAGTCACTACGGCAATGTCCAGCGCGGTCGTTGCCGTAAGCAGCCTAACCTGGGATCCAGATCTTCTGAGCCAAGATGACTTCACAACCGCTGGGTATGTCCAGAGGCGTCGCGGATTTCGTAAAGAACCCCAGGCCCTTATAGCTTGACAGGTACTGATAATTAGTGCTGAAGACGCCGCCCGTCGCATGCACGACCAGCGGCTCCTTCTGCCGCCCCAAGATTCCAAGAAAGTCCTCCGGTTCGACCCGGACGATCACGCCCGAGGCTTTGATCGCCTGGGCAATAGCTGCCGCTGCAGCAGCCGCGCCACCCGCACTCATGGTCAAGCTCCTCCTGGATGAACTATCGGTCAAGCCGTGATGGCGTGGATACGTGAAAGTAGTTTACCGTTTCCAAGTCATCTCACGCCAACAGATCTTGGAATGAATACCAACCACGTCAACACACTGACGTAATTGTTGCCGACATCATTCATTCGGTCGTGCGTCGTAGCTTTTTCCATGACCCCGGCGGGGTCACAGCCATTAGCCGGTGGTTGAGCGCAGCGACACCCATAGGCATCAAGTTAAGCCGAAGTCCAAGAGATCGGGGTTGTTAAGTAATTCGATGGTTCCCGGCCGAGAGCGCTTGTTTCGCCGACAGGTTTTCGTCAGGACGATGCGCATGAGGGCCAGAATGGGTTCCAGGGCGTTTTCCCAACCCAGGGCCGCGGCC
>JBJMQT010000005.1:0-7429 GCA_045802525.1 Gemmataceae bacterium
CGCCCCGAAGCCAGCAAGGGCTTTGTCTTGCTTGCCAAACGTTGGGTTGTCGAACGAACCTTTGGATGGATTGGCCGCTATCGACGCTTGAGCAAGGACTACGAACGGCGGAGCGATTCGAGCGAAGCCATGGTGCAAATTGCTTCGATCCATTTGATGCTCCAACGTCTGGCCCCCAGCGAATCGAGATTGGCTAATGGCTACACCGCAAATCGGATAAAGCGCGCTGCGTGACCTTTAGGAACACCCTCTTAGAAACTAGCTATTAGTGATGAAACCTTGGAAACTCCGAACGCCATTCATGTTGCGAAGGCTGCGGTTTCGGTTTGTTTGTGG
Organism: Gemmataceae bacterium; assembly: GCA_045802525.1. Lineage (GTDB taxonomy): Bacteria > Planctomycetota > Planctomycetia > Gemmatales > Gemmataceae > JBJMQT01. The sequence continues at coordinate 337 of JBJMQT010000005.1, forward strand.
ATTGCATAAGAAGCTTGAACGGATTGAAATTGGCCGGCACAAGGGCCAGGTCTCCATAGAGAGGCATTTTTTTCTTATTGAGAAGATCTTTGTTTTCGGTAAGACTCAAAAATCCTTCCGACGTGTTATAAGGCGCTTTGAGTTCCTGCCATCCATTGCCGTCAAGTCGGAGTATGGCGTTTGGATTCTTATTGGAAACATAAACATTCGTTATTACTATAGCCAAAAATTCTTCTTCAGTTCCGTAGCCTACAAGCTTGCCACCTAAGGGGTTTGGATATTCTATACCCAGCATCTTGCGCAATCCGTGTATCATCTCGTGAAAAAGAACGGCATCGGCCGTTTCGGACGGGCCGCCGCACAATTTCCCATCATATCTATCGGGGGAGAACTTAATGTGGACATTGCTGCCGTCGCCAGTCCCTATTCGATTTGTTGACGTGATGAATTGGACCTTGCCCGCAAGCTTGTCCTCAAGGCTTTCATCGGGGTCCTGAAGGAGGAGGTGCTGTCCTTCTGGATACGAGTCTTCCGGAATATCCGCATCCGCGTGGGCATTGCAGGGACCCGAATCTCCAAAATAGGGCACAATTCTCATGATGTGCTTGTCTGCGCGAATCGCATTTAGGAGCAGCAACCCAACCTGGTTGCCCTTGATCACTTTGTCCAATAATAGATAGATATCATCTTCAAAGGTCTTGGCCGCATTCTTGTCCCTGGGGTTATCGCTGAGATCCGAACCGTCGATCCAGATCCAGGCAGGGTCGAATCTTCGCATAACAACTTCCTTATAGGAGTGCGTTTAATTGGGATTGCGCAGGGCTCCTAGCCAAACCTCTGTTTCATCACTTGCCCGCACCGGCTCCCAGACGGAGCTAGGGCCACGTCATTTCTTTTTGTCATTGAGAAGGGCCTTGATCGGGTTGAATGTGGCATCCACCAGACGCAAATCATTGAACAGTTCGCCGGCCCCTCCATGATCCTTAAGCTTGACCAGCAGCTCTCGATTATCAGGTTCTGCAAGAAATCCAGAGGAGGTGCTCAGACTGTCAGCCAAGGGAATCTCGCGTCGAAGCTGCCTCGCAATTTAGTTGTCCCTTTCACCGACATGTAAATGTTGGTAATGACAATCGCCAGGAACTCCTCCTGGTTCTCATAGGTTTGAACATTTCCTATCGTCGGGATCTTAAACCGCAGACCTTGTAGGTCGCGGAGCCCATGGATCATCTCATGAAATACAATTTCATCGGCTTGGCCGCCAAATAATCCACTAGCGCAGTTGGCGGCATTGACGAACATGCTCGGAGTGAACTTCACGGAAGAGCCTGAGCCACCACCCTTCGTTGTGCCAAGAACCTTATAGCGTTCGTCAACCGGGGTGTCAGCGTCGTCGAGTCCATTGAAATTCAATCCGCCCGCAGGTCCGGCTGCCTCTTCGTCATCAGGGTCGGTGCCTGCGTTGCATTCGAGCTTGCCATTTCTGTCCTTAACGTTAAAAGGCACAATAGTCAGGTATTTGGTTTTATTCTTGTCTTTTGTGCTCGCCGCGCCGATGGCATTGAAGATCACGTTGACGACCATATTGTGCTTGATTCGGTCATCTAGCAGCTTCTTCACATCGCTCTCATAGGCCTTGTCACCCGTCCCATAGATTTTGACACCGTTTCCGTAATCAATCATTGTCAGTCTCCCTGTTTGGCGAAGCGCTGATTTGGATCCATCACGTCGATGGAATAGCGATAAGCCCTATGCGTGGTGTTCAAATATCTTCATCGACTTTGAGCATCTTGACCTTTCCCACTGCCATTCCCTAATTGCTGAAATAACAAATCAAAACCACGGTAGGAATTTTTCGTAGGCGGGCTGACCGTACTTTGGTCCGTTGTTAACTAGTTCGCGGAAAGGGTTGAACGCGGCAACCGAGCCTGGAATCAGGGCCAGAAGCTGATAGACATCCGCAAAGTCCGCATAATTGTTTGTTAGCGTTTTGAGGTTGTCGGCGTCGGAAAGGAAGTCAGCCGTTGTCTGATAGGGAGCCTTTTTGTACCCAAAATGATCGGCCCGGAAATCCTTTAATCCCCAGGCCGACATGTAGACGTTGGTTATGACGATTGCCAGGAATTCCTCCTCGTTGTCGTAGTGCTCAAGATTTTTTCCGTAGGTTGGCTTTCCCAGGTCGAGTGCCTTCATGAAGCGGAGTGCGTGAATGATTTCGTGGAAAAGTACTTCGTCGGGTAAGCCGCCAAGAGTGCTGGTAAAGCAGCTGGTGCCCTTCCCACTCGCGACGTCCGTTTGGTTGGGGTTGAAGCACACATGTACGTCACTGCCCCGGCCGGTGCCCTTCTTTCCAGATGTGTCTTCGCGAGCTCCCGATTTATCATGCAGGTCGGCATTGGTATACCATTCCTTGCCTTCTGGATGGCCATCAGCGTCAAGGTCTGGGTCGGTGGAAGCGTTGCACCTTTTCTTATTATGGCGAATGATATATAGATCCGTATATGGGATGATTGTCAACTGATGCTTATTGCCCTCGATGAAGCCCAGAATCGCAGCACCCGCAAGGTTTTGCTTGATCTTATCCAGCAGCGTTATTATCGACGCTTCGTATTGATTGTCGTCTGGCGGCGTTGAAGATGTGTTCCAATCTTTCTTATCCGTCGAGCCGTCGATCGTGATCCCAAAGTACTTAGTCGCCATTCCCGATGTTCCTCCATACCAGAGTACTGTGATGCGCATGTGACGCTAGCGCTCCTCACGCCGCGTTCCCTTGTCCAGCTGGCCCCGACGCGCGGGAACAGGTCCGCATCCTTACTGCGAGAGTTCGCAACCTGCATCGAGGCCTCAGCCTTTTGGTTTCGCCATCCGTCCAGAGGATTGACTTCAATTTCGGACCAATCGGAGCCAGCGCCACGAAGGCTATGGGTTCAGTGGTTTGGTCTTGTCCGGTTGCAGGCTGCGGCGGACTGCCCGCAACGCGATCACTTGGCCAATTGCCGCTAATAGGGCTCCGATTCCTCCTACCACTCCCGGCCTCTGGACGCCCAACTCTGCCAGGACCCCAGGTACGAGAAGACCGATGCCAAAACCGGTCAGCGCGCCGCCCCAAAAGGTTGCTCCTAATCGCGCCCAAAGACGCAAGTCCGCGGGTAGCCCAAAAAAGGACGGCTGCTCCAGCGGGGGACTCGGTATTTCTTGTTGACTGTCCATGATTAACTCCTCTTGTAATGCAATGCGAAAAAGAGCCGCGGATTACCCAATGGAATCTCAGTTTTTTCGAAACAAAAATGGGCATTGAGAAGTGAGGCGGAATCCGAGGCATTCGCCGGATTAGGCGCCCAGATCCGCTAGCAGTCTTTTGAAGTCGTCGCGATCGCGCAGCGCGTCTAAGTCCTTGTCTTCTTGCAACTTGGTCTTATCCTTAAATCCTGCGCCAATGGCTTTCTGGAGCCAGGCCATTGCCTGATCGGCTTGCTCGGCGGCAAGCCGGGCCGCGTCAGCGCCGGGGTTTTTGGCAGATTTGTAAACGGCAGCCGCGACGGCCCGGTATCGAGCCGCGTTATAGAAACTGTCGACGTCGGTGCAGTGCATCTTTTCCCAAATCTCCGCGGTGACTCGGCAGCCTACGGGATCCTTCAGCTTCTCAAAGTACTGCAGCCGCTTGTCTGCTAAGCCGGAGAAACGCGGGTCGACGGGTTTGCCCGCCGCGGCGCGCTGGAGGCACTCGTCGATGATCGGGATTGCTTCCGGTCCGCGGTCGAGTATGAGAAGGTTGACCGCCACGCCCCACATGCTGAAGAGCGTGTCGCGGTGATCCGGCCCGAATTTGGCTTTTCGTAACGCGAAGGCTTCGGTGTGAAACTTGAGAGATTGGTCATAGCGCTTGAGGCTGTGATTTCTTAGAGCCAAACTATAGACGGTTTGAAGGACAAACGGGTGGTCGGGGGGCAGTTTGGCTCTTTGAATAGCCAACGACTCTTTAAGCATCAAAACGGCGTCGGCATGGCGATCCAGGTCGCCCAAGGCCTTGGCCACGTTTATCATGCTTTTAAGAGTTGAAGGGTGAGAAGGGCCAAACTTGGCTTTAAATAGTGCCAACGTGTCCTCTTGCAACTTGAGTGCATCGTCGTAACGGCGAACTTCGGCGTAGCTTAGAGCCAGGTTGTTTCTGCTATCAAGCGTGTCGGGGTCATCGGGACCGAGGTTGGCTGTTCGCAGGGCTAGCGTCTCCTCATCGAATTCGACGGCTTTCTGGCTTTGTCCCATCTCGGCATAGCAGGTGGCTAAATCAGCCATGCTTTTGAGCGTCTCCCGGTGATTAGGACCGAGCGTGGCTCGGCGCAAAGCTAACGTTTCTTTGTGGAGCTGGAAGGCGGCGCTATAGTCGCTGAGACCGGCCAAAGCGTTGGCCTGCTCGCTCATGCACTTGAGCGTTCTTGCGTCCGTGGGACTGAGCCTTTCTGCGTATATGGCGCGGGCACGGCGAAATTGATCGCCGGCAGTGCGGTCATCTCCCAGGTAGTGGAACGACGTGCCCAGGGTTAGGCGCAACCGGGCTTCGATCAGCGGCTGAGTTGGGAAACTCTCGGCGACGGCCGGTAAGGCCGCTTCCACGCTTTGGCGCAAAGACACGTTGGAACCAAGGCCGCCAGGAATACCTTCGGGCCGGGCGGCGGCAAAGACCTTGCTCTCTACAAAGTCGAGCACGGCGCGGGTTTCGGCTTCTTTCTCCTCGGCTTTTTCTTTGGCGGTCTTTTCCGCGGCCGCGGAAAGAAGAGCTTGGTGGTTTGCGTTGATGGCTACGAAGGCCTCCCAGGTTGCTACGGTCGTGCCCACTACGAGGGCCATCGCCACCGCAGCTCCCGCTAGCACAGCGCCTCGGTTTCGCTGGGCAAACTTCTTCATGCGATAAGTAGCGGACGGCGGGCGAGCCAGAATTGCCTCCCGGCGCAGATAGCGTTCCACGTCTTCGGCGAGATTGCCCGGCGTACTATACCGGCGATTGCGGTCTTTCTCCAAAGCCTTCATCACGATCCAGTCCAGATCGCCGCGAATTTCCCTGGTGAGCTGCGCCGGTTCAAGCTTTCGTTGGGCCGAGATCGACGCTAGGGTGTTTCTCAAATCGCTCAGCCGCATGCTCGGCTTAGGCGGATTCTCTTCACGGACTAGCCGCAGCGCCTCGGTCATGGCCGATTTCTTGATGCGCTCATGGGTAAGCGGCGTCGTGCCAGTCAGAAGCTCATACAGCACAACGCCTAGGCTGTAAATGTCGGCGCGGGTGTCGATATCCAGGGCATTAAACTCGGCTTGCTCGGGGCTCATGTATTCCAGCGTGCCTAGAATGGCGCCCATCGGTGTAAACAGGGAATTCTCGGTAAGGTTTTGGCCAAGCGCCTTGGCCACGCCGAAATCGATCAGCTTGGGAATGGGCCTCCCATCCATTTCGGTCACCAGCACGTTGCTGGGCTTGATGTCGCGATGAATAATGCCCTTTTGATGGGCATGCTGGACCGCAGCGCAGACATCTGCAAAGAGGACCAACCGCTCGCGCGGCGTAAGCTTGTGGTCATTGCAATAGCGAGTGATGGGCACTCCGCGAACCAGCTCCATGACAAAGTAAGGCCGGCCGGATGCCGTCTCCCCGCCGTCCAGGACTCGGCCGATATTGGGGTGATCCATCAGCGCCAGCGCTTGGCGCTCGGCTTCGAAGCGTGCAATGACTTGAAACGTGTCCATCCCCGGCTTGAGGATTTTTAAAGCGACCGTGCGGCGGATCGGTCGGCGTTGCACCGCCATAAAGACCTTGCCGAAGCCGCCTTCGCCGATTTTCTCCAGCAATTGGTAAGGACCAAATTCGCTTCCGGGCCCTTCCGGAAATCGGTCATTGGGAGCGGTGGGAATGTCTTCGGCAGGTTTCTCGAGAAAAGTAAGATTTTCGTCATGGACGTGAAGCAACCGATCCAGCCGCAAGCGCAACTCAGCATCGTCGCCGCACGCTTGGTCGAGGTAAGCGCGCCTGGCATCCTGTGCCTCGATCTGCCGTGCAGCATTGAAAATGGCGGCTTCATCCAGCTTGGGGTTTGCCATCGAGATTCCTAATGAGGAGGGCGCAAGGGCTTCGTAGTACTGTGCGAAATCGGAAGACCGTTTACCCAACAGAGTCCGGATTTTTTCTTGAATGAGAGGGTCAAGATCCGCGTTGGTCCGACTGCTCGTCAATGGCTACGCGAAGCCAGCAGCGGGCATAAGCCCAGTCGTTGTCGGCCGTGGAAGTCGAAATGCCCAGGGTTAGGGCGGCCTCCGCATTGGTCATCCCGGCGAAGAAACGCAACTTGACCAACTCGGCTTTGCGTTTGTCCTGGAATTCGAGCTCTGTCAGTGCCTCGTTCAATGCCAACAGGTCGATATCCGGCTCAGGCGCGGCCGGCTCGATGGCGCCCAGGTCCTGGCGGCGTCGGTCGCCGCCGGCTTTGAGACTTTGTTTGTGGCGAGCCCGCTCCACCAGGATGCGTCGCATGGCCTCGGCCGCGGCGCCGAAGAAATGGCCGCGGCTGTCCCAGCGACCTACATCGGACGGTCCGACGAGCCGCAAATAGGCCTCATGAACAAGGGCCGTGGCCTGAAGCGTTTGACCGGGCCTTTCCTGGGCAAGCCACGCCGCGGCCAGCTTCCGCAACTCGGCATAGACAAGTGGCAGGAGTTGCTTGGCAGCGTGGGGCTCGCCTTGTTCAATTGCGCTCAGAATACGGGTGACCTCGTTCACGAGGTCCAGGATAGCCACCAGGAAAATGACCCGCAAACAGGAAAAGCCAAATGGAGATAAGCAACCGGAGCTACCCTCTGACCCTCTGGCGCGCGGGCGGTGCACCACAGTTGGCTATAGACGAGTGTAGAGGGGGATGCCTCAATAGGCGGATTAGGGGCAAATGTGGTATTTGCCGAAGCCGCGATGTAGGAGGTCATCCCCATGAGAAGAAAAGCCTACCGAGCGACGCGTGTCAAGGATGTGGAGGTAGCGCGGTTGACGGCGGATAAAGCCGGCGAACCGGTGAGCGTGGGCATCGATATGGGCAAGCATAGTTTTTATGCGGTGTGC
>JBJMQT010000082.1:0-53710 GCA_045802525.1 Gemmataceae bacterium
CCACCGGCTAATGGCTGCGACCCCTACCGGGGTCGTGGAAAAGCCTACTCCAGTAAGGAGGGACACATCCTCACGGTTTTACTTCTTTCTCATATAGCTGATCGTCATCATTTCCTCGCCTTTACCGTCTTTGCCGCCCATAAACATGACTAAAACAAAATGGTCCTTGTCCTTATAGGTAGTGACCGTCTTTACCTTGGATGGTTTGCCGTCTGAGCCGGGGGCTTCCCCTGTCATGGTCAAGGCCTTAGTTTCTTTGTCGTAGGTCCCCTCGGTTACCATGGGAGCCGTAGACATCGAGTCGATCCAGATATTCGTATACTTCTTTTTCGACATATCGTAGGTATCGAGGCTTTTGCCCTGGAATTTCTGACCGGCAAACTCCCCTTCAAAATTACCGACCAACCAGAGCCCTCCTAGCTCCATCTTGTAGGTCAGTGTTCCTTTTGTCTCGGCATCGCCAAGTTTGGCCGAGGCTTCCCAGACGCCAACCAAGTTTTTCAGGTGATCGAATTCCGGCCCTGGTTTGGGCGGCTCCTGGGCTAGCCCGGCAAAAGGGACCGCCAGAATGACAAGACCGCCCGCAGAGCAGAGAAGTGTGCGAAACATGTGAGCCTCCTTCAAGCAGAGAGAACATCAGCTGCGCCTAACTTCGGCAAGCCGATTAGAAAGACAGGTCTAAGCCACCGTAAAGCGTAAGTCAATCTTAGTAGGTGTCAGTTGGCGCTTTTGGCGGCTGGTGGGACTCGAAGACTCGACCCACCCTACTCGCTATTACACCGGCAAACTTAACGGCACACGGATACCCAGGAGCAGCCTTCTCGGGCCATGAATTTGTCGGAGCACGAGGGGCCGTCCGATCCCGCGGCGTATTCGTCCAGCGGCACGCCGTCTTTTCCTTCCACGGCCGCGATGAGCGGATCCATGATTTCCCAGGCGCGTTCGATTTCGTCGCTCCGCATGAAGAGCGTCGCGTCGCCGTTCATGGCGTCGAGCAGCAGTCGCTCGTAAGCTTCGGGAATGACGACGTGGGGATTGGCGTCGCTAAAGTTGAAACGCAGGTCGGCCGGTTGGAGCGCCATGCCTTCGTCAGGCGTCTTGCTTTGGAATTGGAGATGGATGCCCTCGTTGGGCTGGATGCAGAGCGACAAGCGATTGCATTGCAGGGTAGCGCCCGGCGGCAGAGAAAACATCAAGTGAGGCGGGCAGCGAAACTGAATGACGACCTCGCTATAGCGTTTTTTGAGCCCTTTGCCGGATCGCAGATAGAAAGGGACGCCGCTCCAGCGCCAGTTTTCAACCTGCAAGCGAATGGCGGCGAACGTGGGCGTCCGCGAATCGGGGGCGACGCCGCGTTCCTTCCGATAGCCGGCGTATTGCCCGGCCACGACCAGCTTGGCCGCCTCGGCAGCCGACGGCACCGGAACGGCGTCAAGCACTTTGATCTTCTCGTTGCGAACGGGATCCGCGGCAAAGCGCGCCGGGCCCTCCATCGCTATCAGCGTCAGGATCTGGAGAATATGGTTTTGAAACATGTCCCGCAACACGCCGGAGCGATCATAATAGTCGCCGCGTGTGCCTACCAACACAAACTCGGAGACCGTGATTTGGACATGTTCGATAAAGTTCTTGTTCCAGACCGGCTCGAAGAGCGTGTTGGCAAAGCGGAAGACGAGGATATTCTGGACTGTCTCTTTGCCGAGGTAATGATCGATGCGATAGACTTGCGATTCGCGAAAATGGGCGCGTACGGTTTCGTTGAGCCGGCGAGCGGAAGACAAATCGCGACCAAACGGTTTCTCAATAATGATCCGCCGCCAACCGCCATTCTCCTCGCTCATGCCCGCCTCGCCCAGGCGCGTTATGATTTCCGGATAAATGGTCGGGGCCACGGACAAGTAGTAAAGCCGGTTGCCGCCTTGGGGTCCCTCTTTTCCGCTTAGCCAGGCCTTCAGAGGTTCCAATCCACCCGGCTTGGTGGCATCGGCCGCCACATAAAAGAGCCTCTGAGCGAACTTATCCCAGGTCGTTTGCTGCCAAGCTTCCTTGTCGGCTTCTCGAACCGCTTGAGACATTTTGTCCCGGAATTCGGCGTCGCTGAACGGTGAACGGGCGACGCCCACGATCCGCGTCTCCTGGGGCAAGCGGTTCTTGACAAGCATGTTGTACAGCGCCGGGATAAGCTTCCGAGACGTCAGGTCGCCGGAGGCTCCAAAAATGACAAGGGTAAGCGGGTTCATGGCTTTTCCATCCTGGCGCCCGGGCGTGGGCTAATTGAATGCACAACAGATAGTAGATTACGAGATTGGAGCGGTACAATGCCACTAGCCTCTTTGAGAAGATATGTCGATCTTCGTTGCTCACGCAAGGTTTATGCGGCGAAAGAAGTCGGTTGCGGAAGCGCGACCTGTTGAATTGGTTTATTTCATGCGCTGGATCTTTCGACCTTCCGTTCTGATTCTCGTTTCCTTGGCACTCGTCCTCGGCGCGGCGGTGCTCGTGCTCTTGCCGATGTGGGAGGACAATCGGGCCATCAAACCGATTCCGCTCGGCGTGAGCGACGATGAACGGGAAATCGTTTGGCTCTACGCCGCGACGAGCGCAACTCCCTGGGAGCGCTTTGTGGCTGGAGCCGGCCAGGCAGTCAAACGATTAAATGAGGATAGCGCCGGCGGCAGAATCGAGATCGATGACAGCGGCGCCTTTCCGCGCGAGACGGCCACGACGCCGCAATTTGCCATCAAGTTAGACGGCCGAGGCCGCCTTCTTTTCCGCTGGTACAAATTGACCAGCAACAGCAAGACCTCTCAATGGGTGGAAGCGCTCCTGCATCGCCGCCCGCCTCCTTTGGCCATTATCGGCGGCAGCTCCAGCGATCTGGCAATTGATTTGGCAAAAAGCCTTCGCGAACAAACGGACAAATTTCCCGAAATCGCGCCCCCAATAATCCTGCTGACTGCCGCCACCGCCGATCGCACGCTGACCAACGAAGGACTCGACGCCCAATACATCAATCAAATCCACGCCGGGCGCACCTTCCGTTTCTGCTTCACCAATCGGCAAATGGCCGATGCGATAACGGGCTTTATCTGGGAACGAGACGAACTGCGCCCCGACCCAGGCCCGATATACGTATCCATGTGGAAAGACGACGCCTATTCCCTCGACCTCACGGATCGGTTTTTCGAGGCGCTCAAAAACCACGCACCCTCCGATCCCGGCAGCTTTGAAAACTTGCCGATTCCGGAATTTGTCGATTACAGCGTGGGCGGTTTCGACCAGCCCAATCGCTGGGAAGAGCCGGTCGTGCGCCAACTAATGGACACCAAACTATCCGGGCCAAACGCCGACCAAATGCGGCCCCTGCTTTTTCTTCCTGGCGCTTCCTCCCAGCCGATGCGTCGTTTTCTGCGTGGGTTAATGCGCACTGCTCCTGATGAAGCACGTAAGTTTGTCGTGGCCACGGGCGATGCGTTGTCTTTTAACACCGTCTATCGCGACCGAGAGGTTCTCTGGCCGATTCAGGACTTGCCATTCAATCTGGTCCATTTTTGCCATCGCAATCCCGTAGAATCCGAGGCGGGGTTTCGGGCCGAGGAAGAAGTTGCCGGCGGCAATCCCAACCGGGGATCGCCCGCGACGGGCACAGAGGATCTGTTGTTAAATCGTGACATCGTGGAGGCCTTGGCCCTGATCGCCAAGGACGCGGCCGATTTGCCGGCCAATGGCGACGCTTTGGCGCAGCGGTTTCAGCAAGCGCGCTGGGATCAAGGGCGCATCGCACTACACGGAGATTACCCCCTTTTGTTTGACGAAAAAGGAAATAGATCGAGCGGAACCGGCGAACATGTCGTCTGGATAAGGCCGTCGATCAACGCAAGCCGCGTGGATCCGAAAGCTCGAATCGAAGTCTTCACGCCGGACAAGAAAGAAGGCAAGGGTTGGCAACTGGTGGGCAATCCCCTGGAAGTCGGCTATGAACTAAGCAAATCCGGGAAATGAGTGGCAGTCGGTCTCCCATGTCCACCGAGCGTTCACGAATCTGGCGATACCTGCGCGGCTTAGCGGCGCCCGCCCTGCTGTGGGCCCTCTTTGCCGCTGTGCTCGTGCAACTGCTGCCTTCGTGGTTGCGCGGCGACGAGGCCTATGATGAAAAGGCGATTCGCGAGTGGATCGAGGAAGCCCGCATTTTTCGCGAATCGTTGCCCGAAATGGTCGGTGAATACTTACAGGCCGTGCACCAGGCGCGCGCTAGTGATCCGGAGAAGGATCTTTCGAAAGATCCCGCATTGCAACTGAAAGTGGATCATATCGCCGAACATCTCTTGGCCCTGGGCAATCCTCCCACCAAGATGTATCCGACTCAATTGCCGCTCTTTCCCATTATTTACCGGCTGGAAGTCAGCTTCGAGCCAAGCGAGCGCCTGCCGCCGATCTACTGGGATTCCGGCGTCCCGCGCAACCCCAGTCAGTATCGCGAACTTCTAGATCAGCGCCTCGATCCGCGCGCTATCGTTAGCGTGCAATACCAGGTCCATGCCTACAACAAACGGCAGCGCCAGGAACAGGCGGCTCGAGAACGGCTGCGCTGGGTGACGCTTCTGGCGATCGCCGGCACCGTGCTGGCTATCGCCTGGATGAACTTGGTCCAGCGCCGCGAACGGGAACGCGATCGCCAACGCGCCCAGGCTCAGCAGCAACTGGATCAAGCGCAGCGTCTCCAAGAAGAAGCCGAACGCAAGCTCTTGGAACAGCGCCTGGCCACCCAAGCCGCCGAGCAACAAGCGCTCCAATTAAAATCCCAGCTCTACGCCAGCATCGGCATCATGGCCGGCTCCTATGCGCACAACATTAAGAACCTGCTGGTCCGGCCCAACGACCTCTTGCGTCGCTGTCTGGAAGACGATGGGGTCTCGCCGGAACAAGAGCAGATGCTTCATGAAGTACGCCAAACCCTCGGAACCGTCACGGAGCGGCTGCAGCAAATTCTGCGCACCGTGCGCCGTGATCCAAGCCGCCCCGAGCGCACGCGGATCGATCTTAACCACTTGCTTCACGACCTGAGTCATACCTGGCGCGACCTCGCGCGGGAAAAGTGGAAACTGCTTTTGACCCTGGACCTGGCGCCGGAACCGCTCTTTATCGAAGGAGACTGGTCCCACCTGCAACAGGCGGTCGAGAACTTGCTGTTTAACGCTCGCGACGCCACCTACGAAATGCGCGGCTATCTCCGCGACACGGCCCGTCTGGGCTCGGCATTAACGCCGGAGCAACGACGCCAAGCGCTCATCGCCGCGGCTAGCTGGAAGGGGGAAGTCTCTTTGCGAAGCCGGCGTGAGGGCAAGGATGCAGTCATCGAGGTCCGTGACAACGGAATCGGAATGACGGAAGAAGTGCGCCGGCGCAGCACGGAAACGCACTTCACCACCAAACGCGATAATGCCCTCTATCAAGGCCAAAACACCGGCATGGGCTTGGGTTTGTCTTTTGTCGCGGTGATCCTGCAAAATCACGGGGCAACGCTGGAGATTGAGTCCGAGCCGCTTCGCGGAGCCTTGTTCCGAGCCCGGTTTCCGGCTCAAGCCGATTAGCGGCCGACACTTACCTACTCGTCAAAAGTTTTGAGGCCTTAGCCGACTATGCGACCGCCGCGGCCGCTGTCTTGATCTTCCACATCGGGCTCTTCGCCGGTTTCTTCGTCAATGCCGGCATGGAGATGCGCCAGGCGTCCCATAAGGGCAACGCCGCCGGTAATGGCGGCTAAGCTGACGGCGCCCGAGACGCACCAGGTTGCCACGCCGACCGCGAAGAGTTGGTCGGGCCGGTAGGCGGCCAAAAAGCAAGTCACCGCGCTAGCAGCGCACATCACTACCATGGGCACCAAGCTCGCCGTGCGCCCGGCCGCGATCGAGCGTTCGTCCGCATGAGGCGGCATTTGCCCCAAATCGAGGCATTTCAGGCGCTCGATATGTTGCAGTTCCAGACGTTGTTGCCGAGCCCGCAAAAGACGAGGCACCAAAACGAGCAACGTGCTGAGGCCCATCACCACCATGACGAGCAGCATAATGGTCGCGCTATGCCTTTCAATAAACTCCGGCGGTCCGCCGTTGCCTTCGATTGCCGCATCCGCCAAAAGGAAAAGAGACAATGCATTCATGGGACACTCTTCGTAGAAAAACAGCAGGCACCGGAGACGAAAGAATCGAGCGCCTGCAATCCAACCAACTTGAGTATAGACCGGCGGATTATTAGGGGAAGACGAAAAGGCGTGGCTGCCTTTACAAAGCCTCTTCCCGCTGCGGATTGTTAGTCTCTATCTTCCAAGGCCAGCCATGCGACGTCTGTGCGTATTTTGCGGTTCGCAAGCTGGAAAGCAGCCTTTGTATGCACAAAAGGCACGGGATTTTGGATCTTTGCTCGCCCAACGCGGCATCAGCCTGATCTACGGCGCCGGCAATATTGGACTGATGGGCGTACTCGCCGATGCCGTGCTCCAGGCGAAAGGCGAAGTTATCGGCGTTATTCCCAAATCCTTGGTCGATAGGGAAGTCGCTCACGCCGGATTAACCGAGCTACACATAGTCAACACGATGCACGAGCGCAAAGCGCTCATGGCTGACCGGGCGGACGGCTTCGCGGCTTTGCCTGGGGGCTATGGGACCGCCGATGAGTTTTTCGAGATCCTGACGTGGGCCCAATTGGGGCTGCATGCGAAACCGATTGGTTTACTTAACATCGCCGGGTATTTTGATTCCCTTTTAGAATGGCTCAATCATATGATTCGAGAAGGTTTCTTAAAACCCAAGCACTACAGACTTTTGCAGATAGCAAACCAGGGCGAGCAGTTGCTCGATATGTTGGCAAATTATCAAGCTGAACAAATCGAAGATAAATGGATTGAGCCGGAGGATCGTTGATCCCGGGCGGCGTCAGCCCCATTGCCTCCAAGGGCGAGCGAGGGAGAAAACTCTCTCGCTCGCCCTTGGTGCTCAAATGAACAAATATCCTGAAGCGCTCTTTTCGCGGACTGTTATTTGTCGGTAGGATTTTTGCCCTCGTCTTTTTTCTCGTCCTTCTTTTCCTCAACCATGTCTTTGCGTGTCGTGCCGACAATGTCAAGAAGCTCTTTGGCATCGGCGTCCTTGGCGCCGTTCAGTTCTAGGGCTTTCCTCAAATCCGCGGCAGCGGCGTCAAACTCCTTGTCGGTGATGCCCATACCTTTATGAACCTCTTTCATGCTGCGGCCTTCATACTTGAGCGGACCGCCCGACACGGAGCTGATCATCTCGACCAGGAACTTCTTTAGTTCGCCCACTTTTTTCTCATCCAGCTTATACTTGCCGCTGCGATCGAAGTTCACTGTGGGATCGACTGCCGCCAACGTCACGAAATCATCCACGACCTTTTTGACATTAGCCTCTCCACCGAGGCGATCCCACAAGGACTTGGCGTTTTCTGGGGGCTTCGGAGCAGCCTGTTTGCCTTCGACGATATCTTTCCGTGTAGAGTCAACGAGATCCAACAGTTCCTTGGCATCCGCCGACCTGGCGCCATTGGATTCAAGGGCTTTCTTCAAATCCACTAGTGAAGCATTGAACTCCTCGTCTGTAATTGCCATTCCTTTATGGACTTCTTTCATGGTGCGGCCTGGGTACTTAAGCGGACCGCCCGATATGGAGCTAATCAACTCGACAAAGAGCTTTCTCAATTCAGCGACTTTTTTGGCGTCGAGTTTGTATTTGCCGTCGCGATCAAAATTGACCTTCGGATCGGCGGCTGCCAAATCGACAAAGTCCGCCACCACTTTTCGGACGTTGGCTTCGCCGCCCAGCCGCTCCCATAAAGCGTTCTTGTTCGCGGCGGAGGGCGGGGACTTGCTCCCGCCAGTCACGGCCTCCACTTTCCTGGGATGGATATCGTTGCGGATCTTGTCCATCACCCCGCGTAAAGCGAAAGCGCGATCGGCAACGGACGGCATGCGATCGGCATCGGCCACGACGGCGTCGATAGCTTTCTGAGCGTCGGGCCGGTGATCCAAGAGCGGCTTAAGGGCCAAGAGCGCGCCTTCGTATAGGCGATAACAGGCAGCACGATCGCCCGCGTTATAAAGATCGGCGCCGTGATTAATAATGTCGCGCAGTGATTTGTAAATCCCTTCATCCTGAGCTTTCCGGTCGACAGAACCGGAGGATGCTTTTTCGTCGGCCGCGCCGACGGCGCTGGCCAGAGCAACCACCACGGCGGGCAAAATCACACTCAGACACCATCCTCGATGCCAACTTCGCATGGTTGAATCTCCTTTGCGATCACTCGGTAGTGTTTCGGTATGCCAAATTTCCTGGAATAGGCGCATGCAGATGTGGGCGCGTTCCCTTTCCACCGTGAAATAGGACGCCGGAATCTGTCGAAACTCTGCAGGGGATATTAAAGGGCAAACTCCGCTAAGGAAAGCTTATTTCCTGATCTTGCGTCAAATGCGCATCTCCGCATAATAGAGACCGCGCCGGCGGATGTCCGCGCCCGCTGTGCCGATATCTTCATCTTGCGCCATGCCACGGAGGGTATGTTGGCCGACAAGTCCACCGAGCAAGTCCTGATCGCGCTGAGCCGCGCTCTCGCCCATCCCCAAGGCGCCTACCTTCATAGTCGCAAGCAGGTCCCGGGGTTGTTTGCCGGGAACGCAGCAGGCCGCTCGGCCGCGCAGCATTGCAAAGAGGAACGCTATATTCGGCTTGTACGCACCGAGGCACTAGGCAAAGCAACTCACGAAATATGTGCCATTACCGAGAAAGGCCTAGCTTTCCTACTCAGCCAAGTCAGCCCCAGGCAAGTCCTCGAAGATATCGTCCGCGCTCTTGAAATGCGCCAAGAGGAAATGAGCCAATTACTGACGATCACTTCGGAAATGCGAGACGCGCTTGATTTCTTGAAGACTATGGCAGAAAAAGTTCTCGCTCAGGTTCAAAAACAAAATCCAGCCGCTCATGCCGGCGCGTACAAGCCGAGCAATGGCGTGCCTCCGGCCAGCGGCCGCCCAGGCGATGAAGAGCGCCTTCTAAACCTACTGAGAATTTGGAAAGAATCGGGTGCGTCAGAAGATTGCTCCTTGCCCAAACTATACCGCCAGACTCAGCAACAAGAGACCCATCTGACCATCGGTCGGTTTCATGACAGCCTACGACGGCTTTACGACCAGGAAAACCTGTACCTACATCCTTGGACCGGCCCTCTCTACGCCATGCCGGAACCGGCTTTCGCCCTGCTGGTGGGCCATGAAATTGCTTATTACGCCAGTATTCGAAGCAATCGCCCTTTGTCATTTGTTAGTGGTCAGTTGGCCGTTGTGGAAGGTCAGTAGGCAAAGCAAGGCTATCGGCAGCCAAAATCCCTCGCAACTGACGGTCGACAATGAACAACGAGTAACGAACAACGAACAACAAACAACGAACGATATCCGGAGGTTTTCATGTCTGCCGCCGTCGAAACACGGTCGCTTTCGGAACGAGCGCTGGAGGTCATGCGCCGGGCGGGCAATCCGTTTCGTAATTACTTTGCGCGCAATCCCGATGACGAAGTCTGCGCCCGCTACCACGTGCCCGAGCTGTTCGCCAAGGAACGTGAGCAACTTCTAGGCGTCGTGGATCTGTATCGTTACGATCCGACATGTCACTCCGAGATCGTCCCGGTGCTGGGCAATAAAGGGGCCGGCAAGACGCATCTTTTGCATTCCATCAAGCATGGCAACGAGGGTGCCCTGCAATTACTGGTCACGCCGGGCGTCTACCAAAAGGACACTGAATTTCTCGAATACTTGCTTTTCCAGGTTATCGACACTTTGCTCGGCGGGGGCAAGCAAAAGGGCACGCGCCCCATCGCGTTTGTCGGCGAGGCTCTCATCCGAGAAGTACTGCACGACGCTCTCATAGCGCTAACCCCCTCCCAGCGTCTCGACCTTTTCCCGGCGCCCGGATTGGGGCGCTGGGCGCGGAAACTGGGTCTAGGCGGTTCGCAAGCTCAGGAGCGCACCCAATGGCTCATCGACCAACTGCATGCTGCCACGTCGCAAGGATCTCGTCCAAAAGGCGAGCGCTGGAATCGCGATCTGCGCAAAATGTGCGCTGAAGCAGGCCTGGAACCCGAGAAAGCTTGTGAGCTGGTCTGCGACCACATCGAGCATGCCGACGGCCATAACACGGCCGGTCTAATGCGCCGCCAGATCAAAGAAGGTTTCGCCCGCGCTATTTTTCTGGGAGACGAGGCAAACTTGGCCGGTTTCCTTACGTACGGGTTCGCCGAGTTGGAGTTCCACGTGCGGCCTACGCGGCAAGACCTGGTGCTGTCGCTGCTTAAGGTGCTGATGGATATCTTTCTTACTCAGAAAATCCCCGTGGTTGTCGCTTTCGATCAACTTGAAGATCTGCTTCTGGCACGTCGTAATGACGATTCCCACCGAGTGGCCGAGGCGTTTTTTGCCGGCATTGTTCAAGTTATCCATCAGATTGACGGCGTCTGCTTCTTAGTGTTCGCGGAGCGTGGTCTATGGAATCGCTTTGTGCCTTCCCTGGATGGCTATATTCAGGATCGACTCAATAACCCGGTTCATGTGCCCGAACATGGCACGATCACGGCCCTCCGACTGGAGGCCCCGCCTTTAGACCTAGTGCGCCGGGTAGTGGAAGCGCGTTTGCGCCCGGCCTTGGAGGAATTACCCGATTTCGCCGAACTTGGCCCTATCTTTCCCTTCACGAGCGAGCAAGTGGAGCGGGTGGCGCGGACGGAGCCTACCCTGCGCGACATGTTGCAACAATTCCGTCACCAATTTGACCATGTGGTTTATGGATCCGAGGTCACGGAAGCTCCGGCCAAGCATAGTGCGGGCACAGACTTGGGCACACAGCGCTTGCCTGTAAGCGAGTGGCCCGCCGTGAAATCGGTTGTCATCGTACAGGCCTCTCCTGGCGGTCAGAAAACGGCGGCGTCTTCGCCCGGTTCGGACCACAAAGAGTCGCCCTCATTTCAAGAAACCGCACATGGCGCCGCCCCGCGCTTGACGGAGGCGCCTCCGCGCGCCATTGCTTTCCAAGAGATATGGGATCAAGAAATCCGCTCGGCGCGCCGCAAGCTTGAGCCGGAAGGCGCGCTGACAGGCGCCACACGAGAAATCCAGGCAGGACTAGGAACCTTTCTGCAAATTTGCCACGAACACGGCGTAAAGGTGGGCCCTTGGCGTCTTCAGCACGTCGTCGGCGAATGGACCTTCGGCGACCATCCGACCTATGGCGTCATCACAATCGCTCATTGGGTGTGCAAAGACGGACAACCATGGAAAGTTGGCGTCGGCCTATTTCTCGGCCGGGGACCCGCCAAGCCGAAAGATTTATCGACGAAGATTTCTTCGTTGGAGGTAGAGCCGGCTGTCATTGATCATTTAATTCTTCTGCGGCCTGAAGACGACCTGGCGCTGTCGGGCAAAAGCAAAAGTCTTTGGCTGGATGCCGAGCGCCGCGGCCGCCACGCCCGCCTGGAAGGGGTCAGCTTAGACAACTTCGCGGCCCTTTATGGCATCCCGAGGTTTATGGCCGCGGTTACGGAAGCCCAAGCCGGCAACCATCCTGTGCCTAATCTGGCCGATTTGCTCCAAGAAAAATGCGAAAAGCTCCTTGAGCAGGTGTGCATGCCTGTGCAAGCTGCGTGATTAGCGAAACAAGCGACACGATGAACAAGATTCATCGTGTCGCTTGTCTGTTCTCGCCCCCTGCCTGTCTCCCATTTGTATGTTATGATCCTAGCAAAGCATTCTTCTCACCTCAAATGCGGGGCACCTGCTCGATGTGGGGTTGGTTTTTCCGGGGTTGGGTCTGGACCATCGCACCGATAGCGCTCGCGGTCAGCCTCTATACGGGCTATCTCGTCCTCCGTGGCTTTGAAATATCTCGGTTCGAGCACGTCACGCTCGTAATCCTCCTAGCTACGGGACTTGGTTTTTTGTCGTCTTGGCTAATTTGGCGAAGGTGTCAGCAGACCTTAAATGTTTGGGGCGAACGGCTGGCCCGCATGACGGACAATCCCTCGCCTGAAATGCTGCGGCATGCCACGGAGCAGTGCGGCCTCCTCGATTTACGTTTGGCAGAGCAGCCTCTAACCATGCTGATCGCGCGGTATCGGCAGGTTTTGTCAGAGCGGGTTAACTTGGTGGAGAATTCGGCGACGCAGCGCACCCTAGCGGCCCGCGCCCTTGCCGAACGCGATCTAAGCCAGTCTTTCATCCACCAGACCTCCGGCAGTTATGCCAGTTCGAGCCCCATGATGGTCGCCCGACTCGCTACGAACTTGCACTGGATCGCGGCCACACCGGTATTGCAGCAATTTCTTGGACAGGGAATTAACGCCCTGGTAGCCCATTCCTTCTTGGACATCGTAACCCCGGACGATGTCCCGGCACTGAAACGCCATTTTGATGAAGTGCTCAAACAGGGAGAAGGCCACAACATAATGTTCCGTATCTCCACTCCGGGCCAGACGGAACGGCATCTCCAAATGGACGTGTATGCGCGCTATACGGATACTGGAGCGCCCATGCACTTGCGCTGCCATTTCCTCGACGTTACTGAGCGAGTGGCAACGGAGGAGGAGCTGCGGCGGCGGACGGATGACTTATCGCGAGCCATTGAACGACTTCACCAGACCAATGCCGCGCTGGAACGGCTCAAGGAAAGCTATCGCGATTTGTATAACCAGACTCCTGCCCTATTTTTCAGCCTGGATACCAAAGGCCAGTTCGTCGCCTGCAACGATACCCTGCTGCGTGCCCTGGGATATGCCCGCGAGGAGCTGATTGGTCAAGACTACAGCATGCTGCTATCCGCTCGGAGCCGGCTCCAGTTTCAGGAGGACCGCGCCTTTTTCATGCGCCCCAGTGAAATCGAGACCGAGTGGGTTAAGAAAGATGGCGCCTTGTTGGAGGTGTGGATCCGGACTACGACTCAGCTCGATGGGCAGGGTCGATTTGAGCGCTCACGAAGCGCGGCCTTGGACGTGACCGAGCGTAGCCGCCTGGCCAATGCCGTCAAAGCCAAGGCTGAAGAAATAGAGAAAGCCAACGTTCTACTGCGACGGATCAATCAGGAGCTGGAAGAGTTTACGCACGTCGTTTCCCACGACCTTAAGGAGCCTTTGCGCACGCTACAGACTTTCAGCAGTTTCCTTGCTCAAGATTACGGCAGCCAACTCGGACCGGAAGGACAAGAGCAAATACAGTATCTAATTCAGGCCAGCAATCGCCTGGGCCTGCTCATCGACGACTTGCTGAACCTTAGCCGGGCCGGCCGGGTGATCAATTCACCCCGGGCGTTTGACCTGGGCCAAGCGATTCAGACGGTTAAGAACGATTTGGCTGATTTGCTTCAGCGCAAGAATGCGACCGTCGGAATAGCCGGGACGCTTCCTCCTGTGGCCGGCGATCCGGATCGGGTCATTCAATTGCTCGCCAATCTGGTGGGCAATGGCCTAAAGTACAACACCAGCACCGAGCCGGAAGTGGTCATCGGCGAATGGGTCTCCGAGACCGGTTCAACAAACGCGCATGTGAAGAACGTCTTACCGGTTCAGGCCAACAACGAACAAGTAACTCTCTATGTTCGCGACAACGGCATCGGCATCGATCCGCGCTATCACGAGCAGGTCTTCCGTATTTTTCGCCGGCTGCATCATCATGAAGAGTATGAAGGGACAGGCGCCGGGTTGGCTATTTGTAAGAAGGTCGTCGAAGCTCATGGCGGGCGCATCTGGGTGGAATCCGAAGTCGGCAAAGGCTGCACCTTCTTCTTTACGCTTCCGAGGCTAGCCAAGAGCCACCACGCCGCTGCCGCGGGCTGCCAAGAGGGCAACGGAGATAACCGTGATGCGTCTGTCAGCCAAAAAACATACGCCTCTTGATCGTGTGCGATTGGGAGCGAAGGATGCCTGATCAATTCGCCACGAATCGCCCTCTCTTGCTCCTGGTAGACGACTCGCCTGAGATTGCGTTCATCGTAAAACGCATCGCTAAAAAAGCCGATCAAGAGATCGCATGCTGTCGTACGGTCGCGGAAGCCTGGATCTGGTTGGAATCTTGCCTTGGGCATTTAGCGAGTAATGAGCAAGAAGGCGGCGCCGCCGGTGTTCCTGATTTGGTTCTCTTGGACCTCCACCTACCCGGCCCCAGCGGTCTGGAACTTTGCAGCAGGCTACGGGAATCTCCCCCCTGGGAAAAGGTGCCCATAGCGATACTAAGCGATTGGCATCGCTCCGATGAAATTGCGGCTGCTCTTGAAACGGGCGCAGATTACGTCCTAGAAAAGGATCTTCTGTGTCGACCGGAAGAATGGCAGCAGAGGTTAGGGCAGATTCTTAGCTTTGCGAATGGCCGCGACTCAGAAAGTATCATAGGTTTATTGCAGGATTGCTCATTGCCCGGCAATCCCGAAGAAGCGCTCGCAACTTTTCAGCGAGCGCTGAATCGGCTTGCAACCTCGCGACTAGGACCTGAGGTTATCCGCGTACTTCTGCGAAAGGTCCTCGGCCAAGCGAGGGCGAATGCGTCCGAATGGAATCCTGTTTTGCTCACATCCTGGCTGGCGCTTGACGGCCTGGGTTTTGATACGGCCAAAGTCCCCCAGAGTTTAAGCCCTGCTTTGGCCCGGGTTTGTTGGGATGCGCTAGCTCTAAAACTGGTTTGTGTGGTGGGAAAGGATGCTCCTCGACTTCTACGCGAAGCCGTGGAGCCCGCTTCCCCCATCTCCTAAGCGGGTTCCAAGCGACTTAATGAAACCACGTCATACCATACTGCTGATCGAGGACAATCCGGCCGATATCAAGATCACCCAGCGGGCCCTGCGCGAAAGCACGCTGCCCGTGGAGTTGATTGTCGTCCGAGACGGGCAGGAAGCCGTAGACTATTTGCTTCGCCAAGGCGCCTATGCCGCGACTGCGGGATGGCGCAGTCCGGAGTTGATTCTGCTTGATCTAAACTTGCCGCGCTTGACCGGCCGGGAAGTCCTCGAGCGCATCCGATCCACGCCCAACCTCAAAGCAGTGCCGGTTGTCGTCCTCACCACGTCACGGCGGCGCGAAGACGTTCAAGAGGTATACGCCGCAGGGGCCAATACGTATATTGAGAAACCGCCGGACTTCCCGCGCTTCGTCGAAGTCTTGCGCACAATCCATCGCTATTGGCTTGACACTGCACTCCTTCCCGATAATTGAGTGCCGAGTGTTCGGTAATTGAAATCTCTGTGCTGCTCCCCCGACCATGGACGATTCACCTTTACTAGAGTCCCATCCCTTAGCACTCACCACTCAGCACTCAGCACTCTCCTATGAAGAGGCCCTGGCCTTCTGGTACAGCCGGATCAATTACGAGCAAATGCAGCCGGCCCCGACCGATCTGAAGCTCGATCGGATGCGAGCCCTTCTTGGGCTTCTGGGCAATCCCCACCAGCGACTCCGCATCATTCACGTGGCCGGCAGCAAGGGCAAAGGTTCCACGTCTGCCATGCTCGCCGCCATTTTGCAACGAGCGGGTTACTGCACGGGTTTGTTTACGTCGCCTCACTTGGAGCGCGTCGAAGAGCGTATCCAGGTGAACGGTCAGCCGATCTCGGCCCCGGAATTAACCGCGCATCTATCCCAGATCCGTGAATGCGTAAATGAAGCTCCGCGGACCGCCGCGCCCGCGATCTTGGAAGGACTGACTTTTTTTGAGATCGCCACGGCAGTCGGCTTTCTGCACTTTGTTCAACGGCGCGTCGAGGCGGCGGTGATCGAGGTGGGCCTGGGAGGGCGATTCGATTCCACCAACGTTTGCCAGCCCGTCCTCAGCATCATAACGAGCATTAGCTTCGACCATACCCGGCTTCTGGGGAACCGGCTGGCTAGCATTGCTCGCGAAAAAGCGGGAATCATCAAACCCGGCCGGCCGGTGATCAGCGGCGTCGCCGCGGCCGAGGCCCGTTCCGTCATCGAGGAAACGTGCCGCCAACGGGGCGCCCCGATTCGCCAGCTTGGCGTCGACTTTCATTACGATTACACGCCCGCGTTCGTTACATCCGATCAAAGCGACGCCAAGCTTGCGTCCGTCCGGGTTACAACCGGTAAGCGCCGGTGGCCGTCCATGCGGTTGCGATTGTTGGGCGAACACCAGGCCGCCAACGCGACTGGCGTCGTTGCCGCCATCGAAGAATTGCGCTCGGAGGGTTGGCACATCAGCGATGAAGCCGTTCAAAGTGGTTTGGCGGAGGTTCGCTGGCCGGCGCGCATGGAAGTGTTGGCGCATCAACCGCTGGTCATTCTGGACTGCGCTCACAACGTCGCTTCGGCGGAGGCCCTGGTCAATACGCTGGGATCTTCCTTTAGTCCCGGCAAGCGGTTTCTGATCTTTGCCGGGTCGGGCGACAAAGACATTCCCGGCATGTTCCGGACCTTGGCGCCTCACTTTGACCGCATCTTTTTGACGCGCTACCATAACAACCCGCGCGCCGTCCCGACGAACGACCTCGCGGCGTGGTTGAAGCCGTATTCTGAGATTCCTCCATCCCTTTGCCCGGATTCAAAGGAAGCCTGGATCGCCGCCCGCAATCTGGCCGGCGGGGGCGATCTCATCTGCATCACCGGCTCCGTCTTCTTAGCCGGAGAAATGCGGCCCTGGCTCATCAAAGAACTTTAGGGCAAAAAGATTGGGCCAGACGGTCTCCGCTGCACGTTTCATTTCATCTCGTCTCATAACACACACCGAGCCGTTTTGACGTAACCCCTTGGCACCACAGATCTAGACGTATTGTTACGAAACCCCGAGGGTGTGCCGTGTTACGAAACAGACCCGGCTCGCGGACCGATCAACGTACTGATGTATTCTGCATTGCCCCACAAGATTGTTAGGGCGGACCATTCGACCGTAGCACAAGCGTCTCGCTTGTGATTGGGCAACGGCACATGCGAGACGCTTGCGCTACGTACCCTAATTTTGCAGCCATTCACCCAAGATTTGCATAAATCCTTGGCCCAAGCTCCGTGCGAACGAACCGAATTAGCGCGCCTTTGGATGGCAATCGTCCTGAGCTTGAAAGCGATCAGAGGCCTAGAAATGATCGAAAAACACATTTATGATGAATTCCTTTGAATGTCTATTTGGAATTTTTATCGAGGGGACCATGGCTCAAGCGGTGCTTGTTGAGCTCAACCTACCTAAAGATTGGCGCACCTTTCGCTTACCCACTGCTTTGGACGACCGGCTTCAGGAGCTTCTGGATCGCCAGGATGAGACGGGTAAGCTAACGCGCAAGGAACGGCGCGAAGCTAAGGCCCTGACGGAACTTGTGGATATGCTTGCTTTGATGCGTTTGCGGGCCGAGGCGGCGAAGCGGAACGGGAATGGATAGGCGTGTTTCCCTAAGCTTGGCCGAGCGCGTGCGTAAACCTGCCGGCCATGCCTGCGAGTATTGCCGGCTACCGCAGAGCTTTCAGGAGGCCCGTTTCCACCTGGATCATATCGTCCCCTTAGCCAGAGGCGGACTGACTACTTTTGAAAACCTCGCCTTGGCCTGTGTGACCTGCTCTTTGAAGAAGGCAGCCCGTATCCACGCTCGTGATCCCCTCACTCTGAAAATGGCGTTTTTATTTCATCCCCGAAGAGATCGTTGGTCAGACCATTTTCGCTGGTTGCCCACTTATCATCTAGCTGGCCGGACGGAAATAGGTCGGGCTACGATATACGCCTTGGGGATAAACCGACCCGCGATTATCCGGATTCGACGAGCCCTTGCAGGGCCTAGATACTTGTCTAGCTGAAAAAGTGGGTGACTGGGCGCTTTGAGCTCAGAACAAATCCGCTGGCTTTCGAATGGCTAACGCTTGTTCCGCGCTTTTGTATTTCGCTTTTTCTTGGCAGGAATCGACTTCCGCTTCGCCGCATCAACGATTTGGCCATTTCGGATGACAAGAGCGGGGGTGCCGGTCAGCCGCGCCAGTTCAACGGCCTTCTTGCCGGCGCGTTGGAGGGCCTTTAGCACCCCCTTGGCGGCTTTGCTTTCCTTCACTGAGGTTTTTGATTTCATGGCTTGCCTCCTTCCCGAGAGAAAAAAAGGGGAGCCCGGCTAGCATCGGCGTTGATATCGTGGTCGCTTTGGATCATCTCAAAGGTGTCCCTTTCTGCCAAAGCGTCAAGAGTCACCGTGACACAGGATGCGCCGATGCCTATTGCGCCGAAATCGTCCAGAGGCTGCCTTATCCGCACAATCGCCAAGCTCCTTCAGGCCGGCCTATTCCCCAAAGGTAGATTATCCCAGATCACGTTCATGCCGGACCCGCAAGGGACGCCTGCCGTTTTGATTTCCATTGGCAGTCAAGGCCAAAGAGGTGTACTTTACAGTGTGGAAGAGGGCTGGTGCGCCTATTCTTCGGAAAGAGGAATCCCATCATGTCGGCAGGAAACCGTTTAACCCCCGTTTGCCTTATTGCTCCGGCACTGCTTGCCGGATTAGCTGTGTCTCTAGACGTCGGCTCAGCCCGTGCCGATGACTTGCAGGACCAAGTCAACCGCCGAAGTCAGGTGGCTGCTCAGAAGTTGGAAGCCGATATGCGGTCTTCGTTGCTGGAGGCTCAAAGGCTGTCCGCCAAAGAACCCGAAAAAGCCGAAGAGGTCCTCAAGAGCTCGCTCAGCCAGCTAGAAGACGACCTGGACTTGCCGGAAGCACGCCGCGAATCGCTCAAACGCGTTTTCAAGGACCGTATCCGCGTCCTCCATCTGACGGCCGAGAAGGATGCCGCCAAGGCCCAGCGGTCAGCGCCCAAGGAGACTGCCAAGGAAGCCCGCACAGCAACTCAAGATAAAAGAGCGGCCGAGGCCGAAGAGCCTCTTAAGCGGGCTAAAGCGATTCAAGACTCCATCCGGGATTCGGTTGACAAGGATCGGCGTACGCGCCGCGACAATGCCAAACGAAGCACCGACAATAACATCGACATTGCTCGCTCTGCAACGCCCGCGGCAGGCGATGTTGAGTTTCCCGAATCGAAAAAGTGGAAAGAGCTTACCGAGAAACGGAAAAAGGACAACCTGACTGACGCCGAGCGAGCCATCCTCAAAGCGCTAGACACGCCAATGGCGATTGAATTCAAGAAATCACGCATTGAGGATGTGATTGAGACGCTACAGACGGCTATGGGTGTAACAATTTTCGCCGACAAGAACATACTCGAAAAGGTCGGCGTGACTTACGACACGGAAGTGACGCTCTCCTTCAAAAGACCCGTGACGGCCCGCACCATTCTGCGGAAAATCTTCGGCGAAATCGGCCTGACCTACATCGTCAAAGACGAAACTATCGAGGTTCTTACGCCCGACATGGCTAAAGACCTGATGGTGGTCAAAGCGTATCCGATCGGGGACCTGGTGGGCTTTTCCAATCCTTTCTTGGCGCCCGGCCTGGGCAAGCTTCAAGAACTCGAATTTGCCAACCAGATTATCGGCATGATCAAACAGTCCATCGAGCCGGGCGGTTGGGATGACGCCAGCGGCGCCAAAATCGTGTATGAACCGGGCACCCGCTCGCTCGTCATCAAGCAAAGCGCCTTAGTCCATTCGATGCTCGGCAAGAGCCTGCGCTAACACAGTGGGCAGGCATTCTTGCCTGGTCTACTAGGTCCAAGGCCAAGCCCACGGCAATGCTCGTGGGCTTTCTCATTGGAGTCTTTTCCGGCATGAGCTTCTTTTTTCCAACCACCAATGAGCTTTCCCGCCACACCATCTTCCCCGGCGTTCACATCGCCGCCTGCGCGGGGGAAAAGTTGATGCTCTCCGTCGTTGACCTGGAAGCCAATTCCGTCGTCGAGGAACATTCCCATCCGCACGAACAGGTCGGCATCCTCCTCGAAGGCGAAGTCACCTTCATCATTGGCGGCGAAAGCAAGCAATTGAAACCGGGCGACTTGTGGCGCATCCCCGGCAATGTGCTCCACAAGGTCATCGTTGGCGCTCGGCCCAGCAAAGCGGTGGATATCTTCTGTCCGATCCGACAGGAGTATCTCTAACGGGAAGCAATTTGGACTCCAGCCAATCCTTATCATTTCCCATCGGTGAACAAGGTCGGCTGCTCCAGCTTGTCCGCGCGGCGCGGTCCACCTCGCCGCCGTGCGGGCATCGGGTGGGCTTCCAGTTCCATTAGCACCTCGCGGGCCCGGTTTAGCACTTCCTCGGGGGCGCCGGCCAGTCGCGCGACATGAATTCCGTAGCTCTTGTCGGCGCTGCCGGGCTCCATCTTGTGGAGAAAAACAATCTCTTCATCTCCTTCCTTGACCACGGCATTGTAATTCCTGAGGCCCGGCAGTTTCCCGGCTAATTGAGCCAACTCGTGATAATGCGTCGCAAACAAGGCTCGGCAGCCTATTTGATCGTGAAGATACTCCGTGATCGCCCAGGCTAAGCTAACGCCGTCGTAGGTGCTGGTGCCTCGGCCTATTTCATCCAGGATGACCAGGCTGCGTGCCGTGGCATTGTTCAGGATATTGGCCGCTTCCGTCATCTCTACCATGAAGGTGCTCAAGCCTCGGCTTAGCTCGTCGCTGGCGCCGACGCGCGTGAAGATGCGGTCGGTCAGACCAATCTTGGCCGAGCGAGCGGGGACGTAGCTGCCGACATGAGCCATGAGCGTCAGCAGGGCAACTTGGCGGATGAAACAGCTCTTGCCGGCCATGTTAGGGCCAGTGATAAGGAGCACGATGCCGGCTGCGGGGCCCATAGCGACATCGTTGGGTACAAATGTTCCGGGCGGCAAAGTCTGATCGAGGACGGGATGCCGGCCATCGACGATCTCCAGGATCGGCTCGTCGCAGAGCTCGGGCCGGCAATAGCCCTGCGCGCCGGCGACTTCCGCCAGCGCTGCCAAAACGTCGAGGCTTGCCAAAACCTCCGCCGTCTGCAATAGCCGGTGTGTCTGAGCGGCCACCTGATCGCGCAATGCCAAAAATAGCTCGTACTCGCGCTCGAAGATCTTCTCCTCGGCGGAAAGAACCTCTTCTTCGTGTTCCTTGAGCTCGGGCGTGATGTAACGCTCGGCGTTTTTGAGCGTCTGCTTGCGTTGATAATTGGAGGGGATCTTGGTGGCGTGGGTGTGGGTGATTTCGATGTAGTAGCCGAAAACCTTGTTGAAGCCGACTTTTAGGCTGGCGATGCCGGTCTTGGCGATTTCCTCAGCTTGAAACTTGGCGATCCAGCCCTTGCCGTCGCGTGTGATGGCGTGCAGCCGATCCAGTTCGGCGTCGCGCCCGGGGCGGATCACGCCGCCTTCGCGAGCACTGATTGGCGGCTCGTCGACTAGCGTGCCGTCGAGGGCCTCGCGTAAATCGGGGCAGAGTTCGAGGCGACTTTCCAACTCACGCAGGAGGGCAGCATGCCGAGCCGTGACGCGTGCCTTGATGCGCGGCAGCAAGCGCAGCGTCGCCGCCACGCCCGCTAAATCCCGCGGCGAAGCCCGGCCTGTGCTGGCCCGCGCAGTTAGCCGTTGCAGATCGTAGGTTTCCTTCAGCTGCTCACGCAACTCCCGGCGCAGCGTCAAGTCCTCGTTGCATTCGGCGACGGCGGCCAACCGGGCTTCAATAGCGGCGCGGTCGCCCAGAGGCATCAAGACCCACTGCTGAAGCAACCGAGCCCCCATCGACGTCACGGTGCGGTCCAATTCCTGGAGCAGCGAGCCTTCGCGATTGTCTTCGCGCAACGTTCGAGTCAGTTCAAGGCTTCGGCGCGTCACTTCGTCAAGCAACAAGAATTGGTCGGGATGATACGGCCGAAGGCGGCTCAAATGCGCCAGATTCGCCTTGAGCGTCTCCTGCAAATACAGAAGCAGCGCGCCGGCGGCCGCCAAGCACGGCTGATTGTCGTCGAAGCCGAATCCCGCCAACGTGGCCAGTTGAAAGTGCTGCAATAACGCCGCTTTCGCCGTCGTGGCGTCGAAAGTCCAGTCAGGCCGGCATGTCAACGCCAGGGCGGGCAACACGGCATGAATGCGCTCGCCTAGCTTATCGGCTTCTTTTTCCGCCACCAGACACTCGGAGCAAGCCAGCCGGGCCAGCTCGTCGGCGAAGCGGTCGGCGCGTAGATCGGCGGCCTCGAAATGTCCGGTGGACAATTCCACCCAAGCCATGCCCATTACGCCGGCTTGCGGACACAAAGACGCTAAGTAGTTAAGACGCCGAGGATCGAGAAGGTTGTCCTCGGTGAGTGTGCCGGGGGTAACTACTCGGGTCACTTCCCGCTTGACCAACCCTTTGGCCTGAGCGGGATCCTCGATTTGATCGCAGATAGCTACGCGATGGCCGGATTGGAGCAGTTTGCGAAGATGCCCTTCAAGAGCGTGATGCGGAAATCCAGCCATCGGCAAGGTCTTATCGCGGCTGGTAAGCGTTAAGCCCAGAGTTCGGGACGCCGTCTCGGCGTCGTCTTCGAAGAGTTCGTAAAAATCTCCCATGCGGAAAAGAAGCAGCATGCCAGGATGCCGGTCTTTGGCGTCCCGGTATTGCTGCATCATGGGAGTCATATTCTTGACAGCTGAGAATTGAGGGCTTAATGCTGAAGACCGCCTGCTCCACCGCAATCTGTGTTCTTAGGCTTAGCAGCCAGCCCTTGTCTACTTGCTTCCGTTCCGCGAGACCTTATACATCTTCACGATATTGCCGGGGCCGGTAAATTCGACGTGGGTCATGTAATGGCGCATGAGCATGAGACCCCGCCCGCAAGGTCGTTCGAGGTTTTCGACCGACGTGCAATCGGGCACGTCTTCGGGATCAAAGCCGCCTCCTTCATCGCTGATTTCAATGTCAATGCGGTGAGGGATGATGCGATAAGAGATGTGGACTTTTTTGGACCGGTTCATCTGGTTGCCATGCTTGATGGCGTTTACCAGAGCTTCTTCTAAAGCGAGTTTGATTCCGAAGATTTCGTTGTCCGTGAAATGATTGCCCTTGAGAAGCTGCTCGACCTCGTCTTGAAACTGGCGCGCCTCGGCGGGGTCACTGGCCAGGGTGACCTCCGCGAAAGGAGCCGAGCCTGGATCAAGCGAGATATTCATGGCAGTCAAAGCCGAGGCAAAATCCACGAGAGCCGGTCTCCTGACGACGGGCCTTCATTCGGAAAACCAAGGAACCGCTGGGGACAACATTGTCCAGTCGGATTCCGGGGCTGCCAGCCAGAGAACCAATTCGGAAGTTAACCAATGGAAAAACCATCTGGGGAGACAGGGACCAAGGCGGGCAGCCATTCGTTTTATTCGGGCAGGGGTCGTTCCGGAAACTGCCAAAGCCGCCTTGCCAATTGTTTAATGCCTTAGAACGCTCGACAGCCAAGAACTCCGACCTCGGCGTGCACTGACCGATACAGAAAGGGGCGAATCGCTGACCTTATCATAATCGCAAATGCACCGGCCTTTGTCGAGTATTGTCTCCCGTCAACTTTGTGGAGGGGGATGAAAGCCAAGGCAAGCGCGCCGGCGTTCCCAGGGCTCAAAACGCCTGGAGTCCCGTCTGCTCGTCCTTGTGGATCGTGAAGAACTTGTCCAGCTTCGTAATTTCAAAAACTTCAAAGATATCGGGATGAATATTGCACAGGATCAGGCGGCCGCCGGCGGCCTGAAGCTTTTTGTGGAGCGTGATGAGCTTGCCCAGCGCGGCACTCGAGAGAAACTCGACATTATTAAAATTGAGAAGGATCTTCTTGCGGCCGTCGGTTTCTACCAGCCCAAAGAGTTGCTCGCCAATGACCTGAATATTCTGCTCGTCGAGAATGCGCTTATCGACAAAATTGACCACGGTCACATCGCCAATGTCTTCGACTTCAAGGCGACGGCGGCGAGGAGGACCAGACATGAAAAAAGCTCCTTGGCTTCGAGAGGGAAACCCCCAACCGGCACGATGAGTAGAGTATAGAGAATTTCCGTTCTTTAGAAGGTATTTTTTGAGTGTAATGGCATATTCGAAGGCCTGTCAAGCAGATTCGCCCCCAGCCAGCCGAGGAGCCCAGGCCAGCCGAGCGCCGAGCCGGTAAGGAGCTGTACTAACCGGCTTGAGCCTGCTCCGGCCTGAGTTCGCCGTCATAGCGCCGAGCCAAGGCGGCTTCTTCACCCAAAGTTTCCGCGGCGGCGACCTGGGTATTATTCGGCCCGAGGCAAAAAAGGTCCCACTTTTCATTCTTGTAGTCCTGTTGCCTCACGTACCAGCGATCGTTTTCGTCCCTGGCAAGAGGAAACAAGGCACATGCGGCCGGCTTATACCGATAGCGGTCGCCTTCGGCAGCGCCAACTTTGTGAAGCACGCAGCCCTGGTTGAAAAAAACGCACCATCCTCTAATCGTTCGCAGCATGGGCAATCCGTGGCGGCGGCGCCGGCTCAAATAACCCTGATCTTCAATAAGGCTTCGAGCTTCCGGGCGCAATTCCGGGAGAAAACGCTTCAAATGGGCGTCAAGTTTGCTCAGCTCTTCGGGATAGATTCCGGGCCTTCCGTTCTGACAGCAAACGCCGTCGCAGCCCCGCCCGAATGTACACTCAAATTTGGCTTCAGCTAGATTGAGGACCGGCAGGCTCCTCGTCATAGTGAAATCCTTGGTGATGCGCTCATAAGATGGGATTGAATCACACCAAGAATCGTACGTCGGGGTTGCTCGGTTTTCCAGACGGCTTGGTCGACCCGACACGTGAATCGCCTGGTTGTAATGGGGACCAGGCCGCAAAATGAGAATAGGCCGCAACGTTGTTCTATGGCATCTCAATCGCGGCCGTGGCTAACGCTGCCTTAGGCGGACCCAAGCTCTCAAAACATGTTTAGGGCGGAATCCGCTGTGGCGGTCGTGTCCGCGTCGTCATTGTCCCCTAGCTGCGCCAATTTCTGGCGAATTCGGCGATCGGCAAGCTTGAGGAAATAGCGCCCCGCCAGCTCATCACGTTTCATATCGACGGGGTTGCCATTGCTATGCGTCATCAGGTGGTCAAGCCGGCTGAGCGTGCAGCTTGAGGCATAAATTTCGCAGGCGGCGTCGGCAATGCGTTCTTGGACGTATTGCTTTTGGAGCACGGCTTCACGATGCCGGCGGAGAACGCCCTGGACAGCTAGACCGAAATCCCTCACCCGTTTGGCAAGCCGGCTTGCTTCATCCTTTAAGGCAGAGCTTTGGACGGGAACTTGCGGCGTCAAAAGGCGGGCGCCCACTTGCTCGCGAACGAAACCCCAGAGCTTGCTGCGTTCCTTAATCGGATGCTGAAATGCGTCAAGCACACCCTTGAGTTCTTCTCCGACGCCGCGCATGCCAACCAGAGCGATGAAGGCGCGCAGGACGTCATTGGCGCCTTCGCCGATCTGATTGATGCGTGCGTCGCGCATCATGCGCTCATAGGGCTCGTCGCAAAAATAAGCCTTGCCGCCAAAGATCTGAATGGTGTCGTTGACGATTTGCCAGAGCGCATCCGTGGACCAAACCTTGAGCATGGCGGTTTCGAGCATGTAATCCTCGAAACCGCGGTCGATGAAGCTGGCGCATTCGCTGGTCGTCGCTTCCATCGCAAAAGCGTGCGCGGCCATGTAGGCGATTTTCTTCTTTACCAGCTCGAATTCGCTCAGAGTTTGCTTGAACTGTTTGCGGGTTTTGGCGTGGTCGCAGGCGGCGCGGAGACAGACTTTGGCGGCGCCGGTGCAACTGGCGCCGAACGTCGTCCGCCCGAAATCGAGCACCGTTAAGGCGACGCGCAAGCCTTTGCCCACTTGACCCAAGACGTTTTCGGCCGGGACACGCATGTCGTGAAAAGCAAGCCGGGCCGTTGCCGTGCCGCGGATGCCGACTTTAGGCATCCGCGCCTCGACCACTTCGAAACCGGCCATGTCCGGAGTCACCAAGAAAGCGGTCACTTTGGTCTCGGTGCTGCCGGCTACCGGCGTCCGAGCCATAACCGTGAGGACTTGGGCGATGCCGCCGTTAGTGATGTAGCGCTTGGCGCCGTTGAGGATGTACGCCGAGCCGTCGGACGTCGGGGTTGCGGTTGTTTGCACGTTGGCGGCATCAGAGCCGGCTTCCGATTCGGTAAGAGCGAAGGCGGCCAGTTGCTTGCCGCTGACCAGGCCGGGGAGCCAGCGGCGTTTCTGTTCCTCCGTGCCGAAGAGCAACAGCGCGCGGATGCCGATGCTGTGGTGGGCGTTGACGAACACGGCGGTGGATGGACAACGGCTGCCGAGCACCTCCATGATCCGGCAATAACCCAATTGCGAAAAACCTTTGCCGCCATACTGCTGCGGCGCCGTCATGCCAAGCACGCCCAGTTGACTCAACCCATCGATCACTTTGCGGGGGATTTCGGCATTGCGGTCGATGGCGGCGGCATCGATTGTTTCCTCCGCAAAGCGCCGCACTTCGGCCACGGCCTTGTCTACGGTCTCTCTTTCCTCGGGCCCCATCTGCGGATACGGAAAGAGCAACGGTGCATTGAAATGACCGAAAAACAGGGCTTTGGCGAAACCGAGAGTCTGCGGCCCGGTAAACAGAAGTTCCTCGGCCTCTTTTTTCTGTTGCTCAATTTGGGCGGCGGTCAAGGCCATGACTGGTACTCCCGGTGACCCGCTGTTGGAATGCGCGAGCAAGACCGTGAACAAACGGTTGATGCGGCTGAATTTAACCAGAATGGACGTCCGAATTCCATGCCGAGTGGCAGCGTTTGGCAGCCTTAGTCCGACGTTGGCAGCCTTCGAACGAGAGACAACCAAAGAAAACGAAAGGGCGCAAGGCGGCAGAGGTGTTCAATTATTGATCACCCTCTGGCGCGCTGGCGGTGCACCAGAGGGTCGTCACTTGAGCAACAGGGTCTCGAAATGACCACTCGTTTTCCGTTTTTCATCCCCCACCCACCCCTGATGAAAAACGGAAGCTAGGGGTGAAAAACGGAACTTTGGGGTGAAAAACGGAACCTGAGGTCTAGCTGGCCGGGAAGACCCCTCCGATTTGGTTCTCTCCATTTCGCCTGACCCCCCGTGGAAAGAAATGGAAAGCATTTGAGGCTGCATTTAAAGGCGGCCAATGTGTTGGCCCCCTTGGTCCGACGTTGGCCGCCTTCAAATAAAAGACAACCAAAGGCAACGAAAGAGCGCAAGTCGGGAGTACGTTGCTTGCGAAATAGTGGTCGGGTACGATGAAGCGATGAAGCAGCGTGTTTACCTGGAAACAACCATCCCGAGCTACCTGACTGCGTGGCCAAGCCGCGACTTGGTTCGCGCCGCCCATCAGCAGATTACGCGCGATTGGTGGGACAGGCGGCGAGCGACATTTGAGTTGTATATCTCCCAGGTTGTCCTGCGCGAATGTCAGGCGGGCGATGCGACTGCCGCTGCCGAACGGTTGAAGATTCTTCAAGACCTACCGCTCTTGGAACAGACAGAAGAAGCGACCCGGCTCGCGCAGGCCCTTGTGGATCGAGTGCCGTTGCCCGAGCGGGCGGCAGTCGATACTCTCCACGTGGCAATCGCGGCGGTTCACGGAGTGGATTACTTGCTAACTTGGAATTGCACCCACATTGCCAATGCAACGCTGCGGGATCCGATCGAGTCTGTTTGCCGAGAGAACGGCTACGAGCCGCCGGCGATTTGCACCCCTGATGAATTACTTACCGAAGAAGGAGACTGACGTGGACGATATTCTTCTAGAAGTGCGGAAGGTACGCGAAGCTTATGCCAAGGAGTTCGGTTACGACCTCCTAGCGATCCATCGCGACCTCAAAGCCCAGGAACAGGCGAGCGGTCGCCGGATTGTCTCGTTGCCTCCCCGGCGGCCCAAGCCGATGGCAAATGGGAGAAGAAAAGGGTCGGGAGCCGTTTCCGACTTAAACGATCTGAAATGACTCCTGGCCCCTTTTTCTTCCCTTCCCTCTTCACCGACCCGATGCTTTCGCGTTAAAGGAGACGGCGATCATGCCTTACCTCAACACGTCCTTTGACGAAGAGGGTGAATCCGATAACGCGGGCGAGTATTATGAGCCGGCTCAGACGAAAGCTTCCTTTGCTTCCGCTGATGATTGGCTAAGAGAGATGCACCAGTGCTTAGTCGATCTTGGCTATCAGTCGATAATCCTTCGCTACGACGGAGGCAACGATGAGGGCTTTGCCTACTTCCACGGGGCGGAGCGCCCCGATGGAAGCACCGCTGATACTACGACGGTGGCGAGGCAGCTCCTTTCCAGACCAGTCGCCCGGCATGCCAACCCCACGCCGGACGACGATGGCCGCCTCCAAGTGGGCAACATAGTCTTGCGGGAGCCGGGCACTGCGAACCTGCGCATGGGATGCCTCATGGACGACTTTGCCGATCACGCCGCCTCCGCTTTACTGGGCGAAGGGTACGGCACGGGCGAGTTTACGCTGCGGGGTTGGTTTCGTTGGAACTTGAACACCGGCGAAGCCATTGACTTGCCGGAGGAGCCCTGACCTTATGGCCCATCCGTGGCACCACGCCCAGCGTTCGGCCCGACTCTACGGCGGCATCGCCGAGGATTACTTGCCGATCCACCAATGGTTCGACGAATCCAAAGCCCACATGCCCGATCTACGCCATCGTGCGCTCAGGCACCACTCCGAAGGTATCTTCCTGTGCGAACAGACCTTTGGCGCGACGCTTCAGAACAGCACCGGCAAGGCTGTTCCCGTGCGCCAAATTGGCGAGCAACACATTCTTGACGATTTAGGCTGGATTCCCACGCTGAAAGCTGGCTGGTTCATTTGACGGTCCAGCCTTGGATGCGACGGACGGCGTTTCGACCGCAACGGGATGAGGCTTTCGATGGGGCGCCGGCGGCGGACTCAGAAGAATCGGCTCACAGCACTTGAAGGTGACCGTTTCTTGCGCCTATATAATGCGACATTAAGCACGCCCTTCGGAGCATCTCAGAGCGTGCCGCCCGCCGTGACGCTGCCGACCGCGAATTGTTGATCCTGATTGGAATCGAAACCGTAATCGTCTTCCCGTTCAGTTTGGCAAATGCTCTTGGGCCGACGAAATAGCCCAGGATCTGAAGCCAGTAGCCGCGATCGCTCGGCGCATGGTACACCACCGACTTGAGCATCCAAAAGCGCGTATAATGCGAACAAAGGAGCGCCGTCATGCTGAAAGCCGTTCTGCGTAAGGGCGTTATCGTGCCGCTTGAACCGGTTCCCCCGGAATGGGAGGACGGAGCAGCATTGGAAATCGAAAAAGCTGAGCATGGGGAGTTCGATATTGACGCTTGGGCAAATTCCCTGAACCGGCCGTGCGCGGATAGCACGACCGAGGACGAGGACCTCATGCGCCATGCGGTGGCAGACCACCGGCACCAGGCCAAGGCGCAGATGCGCCGTGAAATGGGGCTGCCAGCATGACGCGCTATTTGCTGGACACAAACCACCTCGGCGAGGCCATCGGACAGGTCTCCGTCGTTCGCGATCATAGAATATCGCCGCCTTGCTGAAATAGGGACGGACCACTGCGGTTCGAAATCGACCGGAAAACGCACATGGAGGAAGCTTGTTATGGGCGCTATTGCAGATGGATTTGTGGCCTACGCGCAGATACTTCTTGACAAGACAGACGGTTCTAAAGAACAGTTGAACAAGGCACTTCGAATCAGCCAAGTATGCTTTAATCTCGCATTAATGCCGGATGACAGTCGAGACACGCGCCTGAATGACCTGCGGCTAACCCTTAAGATGGATGAGAAGGAATTCGACGAATTTAGGCGTTCCACCTTGGACCCAATGATCGACCGCCACAAGGAGATGTTTCCGAGGATGCACGGCCGCTCCGGCTACGCTTCGCCAAGCAGCCCCTCGGTTTGGACACAACCTGAAATAGCGGTCCGATCCGATAGTTTTCCTGGAACCGACCGCTACGGGCCGTGTCCTTGCAATAGTGGCAAGAAATACAAGTTCTGTTGCGGCAAGAAAGGTCGCTGAAACTCCGGGGTAGTGGGTCGGGAACCCGGCCGGCTTCGCCGCATTGGGCGACACAAACCCACGGGAACCACCTGGTGCGTGAAGAGACATTGCCGTGAAGACGACAACAGCAGCACGTTCAGGGAAAAAACGCGGGCAGCCCGATGCGGGCATACTCGCCGACACCATCAAGCGCGTAGTTCAAGCGGCGAAGCCCGAAAAGATCGTGATGTTCGGTTCGGCGGCACGCGGAACGATGGGACCCGACAGCGATCTCGACCTGTTGGTAATAAAGGGAGGAAAGTTTGATCGCCACCGCGTCACGACCGCCATCTACCGAAACCTCTCCGGCGCCATTGCCGTCGATGCCGTGGTTGTAACGCCCGAAGAAGTCGAGCGGTATCGCGACACGCACTGTCTGGTCATTTGCCCGGCCCTGCGTGAGGGGAAGGTCGTGTATGGGGCGTAAACGGCTCCCGCCGGACGATCCCCGCGAGTGGATCAGCCGGGCGAAGAGCAACCTGGCTATTGACGACAGCCCTTGGACAAGGGAGAAGCTTCTGGCCTTTGCCTGGGAGAGGGTCAAGCACAAGGACTGGGATGAACACGACGATCTACTAAAGAAGCCTTGAAAGGGCCGAGCCTCGTCTAATGAACTCGATCTTGATCATCCATCCCTACAAAGAACAAGGCGTCTGGGTTTTTGATGACGACCGCGTCGGTTTGGTCAAAGAGCCGTTTGTGGCCGGCGCGGATACGATCATCGACCGCATGGTTGAGGGCCTGCCGCATGCCGACAAGGGCGTGACGATCTTGTTCTCAGCTGCCCCCTTTCCAGGGAGCCAATATGAGTTTGTCTGGCGGCGTGAGGAAATGGGAGGCAACTGGTACTTCAGTCCGCAGTTTGGCATGGAGGGTTGGCTCTG
Source organism: Gemmataceae bacterium (assembly GCA_045802525.1). GTDB lineage: Bacteria > Planctomycetota > Planctomycetia > Gemmatales > Gemmataceae > JBJMQT01. The sequence goes on from JBJMQT010000082.1 coordinate 30,882, forward strand.
TCCTGCCTTATTCAAATACTTCGAGGCTGCGCCCAAGCAGATCTATGCCCAGGTGAGGCCCAAGAGCGTTTCCTAGGATCTGGTGTGGCACGCTCTGAGGTACTCCGAAGGGCGTGCTTGAAGCGCCCATCCAATTATCCTCTAGCCAACTCCGAATAGGCTTAAACCGGAAAGCGACGCTTCGAGCACGCCATTCGGAGTGCCTCAGAGCGTGCCACCCAACGCAATGTCGCTGCAACAGAAACCAACGGATTTTCTCCCTGCCTTTGCCCCTAAGGCCTCGCTATAATGCCGTGTGTTTTCGGGCCTATCTCCGTTGGAATTCGCGGGACGCAAAGCGTCGACAGCGAAAGGGCAGGCGAGCATGCAAACTTCCGCATCTTCACAAGGCCAAAAAACGCCGGCCCTATCCCAGCCGCCGCGCATTCTGATCGCCGACGACAATTCGCAAGGGGTTGAACTTTTGGATGCCTACTTGGCCGGTGGGGATTGGGAAGTCCGTACGGCGGCGGATGGGGAAGAGACCTTAAACCAGGTCAAAGCCTGGCGGCCCGATTTGATCCTTCTTGACATCATGATGCCGCGCATTAGCGGTTTCGAAGTTTGCAAACGGCTACGGGCCGACCCCGCGACCCGCGACATTGCGGTCTTGATGATTACCGCGCTCGATCAGCGCAGCGACGTTGATCGCGCCGTGGAGGCGGGGACCGACGATTTCTTAACCAAACCCATCAACAAGAGCGAATTGTTGCTCCGTGTTCGGGCGCTTCTGCAAAGCCGGCAAACGAAGCGCGACCTGGATCGTGCCCTCGCCTATATCGATGCCGTGGATCGGGGCGCTCCATGACGCCGGCTCGTGTCGTGTTAAGGCCCCGCCGGGCACGCCCTTTTTATGGCCGGCACCCGTGGGTCTATGCCGGCGCCATTGCCGCCTTAGACGGCAGTCCTGCCGACGGCGCTGAAGTGGACCTCGTCTCTGATTCCGGCAGCTTCATTGCGCGCGGCTTCTACAACAGCCAGAGCCAAATTCGCGTTCGCCTTTATTCGTGGTCGCCCGACGTGCCGCTTGACAGGGCTTTCTTTCGATCCAAATTAGAGTCGGCCCTCCATCTTCGCAATCGAGTCCTTGGGTTCTCTAACTTGGATCAGGCCGGCCGGCTGGTTTTCAGCGAAGGCGATGGACTTTCCGGGTTGACGGTTGATCGCTATGGCCGCTGGCTGGTAGTGCAGTTTACCGCGCTGGGAATGGCCATTCGCCGTGAAATGCTTGCGGAATTGTTGGCGGAATTGGTGCAGCCGGAGGGCATTTACCTCAGGACGGAGCGCGGCATTGGCAAACTGGAAGGGTTGGAACTTCAAGATGGACCGCTCTGGGGCCAGATTCCCTCGGAGCCGGTGATCATCACCGAAGACGGACTTCGGTTCCAGGTGAACCTTGCCGAAGGCCAAAAAACCGGCTTCTATCTCGACCAGCGGGACAATCGAAGAGCGGTTGCCCGCTATGCCAAAGACCGCCGAGTTTTGGACGCTTTTTGTTATACGGGCGGATTTGGATTGCACGCCGCTCGCGCCGGGGCCACGGAAGTCCTCGGTGTCGATGTGTCCGAACTGGCCATTGCCCTCGCTCGCACGAATGCCGAACTCAACGGGATCGCCAACGCGCATTTCGAGCGTGGGGAAGTCATTGAGTATTTGCAAATTCAAGGCCAAGCCGGGGAACGGTTTGGTCTCATCGTTCTCGATCCGCCCAAGTTCGCCCGCACCCGCGATGCCGTCGAGGAAGCCCTCCGCGGCTATCGGCGGTTGCATATTGCCGCACTTCGGCTTTTGGAACCCGGCGGCATTCTGGTCACTTGCTGTTGCTCTGGGCTGATTACCCAAGATATGCTTACGGGCGTGCTGGCGAGAGTCGCGGCGGATGAAGGTCGCAACTGGCAAATCCTGGAGCGCAGGGGCCAAGCGCCCGATCATCCGGTGGCGGTTACTTGCCCGGAGTCAAATTACTTAAAGTGCTTAATTAGCCGGGTTGGATAATATCTCCCGTCGAAAGCGCCCTCAGGGTTTGTAAGCCCTTGCATCCAATTTGACTTGGCGCATTAAAAAAACAATGCTCAACAATGGCTGAAAGCTGACATCGGATGGTTGACAGCTTTTGAAACACTATCGGTTCGCTGCGGGTATGGTGCAGAGTGCATCTGGCACAAACAGCACCGCCCTTTCCCTTCCTTTTTGAGATTTGGAGTCACGCATGCGGTTATTGAGTTATCGATCCATGTGGCTGGCGATTTTCGGGCTCTTTCTTGGGTCGGCATTCCTTACGGCAGCGCCGGGAAGCGCCCCGGCCAAGATCGATTCGAACAAACTACTGCCCGACGATACCGAGGCGGTCATCGCCATCAATTTCAAGCAGCTTTTCGAATCGGCTCTTATTAAGAAGATCCACAAGAACGGCACGGACAACGAGCATGCCAAGGAACTGGGCTTCGATCCGATGAAGGACCTTGAGTCCGTGGTCTTCGCCATTCCGGGCGGCGGCAACGGCGAGAAAGCGCTGATTATCGTCAACGGCACTTTCGACGTAGAAAAGATTCAGGCCAAGGTGGACGAGGCGGCCAAAGAAAAGGGCGACCATGTTAAAGTTCACGAGACCGCTGATGGAGATGATAAATACTTAGTTTACGAACTGACCAACCTGGCCGATCTCATGAAGAACCTGCCACCCCAGTTAGCGGGGCCGGCCGGCGCCAACCCTTTGGCGGATAAATCGATTTTTGCCGGTTTCAGCTCCTCGGCGGTTCTGATCTCCGGCGATAAGGACCAGGTGGTCGACGGCCTGAAGAAGGCGGCCGGAAAGAAGAAAACGGATCTCAAAAGCAAAGAAATGAAGGACCTCTTAGGCAAAATCGATTCCAAGCGAACCATCTCTCTGGCTATCCTGGCCAGCGCGATCGGCAAGGAAGCGACCGACAAATTTGAAAACATCACCGGCGGAATCACGGTTGCCTCGGATATTCAAACGGAAATTCACGTTGCGGCGAAGGACGAAAAGGCTGCCAAGGACCTGAACAAGGAAGTCGATCAGGGCCTGGAGCAAGTAAATGGGATACTCGGTTTCCTCATCACTCAGAACAAACAACTGACTCCGGTTATTGACGTGGTCAAGGGGATCAAAGCCACCGCCAAGGACAGCTCCGTCACGATAAAGAGTTCGATCACGGAAGCCACTCTAAAGCAGCTCGGCGATGCCATCCAGGCCGCCATGAAGCAGCACCTGGGAGGCCCTGGCGGCGGTAACGACAAAGAAAGCGACAAGGACGACGATAAGTAGAGCGCATGAAGCAGGCGTTTGAGTTTAGCCGTGAGGCTCCGAAGGGGCATGCCCTGCACTCGGATCCTCATGGCTAATTTTGTTATAATGCCGTTTTCCGCAAGATCGGATCGCTCTAAAGGCCATGCTTTGTCCCAATTAGCCAGCACACCGCCTGAACTACTCTCTCCTGCTGGAGACTGGGAATGCCTGCGCGCCGCCGTCGCCAACGGAGCGGATGCGGTTTATTTTGGATTGTCGAACTTCAATGCCCGCCATCGCGCTGCGAATTTCACCCTGGAAGAGCTTCCTAAGGTAATGAACTATCTGCACGACCGCAATGTCCGCGGTTACGTGGCATTCAATACTTTAATTTTCTCCAATGAACTGCCCGAAGCCGTTCGATTTGTAACGGCGATTGTCCAGGCCGGCGCTGACGCCGTCATTGTTCAGGATCTGGGACTGGCCCGCCTCATCAAGAAAATGGCGCCCGGCCTCGCCGTGCATGCTTCGACGCAAATGACGCTCACGGAGCCGCGTGCCATCCGGTTCGTGCAACAACTTGGCATCAACCACATCATTCTGGCCCGTGAGTTGTCGGTGCCCGAAATTGCCAAAGTGGCGGCGCAAACCGATGTCCCCTTAGAAGTATTCGTGCATGGCGCCCTATGCGTGGCCTATAGCGGCCAATGTTTAACGAGCGAAGCGCTGGGAGGCCGCAGCGCCAATCGCGGCCAATGCGCCCAAGCCTGCCGCCTGCCTTACGAACTGATTGTGGACGGCAAAGCGAAGGACCTTGGCGACCGCGCCTACCTCCTCAGCCCGCAAGACCTCGCCGCTTACGATTTGATCGACGACCTGGTAAAGCTGGGCGTCGCCTGTTTCAAGATTGAGGGCCGTCTCAAAGGCGCGCCTTATGTGGCTGCTACAACCTCCACCTATCGAAGCGCCCTGACTGCCGCACTCGAACGGCGCTCTTTCGCGCTATCGCGGCAAGGCCGCCATGACCTTGAGCAGTGCTTCTCACGCGGCCTGTCGCATGGCTTCCTTGACGGGATCAATCATCAGGTCCTCGTGCAGGGCCGGTTTCCCAAGAGCCGCGGGGTAAGGGTTGGCACGGTGATCGGTACTTCTAAGCGGGGCGTGCTTGTTGAGCTGGCGGAGAACAGCGTTGGCATTATCAAGCCAGGCGATGGAGTGGTCTTCGATGAAGGCCAACCCGAACGAGAGGAACAGGGCGGTCGGGTCTATGAAGTAATCAACCGATCTCAAGGTACAAATGGGGATCGCTCAAGCGCGGTGGTGGAACTGATCCTCGGCCGCGAGGCGATCGATCCGGCAGCCATTTCAGCCGGCGCCCTGGTGTGGAAGACCGACGACCCGGTCCTGCGTAAGCGCCTGGAAGCCACATACGCCCGCGATCCGCGCGCTCGCCGAGTGCTTGTCTCTGCTCACGTGAGCGGCCGAATCGGGACGCCTTTATCGGTTCGGCTGCAAGATGACCAGGGCGTGGAAGCCGATGCATCATGGCCGGGGCCGCTTGAACTAGCCGGGACACACGCTCTTTCCTCTGAGATCATTCGCGAGCAATTGGGCCGGCTCGGCGAAACGCCCTTTGAACTAGGCAAGGTCACAATTGACCTGCCGGAGCGCGTTCATGTCCCCAAAAGTGCACTCAACCATTTACGCCGACAGGCCGTGGCCCGACTTCTAGAGCAGCGGGCTCAGCAATCACGGATTCACGTCGTCGAATCCGATGCTCTTGATGTCCTCCGCCGCGAAATCGACAGCCAAGCAAGTGGCAAGGAGAAAAAATCAGAGACCGATTTCTACGTCCTTGCTCGCACTCTGGAGCAGCTTGACGCGGTGCTCGCGTGGAAGCCCCCTGCCCCGCTGCGGCGTCCCAGCTTGGTTTACTGTGATTTCGAGGATGTCAGGCGTTATAAATTGGCCGTTTCGCATGCGCGAGAAGCGGGGTTGCCGATTGGCCTGGCAACGCTTCGCATCGTCAAGCCCGGCGAAGAAGGCTGGCTGCGATTGATCGGTTCGTGCGAGCCCGATGTCTTGCTGATTCGCAATTTGGCGGCGATCCTGTTCTACCGAGAACAGTCGCCACACCTACCGCGCGTAGGGGATTTCTCCCTAAACATCGCGAACGAATTAACCGCCGATCTTCTTGCCAGCCTCGGTTTCGAGCGGTTCGTGCCCAGCTACGATCTAAACTGGGAGCAGTTAACCGCTATGGCGGCGCGCACGGATCCCGGTCTTTTCGAAGTGGTAATTCATCAGCACATGCCCATGTTTCACATGGACCACTGCGTTTTCGCGGCGTTCTTATCAAACGGCAAGGATCATCGCGATTGCGGCAGGCCGTGTGACGATCATAAAGTGGAACTGCGCGACCGCGTGGGCGCCGGCTTTCCGGTCGTTGCCGATGCCGGGTGCCGCAACACCGTCTTCAACAGCGTCGCTCAGTCGGCGGCCGAGTATCTACCGCGCATGCAGGGCCTGGGATTCCGGCATTTCCGAGTGGAGCTGCTGCGTGAACTTGCTGAAAAAGTCGCGCCTCTTTTAGAACACTATGCGCGCGTGTTGGCGGGGCTCGACAACGGCCGGACCACGTGGCGGCAACTGCAAACGCTCAACCAACTGGGAGTGACGCGGGGGACTTTGCAGATGGTATAACCGGCGCTTCGATATAGTGCCTTGATACTTTCCAAGATGGAATGCAAGGAATGGACGCTTGAGATTTCGTTGGATTGACTGGAATATTGAACACTTGGCGCAGCATGGCGTCGATCCGGTCGAAGCGGAATCCGTGGTCACGAAAGCACGCGCTCCCTTTCCGCAAGGCCGATCAGACGGCAAGTACGTGGTTTGGGGCCCTGGCAGGGGCGGAAGGTTGATTCAAATCGTTTACGTAATTGACGAGGTTGGCGATCTCTTTGTAATTCACGGACGGCCGCTGGGGCAGAGGGGAAAAAACGTTTTCGGCGGAGGAGTAAATGAGCAAAAAGCCTAGTCAAAAGCCATATTGGGAAATGAGCACTGAACAGCTTGCGGATGCGACAGCGGAGTTCGATCGCGACATGATCGTTGATTCCTTCGGTCCCCTTTCGCCCGAGATGAAGAGTCGTTGGGAAGCAGCCAAGGCCAAGCGCGATCGTCTTGAGAAAAGCAACGGCGTTCAAGTGATTACCGTTAGCGTAAGGAGGAAACTTCTGGCCAAGGCCGATACGCTGGCCAAGAAGATGGGTATTTCACGGGCAGGAATGATAGAGCGAGGACTAAAGGCGGTGCTGGCCGCTGAAGGCGAGCTTTAGCGGTTGGCTAAACCTCTAATCTCTCTACCCTTCGCTCTTCTATGGTAAGCACGGATGAGCATCTCGTGACGTTTCCTTGATCCCTCCTTATAATCGCATCATTTCTAGTGTCTTCACAAAGGGACAGTACATGGCCGAGAAGATCACCAGCCGCTCCGCTGATTACTCGCAGTGGTATCTCGACATCGTGCAGCGGGCGGAGCTGGCTGAAAACAGCGCTGTCCGCGGTTGCATGGTCATCAAGCCGCATGGCTATGCTATTTGGGAGAAGATGCAGCGCGCCCTGGATCGCATGTTCAAGGATACGGGCCACGTTAACGCCTATTTTCCCCTTTTCATTCCCAAATCTTTCTTGGCTCGCGAAGAGCAGATGGCCGAAGGCTTTGCCAAGGAATGCGCCGTCGTCACGCACTATCGTCTCAAAGCGGTTCCCGGCAAAGGCCTTATTGTCGATCCAGAAGCCAAGCTGGAAGAGGAACTGATCATTCGGCCCACATCCGAAACGATTATTTGGAACACGTACAAGAACTGGATTCAGAGCTACCGCGATTTGCCGTTGCTCATCAACCAGTGGTGCAATGTCGTCCGCTGGGAAATGCGTACTCGGCTCTTCTTACGGACGGCAGAATTTCTCTGGCAAGAAGGCCACACGGCTCATGCCACGGAGAAGGAAGCGGAAGACGAAGCCAAGCAGATGCTCGAAGTCTATCGCACCTTTGCCGAGGAATGGATGGCCATGCCGGTCTTGACGGGGCCTAAGAGCGAAGGGCAAAAGTTTCCAGGAGCGGTGTCCACGCTCTGCATCGAGGCAATGATGCAGGACCGGCGCGCTTTACAGGCCGGCACCAGCCATTTCTTGGGCCAGAATTTTGCCAAGGCCTTTGATGTCAAGTTTCAGAACCAGGAGGGCAAGCTGGAATACCCCTGGGCCACAAGTTGGGGCGTAACAACGCGGCTAGTCGGCGGCCTCATCATGACGCACAGCGATGACCAGGGGCTTGTGGTGCCGCCGCGCTTGGCCGCCATTCACGTCGTCATTGTGCCGATCTTTCGCAAGCCGGAGGAAAAGATTGCCGTCTTGGCTGCCGCGGAAGAGTTGGCCAAGGGCATTCGCGATTTGCCGCTGCGCGAATGGCTCAATTACGAAGCAGTTGCGGTCAAGATTGATGATCGAGAGCAGCATCAGCCGGGATTCAAGTTTAATGAGTGGGAGCTCAAGGGTGTGCCGGTGCGCGTAGAGCTGGGCCCGAAAGATCTGGAGAAAAAGGCGTGTGTGCTGGCGCGCCGGGATTTACCGGGCAAAGAGGCCAAGGAAATGGGCGTGCCTTTAGCTGGTGCTCCGGCTCGTATCGGCCAGATGTTGAAGCAAATGCAAACCGACCTCCGCGAACGAGCCTTGAAGTTCCGCGAAAGCAATACGTATGAAGTCGATAGCTACGAAGAATTCAAAAAGAAGATTGAGGAGCCGGGCGGCTTCTTCTTCGCCCATTGGGATGGCACTCGGGAGACGGAGGATCGTATTGCTGCCGAGACGAAGGCGACTATCCGGTGCATTCCGCTAAACCGAAGACTGGAGGCGGGCAAATGTATGGTAACCGGAAAAGCCTCGCAGGGACGCGTCGTGTTCGGGAAGGCCTATTAAAAACATCCAGACGCCAAGCGACGATGAGGATTCGCGCAGAACAAGTAGGGCTAGTATTCGAGAATGGTAGGATGGAATGGCGGTTGAAAATCGATCACGATTAGCCTCAGCTATTCAAGTGGGAGAGTCCCCGGCTATGGAACTTGCAGTCCCATCGGCAGCCCTAACCGACACCTATTATCCCGATTCGGATGGTAAACCCTTGGGCGAAACACCGGTCCATGTCAAAAACGCCGTGTGGATCCTTTTCGAGCTCGACCAGTATTTCAAGAATGATCCGCTGGTCTACGCCGCGAGCAACATGTTCGTTTACTACGAGAAGGGAAATCGTCGCCGCCATGTTTCTCCGGATGTTTTCTTCGTAAGGGGCATCGCCAAAGGCAACGTGATGGATCGACGCCGGTATCTGGTTTGGGAAGAGGGCAAGGCGCCGGACTTGGCAATCGAAATCACGTCCGAGTCCACCCAGGCCGAAGATCGCGAAACCAAGATGGCCATCTATCAAGACAAGCTCAAAGTCAAAGAGTATTTCCTATTTGACCCGTACGAAGAGTATCTGACGCCGCGCCTACAGGGCTTTCGGCTGCATCGCGGCAAGTACCGGCCAATAAAATTCCTGGATGAGCGCCTGCCCAGCGAAGTACTGAATTTACACTTGGAAGCCTCGGAATGGCAATTGCGTCTTTACGACCCGGCAACCCAAAAATGGCTGCCCAATCCGGACGACATAGCTCAACAAGCGGAAGAAGCAAAGCAGCATGCGGCAGCCGAGAATGATCGATTACGGCGTGAACTCGAAGCTCTACGCAAGAGTATAAGGAAGCAGTCCTAAACCGGGGACAATTAATGGCTCAGTTGCAACTTTTACGCTCCTCCAACGTGACGCTATCCACCGACGGGTTGGCTGTCGAGGTGGAGTGGGTGAGAGCAATCCGTATTCTAATGTCCCCCACGGGCCCCTTCGTCCAGGCGCTTTAGATACCGGCGCGCATCCACCAAAATCTTCCTATGATCAAAAGCCAGCAAGGGCAGCCGATCTAGCGGATGCCAACCCACTTCGGCGGCATCGTCGCCGGCAATGGGATGCACTCTTTTAGGGTCTACAAATGTGATGAAGGCGACTGAAACGGTCCAACCACGCGGGTCGCGCCCGGGGTCACCATAAGCGGAGAGCTGCTTAAGACGCGTCAATTGCACTCCCGTCTCTTCGTGGAGCTCGCGGCGAGCCGTCTCGATCAGAGTCTCTCCCTCATCGACAAACCCGCCCGGCAAGGCCCACTCGCCGGCAAAGGGTAGGTGTTTGCGGCGAATCAGCAATACGCGCGGCCTCTTTTCCCGCCCGATCACAATGATGTCGGCCGTCAGAGCCGGACGTGGGTATTCGTAGCAGTGGGGTTTTTTCATTTTCAATTTGTTCGTTGTTCGTTGTTCGTTGTTCGTCGTTTGTTGTTCGTTGTTGTGTTCGTTGTTGGTATTTGAAATGTGCAAAGGGCTGCGCTTAGGAGTATTCGTAATTTGCGACTGACAACGAACAACGAACAACAAACCAATCAATGAAAATCCTTGTCGCCCTTCGTGCGGCCCGGTATCCTTCCAAAGAACCAGGCGTTCGGGTCGATCCTTGGGAAAGGAAGTCGGTCGGCCGGTCGCCCTCTCTTTTGGAGAAGCAGCCGTGAGTCTGGAGCTAATGGAACCCGAGCCTCAAACCGCCGTGTGGAAACGCCGCCATCTCCTTGGTCTGGAAGAATTGAGCCGATCCGAAATCGAGATTATACTCGACACGGCCGAAGAGTTTGTCGAAGATAGCGCTCGTCGCCGTAAGAAGCGCACCGATCTCAAAGGGCAAGTCGTCTGTAATCTCTTCTTCGAGCCGTCGACCCGGACTCGCACGAGCTTCTCTCTTGCCGCCAAACGGCTCAGTGCCGACACCATCGATTTCACCAGTTCGGGCTCCAGCCTTAGCAAAGGCGAATCGTTCATCGACACCGCCAAAAATATTGAAGCGATGGGAACCGATGCAATGGTGGTGCGTCATTCCGTGCCCGGCGCACCCCATTTATTAGCCCAGCATGTCAAATGCTCAGTGATTAATGCCGGCGACGGCGCCCATGAGCATCCTACGCAAGGTCTGCTGGACATCTTCACCATTCGCCGTGCCAAGCACCGAATTGAAGGCTTGACCGTCGCCTTAGTAGGAGACATCGCCCATAGCCGGGTTGCGCGCAGCAATATTCACGGGCTTTTGAAGCTCGGCGCTCACGTTATTGTTTGCGGCCCTTCCACTTTGATTCCCGCCTCAATCGGTCGCCTGGGCGTCGAGGTCGCTTACAAGCTGGACGATATTCTGCCCCGTTGCGACGTAATCAATGTATTGCGGATTCAGTTTGAGCGGCAGCGCAGCGGCCTTTTTCCTTCCATCAATGAATACGCTCGCCTGTTTGGCATGAATCAGGAACGCCTGCGCCGCGCGAAGCCCGGTATCTTGCTCTTGGCTCCGGGCCCCATCAATCGTGGCGTCGAACTCACGCCAGAAGTTGCCGACGGGGAAAATTCGGCGATCTTGCAACAGGTGTCCAACGGCCTTGCGATACGAATGGCCGTCTTGTACCTGCTGTGCGGACAACGACCGGGGGAAGGATAAAAGGAGCAGATCGCCTCGCTTAGCATCGTTTTTCGTCCATTGAAGGAATATGCCAAACTCTGATCTCAGACGTCAAAAGCTGACTCATTCCCTCGATCAAGAGGGCTTGGATGCCCTGCTCGTCACAAATCCCGTAAATGTAACGTACTTAACAGACTTCACCGGTGAAAGCAGCTACCTCCTGCTGACGCGCAAACGAGCAGTTTTGGTCAGCGACTTTCGTTTTGCCCAACAAATTGCGGAAGAGTGTCCCGGATTAGAAGCGCATATTCGCCCGGTCGACAAAACAGTTCAGCTGGCGAGCAGCGAAATCTTGACCAAGCTCGGGATTCGAACAGTCGGTTTCGAAAGCAACCATCTCACGGTTGCGGATTGGGAGACGATCCGGAATCAAGCTAAGGCCTGTGACTGGAAAGCCGGTACAGATCGTGTGGAGAAGCTTCGTCTGATCAAAGACGAATCGGAAATCGAACGGATTCGTCACGCCATCGCCATCGCTGATCGAGCCTTTGCCGCGTTTTGTGCGTTACTACGTCCGGAAGATCGGGAAAAGGACCTAGCGGACTCGCTGGAACACTATGTGCGCAAAGCGGGAGGGACTTCCACCAGCTTTCCAAGCATTGTCGCCGTCGGCGCCCGCGCCGCTCTTCCCCACGCGCGGCCAACCGAACAGCGCGTCGGCTCTGGGGAGTTGCTGCTGGTCGACTGGGGCGCCGCCGGGCCCCTCTACAAATGCGACTTGACACGCGTTTTGGCCATCTCTACAATTTCGACGAAACTTAAAGAGGTGTATACGGTTGTGTTAAAAGCGCAGGAAGCCGCCCTGCGTGTCCTGCGACCGGGAATCCCGGTCAAAAGCGTAGATGCCGAGGCCCGTTCCGTGATCGCCGACGCGGGCTTCGGCGATTTTTTTGGCCACGGGCTGGGTCACGGCTTGGGCTTGCAAGTTCACGAGGCTCCTTTTTTGCGAGCCAATTCAGACGCCGTCTTGCAAGCCGGGATGGTTGTTACGCTAGAGCCCGGCATCTACTTGCCTGGCTGGGGCGGCGTCCGCATTGAAGATGATGTCCTTGTCTTGCCGGACGGGTGCGAGGTGCTTTCGCGGCAAGTGAGTCGCGAATTGAAGACTGTGTTTAATTAAAGAGTGCCGTTTTTTGAATGGGAGTAAATGTGGCGGACGAAGCGTCTCGAAGTCCCGGAGCTTTTGACGTCAAAACGATCCGGCAACTCGCTGCGCTGATGAACCAGCACGATCTCAACGTGATAGACCTAAGGGAAGGCGAGCAGCGCATCCACCTGCGCCGGGGTATATTCCAAAGAGGCTTCTCCCCCCAAACGCCAGCAGCGGCTCCGGTCGGAGTCAGCTCGATTGCTTCCGAATCTCCTCCCACGAGTTCTGCAACCGCCAAACTCAGCAAAGCGCTTATCCCCATTAAGAGCCCAACGCCCGGCACCTTTTACTCGGCGCCCAAACCGGGCGCAGAGCCTTACGTGAAAGTCGGCTCCAAAGTGGCGCCTACAACCGTCGTTTGCATGATCGAGGCTATGAAGATCTTCAATGAGATTACCGCCGACTGCACCGGCGTCATCACCGAGGTTGCCGTCGAGAATCAACAGGCCGTCGAATATGGCCAAGTCTTATTCCAAGTCGACCCTACCGGTTGAAATCCGAAGTTGCAGCAGTCAGTAGAAGCACTGGGCTAACTTCCTGCTGTTTCTGTTCACCGTTAACTCTGCTTATGTTCCAACGCATTCTCGTTGCCAATCGCGGAGAAATCGCGCTGCGGGTCATCCGGGCTTGCCGGGATCTGGGCATCGAGGTCGTCGCCGTCTTTAGCGAAGCGGATCGCGACGCTCCCTATCTTCAATTGGCCAACGACGCCATCTGCATCGGCCCCGGTCCGGCCTCGGAGAGTTACCTTAATATCCCGCGACTAATCAGTGCCGCCGAGATAACGGACGTGCAAGCGATTCACCCGGGTTATGGTTTCTTGGCCGAGAACCCGCATTTCGCGGAAGTGTGCCGGTTGTGCAATATCGAGTTTATCGGCCCCTCTGAACAGGCTATGCGGCTTCTGGGCAACAAGAACGAGGCTCGCAAACTGGCTCAAAAAGCCTGCGTTCCCGTTGTGCCCGGCAGCGAAGGTCTGGTCAAAGATGAAGCGGAAGCCGTTCGGCTGGCGCGGTCGATCGGTTTTCCCGTCCTGATTAAGGCGGCGGCCGGCGGCGGCGGGCGAGGCATGCGCGTGGCCCGCAACGATATCAGCTTGCAATCGGGTCTCAAGGCGGCTAGCCAGGAGGCGGAAAAGGCGTTCAAGGACGGCACAGTCTACCTAGAAAAATACCTCGAGCGGCCTCGGCATATCGAGGTTCAAATCTTAGCCGATCAGCAGGGCAACACCATCCACCTTTGGGAACGTGATTGTTCCTTACAACGCCGCCATCAAAAGCTGGTGGAGGAATCGCCGGCGCCGAATTTATCGCCCGAGCTTCGCCAAGAGATTTGCGCGGCCGCCGTTCGCCTGGTTAAAGCGGCCGGCTATTACAATGCCGGCACCTGCGAGTTCCTTCTCGACAAAGACGGCAAGTATTACTTCATCGAGGTCAACGCCCGCATTCAGGTCGAACATCCGGTTACGGAACTTGTGACAGGCATTGATCTGGTTCGCGAACAGATCCGCTTGGCGGCCGGTGAGCCAATGCGATTCAAGCAGGAGGATATTGTCCCGCGCGGGGCGGCCTTAGAGTGTCGCATCAATGCGGAGGATCCCGCCAAGGATTTTCGGCCTTCACCCGGCCTCATCACCCGCTGGCAGGCGCCCGGCGGCCCTGGCGTCCGGATCGATTCCCATGCCTCCACAGGCTATCGTGTCCCTCCGCAATATGATTCCCTGGTCGCCAAGCTGCTCGTTCATCAGCCGACCCGCGCGGAAGCCCTAGCCTGTATGCGCCGCGCCCTGGCCGAATTCGTCATCGAAGGCATCCAAACCACGATCCCCCTGCACCGCGAAATCCTCGCTCACTCCGACTTCAAAGACGGCCGAGTCGATACCACCTTCATTGAGCGGACATGGCAAAAGGGATGAGAATTGATTAGTGGTCAGTTGTCAGTGGTCAGTTGCAAATGCAAAAAAGTAGCCTTCTCCCTATGGTGCACATCCACTGACCACTGACCACTGACCACTGACCACTGACCAAAAACAAAACACCCCTTTGGACGACGGGGTCCAAAGGGGTTCAATTTGTGTCTCAGCTCGCACCGAAGAGAGCCGCCAGGGGGCTTGCTTGCAAACGCCCTGATAGACGATGGTGGAATTCCGGCCATCGTTGGGCACATAACGCAAACTCCAAGCCAAATACGCAGTCACTTTCTTTTCATTGGACGATCGCATCCTAAACACCTACCAACAAATGAGTTGCGAGGATGGAGCAGCGACCTGATTCGGAGGCGCTCAATAGGAAGCAGCAAACCAGTGTTCCGATGCTTTAGCATCGGTTCTTAATAATGTTTACGGAAAACAACATATTTAGTACGAATTGAGACCAACAAAGCCAGTGAGCAAAACGAGGCAGGTTCGGCAAAAAGTCACAGACCGATGCAGTAAAAAAGAACAGCCGCTAAACCGGCGATATGGCTCGATGAAATTTCCCGGTTATTAATTCATTCACTACTCCTTGCGAATTAACGCCTTAGGAAACGCTGCCTGGTGAAATAGATCGCTCCTCAAACTATTGGCATGTCACTTGCTTAAAGATGGTTCGTCAGGGTTTGGTAGCGAGTCCCAAACACCTGATAAGCTCAAAGCTTAATGTTTACCATTTCAAGCTTTCCGCAATCTGGCACGGGGCGTTTCTGGTAGCGAGTCCCAGATGAGCCCCGTGCCACCCATCTTTTATAGGCCTCTTTTTTAAGCTAACTCTTCAGTATTGCTCGATTGCCGCCCGTTGCGCGACTACTGCCCGGCCGGCGCGCTGGCTTTGGGGCTACTTTCTTTGAACGCCGCCAAGTCGCGGACAATGCGGCCGGCGTCCGCTTCCGAGATGACAAAGACCTCGCCCTTCTTTTCCGGGACCTGAGCATAGTAACGCTTAGATCCGCCCTCTTGGCGGCCAATGTTCAAGGTCTTTTTGCCGGCGGGCGTCTGGATATCCAGCGCGAGTTCGGGTTTATCGAGGCCGTAAAGCTGGAGATCAGCGTCTTTATCCGCGACGTATCTTTCCACCTTCAGCCCGGAAATCGCCGCGAGAGTGTCGCTCATCGTGCGACTGCTCACCTGAAAGTCCGGTTTGCCCTGGACTTGCCAGACGCCTCCGGTCTTTTCGAGGGTGAAGGGATTCTTGGCGTAACCGAAGTGCAACCCTTCAACTTGAGCGGCATCGGGGGCCGCCGGCCAAATCGTCCGGTTGCGATACTCGGCAAGCGCCTTGGCCGTCATGGACGGTTTGAGCAGAAAGACCAACCCGTCATTGGCCAACTTGGCGTTGACGCGACTGCCTGTCGGATCTTTGGCGCCGATCAAGAGATTGAGCACTTCTTTGTCGCCTGATAGAAAACGCCAGCGCGCTTCGGGTTTATCCAAACCATAAGGCTTCAAGTCCGCCGGCTTGTCGGCGACCAGTTCCTCCGCCTGAAGCCGGGCCGCCTCGTTGATGAATTCTTCCAGATCCGTCTGCTCAGCTTGGGCTTCCAGCGGCTCGGTGAGCTTCCAGGTGCCTTCCACCTTGGTGAAGACCGCCTTGCGCGAACCGCGCTCCAAGACCAGCTTGTCCGCATCCGCAAAGCGAACCAACTTCCGATCGCGGAAAGCCAGGGGCGGAGCCGTGAGCCGTTTGACGAACGAGCCAGGAAGCACGACCACGGCCTGCGAGCCGACCGCCTGAGCAAATTGGTCTCCGGTTGCCTCATCGGCCGCCTTGCCCAGGTTGAGATTTTTCTCCAACGGTTTGCCGTCTGCTCCGATCACCTTCAAGGTCAGCACTGACGCTGGGGCATCCAGCGCGAACGTCTTGAGATCCTTCGCCGGATAAGCCGCCACCCGTGCGGCGCGAAGATGGGCCAATTGCTCGGTTAACTTTTGGAGCGTCTCCTCGTCGGCCCGCTGATCGGCGGGCTTGAGGATTTGCCAGCCTTCGTCGCGTTTGGCGAGTTCTAGGACGTCGTTGCCGGTTTTTCTAACCAGGAATTTGATGGATTCGGGCTCAAGGTTGAATAGAGTTCGGTCCACGTAATCCAGATAGCTCCGTGTCAGCTCCTTCGTGGTCGCAGCGCTGAGAACCGCAATGCCGGGGCCATTATCAAGGCGGGCATAGCATTCCTCCGAGTTGCCCACTGCTTTGCCTAAAGCCAATGTATGTTCGGTAGGCGCCGGTTTTTTACCGTCCTTTTCCGGTTGCTGAACTTTCACCTTAATCGTAAAGCGTGGTTTATCGAGGCCGTATTGGGCGGGTTGCGCTTTGGCGCCGTAGGCCGCGAACTTCTCCGCTTTTAGGTTGGCCCACACGTTGAGCGCTTCCGTGATGGCTTCGCTGTCGGCCGTGAATTCAAGCGCCGGCGTTTCCAGGACTTGCCAGGCGTCGCCTTTCTTTTGCAAGAGGAGCGGCGACTCGCCCCCTGTTGTGTGAATGCCGTCCACGGTGGCAGCCGTCACCGCCAACAATTTGCGGTCGAGCAGGTCCAGGGCATCGTGATCCACCGCTTGAACGAGTTTATCACCGACCACGAAAACCGCGTTGTCATTAGCCAGCTTGGCAAAGCGGGTCTTGGCGTCGGGACCGGTTGGTTTGCCGATAAGGAGGAATTTCTCCTTGGGGGCTTCCGCAGCCGGCGCGTCTTTCTTGGGCTCGTTATCCGCCTTCTTTGGAGCGACCGTCACAGCCACGCGGAGGTACGGTTTGTCGAGTCCGTAGTTTTGCAAATCCTTGGCAGAATGACTCTCATAGCGCTCACACCGGGGACCGGCCAGTTCTTGAGTCATCGGTTGCGCCAGAGTCGGGACCGCGGTCGCTTCAAAGGGCCCAGTGATTTTCCACTCGCTGCCTTTGTGGTTAAGGTCGTATTCCTCCTGGCCTTCTTTTTTAATCCGCACATCGGCCACATCGCTGGAGAGAACTTGCCACAATTGCAAAGGCCGGTAAGCCAGCGAGCCTTTATCGAAGACGTCGTGAAGGTCCTTGCGGATCACGAATACACCCGGCGCGCTTGCCAGCTTGGCGAAATATTCTGACTTGCCTTCGCGCTGCTTGCCGATTTGCAGGCTCTGCGCCGACTTGGTTTTGTCTGTGAAGGTGACTGCCACGGTGAGAGCCGGCTTGGCGAGCCCATATAGCTTGTCGAGGTCTTCCGGCTTGGGCGCTTCGCTGACATATTCGACCGATTCGAGGTTGCTGACGCTGCTGGCCAGCTGCCCGGCGGCCACGCTGTCAGCGTCCGCCTGGGAGGGCGCCGTTAGCTTCCATGAGCCTTTGTCTTGCTTCAGAGTTAGCTTCTCGCCGGGGCGTTGAATTTCGATGGTATCGATGGCACTGACTGTGAAGTCCAAGACTCGCCTGCCTCTATAGGCCAATTCCGAGCGTTTCACCAACGGCACCACGCTGTCCTCGACGGCATTGATTCGGTCCCACCCGTCCAGGCGGACATAGACTTTTTTCTTATCCACGTCGTATTTGCCGAGCACGAACGTATAGACCTTGTCCGTCTTTTTCTTTTTGTCTTCCTTGCTTTCTTCCTCGGCCGTGACTTTGACCGTAGCAATCGGCTTATCCAGTCCAAAGCCTTTAAGATCCTTGCTGTCGGCGATGTCCTGATCGCGGGCTTCCAGCCGGGCAAGCTTATCGAGCAGTTCGCTAACCTTGCTTTCTTCGGCATCCGCGGCAAGCGGCTTGTCCATCTTCCAGTGGTCCTTGTCCTTGACCAAAACGATCGTCCCTTCCGGGCGAATTAGTTCAAGGCGCTTGACGTCCTTGGTCTCGAAGCGGGCCAGTCGCGGATCGCGCAGTTCCTTAGCGGCGACAAATATGTCTTTTAGTTTGTCGGCTTTGATTTCGAAGATTTGATCGTTATTTTGCAGCTTGGCATAGCGATATTCCTCGGTCACCGTTTCCATGCGCGGCGGCTGGGACCCGAGTCCGGGCGGCGGTTGTTTGGTAATGTGCCGGACCTTGGTCCCCGAAACTTTGCCTATTTGAAGAATGCGGATGTCGCCGCCGGGCAAGGTGACGCTCAGACTGTCTTCGGGCTCTTTCAGGCCATATTCCGTAAGGTCTTTCTTGGGGCTCTCGACGAATTTCTCGGCCCAGAGGTCGGGAACCGCCGTCAGCACGGTGCTGAGTTTATCCGGATCGACGCGATCGATGACCGGGTCCTTCAATTGCCAGGAGTCGCCTTGTTTGACAAGGGCATAATGAGCGCCTTCGGGCTGTTTTTGGCGGGCGGTGAGACCCACAGCAGCCAGCTGTTCGACCCGGTCTTGCCCTTCGCCGGACTTCGTGACCATTTCGCTTTGAAAGAGCCGACGCTGCTGATAGTAATCGACCGGCTTATCCAGCCGGGCGATTAGGCCTGGTTCGAGGCGGATTACTTCGGGTTTGTCGTCGACGCGCAGGTACGTCGGTCGAGCGAAAGTGTTGGTGTCCGGGGATTCACCTTTAGTTTTCTTGGCTGCTTTTTCTTCGCCTACTTGCAAGCGATAATCCATATCGCCGCCGCGCATCACGATGGCAAGGGACGGCCTATCAAGCCCATAAGGCGCCAGGTCGGAAGGGTCGGGGGAGGTCGGAACCGGTATCGGCACGAAACGCGATCGCAGGCTGGTCAAGACGCGGACAAGCTCTTCAACTTCCGGCTTGCGGGTGGGCCATTTTCCCGGCAAGCTCCACTCACTGCCGCTCCGCTCCAACGTCACCGGCTGGCCTTCGCCACGCACTTCAATCCGCGTGACTTTCGCGGGAGTCAGTTCATTTTCGAGGATGTTCAGAGTCCCGGCGCCGGTCGTATCGAGTTTTTCAGGCGCCAATCCGAGCCGGGGCGCCATCGCCGGGCCATACCAGGCCAAAACGGCGCCGCCGGCAAGAAGGACAAACAAAACGACCGTGGATCTCAAATTCATGGCAGCTCCGAAATAGCTATCGGCTTTCAGCATTCAGCGATTAGCCGATCAAGCGGACTTGCGCGAGCTTTGCAAATGTGCTTTTTGCCAGACCTTAACTCTCGAAAGTCCTTCATTTATTTCTCAAATCCGCGACAGCGGAATTGCTGACCGCTGACCGCTGACCACTTTTTCCTGCTTAGCGCAATCTCCGAACCATTAATACGACGACGCCCAAATACGCGAACAACGCGGGTAGGCCGATTTGCGTGCCCCAATGCCAGAGATTGGCATCGTGATCGCTAAGGACAACGCGGGGATAGCTCCACTGAGTTCCTTCGTGTAAAAGTTCGTCATCCCGACCCAGAAGCCAATTAGTCGTATCGAGCAATAGACGCTGCTTGGCCGGTGGCAAATCGTTCCCGACGAACCAATGTCCTTGGCCAATCACCGCCACGCGGACGTCCTTCGCGCTGACAGGCGTCTCGGAATACCAGGTCGCGGGCACGGGTACTTTAACGGCCGCCCCGACCGTGAACGGTCCATAGCGCTTGGCATCCGGAGTGCCAAAGAGCGGGTCGCCGGGTTTAGTAGGTTCCGCATGGGGCGTCCGCTCGCGCGATGGAAAAGGATTGTCATCGTTCCAGCTCCGCTCGCTGGTCCGCATGAAGTCCGGATCGAAGGGCAACAAGCGGGCCCGGTCCGGATCGAAGGAAATCGGCCGCGGATTGCGAATGCTTAGATCGAGATTTTGGCCCAAGCTGGCCTCCGCCACCATCATGCTGGCTCGAATGGGATTGGGCGCTTTGTCCTTTTCGATCCAATCAAACTTAACGGGCGGAATCTGCACATTGCCGCTGGAAGTTAGAAAACTAGTGCGCCGCTGAGCAAACGACTTGGCCTCATCGTTGAATAGAACGGTCTGGGTATTCAAATGGAAACCGAGTTCGGTAAGCATTTCCTCGAAACCGTCGGGTCCTTTCTGCTCGGCCATGAGGCGGCTGTTGGGCGGTTCGCTGGAGGGACCAAGACACGCCAAAACCGGCTTGCCCGCTTTCATGAAATCCCGGATAGCAGCCACTTGGGCCTGGTCCAGGTTATGGATGGAAGGCGGGACGACTTCGCCCAGAGCCGCATTGCGAATCGTCATTCGCGGCACAATCAACAAATCGCACTTGGCCAGTAAGCGCTCGAACTTGGCTTTCAAATCGGTCAGGCGACGCTGCTCGCCGGAAGTATCCTGGGGCAGGTTGACTTTTTCCTGCGCGGCTTCCTCGCGCTGCTGCCGGAGATTGTCGAGAATCGCTTGTCGGAGCGTGATTTCCTGGCTGATTAAATTAACCTGCTCGCGGCGGTCCTTTTCCTCTAGCTTCCGGCCACGGAGCTGCTTGGCAAATTCCTTCGATAAATCGTTGAGAGAAGCGGTCTCTACGTGATTGCGAAAATCCTGGTACTCTTTAATGCCTGCTTCCAGCCCTTTGATGCCGGCGTCCATGTCGGCCAGTTGCTCTTCAAGGTCCTCAAAGCGGTACTCTTCAAAGGTAGCCACGCCCGGCTCGGGCGGACCCATGTCGCTCCATTTCTTTAAGACGATATCTTCCACATTGAACCCTTGCTCCGTCAGCGTTTTGCGTAACCCGGCCAGCGCATAGAATTCTTCGCCGCCTTTTGTGGTCAACAACTCGTGGACGACGGCGATGCCAATCGTGGGCTTCTTGTCGTCGATATTGAGGACGCGGCGGGCAAACGGCTCGATGCTTTGAAAGCGCAGGACCAGATTGCCCAGGCCGTTGTTGGCCGCCTTCGAGGCGTTTTTATCCAGTTGGTAGAATTGATTGAAACTGAGCCGTTGCACCTTGCCTTTGCCGTCGGCCTCCTTGGCATAGAAAAAGATGCTATTTTCCGGCGCTTCATCGAGCGCCTTCCGCAATTCGGGGACCGACTTTGTCAGTTCTTCGCGCTTGCGATCGAAACCTTTTTCTTCCACATCGAGAACGACAACATTGAATTGCGGGCCGAATTGCCTGAACTGCTCCACCAGGTCGTTGACCTTTTCGACGACTTTGCGTTCGGCTTCGTAATCATATTCATCGGGCTTGTCGTTGAGCGTGCCGAACGTCTTGTGGCGTTTGTAGACCACCAGGGTGGTGCTGCCCGTCAGCTCGCGCAATTCTTTCTGAGTTTTGTCAGGCAGTGTGAACTGAGCATCCCGCGTCCAGTCCAGGCGCAGATAGTGCCGAAATGAAAAGACATTCACTCCTATTAACAAAATCGTGGCGAGGACGCCTTGCACGACGACGCTTAGGCCTGAAGCGCTGCGCCGCCCGGTTGACGTGCGAATCAAAACCACAAGCTCAACCAGCAAAGCAACGAGCGCTGCAACGCATCCCGCCAGCAGCATGCAAACGGTGATTTGAGCCAGCAGACCACCCTCTCCAGCGACGGCGTCTTTGAAAAGGTCGATTTGCCGGCCGAAGGATGGACCGTGCACTTCTCCCGTGGACGGAATCTGACCAAGGTCAAACGCCAACAAGTCGCCCTGCACGGCCAGAAAAAGGCCGACGCCCGCGGCCACCAGTCCGGTAAGGCCGAGTAAGCGGACCAGAAAATGCAGGCGTGACGGCCAGGGACTGGGGGATTTCGAAGTTACCGCCATCGTCGGCTCTCCAGGCTACGAACTGTCAAAAATAGACAAAACACGGCAACGCTGGCATAAAGGGCCAGATGCCGGGTGTCGACCAGGCCGCGACTGAAGTCTTCGCTAAAGTGCAACGGCACACTGAAGAAGTACAGCACTTGGTAAGTGGAGCTGCCGGTGTCCATGTTGGGCCGCCAAAACGCCGCCAAGATGAACACGAGGCTGATAACCAGCGACAACAAGGCCGCCACCATCTGACTGCGCACCAAACTGCTGATGAGGATGCCTACTGCCAAAAACATCGCTCCTGCCAGCGCCAATCCGAGATAAGAAGATAAGACCGGCATCGGATCGAGACCCACTGGGATTTCAAGCAAATGAATCGGGTCGCGATGGTAATGCAAGCGGCCTCCGACTGCCGTGCAGGCGAGGCCCACCGCGAGGAGGGCTAAATTGACGGCACGAACGTTGGTATTGAGCGCCGGCAGCAACAGCAGCAAGCTCACCGCCACAAGGCCTACACCGACCACCATGAGGATGCTGTAGGCCGTCCAGGCATCGGCATGCAATACCGGCGGGTGCGAACTCTGGAGCACCGGCAAATAGATGAGTGTCGGCAGCCACAGAACTACATAAAACGCAAAGCATGCCAAATACTTGCTCAGCACCACCTGCCAATCGCGCAACGGCGCTGTCATGAGCATTTCAAGGGTGCCGGTGCTGCGCTCCTCGGCAAACAGACGCATCGTCAAAAGGGGCGGAATGAACAAGAACACCAACCAGAAGCGTTCATCGCCTAGCATCGACCTCATGGGATATTCGATGCCGTAAGGCCCGTCGGTGGTGAGTTGTTCAAGAGCCAAATAAAATAACCGGCCCGTCACTGCCAAAAAGACGACGAGCACGACATAGGCAATCGGCGACAGAAAGTAAGAGCTGAACTCCCGGCGAATGAGACTGCGTGCCTCAAATAGGCCCGCAACCAGAAAGACGCTGACCGCGAGTGCGACCACGGCGAGGAGGCCGAGAGCGCCGAAAGCCAGGATGTCGCCAAAGTTTATGGCTGCGAGCATCAAAAAAACTCCAAAATGCTTAAGAGCCTGTAGCAGAATTAACCATTGCTTCCACAAAGAATCCATTGGGGTCTATGGGATCTCAAGGAGTTCCAATGGGCTTCATGGCATCACCTGGGTC
>JBJMQT010000083.1:0-16326 GCA_045802525.1 Gemmataceae bacterium
ACTTCATTTCTTCTTGTACGTCCGGACATGCTTCGTGAACGATCTCACGCAAGTGAGTAAGGATCGGCTTGGCAAAGTCAGCGGACTTCTCAATGTACGCATCTACCCTGGAGTTTTGTGATGACATATGACCTCCACACCTTGGAAATACGTTTGGTAACAGCCAAGTATTGTCTATCTGAAATAAGGGAAATGCAAAAAGAACTCTAGCAGCCGCTTCGCTCCTTCTTTATGGGGATGCCTGCGAGAAACGCTCGCAGCTCACGGCGGCCGCACGCAATTGTTGGCTTGGCAAGGCCAATCGGCCGCATGACATCTTGATTTTCACAATGCTGACTACTTCCGTCTTTTGCTAGATCCGTCTTCATCGGCTAGCTGGTTGATCAGATCCGTGGCAACAGCCCATGGAACCTGATTCGTGATCGGGGCCAACGGCGAAAATGTCCTCCATGCTGAAGGAGCCGGGGAGACTGAACTTGCGACAATAAGCATCATCGTAGGGGCGTCTTGGGCATAATCCGGATTCAATTCCCGGATTGGGCCGCTCCTCGGACCTCCATTCAGCCTCAAGGAGTCATCCCCATGAAGTTGACAGTGTTGGTTGCAATCGTCGGGTCGATTACCGTAGCCGCTCCTCATCCCCTCGGCCAGGCCAAGAAGGATAAAACCGCCAAGGTCATTTCCATCTCGGCCGAAGACCTTACCCGAGAATGTATGGCCGACAAAGGAAAAGGCGACCGCCAAGCACGTCGGAAAAACGCTCCGCGTCAACGGCCAGGTAGGCGATACCTTTGATGCCATACTCTACCTGCCTACCAAGGTCAAAGGGAGGAGGTGCGGTTGGGATCCGCTTTTGACAAAAGTAACAAGCCGGACGTGCAAAAAGGAGATCGGGCAACCTTTTGATGGCAACTTTGATCTCGTCGCGGTGCTGAGACCAACCTTGGTTGAAGGCAAACTGGTTTCCAAGGATAAAAAGTAATGAAGCTTAGTGAGCGCGTTTGAGTGAATTGCTTTTCTTGCAACAACCGGGCAGCCAGCATGGGCAACGACTTCGTGCTGTGACCCGCACGCATTTCATCAAGCCAGTATAATTCTGGAATTGGATATTTGCTTGTTGACCTGCAACTGTCCCTGCCTGAGACTACCTACGCGGTGCTCCTCTGATAATTACCATACGGGAGTTCTGCGCATGAAAAGCCTTGAGGTGGAACGCTTGCGGAAATGCTATGGTTTTATGCGGCGGCTCGCTCACCAATCTCTGTCCCGCCGGCCAAATTCGGGTCCGCCCAGTAACGGGTTATGCTCTAAGGAGCCACGTCAGGGGCCGTACCGCTTAGCGCGCTAATCTTCGGCTTGTTCCACCATGAAGTCGGGTGGACGCCTGTGGTGTTCACAACTGCAATCGCCATGGCCTTTGCGCTGCTGGTTGAGGGCAGCGGTTCGTTGTGGCCAGCTGTACTAGCTCACATGCTGGTCAATTCAAAGCTGATCGCCGCATACTTTCGGTCATTCCGCTATTCTGTCACTCACCAGGCCGGAGCGTCTGCTGGGGGCAATTGAGTCACGAAGAGTGTAGCGTGGCCGCAGCGATTTCCTGGTTCCCTCGACCGAAGGACCAGGCCTCCTCACGTTTGACCTCCCTCTTAAGCTGGGGCGCTCCCAAATCTATGGGAAGCCGAACTTCCAAAGGGAGTTCGCGCAATAGACGATAAACTTCTTCGAGGAGCACTGGCAGTGCCCGGTTTCGTTGCTGGAGGCACGGATCGCGAGACTGGCCGGGATGGCGGCCTTGGACCGACTGTGCTCGATAAGCTCCAACTTCCATCGAAACTGATTCTTCAAAACCAAGCGGTTGCTGAAATGCGGGCAATTCAAACAGCGGCAATTTGGAGGCTGGCGATTCTGCGAGAAATTCATCATACTGGCATGGGAAACGATGGAATGCCAAGACTCAATCGCAAAAACCAGGACGGCATTAGTATACTCGACCAACACTACGATAGAAATGAATTCGCCAAACGTCCTTTGCCATGAAGAAACCCGACCAAACTGATAGCTTCCGACATGAAGTGACTGCTGCTCCTTCTGAGGATCCCGATCTAATCGGCCTGCCTCGCCAAATTGGTCGATATCGAGTGGAGAAAGTCCTAGGGCATGGCGGGTTCGGGCTAGTTTATTTGGCTCATGATGATCAGCTTCGGCGCCCGGTTGCAATCAAAGCCCCTCATCGTAAGCTGGTCCCTCGGCCTGAATACGCGGACTCCTATCTCGCTGAAGCTCGTACCCTCGCCAGTTTGGATCACCCCAACATCGTCCCAGTTCATGACGTGGGCCGCACGGAGGATGGCTTGCCTTTCGTCGTTTCAAAATTCATAGAGGGCACTGATTTGGCCAGGAGGCTTAAAGTCCATCGTCTTTCTGCCGGCGAAGCAGTAGACCTGATAGCCACTGTAGCTGATGCGCTGAATTACGCGCACAGCAAAGGAATCGTGCATCGGGACATCAAGCCGGCCAACGTTTTAATTGACGTCCACGGCAAAGCCTACTTGGCCGATTTCGGTCTCGCTTTGAAAGAAGAGAACATTGGTCAAGGGCCTAATTTTGCCGGAACCCCTTCTTATATGAGTCCGGAACAGGCTCGTGGTGAAGGGCATCGGGTGGATGGTCGAAGCGACATATTCAGCCTGGGCGTAGTCTTCTACGAATTACTGGTCGGACAGAAGCCTTTTCGTGCGGAGTCTCAGTCGGAATTGTTGGAACAAATCGCGACGTTTGAACAACGACCCCTTCGACAAACAAACGAGGACATCC
Organism: Gemmataceae bacterium; assembly: GCA_045802525.1. Lineage (GTDB taxonomy): Bacteria > Planctomycetota > Planctomycetia > Gemmatales > Gemmataceae > JBJMQT01. The sequence continues at coordinate 2,815 of JBJMQT010000083.1, forward strand.
CAAAGGAATTGGAACGAATTTGTTTCAAAGCGATGTCCAAGCGGGCGGCCGACCGCTATATGACAGCAAAGGACATGGCCGTCGACTTACGGCATTTCCGGCCTGAAAAAGTGAGGAACCACGGTTCTTCCCAAGGCGGCAAGACGGCCTTTACTTCAGGGGTCCCTCTGATTAATGAGCTTGAGTCGACGGTCGTAGCATCCGGTGGAACGGGCAGGCCGCATACTACCACTTCTAAGGACCAGCCTGTCACCATCTTGCCGAAAGGGCTGCGCTCCTTTGACGCACAGGACGCGGATTTTTTCCTCGAACTAATCCCCGGCCCTCGGGATCGCCAAGGGCTGCCAGACAGTATTCGCTTTTGGAAGACTTGTATCGAAGAAAGGGATCGGGATAGCACGTTCTCAGTGGGTCTCATTTACGGACCGTCAGGATGTGGCAAATCGTCTTTGATAAAAGCGGGCCTTCTGCCAAGGCTTTCAGAGCAAGTGATTCCCGTTTACATAGAAGCTAATGGTGCTGACACTGAGAAACGGCTGCTGAATGGCCTGAGGAAACGATGCCCCGCTTCACCTGTCAACCTTAGTTTGAAAGAAACGGTGGCTGCGCTAAGGCTTGGACAGGGCATTGAGACGGGCAAGAAGGTACTTATCGTCATCGACCAATTTGAGCAATGGCTTCATGCTCAAAGGGCGGAGGAGCGTACCGTACTGGTTCATGCCCTAAGACAATGTGACGGCCGGCGTGTACAGTCAATCTTGCTGGTAAGGGACGACTTCTGGATGGCAGTGACGCGATTCTTGACTGACTTGGAAGTAGATCTTGTTCAGGGAAAGAATTTTGCAGCTGCCGACCTATTTGACATGGATCATGCGAAGAAGGTATTGGCAGCGTTTGGCCGTGCTTTTGGCAAACTTCCGGAGAGCGCTCCAACCAAGGAACAAAAGGAGTTTGTAAACCTAGCTGTGGCGGGCTTGGCCGAGGATGGCAAGGTTATCTGTGTTCGGCTGGCCCTATTCGCGGAGATGATGAAAAGTAAGCAGTGGAATCCTGCCACTTTGAAGAAAGTAGGCGGCACTGAAGGAATCGGAGTGACCTTCCTGGAAGAAGCGTTCTCTTCCCCAGCGGCGAATCCCAGGCACCGACTCCATCAGCAAGCCGCCAGATCGGTTTTGAGGGCTCTGCTGCCAGAATCCGGGGCCGACATTAAGGGCCATTTGCGTTCTTACTCAGAATTGCTGGGCGCCTCCGGTTATCGCGGCAACGCGAAGGATTTTGAGGACCTAATCCGCATTCTGGACCGTGAGCTCCGCCTCATAACGCCTTCTGATCCGCTGGGATTAGCGAGCGACGAGGACTCCAAGGCCAAGGCGCAATCTGGTCAGAAGTACTACCAACTGACGCATGACTTTTTGGTTCACTCCTTGCGCACCTGGCTAACCAGCAAGCAAAAAGAGACGAGGCGAGGTAGGACTGAACTACTTCTGGCGGATCTAGCAGCCGCTTGGAATACGCGGCCTGACAGGCGCCATTTGCCTTCGTTGCCTCAGTGGACGGCCATCCGGTTGCTGACACAAAAAAAAACATGGAATGAACCTCAAAGCATGATGATGGCAAAGGCTGCGAAGCTTCATGCATTCCGGGGACTGATCGTTGCCGCCGGTTTGGCTCTGCTTTGCTTCTTTGGTTGGGACGGTTACGGCCGAATGAAAGCCAGTTCGCTTCGAGATCAACTTCTCAATGCTAACACGGCAGACGTACCGGTCATTGTAGAGGAGATGAGTTCCTATCGACGCTGGGTTAACCCATTGCTTCGTAAGGCCTACGATATTGCAAAGAAAGATAATGACCCGCGCAAGCAACTGCATGCCAGTCTCGCACTTTTGCCAGTAGACCCCAGTCAGGTGAATTACCTTGCCGATCGCCTCCTTGAGGCGCAACCGCATGAGGTTTCCCTATTATGCGGTGCCTTATTGCCTAACAAACAGGAGTTACTGGAGAAGCTCTGGTCTGCCGCAGAGCGCCCAGTTAACGGGAAGGAACAACAACGCCTTCGAGCCGCTTGCGCCTTAGCAAGCTACGACCCAGACAGCGGACGATGGATCGCGGCTCAGGACCAAATCGCCTCTGATCTTGTTGAGGTGCCACCGGTCTATCTTTCGGTTTGGATGGATTCACTACGTCCGGTTGGGCAGAAACTGCAGATTCCGTTGGCCGGGGTTTTTCGGGACGCCAATCGTCGAGAAACGGAGCGATCTCTGGCCACAGATATTCTGGCTGATTACGCTGCCGCCCAGCCTAGGCTTCTTGCTAATTTGCTGATGGATGCGGACCAAAACCAGTTTGTAGTTCTATTTCCCAAACTTAGCGTGCACGAGGACGAGGGTACGACTTCGCTTGAAGCGGAACTAGACAAGGAGCTAAGGCTGGTTACGGAAGAAGATGCCAAGGAAAAGCTCGCTAAGCGCCAGGCAAATGCGGCCGTAGCCCTATTGAGAATGGGTCGGCAGGCCAAAGTTTGGCCCTTGCTCAAGCATCTTCCTGACCCGAGAATTCGAAGCTACCTTCTTCACCGGTTGGGCCCCCTGGGCGCGGATGTCCGGGCGATTGTCGAACAACTTGACCAACAAGCAGATGTGACCATCAAACGTGCTTTGGTGCTAAGTTTCGGAGAGTTCAGTGAAAAGGATTGGCCGCCGGGTGCACGGGACTTAGTTTTACAGAAGTTGCAGAACATGTATCGAACGACTGAAGATTCTGGCCTTCGTGCAGCAGCCGAATGGGTGTTACGGCAATGGAAACAGGATTCGTGGATCAGGCGCCAAGACGATGAGTGGATGAACGACCGAAGAATATTAGAGAAAAAACTCGAGCGCATCCGGCAGGAGTTGACTGATGTTGGTGCTCAAGCAAGTCCCTTATGGTATGTCAACGGGCAAGGGCAGACAATGGTAGTCGTTCCAGGTCCAGTAGCATTTTTCATGGGATCGCCATCTACCGAAGCGGGACATTTTGAAAATGAGCTGTTTCACCGGCAATCTATAGGACGGTCGTTCGCCATTGCCGCCAAACCGGTCACTGTCGAGCAATTCTTACGATTCTTCAATGACTATCACAAAGATAAGCGATTTGTAAGTAAATATGCTCCAACGGATGATTGCCCGGTCCATGGAGCGACTTGGTATCTGGCGGCCGAATACTGCAATTGGTTAAGCAAGCAGGAGGGATTGCCAGAGAAAGAATGGTGTTATAAGCCAAGTAAAGACGGCCGGTACGAAGATGGAATGAGTCTGGCCCCCAATTATCTTAAGCGCTCCGGCTACCGCTTGCCGACTGAGGCTGAATGGGAATATGCATGCCGGGCGAAAGCTACGACCAGCCGGTATTACGGGGAATCCGACGAACTCCTGGGAAAGTATGGTTGGTTTGTGGGAAACTCCAGCAGCATGGGTTCTGGCAGTTGCACCTGGCCTGTCGGAAGTTTAAAGCCTAATGACTTTGGATTGTTCGATGTGCACGGCAATGTTTGGTGCTGGTGCCAAGAACGATACAAGGATTACGCACCGGACGAAGGCGGAAAAATCACTGAAGATTTGGAACATATTGACCGTTAATAGCCACGAGCACCGGGTAATGCGTGGAGGCTCTTTCGATTTTATCCCTGTAGACCTGCGATCAGCCAACCGTCACCGGAATGTTCCGACGGACCATGATTTTAATTTCGGGTTACGGCCTGCAAGAACTCATCGCTGATGCCATGGCGACCCGCCTTAATACGCTTTAGGCCCCACTTCAGAAAGATGAGGAGAAATGGTCGCAAAAAGAGACTTTTTAGACTAGCCTGCGTTTTGGCCGTGCCTTAATAGGCAACTCTGTAGCGATATCCTCCGCTTCCACGGCGACAGACCTTCGATTCGAACTTGCGATTATGGCAATTCCGTCCGCTTGAGTCCGGAACGAAGCCATTTATCGCATATCAAGATAGATGCCCCCCACCAAATAACGAACACCGAACGGAGTTACGATCATGATTGCCGAATTTCTGGTCCAGAAAGCTGGATTAGCTGGAAACCGGTCCACTGTATGCCGTGGTCCTGAAGCGAAAGCTCGTGAGATATTTCAACGGCAACTGAAATTGTATTCGGTCGGCCGCTTCCGCCTTATAGACGACCATGGCTTGGTTATCGAAGACTGTAAAGCAGCACCTTTGTTCAGCCGGAACTAGACACGCTGTCCCGCATAAATCCTGGTAATAGTTGGCGTTCTTTTGAGGAGATTGTCGGTCGCAGACGAGAAAGGGCTGAGGAGTAACAGCGGGCCTTGCGATTCTCTTTAGCATCGATTTTGCAGCGTGGCGACGGCACCAGACGCGTCGCGACCTGGACACCATCGACGCTTTGATCCAGGGCGACTCGTTGAAAGTGGTCGCCGATAGGATGGGCCTCACTAAAAGCGCTATTAAACAGCGACGACGGCGCTACCGGGATAGCTTGCGCCAGTTCACCGGTGAGTTGGCGGCTTGGAAAACAGCTCGGGTGCGGTATAGCCCGTTCCCAGCGTTTTTGAATGGTCAATGAGCGCCGGGGGTATGTTGGTCCCGTGGTCAGTTGCGGAACGTGGCTGCGCTTGTCAGGGGTGACTTCTTTTCCTTGTTAGGACAGAAAGTAGGGTTAAAATACGGGTCAGCCGCGCGATTCAGATCCCTTCACACTCCAATTCACGGCAAGGCCTTTCGAGGAAGAAAATAACATGCCCTGGTTTACCATGTTGTCGGGAATGCCCCGACAAAAAACCATGCGAGTTCGACCCTCTATTGAAGTCCTTGAAGGACGCGACGTGCCTAGTGTAAACAGCCTAGCTCCGATGCCGCCGCCCTGGGTGCAAACTTTTCACGGTGATTTCAACGGAGACGGCAAGCAGGATGTGGCCGGCATCGACAGTTCCGGACAATGGTGGGTAAGCCTTTCGACGGGCAATACCTTTACTGCACGCACTAAGTGGTCCCAATGGTCGATTCCGAGCGCCTGGACTAAACTTTTCCTCGCGGATGTAAACGGCGATAGCAAGGATGACATCGTCGGCTTCGGTTTTAACGGGGACTGGTTTGTCGGCCTCTCCAACGGCACTGACACATTTGCAACCGGGTCATCCTGGGCCCATTGGTCGAGCCCGTCTAGCTGGGACCAACTTCTCCTAGGTGACTTTAGCGGTGACGGAAAAGCGGATATAGCAGGATTCGGCAACAATGGGGCCTGGTTCGTCGGGCTGTCAAATGGGACGAATGCGTTTTCCACCGGCGCAGCCTGGGCGCAATGGTCGGCCGCGCCAAGCTGGAGCCAGCTGTTTGTGGGTGATTTCAATGGCGATCAAAAAGCGGATGTAGCGGGCTTTGGGACCAATGGCGCCTGGTTCGTCGGATTAACCAATGCCATTGACACTTTCACAACGGGCGCAGCCTGGGCGCTATGGTCGCCTTCCTCGGCCTGGAGCCAACTATTTGTTGCCGACTTCAACGGCGATCATAAAACCGACATTGCCGGCTTCGGCAACAATGGCACCTGGTTTATAGGCCTTTCTAATGGTAGTGTCACCTTTGCGACCGGAGCAGCCTGGGCGCATTGGTCACTTGCTTCAACCTGGACGCAAGTTTTCGTTGCGGACGTTAACGGCGATGGTAAGTCGGACGTCGTAGGCTTTGCTTATACGCCCCCCAACCAATTCTCACCTCCCCTTGGTTCGTGGTACGTGGGTTTGTCCAACGGCATCGACGCCGTAACAACAGACGGGCCTTGGGCCAATTGGTCCACTCCCAACAATTGGGCGCAGTTGTTCGTTTCCGACTTCACCGGGGACGCTGCGGCCGATATAGCAGGGTTTTCTCCGATAAGCTTCACGGGCTCCGCCTTTACTAATACGCCCGCCTGGAATGTTGCCGAATCCTCTCACGTTAACCATTTCTTTGCGGGGGGCGGGGTGTGGGTGCAGTGGTAAACGGAAGATGTTTTGGTCAAGGACAAGGAATCCGGCCAGTTCACCAATCGGCCGTCGCAGTTGATCCACCATCCCGATGAACAGACAGTCATTGATCGCATTAGATAGTTCCGCGCCTAGGGCAATGGGCTTCGGAAGATAGCCAAGCATTTTGAAGAGGCAGGGATTCCGTGCCGGGGTAAGCGCTAACACGCTTCGACGATTGCTTCAATTCTTGGGAGAGTTGGACGACCTTAATTGAGCCTGCACTATGGCTGAAGCTCTTCATTTTCTTCTTCGGCCAGGATGCAACCTCCGGGCGGTCGGCCAAGATGCCCAAAATGGTTGGACCATCGAGGAATAGCCACAAATTAGCATCTCATTATTCTTTAGGATCTTTGTATTGCAAAGTACTTTGCACAGTGTATTATCAACTTCAATTGTGAGCCTCTGGAGTCCGCGTTCTGTGTGCTATCCCATTGCCAGATCCAAATGTGAGCCAGACTTTTTATACTTTTGGCTGACTTGAGGTCTTCCCAATGTCTGAGCTGGATGTGCCCAAAGAGCGTCTGGTGCAATTGGAAAGCCAAATGAACCGATGCGACGCTTGACCGCCTTCTCACCAATTCTAAAGACTCTAGCAATTGCTTTGAAGGCCGCAACCACACACCAGTATGGATGACTGGTTCAACTTAATTGCTGCGAATCGTGTATGTCCACCCATTCATAAATTTCGTGGAGGTCGTGCAGAAGCGAATTCGATTCGTTAGGCCAGTGGCACTTGTACGCCATTATCTCCTCTTGCCCTCGCCCCAACCATTCCCAGCGGTACGGTTTCCCTTCTTGGTAAAGTTTAAGCCGATATTCTGCCTCATTCTCTCCATTACTTCCCGAAAAACTTATCGCCTTTTCTTGCATTTCGACTGCTTCCCGAAATCGGCCGCTCTCCGCATATGCAGCAGCCAGGGCCTCCTGACACCAGACACGGTTCCCTCTGTTGAGCTCGCATCCCTTCTTGGCATATTCCACTGCTCTCTCGCCGTCCCGCACCTTTTCCTCCATGCAAGTGGCCCAAAGCCAGCCGAGGCAGGTGTAGCCATTCCATTTACCTCCGACGTCCCGACGGATCAATTCGATCAGGTCGGCAACCGCTTTCTCGTACTACCTATTGCCAAATACATCCTTGCACGCGCGAAGAGGGAGTTGCGAGCATGGCTTCGAAATTGAATACGCGAATGGCTGCGCCTCATGGAAGAAACGGAGTGGATCGGCTAGCCGATCGCGACGGCGGAATTCTTGAAGGCCGCAAAGACCTCGGTTATACTCGCTCGAAATTGAAACTCTACTGGAGAGCCCAGCGATGCCGATTTCTGTGTCTTGCGCCTGCGGGCGCCAATTCCGCGCCAAGGATCATCTCGCGGGCAAGACGGTAAAATGCCCGAAGTGCGAGAAAAACTTAGTCATCGCCGGCCCCTCGGTTGCCGGCTTTGATGTTTTTCTCAGCTACTCATCCAAAGATAAAGCGATCGCCGATGCTGCCTGTGCCGCCTTGGAAGCCCGTGATCTCCGCTGCTGGGTGGCGCCGCGGGACATCATTCCCGGCAACGAATGGGGCGCCGCTATCATCGAAGGCATCGAGCAGAGCCAATCCATGGTGCTGGTGTTCTCCGACAACGCTAACACCTCGCAGCAGGTCATGCGAGAGGTTGAGCGGGCGGTGCACCGAGGAATGCCCATCATCCCTTTTCGCATCGAAGACGTGCCGGCTTCGAAGAACATGGAATACTTCATCAGTTGCCACCACTGGATGGATGCCTTCGACGGTTCGATGGAGGAACACTTGGACCAACTGGCAAGAACGGTGCGGAGCTTGTTGGCCGGCAAGGATGCGGCGAGTCAGTCCTCAAAACTTCCACGACAGGCGGCTCCACCCAGAAGCGCGCCTCTGGTTCAGGATTCGCCCAGCCCACGTTCGGCCGTATCAAGAGTCCTGTTGATTCTTGTCGGCATTTTGCTGGTTGGAGGCGGCGCTGCCGGTTTCTATGTTTGGAAAAATCGAAATCCGTCAAAAGACGACGAAGCGCTGGAGAAGGAGAGACAATTTGCCCAGACCGGCTCTCAGTCAAGCAACGACAAGGAACGAGAAACCGAGAAGGATCCAAAGACCCAAAACAGTTCTCCGTCGAATAGCGACCAGAAGGAATTGATTGCAAAGGGCAAGCGAATCCCTCGGGACAAATCGGCCAAGCAATCGGGAGACGGCAAGAACCCGCAATCTCCGGTAGAGGAACCTAAACAAGTTAAGGACGAGTAGCCTTCCGCAAAACCCGAGCCGACAATTCCTACGGTGGCCTACATGGAGAACTTCCGCGCCGTTGAGGTTGGGGATCGCCCCAAGGGTTGGGATGGCGACAATTCCATCGCCTTGTTCAAAGGCGATGACGGTCGTCCTTACTTGCACGCCAGCAAAGAAGGCAGCCATAAACTAACGACCCCAAGCTTGGGTCTCCGTAGCGACTTTTACGTCGAGTATGAATTTGAGATGGGCCCCGGTCAAACCTTGGAAGCGACATTGATCGGCCAGGATGGCGCTCCTAGCTTGCCGATCAAGTTCGAGGCCGGCGGTGGCGGCAATGCCGCGGATGTCCATTTCCCCGAGAGCACGCTCAGCCGCGTGGCCGGAGTGGATGGGCTGAGCACCACTCGATTGCGGCTTGAACGAGACAAGGACATCTATCGAGTCAGCCTGAACGGCAAGACTTGTCATGCCCGACGACTCCAAGGCTTCAAGAACTTTTCCGCCATCCAATTTACTCTTCCTGGAGAGCCGCTGATCGCGAAGCTTTTCGGCGTGGGTGTCGGCCCTTATGCGTCGCAAAAACTTCAGGCCAAGGCTGCGATTCCCAACGCCAATGATGCCTTCCGCCTGGGCTTCGGGGAGGATTTCAAAAAGGTTGACGCAGGCGACTTGCCGGCAGGATGGGAAGGCGATGACGCAGCCGCTGTCCGGCAAGACGGAGGAAGGCCACGCCTGGAAGCGGCTCAGGAAGGAAACCTCTCGGTCAAGCTGCCGCCCGTGCACATCCACGGCGACTTCTTTTTAGAGTGTGAATTGGAATTAGCCATGTATCAGACGCTGGAGACGACATTGGTTGGCAAAGACGGGGCCCCAAGTCTTTCGATCAAGGTTGATCCGGGTGGCGGCGGCAACAATTCTACTGTGTATTTCCCCGGCGGCTCCTCGGAAAAAGTGCCGCAAACATCGAGTATGGCGGTGCCCTTGCGAATCGAGCGCAAAGGAGAAGTCTATCGGATCAGTCTGAATAATAAACTGGCTCATGCCGGGAAATTCGAGGCCGGCGGCGATTTTGAGCGCGTGCAACTGACTTTCACGGGAGGCACGACGTCCGCCAAAGTATACTCGATCCGCCTAGGACCGTTGGGCTCGAAATGACTCCTCCGGCGAGAAGAAAACCATCGGGAACACGACGCTGCCCGTGCGACCGCAATGCGAATATGATTCGAACAGGTTAGGTATAGTTACAAGCACTTTCGGACCACTGGTTTTTCAACGTCAATCCGGTGTCACCGGCTGCGACGCGGAAGCAGGGAATTCAATTCCGAATCCTGGTTCGCCTCGTCTCTCCGGATTCCGGGCGACCGAGGTTTGGGTCGGCTCCCTGGGAAAGCAGCAGCTTGACGCAGTCGTATTTACGGTCGAAGCAATGCCCCGATAGGGGCGACGCCCCATTTTCATTGGTCTGGCGATTCGGATCCGCTCCATTTTCGAGAAGAAAGCGAGTGATCTCCGGGTCAAATGTCAGAAGCGCACATTGGCCTAGCTCATTCGCTCCATTAACGTCAGCCTCGGCAAGCAGAGACTCAGCCTCAGCCAACCTCCCCACAAGACATGCCTTGATGAACTCGCTCGTTTTCGCCATGTCGTCCCCTTTTTAACCAACCAAGCGAAGTGCCGTGGGTCGAAATCATCATACCGGTGAGTAAGTCGAAGGGCTTTGTCGATATTGCGACGAGCGTTACAGCTTGACGAGGGAGTTCAACTAGCGGGGCGCGATGATCGAATGTTCGAGGGAAATCGACGGAACTTCTTTCTTTGCTGGTCAACTGGGGCGGTCGGGCGAACCGTGACTGGCCTGCTCCTCGAGCGCGGACTTCCGGTTCCCGCCATCGTCCGCCGCGAGGATGACCGGTCGGCGGCCTTGCGGGCCGCTGTCTTGGGGTTGAGCGCCGAAGTCTTGACCTCGAAGAGACTGTCGCTCCCCAAGATCGATTACTTTGGGCAGGTCCGCGACGTCGGCCCGGACATGCTGCACCGAGACCGTTCTTGACAAGCTGGAGAAGCAGGCTCTCCGCGACGAAAGGGATTCTCCACGACGGCGATTCTACCGAGTTACAAAGGTTGGCTACTGGCCCTGTTTGTGGTTATCGCCAGAACCGCACCGAACCGAATATCACCTTTAGAACTGTCTTGACCCGGCCTTGGGGTTTGACTGGCGCCGGCGGCAGGAACCGAGCTATGATCGATCTCAGAACATGTTTTCTGATCTTCATGTTCATGATGATCGTATATTCAGCGGGAGGATGTGCGGCAAGCCGTCAACATAGCCATTGCAAAAGCCTCTGGCGTGATAGTCCGTGTCCCGGAAGATTTCCTGGGTATCCTGATGCGGCAGCGGGAACAGCTGATCGTGCACGCCTCGACAGGTATTGGTAGTTAGTGCTGAAGATGACGCCCGTCGCTATGTCGTGTCCTCGCGCAGTCTGTTAACTCAATCAGAGAACTCCAGAGACTTTTGGCAAGAAATGCGCCTTTCAAACCTCCTTTGGCGGCGGTACCCCAGATGCCTTCATCACGGAATTCAAACCGGTGCGACAACGCTGGTTTATTCGAGTTACCTAGGCGGTAGCCTGAGTTTCGACCACCCCCTGTACATCCTGCCCTTCGACCAGGCCTGATTTTCGGCGACCGGATCGCCATCGAGGCCGAACACATTCACCGCGGGCGATTCCACCGTTTCGGCCTCAAGCCTGACGGCAACCACGTCCTGTCGAGGCGGGGTGCCGAACGTCTGGCGGTACTCGCGGCTGAATTGCGAGGGGCTCTCGTAACCGACGCGGAAGGCAGCCAAGGCGGCGTCCAGCTCCTCGCCCAGCATCAGCCGACGGGCCTCCTGGAGGCGCAGTCGCTTCTGGTACTGCAGCGGGCTCAGCGCCGGCACGTCCTTGAAGTGCAAGTGGAACGGCGACGGGCTCATCCCGATCGCCGCGCGAGCGACTCAATCCGGAGCGGCTCTTTGGAAGTGGTACTTCAGCCACCGAATCGCCCGCGCGATGCGTTGGGCCGGGCACCGGCCGATGCGATGTGACGTAGCCGCGACCCCGGGCCGGCGAGCAAGCGGTATGGGATCTCGCGGAGCACCAGCGGCGCCGCGCCGACCACGGCCATGACGTACATCGCCATCCAGAAGGCACTCGACGGCAAGGTGGTCGAGTGGATGGAGAAGGTCACCGACGAGCAGTACAATGGGTGAATGCATGGTTGGCGCTCTCACGCATCCATGGGACTTCGTGAGCTGCCCGTTCCCAGCCACTCTTTTCAGGAGTCGCACGCATGAAACTTGTCCTCGCAGCGGCCGGAAGCCTGCTCCTCTGCTCGCTGGCCCACGCCCAGAAACCGGAACCGAAGCCGGACATGGATAAGCTGCTCGACAAGCTCACATTCACCAAGGACAAGGCGAGTCTGCCCTACCGCCTGCTCAAGCCGGATGGCTACGACAAGGACGGCAAGGACCGCTACCCGCTCGTGGTCTTCCTGCACGGCGGCTTCGGGCGGGGCACCGACAACAAGAAGCAACTCCGGAGCGGCGTCGAGGAGTTCGTGAAGGACGCGACCCGCAAGAAGCACCCGTGCTTCTTGGCGGTCCCGCAGTGCCCGCCCGACAAACAGTGGACCAATGTCGGCTGGTTCGACGGGGGGCGCAACGTGCCGCTCGCCAAGAGCCCGACCGAGCCCTTGGCGCTGGTCCTCGATTTGATTGACGCGGTTTGCAGCGAGTACCGCGTCGACAAGGATCGCATCTACCTGACGGGCGTTTCGATGGGCGGCTACGGCACATGGGATCTCGTCTCGCGCCGGCCGGAACTGTTCGCCGCGGCGATTCCAGTGTGCGGCGGTGGCGACCCAGCTCAAGCGGAAAAGCTAGCCAAGCTGCCCATCTGGGCCTTCCACGGCGACACGGACCCGCTGGTTCCGGTCGAGCGACCTCGCGATATGATCGCCGCTATCAAGAAGGCTGGCGGCGAGCCGAAGTACACCGAGTACAAGGGGGCCGGCCACGACGCATGGACCCCGACCTACAAAAACGACGAGGTGCTCGACTGGCTGTTCAAGCGGAAGAAGGCGAACTGATCGGCCGTGATGATGGCATGTCCATGCAACTGGACAAGTGGCCGACCGGCAGTCACTTTCTGCGACGCGCTGGAGTTGTCCCTTGACTGCCCCGTCTGCTGCCGTTGCTGGCGGACGGTAGTCTTTCGCGAGGGACAGTCCGAAAGCAAATGCACCTCTAGTAGTCCTTGGTGCAGTCATCCTTTACGGCACGCGGCTCATGCCGCTCGATTGGGTGTTCGTGTGCCCTCAGGGACTTGTGCGCTCGCACGGCGACGTCTGGGATAGCGTTCATTGGACGGACGTGGAGCGGTTTGAGGACGCGACGCTGAGCCACAAGGCGGTCACCATGCGGCAATGCCGAATCGTTCTGAAGGCAGGCGCCCACTGGGGCTTTCTGGCCAATTCTATTGCCGATTACGGCCGGCTGACCAAGCTTCTTTTCCGAAAAGGGGAAGAGTTGCACCGGCAAACAGACCCTCGATGAAGGAGCGGCTGAGCTACCCTGCCAGAATTCGGGGCGGAGCATCATCTTGCCCGCGGCCGTGTCCCAGATGCACATCTCCCCGCTCTCACTGCAAGTCGCTTCGGTGCTAGGCGCACGCGCTGATCGCGGCGGAGCGATTGGCCGGTCATAGCCGCCAGCAATCCAAGCGGTTATGATCTACTTACCATGAACTATGTTACCCGGATCCTCACATCTAAACTGATTGAAAACTACGGGTATGCTATTCAATTGCGCCGGGAGGGAGCGACATGCCGAGACGCGTCTTCGCCTTGGGGCTCGACCCCGCCTGTGCGGACCTCACGCAGTTCCCAGGCCTCACGCCTGATCTCGTCCGAGCGTTCATCGAGGGGCAGCTCGACCGGCTGCGGGGGCTGGGGTACGAGGTGGATAGCTGCCTCGTCGACCTCGGTGAAACCGCCGAGGCCGTCATCCTACAGGCGCTCGCGTCTAGGCCCTTCGACTGCGTGATGATCGGGGCCGGGCTTCGCGCTCCGCCGAACCTGCTGCTGTTCGAGCGGCTGCTCAACCTCGTCCACGCCCATGCCCCCGGCGCGAAGATCTGCTTCAACACCACGCCCGCGGACACCGCCGAAGCGGTGCAGCGCTGGATCTGACTTTCAGGCGG
>JBJMQT010000084.1:0-13581 GCA_045802525.1 Gemmataceae bacterium
AATGCCACCTGATCAAGCGAAACCGGAAGTTTTCAGCGGTGTCGTTGACCAAGACCTTTATTCTCGGATTCTTGCAGTGCCCTAAGTCCTCCGACGAGAAGTTGGCTCAGTTCGCCCTGGAGTGTGGGGTCGATGTCACCCCGCAAGCCATCGAGCAGCGCTATACGCCCGCCTTGGCCGATTACTTGCAAAAACTTTTCCAAAAAGCCACCCAGCTGATCGTCGGTTCGAGCAAGGTCTTGGCTGCGGTGCTGGAACGTTTCCCAAGCGTCACCTTGCTGGACAGTTCCACGATTGCCCTGCCCGACGAGGCCCAGGATCGTTATCGCGGGTGCGGGGCCAAAAACGGCGGCGGCCAAGCGGCCCTGAAGCTGCAGACCGAATGGGATCTCCGCCATGGCGCCCTCACCCAGGTGCAGATTGAGGAGGGGCGGAGTTGCGACCAGAGCAGTAGTCGCCAAAAAGCTCGGCGGGGCCCCAATTCCTTACGGATCGCCGATTTGGGCTATTTCGATCTGGCGGTGTTCGCGGCTATGCAGGTCGCCGCCGAGTACTTTTTGTCCCGTTTGCAGTTTGGCACCCATGTGTTCCTCCACGGGAAGACCGCAGCCCTCGACTTGCTCCAGTGGCTCGTTCACCAGAGCCGGTCCGACGGGTTCGTCGATCAAGAGATTGTGCTGGGGCAAGGGCAGCGCCTGGCTTGTCGGCTGATCGCCTGGCGCTTGCCTCAAGAACAAGCGGATCGCCATCGGGCCAAGTTGCGTCAGGAAATGCGGAGCCGAAAAGGGCGTGAGCCCAGCGCGGCCCGTCTGGCTTGGTGCGACTGGAGCATCTTGGTGACGAACCTTCCGGAGGACAAGCTGACCACCAAAGAGGCGGTGGTGCTGTATCGAGCCCGTTGGCAAATCGAGTTGTTGTTCAAGCGGTGGAAATCCCAGGGGCTCGTCGCCGACTTGAACGGCAGCACGGCGGTGCGGCAAATTATACGTGTGTGGGCCCGCTTGTTGGCCGCCTTGGTGCAACACTGGCTGGTGGTCAGCAGTGTTTGGGGAAATCTGGGGGCCAGTCTGAGCAAAGCTACCGAAGCGACGCGCGCCTTCGCCGGCCGCCTGGCCGCGGCCCTGGGTTGGGAAAACGCCCTTGAACCCATTCTGGCCCTCATGCGCATCGTCCTGACGAAAACCTGTCGGCGAAACAAGCGCTCTCGGCCGGGAACCATCGAATTACTTAACAACCCCGATCTCTTGGAGTTCGGCTTAACTTGATGCCTATGGGTGTCGCTGCGCTCAACCACCGGCTAATGGCTGCGACCCTTCCAGGGTCAAAACCAGGCCAACCACCGGCTAGGGGCTACGAGCCATTCCTGGGCACAGACACAAATGTCTGTGCCACCAACATGTTTCGCTAGGGGTCGTCAAAATACCTTTTGGTGGTCGTAAAAAACCTACAGCTATGAGCACCCCGACTCTCCCCACCAGGGCGGAGCGAGGCGGCGAGGTGCCACGTCTGGCGAGTTTAAGCCCTTCTTGCGACGGACGTCAATGGTGTCGCGCAAGGCCCGGGCTACCGGCGGCGCCCTCTTGTCGGCGGACCGGTAATCACCTAAATCCGCGTCGCGCCACGCAGGAGTAATAAAGTTGACTCTTTCTTTCCCCGGATTTAAGCTTGCGCCCTTACCAGCGAAAACCAAGCGCAAGAGTCATCGATTGGGGACAAAGAAGTAAAGGGTGACGCTGAATTCGGCTGTCGCCAAGTGATGGATCATGCGATCGAGCCGAAGAATCCAGCCCCCCGGGTCTAATTGATAGTTTGAGGTGAACATGACGCCCATACACGAAGCCTTTATCAGTCACTCCACGAAAGATAAAACGTGGGCCGATGCCGCGTGCGCCGTACTGGAAGGCCACAAGATTCGGTGTTGGATCGCGCCGCGGGACATCACGCCCGGCACCGAGTGGGGAGCGGCGATCAACGACGGCATCGACGCCTGCAAGATTATGGTGTTAATATTTTCGACCAATGCCAACGACTCTGCGCAAGTACGTCGAGAGGTGGAGCTGGCGATCAGCAAAGGGATGCCGGTTATCCCCTGCCGCGTCGAAGACGTTCTGCCCTTGGGAGCCATGAAGTATGCGCTCAGCAACACTCACTGGCTCGACGCTTTCACGCCGCCCGTGGAAGGACAGCTAACGGTTCTGGCCAAGTCGGTCCAGGCCTTGCTGGGGAAACGCCAGGAATCCTCGGACCAGGAAACGGCGGAAGCAGTCGCATCGGCTTCGCAGTTATTGCCGGTCTCGCGAACGGCCGCCCGACGGCGGCGGTGGCGGATGGGAGCAGTTGCTGCCGCCGGGGCGCTGGTCGTCGGCGGTCTAGTAGTCGGATACGCACGGACGTTCAAGTCGAATGACGAGATTGTGAAGCGTCAAACCGATTCGACGGAAGCGGCCGTCACGCCGAGCGGCCAAGAGACGCCCGGTGATTCTACAGCGCCAAAGGAGCAAGGCAACGTCTTCGTGGCACTCTTCAACGGCAAAGATCTGACCGGCTGGGTCATGGTTGATAAGACTCCGAGCGGATGGGCAGAGAAAGCTCTCGACCCGCATCGATGGGGCGTCGTGGGCGGCCGAATCTTCGCCCGAGGCAAAGGGTCGGCAGCCTTGACCTACTTGGCCTACCAGCGAGACTATTCCGACTTCGTCCTGGAGTTTGACTTCAGGGCGACGCGCGCCCCAACGCGCGGTGCAGTAGCCTATCACGCGAAAGATAATCGGACGTCCGTGGTGGCTCTTTTCAACGAAACGAACCCTTCGGGCACCTTGCCGGGAGGAATCCGTTACCCCTCGGGAAAATACGAGCACCCCAAAAAAAAGGCCTTGCTACGCGGCCTGAATCAATGGAACCATATTGAGTTGACAGTCCGCAACGGGCGCTTGCGCGGCGTGATCAATGGCGTTGAAGTGCAAAAGGCGAGAGCCGACGAGGAGGAGCCGGGCAACCACGCGGCCACAGGCCGAATTGGCTTCGCGGTTTACGATGGCGACATGGAGTTCCGCAACATTCGGATCTCGGACCGGGACGCGAGCAAGTAGAATTGGGGCACGAGAAGACAGGCAGGCAGCCGCACGGACGAAGTAGCGGCAAACGAAGCCAATGAGGCCCGCTGCTGAGTTGGGTTGTTAACTGGCAAAGTGGGTCGCGTTTTGTTCACCGATTCGTATCAAGACACGTTTGCGACGCTCGGAGTGCCACTTCGCAGCCAAGATGCCTCCGCAAACGCCGACATCGCGGATGCCGAGCAACGGCTCGCGATTAAGCTTCCTAGCTCGCTGAGGGAATACTACCTCCTTGCAGGTCGGGAGAAGCGCATCAACCAGTTTCACAACCGCCTTTTGCCGCCTGAGAAGCTGTTTATCGACTCGGGGCGTCTCGTGTTCATGGAGGAGAATCAGTGCGTCGTCTACTGGGCTGTCCCGGCCGCTCCAGAGGTGAAACCCGATACCGCCGTGTTCCAGGGCGTGAGCCGCCGCGACAAAGGGATCGAGTGGCACACTGAGCATGACTCGTGTTTCATCTTCTTGAACGTGATGGCGATTTGGCACGCCTCTTTCGGCGGCGCGGGGAAACACACGGCCATCGGATACGTGGACGAGAGCACGACCCGTGTGACCCTGGACCAGGGCTGGCACTTCGTGGGTGAAGCCAACGCGATGCGGGCTTACAAGCAATCCGAGCGGGCAATATGCTTTCTCAAATGGGAAGATTTCATTCAGAAGGACCGCCAGCTTCCAGCATGGCGCGTGTTTGCTGTTGCCGCGAGTGAGGACGGGTTGTCGCAGCTCCAGGCTTCCTTGCCTGCGCACTGGAAGGAGCGAGGCAGCTAACCGCCGCGGCACCTGGACCGAGCCGCCATCTCGACAGGTGTAGGCTTTTCCATGACCTCGAAGGTGTCGCAGCCATTAGCCGGTGGTTGAGCGCAGCGACACCACCGGTAGACGATGCCCTTCTTCCAACCGACCCCGGAGGGGTCGCAGATACCGGTGTCCGGTGTGAGAAGGGGCGGTTTGGGTGGAAGAGCCTTCTGCGACCCCTCCGGGGGCGTATAGACACGGGGGCCATTATTCCGGTGGTGTCGCTGCGCTCAACCACCGGCTAATGGCTGCGACCCTTCCAGGGTCGTATAGATACGGACCGTTCTTCCGGTGGTGTCGCTTCGCTCAACCACCGGCTAATGGCTGCGACCTCTCCGAGGTCAAAACCGGCGAACTCGTGGCGAGAATTCAGGAACCTACACCTAAGAGGACCAAGGCAGCCCTCGGAGCGCCAAACAAAGCTCTCGCCAGTAGTGCATTACCAGGAGGAGGTCGCAAGATGAATGAGTCGGCCATCCCGGTCACCATCGCCCTTCGCATTCCGGGCAAGTGGTCGGGTCCTCGCGAGCTGATCGAGCGCTTGCCGAGCGGCTACCGGTTGACGCCGGAGGCGCTGATCTTTCCGGACGGCTCGCAGGTCGATTTTGGCGGCAGCCGGGCGGATGATCAGTTTGCCCAAATCTTTCGCTCATCCTGCCGGCAGCTGCCGACGGCGGACGAACTCGCGACGGTCGATGGCTACACCGTGAATGTGTTCTTGAGCGGCCCGGGCGGCTCGTTGGAAGCGGCCCGGCGGATGATGCAGGCTGGCGCGGTCCTGGTGCGGGCCGGCGGCGCCGGCGTCTTCATCGACAACTCCACGCTCGCTCATGGCGGTCGCAATTGGCTGGAAATGACCGAAGACGGCGGCGCCGACGCCTTGAGCTTCGCCTTCGTCGCCATCGTTCGCGGCCAGACGGAGGTGTGGACAATGGGCATGCACGCGCTGGGCCTTCGCGACCTCGTCATGAAACGCGACGACATCGAGTCCGGCGGCTTCGACATCGTCGAGGCGATCCGCTACCTGTCGCGAGGCGACAAGCCAATCGACGATGGTCATATAATCGCCGACCTGGACGGGCCGCGTTTTCAAGTCTTCAATCAAAACGATACGCAAAGCCCCGTGGGCAGCCCCATGCACAATCCCTTTGGACGGCTAAAGCTAGTAAGCTTGAAGGATATTGCGGAAGCGAACTAGTTGTTCCGCGAAAACTGGTGACTTCCATGAGCGCTCCCCAAGTCAATTCGTTCCTGAGCCGACCGGCCAAGATTCCGCCAATCGTCGCGGTTATTCTTGGCGTGCTTTGTATACTTGTCGGTTTGGGCCTGAAAGGCGCTGCGGGAGGTGGGTTGGTGGGGGGCGGTATAGCCCTCGCCATCATGGGGATATGGGATTTCGCTCGACTGCGCTACAGCACTTGGCGCAAGGCCCGCAACACGCAAAACGCGGATCAAGGTTAAATTTAATGACCTGACGGTGGGGGGCCGCCATCTGGTTTTGCGGCGGTCAACCTTTTGTGCAGGCGGCTATGGCAGCCTAGCCTGCTATTTTGGCGGTGGAGGAAAGCATGTTCTCGTCGCTGATCTTCGTGGATGTGGCAGCCTTATGCGTCGGGCTGGAGGTATGCAGGCGTACCAGCAGCCTCGGGGTCCATGGGAACGCTACGGAAAGCGCCATTCGCATCATTCGTATCCTTAGTGGCCTCGCTTTGATCCTGGGGCCTGGTTTCCTTATAGCTGGCGCAATGGGCCTGGCGCGAGCGGGGCCCAAAGGGCCATTCTTTTTCATCGAACAAGCATTCTATACCTCGACAATGGGGTACCCGGTGATGTATTTGGTCTGCACCGGCGTCTCTGTGCTCCTTGCCAACCGCAACCGCCTGGTCTTAGCGCTTCTGGCCCAAGCGGCACCAATCGCGATTCCGATCGTATTGGTAGTTCTGATGCTCGTGCTAGGGTAAACCCCAGAGGACGGGTTGTTCGTCGCTTTTTGTTTCTCAATCTTCTTCTTGTCAAAATGAAGCACGTCTACCTATTAGGGATAATGGCGGCGACCGTCTTCGGTGCATTTGCACTTTATGCCACATTATTCTGGGGATGGGTGACAGCAACGCCGCTCACGGCTCTGCAACGGGAGCGTGCCCAGTAGAATGCTTATTTTTGGTTTTGGCTCTTCGTTGGTTGCTCGCTGATTGTATTGGTGCTCCTTGTTTGCTGGTTTCGGACTGGGCAAAGGGGAAGCAACAAAGCGAGCAGTGAAACATCCGGCAATCGGG
Organism: Gemmataceae bacterium; assembly: GCA_045802525.1. Lineage (GTDB taxonomy): Bacteria > Planctomycetota > Planctomycetia > Gemmatales > Gemmataceae > JBJMQT01. The sequence goes on from JBJMQT010000084.1 coordinate 6,185, forward strand.
ACTAAACCACTCCGCAGATTTTAAGAAAAGTAGCCGCCGAACCTTCGCGGCTAAAGCCGTTGCCCGCTTCAAGTGGCATGCCCTACTAGTTCGGCGAACAAACCCTTACGTCGGGAAAGGCGTTCGGCAATGAGCGTTGACACGGCGCAACGTCGCCGCCGAATTCAGCAACTCGTTAGAAATGCGTTTCCGGGCTGCCAGGCGGAATTCGTGGCCGCGAGGCCCGGTACCCTAGCCTTCCGAGTTCGCGGTCCTACCGGTCGCTTTCGTTCGGGAGTCATGAGGGTGCGGTCGCACAATGAGGGCGTTAAGCTGAACGCTGCGTGGCTAGAGAGCTTGTTGAAGACTGCATCAAGAAGATTGTAGACGTGTAAGAGGCGGAAGCTGACCCGGACCACGATTGTGGTTTTGCCGGGTTCGCTGCCGCACCAGCGGACACGGTGGCTTAGCGCGGTCATCCGCGCTTTACTGGGCTCTTTGGTTCGTTCATTTCTTTTTCACCGAACTTCCTTCAGGGTCATCAACAGGTTCGCGCCTCTCCCCAATCAGTTGATCTTTCTTCGTCGGTCCGAACGACACGTTCCACGTCGAGTCGACGCGCAATTGCTTTTTCGAGAAGTCTAGAACCATCGTGATCAGATACGGGGTCTCGTAGAGAGAAATCTTGGCCGTATAGGTATTGTCGGCGGTCCAGGCGCCGCTGACGGCGGCCTGCTGTTCGGGGAGCGAACCGAATGCCAAGCGGCCTTTTTTCCACTCGCCGTTGCCGCAAGCGATCCGCTGCTCGCTGCCGCCGCTAAACTTTCCGATCAACGTCACTGCATCCGCGGGGCTGCCCAGTTCGATGCCGAGCCTTTCGATTTTTTGATCGTTCGGACCAAAGATAAACAGTTTCCCCGAGACTTCCTTGGGAATATGAGCGACCGCGGCGGCTTTTTGAGTGGGCAGCGCCAGGCCGGCCAGCTTGGCTTGCAGCTTCTTGTTGGAATCCTCGTCGGCAGTCAGCGGTTTTGTGCCTATGCCGGGAAGGAGCTTATCCCAGACCAGGTTCAGCACGGCCTGCATGTCTTTTACGCCGCTGGTGATGGCGACGACGGCGTCTTGCTCGGGCATGACGATGCAGTATTGGCCGAAGGCGCCGTCGCCTCGGTAGGCGCCGTGGCGGGATCGCCAAAACTGGTAGCCGTAGCCCTGGTCCCAGTCGCTGTTGGGGTTGCTGCCGTTGGACGTTTGCCGGGCCGTGGCCTTTTCCACCCACTCCGCAGGCACCAATTGCTTGCCGTGCCACATGCCTTTTTGCAGGTACAGTTGGCCGAATCGGGCGATGTCTTCCGTGCGAATGCTCAGGCCATAACCGCCGAGCGTGATCCCTTGGGGGCTGGTTCCCCAGGTCGGGTTTTCAATTCCCAGCGGCTCGAACAGCCGGGGCCGGAGATATTCAAGAACCGTTTGGCCGGTCGCCTTCTGTACGATGGCGGACTGCATGTAAGTCCCGGCGGTGTTGTAGAGGAAATGCGTTCCCGGCTTGTGCGGGACGGGAGCTGCCAGGAACGTCTTTACCCAAGGTTGCTTGGAAGCAGCGAGCGCCGGCTCGGTTTGATGTCCGGTGGACATGCACAGCAGATCGCGCACACGCATCGCCTTGAGGTTGTTGCTCGGCTTCTCAGGAGCCTCCTCGGGGAAGAACTTCAACACCGGGTCGTCCAGGCTCAATTTGCCATCGGCAATGGCCAGTCCCACGGCAGTCGAAGTGAAGCTCTTGCTGAGCGAATAGAGTTCATGGCGGGTCTTGGCATCGTAGGGCGTCCACCAGCCCTCAGCCACGACATGGCCATGCCGCACCAGCATAAAGCTGTGCATGCCCTCGATCTTCTTATCGGCCTCGTCGACGAACGCGAGAACGGCCGAGGCGGACACGCCTTGTGCTTCGGGGAGGCTGCGCGGCAACGGCTGGGCGGCCTGAGCGGCGGTTTCGCTTGCCTTTGGGGCGTTTGCTTTGGCTGGGGCCGAGTTTCGATCTTGAGCGCAGACGCTGGGTAGCGTCAGGCTTTGCAATAACACGGCGATAGCGGTCGCCGCCAATCCAGAGGCCCATGGGCCGGAAGTTGTGACCTTGTTGTTCATCATTGTTTTCTCGGTTCGGAAAATAAGGAGGCAGGGATTCGGGCAAGGGATAAGGATGCTACGAAAGCCTTGTTATATCACAGCGGGCAGCTCATCTCCGGCAAAATCTCAGGATCTTATTAGGTGAACCCCACGCAGAGACGGCGGAAGCGCAGGTAGGACCTTTGAGATGTTTGAGGATTCTTCATTGAACCGAGCTGGATTTGACCTCGGCGGTCCTAGCCCGTAGCTTAGCCGGTGCTTGAGCCGAGCCGGTTTTGACCCCGGAGGGGTCGCAGCCATTAGCCGGTGGTTGAGCGTAGCGATACCACCGGAAAAGCGTCTCCGTAATCTCGACGACCCCGGGAGGGGTCGCAGAAGGCTCTGGAGCAAACCGGTCTTTCTCAACACCGGAAAGGCACTCGCCTCGGCACAAGGGCCGGTCTGTGCGACTCCGCCGGGGTCGGCTGGGAGAGGGACTTCGGCTACCGGTGGTGTCGCTGCGCTCAACCACCGGCTAATGGCTTCGACCCCTGCGGCGTCGAATCACGTCAACCGCCCGGTAGGGGAATTGAGGCCGGGGCCTCGGCATGGCTGCTCATTGACGTCAATTGACGCTCAACGGCGCGGCGCCGCGCGGGTGGGGGCGCATGCAATGCAACGTATTTTTTGGCGCGAACACTCCCGGCCCCTGTAGCTCAAGCGCCCCACCCTCTAGACCCGCACACATTGGTCCACTGGGTTTACACCTGTAAGCCTAGGCGCCTAGTTGGCGGGTTTGATCGCCTTGGATTCCAAGCCCATCACCGTCGGCTCGAAATCTCTCGGTATTTCTGTTGACAAACTTTGCAGGAAATCTTAAATAGCCGCCTCGTCTCCACGGTAACAGAGGTCCGAGATAGCGGGAGCGCTCGCATGGCCCCCATACCGTATGTGCATCCCAAGCCGCGCGCATCCCGGTGCACCTCTTTGCGCGGTGTTGAAAACGCTTCACGTCAATGGGCCATTCCGTGTTTGTCTTTGACCGAACATGGCTTCGGAATCTTCTTCTGGTTCCGAGTGCGCGTGCCCGACTGGCCCGCTTGCCTGCACCTTTCTTAACGAAATCTCCGGAATCTAAGACAAAGCGGCGCGACCACTCGCCTAGGCCATAAGGTGGCGTTGATCCCGCCTTCGGTCCGAATAGCGCGCCGGCGCGTTTTGGCAAGCGACCTGGCCGGAGACTCGCAACCCAATCTGGGCTATCCAAGCGTCCGTTCACGGCAAACGCCACCGAACCCTCGAATCGGTAAATATCCCATGGCACATGCAAAGACGCTTCGCGCCAAACTCCAAGTTGAGGCCCTGGAAACCAGGGAGATGCTTTCAACTTTGCCGCTGAACTTGACTTCCAGTCTGCTGCGCCAGGAGACTTTTCAGTCCACCCTCGTTGGCGACCTGCCCAGCGGCTGGTCGCAGTGGACCAACAATGGCCCCGTTGCCGTCTCGACCGACAAAGCGCTGAGCGGCCGCGCGGGACTGGAAGTTAACGGGATAACCAAGGAAACCGCTCGGGCCTGGTCTAATCAACGGTTGACGGCAAATGTGCAAGCCAGCGTTGCTGTTTTTGCCGGTTCGCTCATCCCGGCACAGCTCCTCCTTCGCGGCAACAACTTGAACATCTCTACCCCCTCGTATTACTCGCTCTCCGTAAGCCGCGGTCTGGATGTCCAACTGGTTCGCGTCGTCAATGGTGCTTCGACGGTCTTGGGAGAAGTCAAATCCAAAGACTACGTCAGCAATCAATGGATTCAGTTAACGTTTAAAGCAGTTGGCACGGCGCTCAAAGCCCAGATCTATCGTCTTGATACCCATCAGTATCTGAATGCGTCGGGCGCGTGGCAGAGCGCCCAAACTTGGGCCATCGTGAAAAGTGATACCGGTCTGACCTCGGGCGGCTATGTCGGGGTGGGCCGGGCCGCGAGCTACACGGGCAACGTCAACTTCGATAATCTCAAAGTCGTGGGCGTTCCCGCAGCCGGAATAACGCCGCCGGTCCTTCTTCAGCAAACGTTCGATGCCACCGCGATCGGTGCTCTGCCGACAAATTGGTCTCAATGGACCGATCAAGGCGTCTTCAATGTGTCCCGCGATCATGCCTTCGGGTCCAGCCAGGGCGTCAACTCGCAGGCGGACAGTGGCCAGGCCGCGCGCGCCTGGCTTAATGGTTTGTTGCCCGGCAATGTCGAGGCGAGCGCCTCCATCTACCTGGACACGCTGATCCCCGGCCAAGTCTTCGTGCGCGGCAGCAACCTCGACACGGCTCGTCCTTCGTATTATGCCGTTTCGATCATCCGCGGCCTCGAAGTGCAACTGATTAAAGTCGTAAACGGCGTTGCGACCACGCTCGGTTCTATCAACTCGCAGGACTATGTCAGCGGGCAATGGGTTACGGTCTCGCTGACGGCAATGGGCACAACGCTCAGCGCCCGGATCTATCGAGCAGACACGAAACAGTATCTGGGCAGCAGCGGCCTTTGGCAGAGCACTCCCACGTGGGCCCTAGTTCGCACCGATTCCTCCATCAGCGGTTGGGGAAAGGTCGGCCTGGCTCGTCCGGCGAGTCATAGCGGCATAGTATCCTTTGATAATTTCACGGTCGTTCAACCCAGTGTCTCGGCGGGGCAGCCCGCCCCGACGCCCCAAGTAACCGGCGACCGGCAAGCGCCCGTCGTGCTAATCACCAATCCGGCGCCGGGCAGCGTCCTCTATCAGCCAACGATCGTACATGCCAACGCCACGGACAATACCGGCGTCGTTCGCGTTGATTTCTTGCTGGACAATCGTTTGCAAGAAACAGACGTGGCGCGGCCGTTCGATTTCGTGCTAGACCCCACTTCCCTGGCGGATGGGGCGCATCTGCTCACCGTGGAAGCCTTTGACCGGGCCGGCAACGTCGGCAAGAAGACAATTCGCGTAACGACGCACCAGCATTTGCCGAGCACCGGCGGCATCAACATTCCGCGCCATTACCGGCATATACGCATCGCCGAGCTCGCCTACGGCGGCACTTCATTCGGTTCCTTTGAAGACTCGCTCCTGCGAAACAGCGTCGATCTGGTCATCCCCAATTCCAGTTACCTGGCCGACATCCGCCAAGTTGCCCCGAACACGCCGGCCCTCATTTATTCAAACGTTTCCAGCTTGTATCTCGATCTGATGACGGATTGGCTTCATTATGCCGATGCCCACGGCATCAATCGGGAAACGGCCTTTTACCACGTCAACCATGCGACTCCCTTCAGCGGCAGCAGTTCGTCGTCGCAATCGGTCACCTGGTTTTGGGGCGTCTATGGGGGCGGACAGAGCGTCGGCTTCACCGATTACACCGCCACTGCCCACGTCTATAACAATACGATTCCGTTCGGCGGCAACGGCACGTCGGTCTATCTCGGCTACCCGGAGAAATTTCGCGAGATTAACTTTACCCTTTCCCAGGGCGCCGGGTCGACCTGGCACGGGGTTCTGGAGTACGCCACGTCAGTCGATGCCGCCGGCAACCCGATCGGTTGGACGGCCCTCAAAACTTTGTCCGATACTACCCTGGGATTGCATCGCTCCGGTCAGATCGCCTTCGATCCCCCGGCAGGCTGGAAGGCGTCGTCGATAAGTGGGACCAACCCGCTCTTTTACGTTCGTGTCCGAACCGTTTCCGAGGGCGTCGCTCCGGTTGCCCGGATGATCCTGGGCCGCGATTATGTAGGCGCTAGGGGACGCACGTCCGGCGTGATTCCGGCCTTTGATTACTCCGCCGATGCCAACCACGATGGTTATCTAAACGCGGTTGAATACTCCCATCGCCATGCCGGCATGGACGCTCGCTTCGTTTACGAGAGCCGGGCGCTCAGCGCCTATGGCGAAGGGCGGCCGCCCACGAATCCGGCCAGCGCCGGATTTCGAGCCTGGGCGATCGACTACACCAAGCGTTTCCTCAGCAGCCAGCCTCATGCGGCGGGCATCTTCATGGACAACTCGGCGGGCCGACTCTCGGTGGATGGCAACACGGTCATCGAGTCAACGTCAAGCTATTCCAGCGAGTATGGCTTGTTGCTCCACAGCATCGGCCAGGCGATTGCACCGCATTGGATCGTCGCCAACACGGCCGGCGGCCAGACGGATGCCGACGGCGTCGTGGCCCACAACATTTCCTACTATGAAGAATTCGCCATCCGCGCGCTGGCGCATAACTATCAGCAATTCGAGGACTTGGCCCAGCAAGTCGCTCACCGGACCGCTCTGCAAGGGCCCAACGGCTATGCCATCTTGGACAGCCTGCCCCAAGGCGGCACGCCCACCGATCCGCGCACGCAGATCGCCACGTTGGCTTACTATTACATGATCGGCGATCCCAATCGAACGTTTTTGAATTTCTTCGGCGGCTTCGAGCCGTCCACGTCCTGGACGCGCCACTGGTCGCCGGCCGCCGCCTATGACGTCGGCCTCCCGCGTGGAACCTGGTCGCTGTTCGCCTCGGGCAGCGACCCGGCCAATCGTGCGCTTAGCTATCGGGTCTACCAACGTTCGTACACGAATGCCCTGGTTCTCTACAAGCCGCTGTCCTTCGCATCGAATACGGCCACGCCGGCCTCGCTGACCACGGCGTCGGCGACGTTCCACAATCTAGGCGTCGCCTATCGGCCCTTGCGCGCTGACGGCACGCTGGGCGCTCCGGTAACCCGCATCGCGCTGCGCAACGGCGAGGGAGCCATACTGATAAAGGTGTAAGAAGCCTAGCCATGACAACCAAAATTGGCGGCTGCATCACATAGGCAAAGGCGCAAGGACTCGGCATCATGCTAATTGCCAACGTCCAGCAGGAGAAATGAGTGGAGCCGAGGGGGATCGAGAATTGCCCGGAGCTCACTTTCCAAATGTCTTCTACGGTAAGGGTTTATGAATTGCAACTTGTGCTTATTGCATGCCCACATCGAAAAAATCAGACATCAAATCAGACACGCCCAGATCGGGTTATTTCCCCGTTGCCATGCCCTATCTGAGCAGCGGGCCTGAGCCATGCCAGCTAAGACTTAAAATGTGATTTACTGCGACGCCGGCAATGAGTCATCGACCTCGGTCGTTGCTTTTCAAGCTTCTTAGAGGGTGTCCCTAAAGGTCATGCAGCGCGCTTTATGCGATTTGCGGTGTAGCCATTAGCCAATCTCGATTCGCTGGAGGCCAGACGTTGGAGCATCAAGTGGACAGAAGCGATCTGCAACATGGCTTCGCTCGAATCGCTCCGCCGTTCGTAGTCCTTG
>JBJMQT010000085.1:0-35026 GCA_045802525.1 Gemmataceae bacterium
AAAAACGGAAGCTAGGGGGTGAAAAACGGAACTTTGGGTTGAAAAACGAAACCTAAGGTCTCGCTCGCCGGGAAGGTGCCTCCGATTTGGTTCTCTCCATTTCGCCTGACCCCCCTGTGAAAAGAAATGGAAAGCATTTTGGGACTGCATTTGAAGGCGGCCAATGTGTTGGCCCCCTTGCTCCGACGTTGGCCGCCTTCAAATGAAAGACAACCAAAGACAACGAAAGAGCGCAAGTCGGACAGGGTGCGATACGCCGACGGATCCACGGTCAAAGCAGCCCGCTATTTTAAACCCACGGCCTTGCCCGTCTTCACTGACTCGCATTCTTTATGGCAAAGCACGAGCGCATCCCGGGCCAGCTGGCCGCCCAGAAGCTCGGATTCTCGACCGGTTCCAATCGCTGTAATGGCTTGCGTCAATTCGGCAATGAACCCGGACAGATGATCCCCGTCGGGATTGCCCGGTTTCTCACTGCCGCCGTCGGCTTTGAGAACCGTCAAGGGCTGGGTTCCGGATTCGTAAACCAGCGTCGCTTGTTCGAGGTAAATCTCATACCCATGCACGAACGGCCGATCTTTGCAGGCCACCGCGCCGCTGGAGCACGTCACCGCCGGGCCCGACGAGCCGAAAAGATATTGCGTCGTCAGGTATTGGACGACGCCGTTATCCACGATGCCGGTGGCGAAGACGGCCTCCGGCATGCCGCAGATGACGCGAATGAAATGCGTGTCGTGAATGTGCAAGTCAAGGGCCGGGCCGCCGGTCTTGGCCGGATCGGCAATGTCGGCCGACCAATCGGGCTTGGCGATGATGCGCTTGAAATGAGCGCCGAGCAATTTGCCGTAGCTCTTTTTCAAAATGGCCTGATGAGCAAAGGCAAATTCGGGAAAGAAAGGCAAAACCTGGCCGACCATGAGCAGCTTGCCCGCTTGCCGGGCCGCGGCCACCATGGCATCGGCGTCCTCCGTCCGCAAAGCGATGGGCTTTTCAACGAGGACATGCTTGCCCGCCCGCAAGGCTTTGATGGCGGTTTCCGGATGCAGCGAAGTGGGATTGCAGATATCAACCAGATCGATGTCCCGGTCGCCAAGCAATTGATCGAGCCGTTCGTATTTCTTGACGTGGCCCAGATCCATCATTTCGCCCGGCGGGCCAAAATTGCCGTGAATCCCGCGCCAATCGCCCCCAAGCTTCTTGCGATCCCGACTGCAAAGCGCCGTCACCTGCCCCGAGCCGCCAAGCTTTGCGGCGGCGAGGTAATGGATCATGCCCATGAAACCGATGCCTACGATTCCAATATTCACCATTTGTAACCTTCTGCTTTGATTTTTCTTGTCACACCGGTCGCAGCCAAGTTCGGGCGAGTCGAAACATGCAAAAAACTCGATTGACTTCCTCAAAACAGCCGATATTCTATTACTAGCTGGTGGACAAAACTCCGCTTCATGCGGTGTGGTCGTCGCGGCTTTGCTGCGGCGAGACCCTATATCCACTGGCTATTTTTTTGCGCTGGCCTCCTTCGTCAGCGGCTTTTGCGGCGTGTAGATCGTGCCGAAGCTGTCTTTTCGCGTGTCATCCAGGTCGTGCACCACCCGCACTTTCGGCCAGACAAAGGTCCAGAACCGGTCTTCCCCCTTCTCGTACAACCTCTGCAATGCCCACAGAAAGTAATCGACCGCTTGCAGGCAGCCATGCTGGACCGGGTTGCTGTTGATCACTTGCACGGTGTGCTTCGACTTGATCCCGAAGTTCTGCTCGTAGATCTGCTGCGCCTTTTGTAGAGCGGTGTACAGCGCGGAGGACCGGTCCTTCTCACCGCGGCTCGCGAACACCAGCTCGAAGTGGTCCGCCTGATGGAACGCGGTCTTGAATAGCTGGCTCACGAGCTCGTCGTAGATTTCGTTCTCGCTGTAGCGGTAGTGCGGCTCGGCCTGATTGCGGGCCAGGACCTCCTTTAGGAGGCGCGATTTGTCACGGACGACCGCGGCGAAGCGCACTTCATGCCTCATCAATAGGCGGAAGACGTGCTCGCGGACCTCCGGCAGATCGTCCTTGGCGTGGAACTTGATCGAAGTCTTCCCTTCCTCGGGCTGCATCGACGGGACCGAGCGAAAGTAGGGATCAGCGAGGAGACTCTTGCGCAGCTCGTCCAGCGCGCCCGTCAAGGCGAGGGGGTCGGCGACTTCAAGCTTGCCCAGGAGAAAGTATTGCGACGTCTGCTCCGTGCCCACGAGCGGCTTTCTGCCGCGGCGATCGAAGAGCGTCGGCGTGCCCGCCTCGTCGATGAAATACCAGACGACGACGCGCGCGGAATCGTCAGGCGCCGGGCTGCCGCTGCTCATGTCTTCGCTTCCTTGGCGCCGGCGAAGGCGCCCGGCCAGCCGCCGTGCTTGTCGATGACCTGGTCGATTTCCTTCATGAGTCGGATGGTATCGGACAGGGCGACGACGATCTTCTGATAGTGGGTGATGTCGTCCTTGGAAAGCGTGCGCCCTTTACAGTCTTTGAGCCATTTCTCGCAGACCTGGTAGCCGCCAATATGGAAGTTCCACACGGGTTCGCGGACGCCGCGGAAGCCGGTGGTCTGCGCCTTGTTCAACCACACGGTGTCCTGCGACCAGGAGACTTTTTCGACCCCGGGGTTGCGGCCGCCGATGAACTCGGTGATGGGTTTATCCAGTTTAAGCGATTCCAGCAGGTGCAGGGCGGTCAGCTCGCCGCCGAGCCGGGCCAGAGCGCGGAACAAATCCAGATTTCCGGTCAACGGCAGGCGCGGGAAATCGATCTTCAAAAACTCCGCATAGCGGCTCCGGTAGCCGGGACTGTGCAACACCGCGTAGGCGTAGTGGAAGATGTCCTCAGGCGTCAGGCCGGCAGGAAGGCCAACGTTTTTTTTGGGCTTAAGACCGAGCTTCCCAGCCCAAGAAAGCAATATCTTGGCGTTCAGGTTCGGCCGAGATCCGTCGCTCGAAAGCGCTGTCTCCTCCGAGTCGCCATCGTCGGTGAGGAAGAGCGGGAAAACCGTGCAGCTTCGCGAAGACTCCGCCGTTTTCATTTCCACGAGGAACTTCGAGACGAAAACCGCATCGAAAATGCCCGTTGCTTGGATGCGCGCGCTCAGCAAAGCAAGGTTGCTGTGCAGCATGTGGCGAAGCGTCGGATACTTGGAATCCCCCTTCTCAATGATGGCCGGATTGTAGTAAATCCAACGGAAGTCAAATGGCCGATAAGTGAGACGCTTAATGAACGGCGAAACCTCGTTGGCTTTGATTTTGAGTTGAGCGTCTTTGAGCTTCCAGTTTGGCGTGTCGGTGATGCCGTAGCGCTCCCGGAGCAGCTCTATACGGCGCTCAGAAGCAATGTCCGACATTCGAACGACCAGCTTCTCCTTATTGTAATCAATCACGACGCCATCGCGGTGTGTTTTGACGCCACATGAATTGACGGCCATCAACTCATTGAGTGAAGGGTAATCTTCGTATTCGGCCAAGTTTGCATCATCGAATGGAATCAAGAAATACCGCGGTTCGACTGGACGCAGTTCAGTCCACTTCCGAAGCGAGATTGGATTGGAGGCAAGGTCATCGTATTTCTCGCTTCGAGTGCCCCATAAGTCACTGTGGCAAACCGCACTCACGGCTGGCGTCCGAAACGGGCGAACTCCGATAGAGACAGCGACTCCCTGCTGAATGTCGAATACGTTTGCGTTGGCCTTGCCTGGCGGTACCCGCTCTCCAATGTTTGAATCACCATGAAGGTCAAGAATGAACATGGCTTTGAATTGGCCGAGCAGTTCCTTTCTCACCCCACGGTGGATCACTCCCTTGAGATAGCCGTGGTTGGTAATCATCCCCCAAACGCCGCAATTTGGAGCCGCCAACACGATCTGACTCAGGCGCACAAATTTGAGGTAGTCGTCCGCGAGAGCGACGAGACCCTGTTCGCGCCTCACGTGCTTCTTGTAGTCCTCCATTAGCCCGTCTATGAAAGGATTGAAGTTGGCACTGGTTACGGAATACGGCGGATTGCCAATGACGACGGTGAATCGCTTGTGCCGTTTGATTTCGTTGACGGCTGCAGCTTCGTGGGCGAGAGCCTCGAATTCAGGGAATGTGGGCTGCTTCACCCAGGGTTCGAGCGCGTTGGTGAGATAGATGCGGGCACGCTCGCCGGCCGCAAAGCGGTAGCCCGTCTCGGCGAGCTTGAGGCCGATCTTCATGTGGGCGACGGCGTACGGGGCCATCATTAGTTCGTAGCCGTGGAGCCGCGGGAGCAGGTGCTTCGGGACGTAGGCGTTCCACGCGGCAAGTTGCTGGGCGTCGTTGAGCCGCTGCTGTTTCCATCTCGCGGCGAGAGTCCGGTGAATAACGTCGATGACCTCAACGAGAAAGGTGGCTGTGCCGGTGGCAGGGTCGAGAACCTGGACGAACGGTTCGTCCTGGGAGATGGTGCGCTTTTCGCCCGGCTCATCGGTGAGCGGCGGGAGTTTTAGGCCGCCGTGCTTTTTCAGCATCTCGCCCCAAGCGGTCGTATCGGCAAGACCGTCGGCGAGGCCGAATTCGGACTGCAGCAGCTCGTGGACACTGCGGACGATGTAGGAGACGACGGGCCGGGGCGTGTAGAAGACGCCGCGCTGCATGCGCTTCCTGGGGTCGTATTCTTTCAGGAACAGCTCGTAGAAGTGGATGACAGGGTCTTCCTGGGGGTTCCTGTCGCCGAAATCACGGAGGACCGCCTCCATGTTGGCGGCGCGGAGCGTCTCGACCACTTCGCTTACGCCCAGCTCGTCGAAGTCGATCTTGCCCTTGCGGCCGCCCAGGGTCAGGAAGGACTCCAGCATCTCCTTCAGGAAAGGATTGGTGACCGGGACCATGTGAATGATGTCGTCCGCGACCAGCCCGGCCGGACGGGAGACACGGGCCGACAAAAGGCCATAGGAGATGGTCCGAGCGTACATGTCGGCGAAATCATCGTCGTCCAGGTCATGGATGAGCGATTGCTGAAAGGCGGCGTGCAGCTTTCGCAGGGGGCCGTTTTCGGTCTCGACTTTGAGCACGGAATTGACGCGTTTGCGAATGCGCGAGGCCAGGTCGGCCAGCCGGACGGCCAGGTCCTTCGAGGTAGTGATGACCTCGCGGTTAACGAGCGTGAAAGCGCTGGACCATTTCTGCCGCCACGCGTCCAGGTTGCCTGGCTCATCCGGCCAGCGAAGTTTGTCCCGCAAGGTCGCGTGAGCGCTCGCCAGGTGAAGCACGGTATCCTCATCGTCCCAGCCAAGGACGCGCAGGACGGGCAGATCTCCGTTTTGGATATCCTCGGAGAAATGGGCGAAGGTGATGTCGCGATGATCCGCCTCGCCGTAGCAGGAGATAAACAGTAGATCGTGGAGCTTCCAGGCCGCCTGTTGGCCCTTCTGGGCGGATTGTCGTTTCTTGATGACGAGGGACCGCAGGATGCGGCGGAGGACCACCACCGGCAGGCGTTTGGGTTCGAAGTTGACGAAGAAAATGCCCCACGGTTGCTCGCTGACCAGCGGGCGGAGCTGCTTGATTTCCTTGACCTTGACGGCGGTCGGAGCATCCAGCCCCAGTTCTTCCGGCTTGTAATCGAAGGTCAGATCGTCGAAATCATCGGATTCGATCGGCCACTCCAGCTCTTCGCGGAGGTATTTAACGAGTGCAGGGAAGCTCTTGATGAACCGGACACGTTCGGCAAGGGGGATGCTCATGGCTGTCTCTTTTAGGTGAGTTCCATCCAGGCCGTCAGCACCGGCTTGACGCCAACGGGCGCCTGCACGCTCTTCAAGTAAGTATTCTTGATGTGCTTTTCCAGCGTGGCACGAAGGCCGCCCAGAGTTTTCCGGTCTAGGGTGCAATGCCGGGGGGTTTCTGGACGGGATCGAGTGAAAGAGGCAATTTGATCCGCGTCCTGAATAATCTGTTCGGAGGCGAGGTCGAAAAGATACCAGGCCGTATGGCCGGCCTCAAGGGTCCAGGGAAGTTGGCCCCCATTGGCGAGCGCCGGGGCGGCACGATCCGCGGCGGGCAAGGCGTAGCAAAAGAAGACGGCCCTTATGCCCGGGGTCGGATGTGCCTTGCCGCTGAAGAGCTTTCCAGGCAGATTGGCCAGCTTGTCGGCCAGGCCGGGGTGGTCCTTCAAGAACTGCTGATACTCCAGGTGCAGTGCTTCCACCGGCGTGGTGATCCCCTCGTAAGCGTGGTTAAACTCGCGGACGGCCTCGTAATCGTCCTCGGGGGTCAGGAGTTTCTTCCCCTCGATGCCGAACGTCTTGGAAATTCGCAGGGTCTTGTGCGTGACGCGGCGGTATAGGGTCAACAGTTCGTTCAACTCCTCCGGCGGCAGGAAATTCCAGTAGGCGACCTTGCCGCGAAGCTTGGCCTGCTCGGGATGGTCGGCCACGAGCCGGGCCTCAACCTCGGGATTAAGCCGGCGATCCACGCGGCCGATCCGCTGCATGAGGCGGACCGGATTCCAGTGCAGGTCGTAGTTGATCATCCGCGTGGCATCTTGCAAGTTGAGGCCTTCGGAGAGCACGTCGGTGGAAACCAGGATGCTGGTTTCCGGGGAGCCATCGGAAGCGAGCTCGCCGCTGGACGAATCGTTGTAGTACGGGGCAAATTGGCGGATCACCTCGGCCTTGTCCCGGCCGCTGGCGCTATCAATTTCGGCGATGCCCGCGATCCCCAGGGCCGCAAGCTGTTCCTCGAGGTAACGGGCAGTATCGGCGAATTCCGTGAAGATCAGCACCTTGTGCTTGCTGAGAACCGGATCGGTCTTGAGGAGCTTGACGAGGGCTTTCAGTTTGTCATCGTGCGACGGTTGAAACTTGGCGAGCTCTTCCAGGAAATCCGCGATCTCTTCGAGATCGTCGCGGGTTTCTTGAAGAATGCGCGGGACATCATACTGCTCCCGTGGTAAATCTGGAACCGCCTCCAGCATTTCCTCGGTAATCAAGTCTTCGTCGGCCTCCTCTTCGGATTCCCCATAGAGATTCGCCAGGTAGCGCTCTTGCACGTGCTTGGTAAGGTCTTTGTGGCGCAGACGCCACTTTTCGAGAGACTTCTTCTCGTCCGGTTCCTCGCTGTGCTTGGTGGCGAAGGCAAGCAGTTTGAGCAGCAAGCGGTGGCAGGAGCATTCGAAGGCGTGAGCCGAGCTTTCGAAACGCTTGAGGAATTGCGTGCGAATTAGGCCTACCACTTGTCTCTGGCGGTTTTCAACGAAGGGATCGATGGTTTGGTCGGGCCCGTGGTAATAGGCCAAGGGATAATACATGGCCAGCGAGAAGAGAGGTTTTTCCTTGGCGAAGGCGTCCTCGACCATTTTGAGGAGCCGGCCGTAGGTTTTCTTGAGGAAGTACTCGGCGACCTTTGGATCGTCGCGGGTCGGAAAGAGCGCTTGTGTGCCGCCGTGCTGAAGCTGGCTTTGCCGCACGTACGCGCGGCTGCGCTGGACTACGAGGTTTTGAAAGAGGGCATCGCCGCTCAGAACTTGCTCAGCCTCCGCGAGGTTGGTCTCAACGGATGCCGCGCCGTTTCCGCTGGGCGCCACGGCCTTTTCCAGGTCCTTCTCCATCTTGCGGAAATGGCCCGGCAAGGAATGAATGCCGAGGCTGTTCTTGAAGTAATCGGGCTGACGGCGCGTAAACAGTTCCGCCATGTGCTGAAAATCGATCAGCCGATTGTTGATCGGCGTCGCGGTGAGCAGGAAAAGCTGCTTGACACCACGCGGGCCTTCAATGAGATCGTCGAGTTTCCAGTAGCGTGAGGGGCGAGCTGTCTCGCTCTGGATGCCGCCGCCGCCGGCGCGAACACCGGGATTGCGGAAGTGATGAGCCTCGTCGATCACGATGGCGTCGGCCATTTCCCTGATGCGCTTCAGGCGGGCCGGAAAGTCGCCGCCACGCTGAAGATCGGTGTGATTGAATAGGGCGAGGTTACTGTAGTCTAGGCTGCCGATGTGCGGCAGATAACGCCGGATGGCCCGTTCCCACACGGGCTCACGGCCAACCTTTGGAACGATCAGCGCCACGCGCTTGCGTTCCTGGACGATCAGGCGCTCGATGAGCATCAAGCCGATGAAGGTCTTGCCCAGGCCGACGCCGTCGCACAGGAACGCGCCATTGTGCTGCCGGACTATCTTCATCAGGTTCTGATAGCCCTCCTTCTGGTACTGATCAAGGATGCGGTACATGTGTGAGCCGCCCTTTTCGGGTCCAGCGAGCTCCCATTCCCCGGCGCTCATTTCATGGCCCTTGAAATACTCCTGGAGGGCTTTGGCGTAGACCTCAAACGGTGTGTATTCGCGGACGTGGCGCTCGATGACGCGGAGAATCTCGGGTGAAACATCTTCAGCCTCGTTCCAGTGCTGTTCATACCATTCTTGCAGTACAGTCACGGGGCCGCCCGTGATCTGGACATTGAGCTCGATGTTTTCGGTGAGGCCGGGAAAGGTGAAGTTCGACGAGCCGACCAGGGCTGCGGAGCCGAGGACTTCCTTGCGAGCGTGATTGATGTAGGCCTTGGCGTGGAACTTGGCCTTGCGGTAGACGCGGCAGCGAATTTTGCCGGTGCGGAGGGCATCGACGACGGCCGGGACGCCGGCGAGGAAGTCGTTCTTTTCCTTTTCCTGCTCGAGGCTACTGTCGAGTCGGCGCGTAATGTTCGCCAGGCTGAGGTCGAAGGCCGCCTTGGTGCGCAGCGAAATCTCGTCGCCCATGAGGATACGGATGGCATCGACCTTTTGCCACTCGCCGTCGAGGGCCAATAGCGAACCGATTTCGAAATACGCGGTGGCGACATCGAGGGATTTTGAGTAGTCGCACCAATCGTGCAGGTAGCGGCGCACCTTCCAATCGGTGTCGCTGTTATCGACGATGAAGAGTTCGCTGCCGGTCTTACTGGTGCGGTTAGGCATTACGGGGGTCTCATGGTGGATAGGGAGATTATCCGGCAAGTTTGCAGGGCAATCAAGGATTGTCCCTGTTGACGTAGCGGAGTATTCAAACTCCCGGTTGCCTGTAGCGACTGGTTGACAGCGGCCGTTGCCGGTGCTCTATTGACGGACCTGCCAGGGCAGGGAAGAAAAGGTGTCAGAAACCAAATCGCGAGAAAAGCAGCCGACAATGGTTCCTGGCACCTTTTCTTTGCCCGTCTCACGGACTTGCTTGGGTGCTGAAACAGGTGCCTCGAATGGAAACGTGCATCTCTTCGACCAGTCCCATTCTGAGCCAGATTGCTCACGATGGCTTTGCAGTGATCGGTGAAGTCTTTCAGCCCAGCGAGATCGAGCCGATCCAGACTGAGCTGTCCCGGGCATTGAGCAGCCCGAAAGCAGCTGTCATCCAGCGTGAGGGCATCGTGGTTGGCGCACGCAACCTGCTCCAGGTCTGGCCAGGACTGGCAGACATTGGGCGAAGCCAGCCGCTGCTCGCCTTGCTCACTGAGGTCCTCGGGCTCCAGGTTGGCCTGGTGCGGGCCCTTTATTTTGATAAGCCTCCGGCGCAGACGTGGTGCCTGCCATGGCACAAGGATCTGACCATCGCCGTTCGCGACAACAGGCGGCCCACCAGCGCATTCCGTAACCCGACCGTCAAGGCTGGCCTGCCTCACGTGGAAGCCCCGCGCGCGCTCCTGGAATCGATGCTGACCGCGCGCATTCATCTCGATGATATTACGGATGCAAACGGGCCGATGACGGTCATCCCCGGCTCGCACCTTACCGGAAAGGCGATGGATATGATGAAGCGAGCGCCCGGAGGATTGTCTGCCGCCGTGGCGACGTACTGCTCATTCGGCCGCTGGTGGCCCACAACAGCCTTTGCAGCCACCCGGGCAACAAGGACCACCGGCGTATCCTGCATCTTGAGTTCGCCGCTCATCGCCAACTGCCGGACGGCTATCAGTGGCTCGATTTCGTTTCCGCCATGGACACGCACCAGCGCGCTAAACAGCTGGGGCGCGCACGCGCGGGTCCATAGGAACTACCGGCGGCGGAGGTTGCGGATGGGACCTGATGAACGCGCAATCCGCGAGGTGCACGCGACCTGGATCGATGCCGTCAACGCCGGCGATCTCGTCCGCTTGCTCCGCCTGATGGCGGACGATGTCGTGTTTCTCAATCCGGGCCAAGCGCCGGTCGGCCGGGATGGCTTTTCCCCCAACTTCTCGGCCGCCCACCAACAGGCTCGGATCAATTGCATCAGCGAGTTGGAAGATGTCGCGGTCGTCGGCGAAGTCGCCTACACGCTGAGCCGGGACTCGTTATCGGTGACCCCGCGCGCCGGCGGAGAAGCGATGCAGCTCGCCGGTCATCGTATTACGGTATATCGCAAACAACCCGACGGCCGCTGGCTCCTTGCCCGCGATGCCCAGACGTTGTCCCCGGTGACGAAGCCGAGGTAGGTAGGAAGAAAAGTGTCAGGAACCAAATCGCCAGAAAAAGCAGCCGACAATGGTTTCTGACACGTTTTCTTTTGTCTGTTTTGCTTAATCGCGGCACAGGAAGTGCGAATAGAAATTGCATCATGCTCATAATCCGGGCCACGAAAGGCGATGATTAATGGAATCTATGGCAAAAGCTCAGCTAACCGATTCCCACCCGCCGCAGATCAACGCCCAGTACCTTCGCTTGCTGGAAGTCATGCCGGCTGCAGCGTATACAACCGATGCCGCGGGTTGCATTACCTACTTCAACCAGCGTGCCGTTGATCTGTGGGGGCGAGAACCCAAGCTCAGTGACCCCATCGACCGCTACTGAGGCTCGTTCAAGTTATTCTCGGTTGGTGGTTCACCAATTGCTCACGACCGCTGCTGGATGGCCTTGGCCCTCCAAGACAACAACGGGTACAACGAACAGGAAATCATCGTCGAACGTCCGGATGGAACGCGCCGCACGGCCCTGGCTCATGCCAACCCTTTCTTCGATGAGTCCGGTAAAGTCATCGGGGCCGTGAACATCCTCGTGGACATCACGGAGCGGAAGCGCGATGAGGAAGCTCTAAAAGAGTCCGACCGCCGCAAGAGCGAGTTCCTGGCCATGCTGTCGCACGAACTGCGCAATCCGCTGGCCCCGCTGCGCAACGGCATGCAAATTCTTCGGCTGACTCGCGCCGACGGCGAGGCAGACAAACCTCTATCGATAATGGAGCGCCAGCTCGAACAGATGGTCCATTTGATCGACGACCTGCTCGACTTGTCGCGCATCGCCAACGGCAAGATTGAGCTCCGCAAATGCGGCATGGACCTGGTGCTGGCGGTAAAAGACGCCGTGGAAACCAGCCGCCCCCTTATCCTGGAACGGCGGCACAAACTAACTGTCGGCTTGCCGCCCAAACCGGTGTGGGTCGACGGCGACCGCAACCGGCTGGCCCAGGTATTTGCCAACCTGCTCAACAATAGCGCTCGGTACACCGAACCGGGAGGCCATATTCGCTTAGCCGTCGAGCAGCAGGGAAGCGATGTCGTGGTGAGCGTCAAGGACGATGGGGCGGGAATTCCCGAAGAAAAAGTTGACGCTATCTTTGAGATGTTTACTCAGGTCGATCGGGATTTGGAGCGGTCCCAAGGCGGTCTGGGCATTGGGCTCAATCTGGTTCGTGGGCTGGTGGAAATGCACGGCGGCCGAGTTGAAGCTTGCAGCGACGGCCCCGGCAAGGGGAGCGAATTCATCGTGCGCCTGCCCGTCCTGCTTTCGCCAGGTAAAAGGCCCCGCCCTGGAGAGGGAGAGGGCAGCGAAAAAGAGCGCTCCTCACCCTACCGCATCCTTGTAGTTGACGACAATAAAGATGGCGCCGACAGCCTGGGCATGATGCTGCGAATTATGGGCCATGACACTCATACGGCCTATGATGGGGTTGAAGCGCTCAAAACCGCAGAAGCATTTCGGCCGGAAGTAGTTCTCTTGGATATTGGCCTGCCCAAGCTAAACGGCTACGAAGTCGCCCGTCAGATCCGAGAGGCGCCTTGGGGCGAGAGTATGGTCTTGATCGCGCAAACCGGTTGGGGCCAAGAAGAGGACAAGTGTCGCTCCAAAGAGGCGGGCTTCAACTTTCACATGGTCAAGCCGATTGACCCGGGCGCGCTGGAGAAACTGCTCGCCGGGCTGCTCCTCACCCCGGCATGAGCCGAATGCCCTTCTAGCTCACATCAAAGCATAGGCTCGGGATTCCTAAGACCCGATTGATCGGAGAATTTTCAACACGCCGCGGCCGCGGCGCCGGCTACGTCTACGGAGCGCGCCGCAACCGGTCACGGTCCGGCAGCCGAAGCTGCGGTCGCCAGGCCGGTCGGGGCAGTGGCCTTGATGACGATTGCGGTGATATCGTCCATCTGCGTGTAGGCGCCCCGGAAGTCGCGGACAGCGCCGTATAACGTGTCGACAATCGTTCGGGACATCCGGTCCTGGTGGGCGCGGACGACATCAAGGACTCGGTTCATGCCGAAGAAGTCGGCGCCCGATCCGTGGGCCTCTACGATGCCGTCGGTGAGCAACAAAAGTAAGTCCCCTGGCTCTAGAGGAGATACGGCGACGGCAGGAAAGTCGCCGTCCGGCAGCACCGCCAGGGGCATGCCTGTGGCCTGAAGGACGGACTTCACCTGGCCGGAGGAGCTGAGAATGTAGCCGGGTATGTGGCCGGCGCTGGCGTACACAAGAGAGCGGGTGGTTGGGTCGAGGCGGGCCAGGAGAAGGGTGGCGAAGTGCCCCTCCGGGGCGTCCTCGGCTAGGGCGCCGTTGAGCAGGCCGACGATCTCGCCGACGTCTGCCCGGGTCAGGAGGAGGGCGCGCAGATAGGCGCGCAACTCGGCCATGAGCAAGGCCGGTCCGAAGCCGTGGCCGCTGACGTCCCCTATGACGACTCCCAGGCCGCCGTCGCGCATGGGGATGTAGTCGAAGTAGTCGCCGCCAGTCGCTTCGGCCGGGTACGACGCCCCGCTAATGTCGAAGGCAGCCGATGGCAGCGGGGCGACCGGGAACAGCTTCTGCTGAATCTGCCGGGCCAGGCGGATCTCTTCGCGCAAGCGTTCCTGCTCCCATCGTTCCTTGGCCTCCGCCATCTGGCGCTCGTGCTCCTTGCGCTCGATCTCGCGAAGGAGTTCCGATTGGCGCCTGACCTGCTCGGTCTTCTGGAACAGCTCGACGAAGATCTCCACCTTCGATCTCAGGACTTCCGGGACGAAGGGCTTGGTCAGGAAATCCACCGCTCCGGCCTTATAGCCCTTAAACACCTGCGTGTCGGTTCGCTCGTGGGCGGTCAGGAAAATGATGGGCGTGTACCGGGACCGCTCCCGCTGCCGGATGAGCTCGGCAGTTTCAAGCCCGTCCAGGCCGGGCATTTGCACGTCCATCAGGATGATGGCCACGTCGTGATCCATCAGGTAACGCAAGGCGCCTGTGCCGGAGTGAGCCTTCACCAGGTTCTGGCCGAGGTCCCCCAGGACGGCGTCGAGAGCCATGAGGTTTGCCGGAGAGTCATCCACGAGCAGGATGTCCGCCTTCCGATCCAATCCCATCTCTTTGAACTCCGCGCGGGCCGGCGCAGGGGGCGAGCGGCCGGCCCTTTTGATTACGAGTTTATGGAAGCGGTGCGACGTCCCGCCGGTCACCGGGCAGCCCCCGCGGCCTCCTGTGGGACGGATAGCTGGGCGCAAATGTGGGCAACAAGTTGTTCGCTATTGACTGGTTTGGCGAGATAATCCGAGGCGCCCGCTTCCAGGCATTTTTCGCGGTCGCCTTTCAAGGCCTTAGCGGTGAGGGCGATGACGGGAAGAGACCGGAAGCGGCTCTGCCTCCGGATGGCCCGCGTGGTCTCGTAGCCGTCCATCCCTGGCATCATGATGTCCATCAACACCAGGTCCACGTCGGGGTGTTGTTCCAGGGTTTGCAGAGCTTCCCGGCCGCTTTCCGCCCGGAGGATCTGCGCCTGGAAGCGCTCCAGCATGCTCATTAGGGCAAAGAGATTTCGGACGTCGTCGTCGACGACGAGGATCTTCTTACCTGCCAGCCGCCCCGCTTCCGTACAGGGGGCCGGCGGCACTTTGGCGGCGGTCCCCAGGCGCTCGGCAGCACGCCCGGTGCCGACCGGCGCGATTTCCTCGCGCGGCGGCTCGGCTGCGACCCGGTGCAAGAACGGTGCGGTCTCCTCACGCAGCCGGTCCAGCGACCGGGCGTCCTTGATGACGACCCTCCTAGCGAGTTCCCTTAGACGAGCCTCCTCGCCTGCCGTCAGCTCTTTGCCAGTGTAAACGATGACCGGGAGGTCGTGGAGGTTGAGTTCCATCTTGATCTTCTCGACCAGTTCGAGCCCCTCCACGTCAGGCAGCTTAAGATCGAGCACCAGGCAGTCGAAGTGTTGCGCTTTAAGGGCAGTCAGAGCCTCCGCGCCAGAACCGACGGCGGTTGTTCGCACGCCCCGATCTCCGACCATCTTGACCACGTGGTCACGCTCGATGTCATTGTCCTCGACCACCAGGAGGTTCTTTAAGGGACGGTCTGGGAGCCCCTTCATGTTGGCGAAGGCGTCGTCTAGGGCCTTCTTCGTGACCGGCTTCTTCAGACAGGCGACAGCGCCGCCCTCCAGGCCGCGCAGGCCGCTCTCATCTCCGGAGATGATGTGAACCGGGATGTCGCAGGTGCGTGAATCCTCCTTCAGGCGCTTCAATACCTTTAAGCCGTGAAGGTCCGGGAGACTGAGGTCCAGAGTGATAGCCACGGGGTTGACTTCTTGCGCCAGCGCCAAGACCGTCTCCCCTCGAGGGACGATGAGGGCTTTGAGGCCCTGCTCGTGCGCCGTTTGCAGAAGAATGTCGGCGAAGGTGGGGTCGCGCTCGACGATCAATAGGACGCGGTCACCAGGCTTGATGAGGCCGCGATCGCCGCCCACCTCCGGTTGCTGAGGGGCAAGGGGAGCGGCCTGGCGCTTGGCGGAGCGGAGATCGGGTTTTTCGGGCGTCGCCTCCGCCTGGACGATGTGCTCGGCCCGATACGTCAAGGGCAGGTAAAGGGTAAAGGTGCTTCCCTCGCCCGGGGTGCTCCGGACGCGGATCTCGCCGCCGAGGAAGCGGGCGATTTCCCGGCTGATCGACAGGCCCAATCCGGTTCCCCCATACCTTCGACTGGTGCCCGAGTCCACCTGCTGGAAGGGTTCAAAGATGATCTTAAGCTTGTCGGCCGGGATGCCGATCCCCGTGTCGCTGACAGCGAACGCCACGACGGCGTCCGCCGCGCTCAGGAATGGATGGTCGGCGCTCCATCCCACCTCAGCCAGTTCGACCCGCAAGCTGACCTTGCCCTCCTCCGTGAACTTAAAGGCATTGGACAAGAGGTTCCGGAGCACCTGTTGCAAGCGCTTGTCGTCGGTGTGCATGGCCGGCGGTAGGCGGTCGGCCAGCTCGACCGTGAACAGGAGGCCTTGGTTGTCGGCGACGGGTTGGAAGGTGCGCTCGACATACTCTTGGAGGTCGGCGAACCGTAATTCGCCGACGTCGACCGGCATGGTGCCGGACTCGATCTTGGTCATGTCCAGGATGTCGTTGATCAGCGCCAGCAGGTCGGCCCCGGAGGAGTAAATCGTCTTGGCAAATTCCTGCTGTTTTGATGTCAGGTTGCCGTCCGGGTTTCCGGCGAGGATCTCGGCCAGGATCAGCAAGCTGTTAAGGGGGGTGCGCAGCTCATGAGACATATTGGCCAGGAATTCCGACTTGTATTTGCCCGTCAGGGCCAGCTGCTCGGCCCGGTCTTGCAGGGCCAGCTTGGCCAATTCGATCTCGCGGTTCTTGGCCTCCACCGCGGCGTTCTGGCTCGAGAGCTGGCGGGCTTTTTGTTCCAACTCCTCGTTGGCGCCCTTCAAGTCTTCCTGCTGCTTCTTGAGAAGATCCTCGGAAGACTGGAGATCCGCGGCCTGCCGCTCCAGGCGAGCGTTGGTCTGGCGAAGTTCCTCCTGCTGGCTCTGGAGTTCTTGGGCCAGAGACTGCGACTGCTTGAGTAGGCCCTCGGTCCGCAGATTGGCCTCCAGGGTGTTGAGGACGATGCCGATCGTCTCGGAGAGCTGGTCCAGCAAAGTTAGATGAATATCCTTGAAGCGGTTGAAGGACGCCAGTTCGACGACCGCCTTCACCTGGCCCTCGAACAGGACAGGCAAAACCACGATGTTAAGCGGCGACGCCTCGCCGAGGCCGGAGTTGATGCGGACGTAATCGCTCGGCACTTCGGTGACCAGGATGCGTTCTTTTTCGAAGGCGCACTCCCCGACCAGGCCCTCGCCAATGCGGAACCGGTTCCGCAAGCCCTTGCGCTCGCGGTAAGCGTAGCTGCTGTTGAGCTTGAACACCGGCGTGCTGTCCACCTCTTCCCGCAGGTAGAAGCCGCCGTGTTGGGCCGAAACGACCGGCGCCAGCTCGGTAAGGATGAGCTTGGTGACCGTGGTCAGGTCGCGTTGACCCTGGAGCGTGCGGGTGAACTTGGCCAGATTGGTTTTCAACCAATCCTGCTCCGTGTTTTTCTGAGTCGTGTCCTTGAGGTTGCGGATCATCTCGTTGATGGTGTCCTTGAGGACGGCCACTTCGCCCTGGGCCTCCACCGCGATCGACCGCGTCAGGTCCCCCTTGGTGACGGCGGTGGCCACTTCGGCAATAGCCCGCACCTGCGTGGTCAGGTTGGCGGCCAGTTGGTTGACGTTTTCCGTGAGGTCCTTCCAGGTGCCGGCGGCGCCGGGCACTTTGGCCTGCCCTCCCAGCTTGCCTTCCACACCCACCTCGCGGGCCACGCTCGTGACCTGATCGGCGAAGGTAGCCAGGGTCTCGATCATGCCGTTGATGGTGTCGGCCAGGGCCGCGATCTCACCCTTGGCCTCAACGGTCAGCTTCTGCCTTAGGTCGCCGTGGGCCACGGCAGTCACCACCTTGGCAATGCCGCGCACCTGGCCGGTGAGGTTGGCGGCCATGCTGTTGACGGAGTCGGTCAGATCCTTCCAGGTGCCGGACACGCCTTTGACGTCCGCCTGCCCGCCCAGGATACCTTCCGTACCGACCTCGCGGGCGACGCGGGTGACCTCAGAGGCAAAGGAGTTGAGTTGGTCCACCATGGCGTTGATGGTGTTCTTGAGCTGGAGGATTTCGCCGCGCACGTCCACCGTCACCTTCCTGCGCAGGTCGCCGCTAGCGACAGCGGTCGTGACGTCGGCGATGTTGCGGACCTGGCTGGTGAGATTGCTGGCCATGCTATTGACGTTGTCGGTCAGGTCCTTCCAGACGCCGGCCACGCCGCGGACCAGGGCCTGGCCGCCCAGCCGCCCCTCCGTGCCCACTTCGCGGGCGACCCGGGTCACTTCGGAGGCGAAGGAGTTCAGTTGGTCCACCATGGCATTGATGGTGTTCTTTAGCTCGAGGATCTCGCCGCGCACGTCCGCCGTGACCTTCTTGCCCAAATCGCCGTTGGCCACGGCGGTGGTAACCTCGGCGATGTTGCGAACCTGAGCGGTGAGGTTCCCGGCCATCGAATTGACATTGTCGGTCAGGTCTTTCCAGACGCCGCCGACGCCTTTGACGATCGCCTGGCCGCCGAGCTTGCCTTCGGTGCCGACCTCGCGGGCCACGCGCGTCACCTCGCTGGCGAACGAGCCGAGCTGATCGACCATGGTGTTGATAGTGTTCTTCAGCTCGAGGATTTCGCCTTTGACGTCGACCGTGATCTTCCGCGACAGGTCGCCGTTGGCCACCGCCGTCGTTACCTGGGCGATGTTCCGCACCTGGTTGGTGAGATTGCTAGCCATCGAATTGACATTGTCGGTGAGGTCCTTCCAGGTGCCCGCCACGCCCTCGACGACGGCTTGGCCCCCCAGGTTGCCTTCGGTGCCGACCTCGCGAGCCACGCGCGTCACCTCGGAGGCGAACGAGCCGAGCTGATCGACCATGGTGTTCACGGTCGTGCCGATCCGGAGGAATTCGCCTTGCAAGGGCCGCCCCTCAATCTCCAGGGCCATGCGCTGCTCGAGATCGCCCCGGGCGACAGCCCCGATGACCCGAGCCACCTCGACCGTGGGCTGGACCAGGTCGGTGATGAGGGAATTCACCGCCTCAGTTCGCTTGGCCCATCCCCCCGTCGCCGAAGGGAGTGCCGCGCGCTGGGTGATTCGTCCCTCTTTGCCGACGACCCGGCTGATCCGCTCCAGTTCCTCGGTCGATTCTTCCACGACCTCCACGACCTCGTTAAACGCCTCCGCAATCGCGCCGGCCAGGCCGGTCTGGCCGCTGGGCAGGCGAACCTTGAAGTCGCCTTTCTTGAGGGCCTTGAGGGCCGCTAGAAGAAGCTGACGCTGATGAAAAGTGCCGTTTTTGGTAGGCCGTGTTTTGGCCATCACACTCCCCTTCGGGTTGAAGATGCACGGACGTTAAAGCCGCGCCCCGGCCGGAGACCTCGGCTTACGGCAGGGTCGGCGGGTCCAGAAGGTGCGAGTAGAGGAAGAAACCGAGTTCGGCCGACAAGATCCTCGAGGCCGCTAGGATTCGAGCGGCTGTCGGGCCGGATTTAAGTGAGAAGCGGGGAAAATCAGCGGCGACGGGGCAGCCATGCCGCGCGTTACCTAAACGGGCAAATTATTATGATTGCGAATCACTCTGCGAGCCAGCGTGGACGTCCCCAGCACGCCGCAACCCCGACCTCGCTTACTTGCCCGCCCGCTAATCGGGAGCGGGCGGAGTCAAGTTATCGTGGTACCCTCTCTTCACGCCCAATCCGATGATAAAACTGGCCCGAACCAATTGCAAGCTCCAGCCGCCATTTAGTTTAGCCCGGCGTGCATGTTCACCAAACCATGACTGCAAATCTTGCTTACCAGCTAAGCCTCAACTTGCTTCTTTCTCATTAGATTTGCATTTGGTATAAGAGGACTTGAAGACAGCCAAATAAACAATTGGCTTATCTAGGTCCGCTAAGGGGACACCTCTAATGGCACGCCATATTATTTTCATTTTTGCAATCGCTATGATCGTGTCAGCGGTCCTTATCCCCGGTTGTCGTCCAAGGGTCTATCAAGATTTTAGACGGCCTGGTGAAATCTGCGAGGTCCATAATATCCGACTATTAGATGGATCGGCGGAGGTCTACTACGGATACCCGATAGGTCTAACGAAAGAGGAAATTGATAACCGTAAGAATCTATTCCCTAATGCCTGCTCAGCAACGCACGGAGGTTGCGGAGTTGAGAAAGGCAAGAAGAAAGAAATGCTGGTGCTGGTTAGCTATTGCCCCGAATGCCGGAAAGCTGAGAAGGTTTGGAAAGAGAATCATGAGCGAAAGATGGAGTCTATCTATGCCAGTTTAGAAGAAGTCCGAAGGCTTCTTCACATCGACTCACGCTATGCTGCTGTCAGTGCCGGCTTAACTCATGAGTACAACAAAGAAGTGGTAATGGTAATTGAAGGCTCGGTTAAGACTGAATCAGACCTAGCTGATTTGCAGGAACTTGAAAAAGCCACAAACCCACCAACGCCGGTCCGATGGGCAGTTCGCGTGTCCGCTAAAGGGCCATAGGTAGGACCGCAGGATTGGACAAGAAGCGGATACAACGACATACCGGGCAGTGCGCCCTGCCAATATGCTGCTCTGCTTCCCGCATCGTCGCCGGAATAGTTTTGAAGCATTAGCGTGCTGTAGGCAAGTTTTGTGGTTTAGAAATGGGCTACGCAGAACGCTGCACCGGGGTCGCCATCGCGTCTCACCTGGTATTATCGCCGATCAAATACTCGTTTCCTATCGTCCACGTGGTACCCCGATCACCTAGCGGGCCAAACAGGATGACCTTGCCAACAGAACTTCAGACTGACCGGCTCCTCCTCCGACGTTGGCTAGCAAGCGATCGAGCACCGTTTGCCCTGTTGAATTGCGATCCCCGGGTGATGGAGTTTTTTCCAGGCCCGCTGTCGAGGCAAGAGAGCGACGCGCGTCTGGACCGGATCGAAGCCCATTTTGAGCAGCATGGGTTTGGTCTGTGGGCGGTGGAGGTTCCGGGAATCGCTCCCTTCGCCGGCTTCATCGGCCTCTGCATGACGCCTTTTGAGGCGTCATTCACGCCCTGTATCGAGATCGGCTGGCGCCTGGACGCCACGCTCTGGAACCGCGGCTATGCGACCAAAGGGGCCAGGGCGGCGCTGGACTTTGGATTCCGCTGCCTCCAAGCGGAGGAAATCGTCTCGTACACGGTTCCGGCCAACGTCCGCTCCCGGCGGGTGATGGAGAAATTGAGCATGACCCATTCGGCAGCCGACGACTTCGACCACCCGCTTCTGCCCGAAGGGCATCCGCTGAGACGGCACGTCCTTTACAGAATTAGACGGCCAGAGCCCGCCTAGGCGGAGCCTGCCAACTCTTTCATGAATAAAGCAGGGAGCAATTATGCAGATATGATGAATAGTTCGAAAGAACCCTTGACCCGGATCGCGCGCTTGCCCCATGCTTATTGAAGCGTTTCATCAACCGCAGCCGATGGGATAGATCAATGGCCATCGCAATCGACACCATACCGCAAGCCGCCGCCATCCCGGTGAGGAAAGGGCGCATCTGCCTGGTCACCTCCCGGACCAGCAAACGCTGGATCGTCCCCAAGGGCTGCATGGAGCCCGGAAAATCAAGTGGAGAGATCGCCCTGCAAGAAGCCTGGGAAGAAGCCGGCCTGACCGGCGTCCTGGACAAAGAACCGGTCGGCAGCTACGTCTATGAAAAGTTTGGCGCCCCGCATCACGTCACGGTTTTCTTAATGCACGTCACCGACGAGGCGGATGAATACCTGGAACGAGGCCAGCGCGAGCGCCTATGGCTCTCGCCTCAACAAGCCCTGGACCGGGTTGAGGACCAAGGTCTCCAGAGAGTGCTTCGCGCGGCGATCAAGAGACAGAAGCTGTCCTGAAGTTGCTAACGGAACCGGCCCTTCGGGCCGATAAAATCGTCACCCGCTACTTCTTCACCCTCCCCGTGATCTCCTTGTCAATTTCCTTCTCGCTCTTGAAGGCCGGCACATCTTTGTAAAGTTCCCACGCCTCCGTATGTTCGACGGCGGCTTTCGAGCCTAACTTCTGCACGGGACCCAACGTCTCCATTTCCAACATCTCTTCATTGGTGAACGTCTCAAAGTTACAGCCGCGATCGGGGTAGGTTTTGCCCTCTTGAAGGTCAAAGCGTTTGACGAAAAGCGTGCCACCGTTGAGATAGCCGACCCATCCCTGATCATGCCCCAGTCCGATCTTGGTGGGCCCTTTGTTCGGCTGCTGTTGGAGCGTGATGTAATTTGTGCCGAAGTTCCAGCGGGGATCTTTGAAGTCGGTGAACGGCCAGACCGACATGTTGAACGATGCGGCATAATCCTTGGGGGACTTGGCATTTTGCGGCGGACCGGGATGCGGGTGATGCGGCGGCAGGGGAATGACCTCGATTCCGCCGGGTGCCATGACGGTCAGGGCCCACGGCGCCAGTTCCGTCTCCTTATTGCCGAAATTGGATATGCGATGGACGAGAGTGACTTTGCTGCCTGAAGGAGCGAGCTTAATGTCGATCTCTTTCTGCATGCCGTATTCCGTTTCCGGGCCGGGCGTGAATCGGATGCCGCCGTCGATTTCCTTGTATTTGACGCGGCCGTTGTCGCCATAGTAAGTGCGCGTCAAATCTTCGGGGCCGATCCATAGGCGATGGCCGCCGTAGCTCTTCCATTCCTTGCCGCCCGTCTTGCCCATCTGGTCGGCGAACTCCTTGAAGACGTTTTTGCCGCCGGTCAACTTGTAGCTGATCACGCGCGGGCCGACATCCAGCGTGACGATCAACTCGGCGTCGCCATTGCTGATGAGTAAATTGTTCTTCCAGCCGCCGTACGCGATCTTCTTCACGGAAAGGCCTCCTTCTTTTTTCGCCGGGGCCGGACGAGGGCTAATAAGGAGGGTCGCCAACCCCAGCGCCGCGATCAGTCCAAGGGCCGGCGCACGATAAGGCAGGAGAGTGTTTGGCACGGAATGCAGTCCTCACAAAGGAGTCGATAAGGAAAAAACGGCCTGAAAGTTCACAAGCAGCTTTCAAGACCGTCGACGGATCACGCAATATTTTCTGCCGGAGTCTCCGCCGGTTCGCTACGGTCTTTGGGCAGTTCCTTGCTGCCAACGATCGTGATATTCATGCCGATTTGCACGGAAACGGGCGTGCCGCCGACATCTATGGTGGTCTTGCCGTTGAGGTACCAGCCAAGCGAGCCGGTCGAGAACTCCTTGACGTCGGCCACCATGGGAATGGCGCCTACGGTCACGGCAACCGGCTTAGCCTTGGCGCGAAAATCTCCTCGGGAAATGGGGCATGCTGTCTTCTTGGCCATGGAGGTACTCCGTAGGTCAGGCTTCCAGCCTGACCGGGACTGACTGAGCCAGGCCGGAAGCCTGACCTACGCAATCGGCTCTCTAAGCCCAACTAATGGGCGGATCATACCACGCGAGCATAGAGGTAGGCCAAGGGTGTTTTCTTTTTTCATATGCGATTCTCGGCGTGGTAAAAAGGAAGATCAAACGGATTCGTTATAATGAGTTTTGGCAATCTCCGATTTTATCTCAGAATGCGGGCATCATGATGCCATCAGTCGCTAAAGAAGCAGACTCCCAACCGGCAAAGCGGCTTACTTTGCCTCTTTGGACCGAACGCGCTGCGGCGGCGCCGCTGCCGATGACGCGCGCGGAAATGACCACGCGGGGTTGGGATGACGTCGATGTCGTTTTCGTGACCGGCGATGCTTACGTGGATCATCCCAGTTTCGCGATGGCGATCTTGGGGCGCGTCCTGGAAGCGGCCGGCTTCCGGGTCGCCATGCTCGCTCAGCCTGACTGGCGCTCCTGCGACCCGTGGCGTCAATTCGGCCGGCCCCGGCTCTTCTTCGCCATTAGCGCCGGCAATATGGATTCGCTCATCAATCACTACACGGCCAACAGGAAAGTCCGCAACGACGACGCCTACTCCCCCGGCGGGCGCATCGGCCTTCGTCCCGACCGCGCCACGTTGCCCTATTGCCACCGCGCCCGCGAAGCGTTTGCCGGCGTGCCCATTATCGCCGGTGGCGTGGAAGCGTCGCTCCGTCGCCTCGCCCACTACGACTACTGGAGCGATTCGGTCAAGCGCTCCATCCTGCTCGACGCCAAGCCCGATTTGCTCGGCTACGGCATGGGCGAGACCGGAATCGTCGAGATCGCCCGGCGGCTGGCGAATGGAGAAACCGTCAAGGACCTGCGCGATATGCGCGGCGTTGCCTACACGCTCGGTGCGCGCGAAACACCCGTGGCACAGGATTCCAATCCTGTGAGGACCAACACAGGATCGGAATCCTGTGCCACAACACAATCCCGCACTAAGGAAAAATGTTGGCACGACTTCTCCAACACCGCACCTGATAAACGGCTCGGTCTCCCAGCCACTTTCTGCCTACTGCCTTCTTACGAACAGGTCAAAGCCGACAAGCGCGCCTTCGTGGAAGCGACGCGCCTCATCCACATCAACACGAACCCGTTCAACGCCGAGACCCTGGTGCAGTACCACGACAACCAGGCGGTGGTCGTCAATCCCCCCGCTCTGCCGCTCAGCCAGGCCGAGATGGATGCCACATACGACCTTCCGTACACGCGTAAGCCGCATCCGTCGTACACCGAGCCCATCCCCGCCTACGAGATGATCAAGGACTCGGTGACGATCATGCGCGGCTGCTTCGGCGGCTGCACGTTTTGTTCGATCACCGCTCACCAGGGCCGCATCATTCAGTCGCGCTCCCAGGAGTCGGTGCTTCGCGAAGTCCGCGCGATGACGGAAGACCGCGACTTCAAGGGCATCGTCAGCGACATCGGCGGGCCCACGGCCAATATGTACGAAATGCGCTGCACCCGCCCCGATGTCGAGGCCAAGTGCAAACGCCTGTCGTGCGTTCATCCAAGCATCTGCAAGCTCCTCGGCACCGACCACGGTCCGCTCATCCAACTCCTCAAGCGGGCCCGCAGCGAACCCGGCATTCGCAAGGTCCTGGTCGCGTCCGGCCTGCGCATGGACCTGGCCGCCCTATCGCCCGAATACATGCAGGAGTTAACCGCCCACCACGTCGGCGGCCATCTCAAAGTCGCCCCCGAGCACACCGACAAGACCGTCCTGGAAATCATGAAGAAGCCCGACATCGACAACTTCGGCGTCTTTGCCGACGAGTTCAAGAAGGCCTCCAAACAGGCCGGCAAGCCGAAGCAGTTCTTGGTCCCCTACTTCATCGCCAGCCACCCCGGCTCCGACATCCACGCCATGATCGACCTCGCCATCTACCTCAAACGCAACGGCTACCGCCCCGACCAGGTGCAAGACTTCATCCCCGCGCCGTTTGACATCGCGACGTGCATGTATTACACGGGCATTGACCCGTTTACCGGGAAACAAGTGCAAGTCGCCAAGGGCATGCGTGACCGCAAGATGCAGCGGGCTCTGATGCAATTCTTTAAGCCGGTGAATTGGTTTACGGTGCGAGAAGCCTTGATTCAGGCGGGGCGTCAGGACCTAATAGGAAACGGGTGCGACTGTCTGATTCCTGCGAACCCTCCGAAGGAGGCGATTGAGGCACGACGGAAGCGCGCGAACGCGGCACCCGAACATGACCATTACCATACGGTGGCAAACCCAGCGAAGGGTGAATCTGCCGGCGAGCGTGGTTTGCCGAATCGGGGCTACCGGCCAGGGCGGAAGACGGGACGCCGACAGGACAAGGGCCACAAACGGAAACGCGGCAGTCCAGATTCGCGACAGTAGTAAACGTCGCGGAATGGTTGCTTAGCGTAGGGTGTTGAGATGCTTGCATGCGGCCACGATAGAGAGCCGTTCGGTGCGCCGATGTGTGGGCATCTTCGCGTCTGCCGAGAACCTGGCTTGAGCTATTTCAGATGGTACACGGGTTCCAGCATGAGCATGGAGCTGTTGTGTAAGTCTTGCGCGGACGAGCGCCAGAGTGGTCGGCCGGTCATCACCGCTGTCGTCTGCCAGGAGTGTTTTGAATACGCCACGACTGAGGTTGGTAACCTCGAAGGGGTTCGTGGAAAGCCTGAGATTCGTATCCAATCCGAATTCATTAATCCCCAGCTCCGTAGTACGCGCCTCCCAAACGAGGTCGGCACGATCATCGACGTTTCTCCGATCAGCACGCAAGCCCGCTCAACCTGGCTTTTGCTTGCAGAGGATGGCGCGATCGCCCAATTTGACGCCGGCACGGGCGAGTGGAAGCGCCTTGCATGCTCTTCTCTCGCTTCGGAATCCGATCACAAGCCCTGGTGTGGGCACTTCCTGAAGCAGCGCTTGCACGCTGCCCCGGGGGGCGACTTCGCCGCAATCGTCAATGACTATGGCCGTTACGGTCAGCTTGTGGATCTCCGAACCGGCCAGGTGACCCTCGCGCTTGACGGTGGCGATTACCACGCAGAGACGGTTCCGTTCTCGTTTGCCTTTGCACAAGTCAATGGGCATGCCCTCGCGATACATCGCACCAACTGGAACCGGCTCGACGTGTCCGATCCAGCTACCGGCGCCTTGTTGACCGCTCGTAATCCGACAAGCTACCGCGACGGAGAGGAACGGCCAGTTCATTACCTCGACTATTTCCACGGTGCTCTCCACGTTAGTCCCAACAGTGTTCGCATCTCCGATGACGGATGGGTGTGGCATCCTGTCGGCATACCAACGACTTGGACTCTGAAACCTTGGATTTCTGACAACGTTTGGGAGTCAGAAGACGGGCCGACACGCAAAGCAGTCTGCGCACGCGAATATTATTGGGATCATGCCGTGACCTGGCTGGACGATCAGAGGATGGCCATAGGTGGGATCGGGGACGACGATGATGACATGGTAGACGGCGCCCGTATCTTTGACGTTTCTTCACCGGGCAGGGGCATTGTTCGCTGGTGCCATGATTGGCCCTACCCCCGTGAACTGACAGCCTTTGCCGGCCCCGCAGGTTCATTCTTCAGCGAAGGACACGCCTTGTTCTCTTCGGATGCAGAGGGTCTTTCTCGTTGGGATGTGAACGACGGTTCCCGCACCGGCTACCTCCAGGGATTCAAGCCCATGTATCACCACAGAGGAGCCCGCGAACTTGTGCAGCTTGTCGATGGCGCTTTCGTTCGATGGACGATCGACAATGGAGAACCTTGCTAGCTTACTGATCTGCGTCGTCGAGCAGTGCCGGAGGTTCTGATTCTTTCTATATGGCCATCGACATCGCAACGCGCACGTATTACACGGGGATCGACCCGTTTACGAAGCGGGGAGTTTAGAAAGTAGGGAGACGGCGGGTTGCTTCCCCCCCTCTCTTCAGAGGACCAAAACATGAGCAAACGCATCCTGGCCATCGTCGCGTACTCCGTGCTGTCGTGCCCGATCACGGCGCTCGTGGCCCAACCGTCCGACCGGAAAACGGACGGCACAGCCGAGAAGTTTCCCGCCCCGCCCGAGGGTTTCGACAAGAAGCGCGACGGCATCGAGCGCGGCAAACTAGAAACGGTCGAGTACGAGTCGAAGACGGTCGGGATCAATCGCAAGGCACGGGTCTATACGCCGCCGGGTTACAGCAAGGACAAGAAGTATCCGGTCCTGTACCTGTTGCACGGCATCGGCGGCGACGAGAACGAGTGGCCGCGCGGCGCTTCGCCCGACGTGATGCTCGACAACCTCTACGCCGACAAGAAGGCGGTCCCGATGATCGTGGTCATGCCCAACGGCCGGGCGGCGAAGGACGTGACGGCGCGGGACCCCATCCCCAAGCAGTCGCCGGCGTTCGCGGCGTTCGAGAAAGACTTGCTCACCGACCTGATCCCGTTCATCGAGAAGAATTACTCGGTAAAGGCCGACCGCGAGTCGCGCGCCCTTGCCGGTCTGTCGATGGGCGGCGGGCAGGCGCTCAACTTCGGACTGAACAACCTCGACACGTTCGCTTGGGTCGGCGGGTTCTCCTCGGCCCCGAACACCAAACCGCCGGCCAACCTCATCAAGGACCACGCGGAGGCGGCCAAAAAGCTGCGGCTCTTGTACGTTGCCTGCGGCGACAAGGACGGGCTGTTCCGGATCAGCGAGGGCGTCCACAAAATGCTCGGCGAAAAGAAGGTGCCACACGTCTACCGCGTCATTCCCGGCGGCCAGCACGACTTCAAGGTGTGGAAGAGCGACCTGTACCACTTCGCGCAATTGATCTTCCGCGAGCAAGAGAAAACAGCCCCGGAGAAGAAGGACGAGCCGAAGCCCGCCCAGAAGAAGGAGCCG
This sequence comes from Gemmataceae bacterium, assembly GCA_045802525.1. Lineage (GTDB taxonomy): Bacteria > Planctomycetota > Planctomycetia > Gemmatales > Gemmataceae > JBJMQT01. The sequence goes on from JBJMQT010000085.1 coordinate 27,310, forward strand.
GAAAAAGCTGCCGACGAGAGCAAACCGGCCGCCACCAACACCGGCAACGCACAATACCCGCGGGTTCATGGGGACGGCAGGGCGACCTTCCGGTTGAAGGCCCCGGACGCCAACAAGATCCAGGTGTTTACGAACTATGGGCTGGGGCCGCGCGGGCATTGGGACATGACGAAGGGCAACGACGGCACGTGGTCGTTCACCTCGCCGCCGATCGTGCCCGGCTTCCACTACTACGCCCTCCTCGTGGACGGGGTTCAGATGAACGACCCCGGCAGCGACAGCTTCTTCGGCACCGGCAAACCGACAAGCGGGATTGAAATCCCCGGCAAGGGAGTGGACTTTTTCGACATCAAAGACGTGCCACACGGCGAGATCCGCTCGCGGTGGTACAAGTCGGCGGTGACGGGCAAGCAGCGGCATGTGACGGTCTACGCCCCGCCGGACTACGACGCCGACCCGAAGAAGAAGTATCCGGTGCTCTACCTGCAACACGGCGCCGGTGAGGACGAAACCGGATGGGGCAAGCAGGGGCACATGAATTTCATCCTGGACAACCTGATCGCGGAAAAAAAGGCCGTGCCGATGATCGTAGTGATGGAGAAAGGCTACGCCACGCGGGCCAATGCCGCGCCGCAACCAGCCGGACCGGGACGGGGCGATGGCGGCGCCTTCGAGGATGTGGTGATGAAGGACCTCATCCCGATGATCGACTCGACCTACCGCACGCTCACCGACCGGGACAACCGGGCCATCGCCGGGCTGTCGATGGGGTCCGGCCAGGCGATGCAGATCGGCATGAGCCACCTGGACACGTTCTCCGTGATCGGCGCATTCAGCGGTCTTCGCCCGCTCGACGCCAAGACAGCGTTCGGCGGCGTGTTCGCCGACCCTCCGGCCTTCGACAAGAAGTTGAACCTACTCTATCTACACTCCGGAACGGTCGGCCTGGATGAAGGCATTCACAAGGCCGCTGAATCCCTTTATGCCACCCTGCAACAGGGCGGCAGCAAGAACGTGGTCTTCCGCGACGCCCAGGGGCTTGGACACGAGTGGCAAACCTGGCGGCTCGCCCTCTACGACTTCGCCCCGCGGTTGTTTCAGCCGAAGAAATGACCGCGGAAACTGTCTGATCCCCGCAGAACGCATCTCCCGAGACGGTGAGTCAATAAGATCTCGCAGCATCGAGGCGAATGATGACGAACCAGACGCGCTTTTCGGCCCCCGTACGTGGCGCTATAGCCGGCCTCGTATTCGGCGCTCTGGTCGTCGGTATGATGCTGCCAATGGAGTTCCCGGACAAAACCGCTGCGCTGCTCGGTGCTTTCCTGAATCGGTTCGGGGTCGGATGGTGATCGGCTGCGTGCGACTGCCGTGGCCAGGGTGGGCCGTCGGACTCTTCTTCGGCCTGCTTCTGAGTCTGCCTGACGCGATTATCACCAAAGCCTATGCCCCGATTCTGGTACTTGGCTGTTTGGGAGGGCTAGTGATCGGCGGGTTGATTCACGGCTGGCGGATGCGAGCGTGACGGTCAGCGGTTTGATGCCGTTAGGCGGACACTGGTTTGATACTATCTTACCCAAGAGGGCGCGGGGCTTTAAAACATGCCAAAAGTTAACGACCACTTCGTGGGCAAGCCAAACGAGGTTCGGGCCGTTTATGACGGGTTGGTAGCCATGGCTGAGGCGTTCGGGCCGGTTGAACAGGACCCGAAGAAAACCTCGATACATCTCAACCGAGAAACTGCCTTTGCCGGCGTCGCCGTACGCAAGGACCACATCGTCCTCACGATCAAGTCTGACCGCCCGATTAAGAGCGCCCGCATCTTCAAGTCCGAACAGACGTCAGCTAAGCGATTTCATCACGAGATCAGGCTTCGTGCAATCGAGGATCTGGACGCAGAACTCCAGCGCTGGCTCCAGGCAGCCTTTGATCTGAGCGGTTAAGGCTCAGTTGCCCGACCAAGAACGGCTGAAAAGACGTTATTACGCAGGCAGCCGCTTACATCGGGCGTGCATTTATTACACGGGCGTTGAAGCGCGCAATGCTCTGGCCCTCGCAACACGGGCAAGCCAGCTTGACGGCCCGCGGCTACGGCTCGAATGGACGGCGCAGACCGGTCTGCGGGAGGCTGTCTTGAGGGACTTGAAGGGTTCTTACAAAGACCGCTCGAGCGGGACAAAGAATGCACGGCCATGGCCCCATTGTACTGGGGCTGAAGAGCCGCCTAATTGCCGGATATAATACCGCTATCGCGGCTTGTCCCCGCTCGGTCAGTGGTGCCGAAATTGCGCTTCCCGGGGGAAGAATGTCAGTTTCCCGAAAGACGCTCGCCATAGTGCGCGACGAGTTTCAGGCAGCCTCGCGGCAGGGACCGAAGCTCTTTCACGCGATGTACCGGTTTAGCCGAGTCGCCCAAGTCCAGCCGAACAACGTTCCACCCCATTGCGGCGGTCTGAGCATTCGCGCGCTGCTAGACGGGTTTGAGGCCGCGTTCTATTACCGTGAGCCTGGGGCAACCTTTTGCCGGACGCAGGTAACCGAGTTCTTCCGCTTGGCCGAAGCCGCCGTCCGCTGCATCGACCTCTCGGTGCTCCCCACATACCCCCCAGAGGACGGAGTGCATCTCCGCGGGCTCCTCGAATCTCCCGGCGATCCCGGATCCCAATGGCTTAGCGCAGTATATCGTCTTGCGTGGAAACACACTGGTCCTCTGCTTCGTGCCGAACCAAGCATCAACGGGAAATGGGTAGGGGCCGAACTGCTGTCCGCCCACCATCTTCTGGACGAATGCACCGGCGGTGCCACGTGGGAAGTATGCGTCGCCCTTTCGCCCGATGTGTTCTTGGCCTCTGCATTGGCCATCGACTTGCTCCTAGAGACTCCTGAGCACCACTTTATGGAAATGGCGATCGGGGAAGCGCGTAAGTGCGTCGGGGAGGATGATCGGGCTCACCCGAAGGTTGGCGCGGTTGTGGTGCAAGATGGGGTCGTCCTGGCGAGCGCCTTCCGCGGTGAGCTTGGGAAAGGCGAACATGCCGAGTACACCGCTTTAGAGAAGAAATTGCCAGACGCGACGTTGGCCGGAGCCACCGTGTATGCCACTCTGGAGCCCTGCACAACCCGCAATCACCCAAAGACTGCATGCGCACAGCGGCTGATTGACCGAAGGGTAAAGCGCGTAGTGATTGGGATGCTAGATCCCAACCCTCGAATCTGCGGTAAGGGCGAACGGTTGCTCCGGGACCACGGCATCGAAGTGGAACGTTTCCCGCACGAACTTGTAATGAAACTGGAAGAGCTCAACCGGGCGTTCGCGAAGGCCCAAGGTCAAGCCGATATAACCCTCCCAGAGCGCTGGCCGCAACGCGCCTCCGATCCGCTTGCTGGCTTGCTTGATCAGCGGTTTTCTAAGTGGCACGAGAAGCGACTCGATGCGTTGGACATGATCTACAACGCCTTTTGCGATTACCTCGACTTCCTGCGGGTAGCTCTGTACGTAAAGCATACCAGAATGAACATGGACCCGATGCACACGTTTCACAACATCATCGAGCGGCAAATCGTCTACCTCGCTGATGAGACGGTGGAGAAGGTTCAGCGCTACCAAGGCGAGCTGCTGTCGTTCTGGAACTGGGCGCAAGAAAGCTTGGACAAAGAGGGGGAGGCCGCACGACCCAAGATTCAGGAGCGCCTCGATACAGAGATCCCGGCCTATCTACCCCGCCTACGGCAGGACATTAATGAGGTGGTTGCTATAAGCACTTAGGGCCATTCTTGCATAAATGTTGTGAAACACCGGGGACGCCAACTTATTCTCACGTCGCTCCGGACCGCCGAAGAACAGGGGCCACTGGCCCGGCCAGACGCCAGCGAAGCGGCGGCAGGAGAAGAAGGATCGGTAGCAGCGAGGGGAGGACTGCTCTGGTCCACGACCGTAGCCACCATTGAAATTACCTGGCGGACATCACGAGCCGGTGGCATGGGATTTATTGTACGGCCTTCTCGCGAACTCTGTCGCGTTCTATTGACTCCTAGCAGCTACAGGTCGGATGCTCAGGAACTGGGCGTGCTGTGCCGCTCACGTCAGCAGCGTGAAGGATTATTCCTGCGGGCGGGCCGGGGACGTGGCCGGTTTCGGCACTGGCGCCATCTCGACCGCCAGAACCGAGATGTCGTCGTGAGGACTTTCACCGCTCTGCCAACTTGTGATCTCCGACAGCAGGGTGGCGACTCCTTCCCGGAGTGGCTCGGCCCGTCCTCGGCACACGGCCTCCAGGAGCCTCGCGTCGCCGAACCGCTCGCCGGCGGGGTTCATCGCGTCGGGGACGCCGTCGGAGTAGAGGTACAGCCGGTCCCCCGCCGCCAAGCGGACGCACCGCTCGCCGTAGGCCTCTCCCGCGAGTCCGATCGGGAACCCCGGGCTTTCGAGGATTTTGGGGGGCCCGTTTGCGGGGAGGTGTAAGGGGCCGGGGTGGCCGGCGGAGACGTGGCGGAAGTCTCGGGTCGAAGCGTCGAGGACGCCGTAGATGAGCGTCGCGAATTGTTCGGTTGCCAAATCATAGGGAAAAAGCTGGTTCAGTCGGGCGGCCACCTCTGCGGGCGGCGTGATGTCGATTTGATCCGAACCCTCGGCACGGCGGGTCAGAATTGAGGACGGCTCCGACGGCGGCGAGAGGAGCCGGCTCAGCGTAACCGACAACAAGGCCGCCGCGACGCCGTGGCCGCTGACGTCCAGCACGTACAGCCCGACTTTCCCGCCGCCCAGCGGGATCACGTTCAGCCCGTCGCCGGCCAGTTCGTCGCAGGGCCGGTAGCACCAGGCGAACCCCGCGCCCGGGACTTCGGGCGCGGCGGAGGGCAGGAAAGTCCTCTGGATCTTCGCTGCCGCCGCCAGGTCGCGCGACATCCGGCCGTTGGCCTGCTCCAGCCGGGCGTTGGCCGCCTCCACCTCGACTTGGAGGCGGCGGAGTTGCAGGTGCGTCTCGACCCGGGCGTACAGTTCCTCCATCTGGAACGGCTTGGTGATGTAGTCCACGCCGCCGGTGGCGAACGCCTTCACCTTGTCCAGCGGCTCCGTGAGGGCGCTGATGAAGATAATGGGGATGCCCTTGAGACGCTTGTCGGCCTTGAGCTGGTCGCACACCTCGTAGCCGCTCATCTCCGGCATGTTGATGTCCAGCAGGATGAGGTCCGGGGGGTCGCGCCGCGCCGCCCGAAGCGCCAGCTCGCCGCCCGGGACGGGACGGACCTTATACCCGCGGTCCTTGAGCATGCTGGCCAGCACCTGGAGATTGGCGGGCGTGTCGTCGACGACCAGGATGCCGGCCGGCTGCCCGGCGCCGGTGTCAACTTTTTCCGGATTCAACGGCGGCCCCCGGGCTGAAGAGATCGAGGAGCGTCTGGTACTGGAAGCCCTCCGCCAGGCGGCGCAGGCCGCGAGCGACGCGGGGGTCGCGGGCTTCCCCATCCTGGATCGTGGCCAACAGCCCGTCCAGGTCCGCCGTAATAACGGCCTCCCGCATGGACCGAACCGAGTCGGTCGACCAGCCCATGAGAGACTCGCGAGTGAGCCCGGCCGCCTCCTCCGGGGCCGTGGCGTCCTCGGCGTAGTCGTATTCCACCCCCGCATGGACGTGGATCTTATCGAACAGGTCGGCTTCCCGGAACGGCTTGCTAATGAAGTCGTCGGCGCCGACGGCGAGCAACTCCTGGCGGTTTTCGTCCATCGCACTGGCCGTCACCGCGATGACCTTCGGGGCCTTGCCGCCGGCCGTGGCCCGGATCCGGCGGATCGCCTCGACGCCGTCCATCACCGGCATGCGAAAGTCCATAAGGATCAGATGCGGCCGCCAGCGCTCGAACTCGCGGACGGCCTCCGCGCCGTTGGTCGCCAGCCGGGTCTCGAACCCGACGGGGGCGAGGAGTTGGGTCAGCAGCTGGCGGTTGTCCTCGACGTCGTCGGCGATGAGCACCCGACACGCCGGCTGCCCGGGCCGGAGGCGCAGGACATGACGGGGTTTGTCTTTCACCTCGACGGCGCGAGCCTCCCCCTCCTTCAACGGCAGGTCGATGACGAACACGGAGCCCTTGCCCACCTGGCTGGTCACCGTGATGGCCCCGCCCATCAGGCGGACGAACTCCCGGCTGATCGCCAGGCCCAGGCCTGTGCCGGTCCCCGCCTGCTGCCCGGTCTTGGTCTGCTCGAACTGCCGGAACAGCTTGGCTTGGTCGTCCGAGGAAATGCCCGGACCGGTGTCCTCGATCTCGACCCGGAGTCGCGGTCCCGTCGGCCCCGGGCCGCCCGCGCGGACGCGAACGCCGACTCCGCCCTGCTCGGTGAACTTAACAGCGTTTCCCAACACGTTAATGAAGACCTGACGCAGCTTGTTGACGTCGGCCACGATATACCGGGGGACATCGCCGATCGTTTCCACGGTAAAGGACAGCCGCTTCTCGTCCGTCCGGACGCGGAACATCATCTCCAGGTCCCTGAGCAGGGCCGGCAGGTCGAACGTAGAGAGGTTCAGAGTCGTGCGACCGGCCTCGATCTTGGACATCTCCAGGATGTCGTTGATCAGGGCGAGCAGGTGCTCGCCGCTGCGGTTGATGGTCCCGAGGTACTGGCACTGGCGCGGGGTGACGTCCTGGTCGCGGAGCATTAGCTGAGAGAAACCGAGGATGGCGTTCATGGGGGTGCGGATCTCGTGCGACATGTTGGCCAGGAAGACGCTCTTGGCGCGGTTGGCCTGTTGCAACGACTGCTCGTAGCGCTTGCGTTCGGTGACGTCCCGGGCGGCGGCGAACACGCCCCGCAGCTTCCGGTCGCGGTCGTGGAACGTCGAAGCATTGTAGGACACGACGGTCTCCGTGCCGTCCCGGGCGCGCGCGGTGAGTTCATAATCGGTGAGTTTGCCTTCGCCCAGCACACGCCTGATGCCGGCCTCGGCCCGGTCCGGGTCCGTGAAGTAGTCCTTGAACGGCGCTCCGATCAGCTCGTCGCGCGTGCACCCGGTGAGGGCTTCCATCTGCTTGTTCACGTCGGTGATGATCCCCCGCGGGTCGGTGGTCATTAGCGCGTCAATGTTCGATTCGATCAGCGACCGGGTGTAGAACTGTTGGTCCCGCACCCGCTGGTCCAGCAGGAGCCGCTCGGCCTCCACCTGCTTGCGGGCGGTATTGTCGGTGCCGATGAGCAGGTAGCCGATGATCCCGCCCTGCGCGTCACGCAATGCTGTGACCGATACGATGGCCGGGAAGCGGCTGCCGTCCTTGCGGATGTAGGTCAGTTCGTAGATGTCCTCGATCCCGCGGGACGCCTTGAAGACCAGCGCCTCGAACCCCGGCGTGATCGTGGTGCCGAGTTCGGCGCTCAGGGCCTTCGCTCGGGCGATGACTTCCTGCGGGTCGGAGATGTCGGCCGGGGTGATCCTGTCCATCACCTCGGCCGCCGTGTAGCCGAGCATGCGCTCGGCGCCGACGTTGAAGATCTGAATGACCCCCCGCTCGTCCGTGGCGATGCTGGAGAAGTTCGCGCTGTTGAAAATGGCCCGCTGCAGCGCCCCGGCTTTGAGCAGATCCTCTTCCGCACGCTTTCGGGCGGTCACGTCCTCCATTGCTAGGACGAGCAACTCCCCGTGGCGGCCCGCCTGGAGCTTGCGGGCGTTGAGCAGCATGACCCGCCGCCCGATGACCGGGAACGTGTGCTCGAGCTCGAAGT
>JBJMQT010000086.1:0-15793 GCA_045802525.1 Gemmataceae bacterium
CCATAGCTGAACCGCATATTGACCGGCTGCAACTGCATCAGCGGGCCCGGCGTCTTCGCCGAGAACAGCGATTCGATAGCCTGGTCGGGCTGGATGTGAAAAATCAGCCGGTTGGAGGAAAGTTTGGAGACGGCGGTTCCCTTGAAAAGAACCTCCGGCGCCCGCTTGAACTGCACGACGACTTCCGTGCCGCGTTTCCACAGCGCCTTGCCCGAGCGCAAATAGATCGGCACGCCCCGCCAGCGGGCATTGTCGATATAGAGTCGCAGCGCGGCAAATGTCTCGGTGTTGGAAGCCGGTTTGACGTCGGGTTCGTCGCGATAGGCGGGACACACCTTGCCGTCGGCCTTCTTGCCGGCGCCGTACTGGCCGCGAACGGTATTTGCGAGCGCTTCCTCCGGCGAATACACGCGCACCGCTTTCAGCACTTTCGCCTTTTCATCGCGAATGTCGTCGGCAGAAAACGACGCGGGCGGCTCCATGCAGACATAAGCGAGCATCTGCAGTATGTGGTTTTGGATCATGTCCCGCAGCACGCCGGAGCGATCGTAGTAGCCGCCGCGACCTTCGACGCTGACTGCCTCGGAAACGTTGAATTGCAGATGATCGATATGACGGCTGTTCCAGAGGGGCTCGAACATCTGGTTGGCGAAGCGAAAGGCCAGGATGTTTTGCACGGTCTCTTTGCCGAGATAATGATCGACCCGATAAATTTGGCTCTCGTCCCAGTAGCGAAGAATCTGGCGATTCAATTCCTGCGCCGAAGGCAGATCGGTCCCGAACGGCTTTTCGACGATGATGCGTTTCCAGCCGTTTCGTTTTTTGAAACCCGCCTTGTCGAGATTGGCAGAGATCATGCCGAAGACCGATGGCGGCGTGGCCATGTAGAAGAGCGTATTGCTGCGCGCCTGGTATTGGCCATCGAGTCTGCCGACCAGCTCGAACAGGCGGGCGAAGGCCGCTTCATCGCCGAATTTGCCCGGCGTGTAATAGAGCCGTGAACAGAGATTATCCCACGCTCGCGCATCGAACTCCTTGCGCGTTTGATACAAGCGGATATCGCGCGTCATGTGCTCGCGAAAGGTTTCCGTGGTGAGGTCGTCCAGGGCGATGCCGACCACGGCAAATTGAGCGGGCAACAAGCCATCACATATTAGGTTGTAAAGCGCCGGCATCAGTAGCCGTTTAGTCAAGTCCCCCGACGCCCCAAAGATCACCATAATGCACGGATCCCCTGGCGAACTGACGGCGGAAGAATGCCCGCTGCTTGTTGCAACCGTTCGTGCCAATTCCATCCTCAATGCTCCTCGCTGATTCCGGGTTTTGGTGCTGAGCTAGGTTCATATTTCATTGAATGGCAAGCATAGGACACTGGCGGTGAGACCGCAAGGCAAGGGAGCAGTTAGCAGATAACGGGGCGGGGATTGAAGAAGCTGCGAAAGGCGCAAGCCACGATTTAAGTCGGCCTTGCGCCTGGGCACCAACGGCACATGTGAATGATCGCAATGGATGGTGTCCAGGGGTGAAAGATCTTATCACCGCGTTTCTCGACGGTGTAGAAAAGCAGCAGCGAGGCTGATAAGCGCGAGCGCCAACATTCCGAGGACCAATCAGGATGAGTAGTCTCTTTCATGCGGCCGCCGTGGCGCCGAACCCCAAAAACAATGACACCTTGCCGCCTTGATTCCAAACATACTAAGCGATATTGAGCAGTGCTGCGAGCGCATCGCCGTGCCCCATTTTTGCCGCCCACGCTTCTGGCGTTGCCCACGGCTCGGCGTCTATTTCCACCGGGTCGGCGCCGCGCTCGATCAGCAACTTCACTAACTCCATACGCCCCCATCGGCACGCCCAGCCGAGCGGCGTGCTCTTTAGTAAATCGTCGCGCTGGTCCATTCTTGCTCCTGCGTCGAGTAGCATTGTGGCAAAGTCCAACGCTTCTTTCGGCGACACGGCCTGGTCGCATGCGGCCACGTCATGCAGCACCGTCCGGCCGAACCGCGGGTGGCGGACATTCGGGTTGCAGCGCTCCAGAACCAGCCGGAAGCATTCGAGATACAGCGCGTGGTCCGCCTGATTACGAGGTTTATGGCCGGGCAAAGGGGACCATAACTTCCCAAACCAGTCCGGATGGTCGCGCGGCCAATCCACGCGCTGGAGCGCCATACGCACAATTTCTGGATCGCCGCCGCGCAGCCCGGCCCATAGTAGCTCCTGCGCAAGCGTGCCGTTCACGTTCATGAACGAGCCTTTTCGGAGACGGCCGGCATCTTCGTCGGCGAGCATTTGCCGCGCCAGTTCCGTCAGACGGCGATGGCCGACTGTCGCGGCGTCCGCGAAGCCGCCGTAGCGCTCCAGCAGTTTCACCATCGCGGCGTCGCCGGCCGCCAGCGCGCTGTACATCACAGAGCCGCTCGCATAAACCTGCCCGTTGGCATCCGCTCCACGCTTAAGAAGCATCTCCGCCATGGCGTGCTTGCCCAGTCCAGCGCAGTGGTGCAATGGCATGCCCCAGGAGTATACGATCTCGTCCAAATCACCAAGCCGTGTCCGCTCGTCCGGATCGAAGCCCAAGTCCAGAAGCAGTGCGAGTATCTCCGGGCGATCATGCCTGACGGCGAGGGAGAGTAGCCCGCCGGGTCCGGAAATCGCGTTTTGGAGCTTACCTTCGGCGTGACGCGCGCGCAGCCAGTCCGCTTCACCGAGCGCTACGGCGGACTGGGCCGTCAGCCTAGCGCCCCGCTCCAGAAGCATCGTCGCGACCGCCGGGTACTTGTCCAAACCGGCCGCCTTCCGCCAACCCTTTCCGTCTGCAACATCCAACGGCGTAAGGCCGTCTGGGCCGCCCCGGTCGGCATCCGCGCCGTGATCCAGCAACCACGCTATAAGCCGTTGATTAAGAGCCGACGCCGCTAGGTGCAGCGGCGTCCAGCCGTCGCGGTCGCAGGCATTACAAAGCGCTGGGTCGCTTTTCAAGATCGCCAGGGCATGCGCCTCATCGCCATTCCGGATGGCCTGGTTGACCTCGTCTTGCGCAGCAGTCACCGGAGCCGTGAGACCACTTTTCGCCTCGCGGCGGCGCTGCTCGTGTTCTTCGATTAGTGTGACGATTTCAGAATAGCCGCGCTCGACCGCGATCGTGAGCGGCCCGGTGGCGTCGCGATGGGGATAGATTCCTCTGCGGGCATCGGCCCCGCGCTCCATCAGGACACGCACCATCTGCAGGTCGCGAGCGAGAACCGCGTAGTGCAAGGCGCGATGTTCATTATTCTCCGCCATTTCCATATTGACCAACTCGGGACGAGCCTCAAGCAACGCGCAAACTTCGGAGACGTTTCCGGCGCGCACCGCATCCGCTAGGCGCTGGACGGTCACGCCGTCGACATAGGCCTTGAGTTTAGGCCAACTGTCAAAGCCATAGCTACGCGCCAATACGAGTTGAGCGTCGTGAAGAGCAAAGCTTGCGGCATTCGCATCGCGGTAGTGAGCGTTTACCTCCGCGATGGCCTCGCCATTGCCGGCAGCGAACGCCGCAAGCAACTCCTTGGCTTGACGCCTGAGTTGGCTCAGATCGGGTCGATCACGAAGCGCGCGCGTAGGTGGGGATTTGGAAGTCACGATGAAGCTCCTTTCCTGGCTGCGCGGTCAGCGTCAGCCTTGGCGCCCGGTGTCCGCTCGCTCGGGCAGAAAAAGAGTTCATCGAAACGATAGATTCGTCAAAGCAGTTCCTGGTGGACGCAGTCCTTTCCGCGGACACGGCGGCGCCCTGGTTGCGCCGATGTCAACATATTGTAATCGGTGGTCAACGGCTACGCGCTGCCCGGACTGAGGTCAAAATGATTGACATAGCCCGATTCCCCGCTTAAGGAGAGTGCGGCATCGCAGCGGATGACTCATAGACCGACGCTGGCCACCTTGGAAGGAGAGACGCCCAAGACAACGAAAGTGCGCAAGTCGGCATCATGTGTTCAATTATTGATCACCCTGTGGCGCGCGGGCGGTGCACCACCCATGCGTCTAAGTACCCCCAGTGTGCCAATTCTGTTGGCATACTGGGGTAGTAGCCTGGCACACTGACGGGGGTAGCTTGGCACACAGGCCGGGGTAGGTTGGCACACAGGGTTTACACTTTTGACTCTGCCTAGATTTGAAGGCGACCAACGTGTTGGCAGCCTTCAAATGAGAGACAAGTAAAGACAACGAAAAAGCGCAAGGCGGCAGAGGGGTTCAATTATTGATCACCCTCTGGCGCGCGGGCGGTGCACCAAAGGGTCATCACTTGGGCCAGAGGGTCAACGAAAACGCATGAAAAGTCACAAAAACTCGCAAATGCTTCCCACGGGTCTGTTTTTGAGCGTTTTTGTGTATTTTCGTGGCTAGAATGCCGGCCATCAAAACACGCCAGTAGTAGCTGTCCGGCTTCCGCTAATGGCCATTGTTGCCGATCAAGCAAGGCATGAGAGTTAGGCCCAATGGGCATGAACTGCTTCACGCGGGTAGCCCGCCGCCGGGCTAGACTCGCACACATTGACCTAGAGGGTGAAAGGTCACCTCCCGTGTCCGCGCTTTTTCGCTCTATATCCTGGTCCCGCGATTATTTTAATTGCGAGGAGCCTCAATGGTCCGTGCGTTCCCATCCGTCGGGAGGCTTGAGGGAAACGTCACAGAGTCTCCAGCATTTCGTAACTCATGTCGACATAAGCGCGCGGCGAGGCATGATTCTGGAGGACTTGGCGAAGACATTCGGCGACCGCCTGGGCGAGATCGTCGCCGTCCGCCTCGCGCAGCGCTTCAAGCTTGGCAATGGCTCGTTGGACCCGGTCGCGCATGACATCTAGGCTCATGGTTACGGTACCTCCACCTGATGGTTAGCCACTTCTGCCGACTTCCGGCCGCGGGACTTGATCGCCAAGAAATGCTGGTTAAGAAAGTAATCGATGTCGACCCCGGCTCGCAAGGATTTTTTCTTCTTTGATAAGGGAGGGGCCGGATTTGTTGGTAAGTTGTAGCAGTCGACTAGGAGAATGCCGCTCAAGGAATTAGCAGCGGATGCGACAACTTTTGCGTTGCTCCTTGTCTGGAATATGCTGCGCGCCAATAATGCAGCGTCGCCAGAAGAGAAGGGAGGCCTGATGCGATTTCCACCCAGCAATTATCGCTCGAATGGGCGCGGGCAAGTCATATCCATTGCGGTAAGACTTGACGACATGATTGAGAAGTGTGAGGAGCGCTCCGATCTATCGGGCATTCTGCACCGGGCGCGCCGTGAAGTCGCCCACCTGCTTCATAGCGAGGAGCAGGTTCTTTCCCGTCATGAGGCTTTGGCCGGATAAGTCCGTTGCCAATTGTTCAATTCGCATTGTTTAGCGCATTTTCCCGGCGACAAAGCGACGTCGTAAGCTTAAGATTGAACCAAAGGCACATTTCTTGCAGGTGGAATGGAAGCTCTATTAGAGATTAGCACCTTTGAATCAGCCGGCGGTGCCTAATTAGCGACGACATTCTTAAACAGTTGGATATTACCATTCAAAAGGCTCGGGTACTCATCAACCTGGCCCACGACACCGTCACACGGTCCAAGAAACTGTCGCATCAAGTCGAAGAGCTACTCGCCCAGATTCAGCGCGCTCACGAAAAACGTATACGGATCGACGAGCCGCACACATCTCGAACCTTTAAGAGCCAATAAAAAGGTCCCGCCTACCCCATTCGCGCGTCGCCCAGTCACGCAAGGTGAGGTAAGCAAGACTTTACATATGATAAAGTATTGCTGTGAGAATACCCAGCGCTCAAACCCCTGGCCAAAGCTGCCTGCTCGGCCCTTGCCGCAATCGACGCTTCGCAGTGAAGGCGGTGGGACTCGAACCCACGACCTACGGATTAAAAGTCCGTTGCTCTACCGACTGAGCTACGCCTCCATATCCTTTTAATTACGCTGCCGATTGACTTCCTCGCCAATCTTGCTAGACTCACTTGACACCCGTTGTGACACCCGCTCGGTGTCTGGGCGGCAAAACGCCCCCGCGACGTTTCCGCGTCCGAGGGCAAGAGCAAGTGCTAGTAAGGAGCACCCGCTATGAGCAAGTCTACACGTCCCAGCCTATCCGGCAAGCGCAAGTCCAAAGTAGTCAAGCCGTCTAAGCCTTATCCCGACTTTCCGCTTTTCCCGCATGCAACAAAACGTTGGGCCAAGAAGATCAAAGGCCGCATGGTGTACTTTGGCTCTTGGGACGATCCCCAAGCGGCGGTCGATAAGTACCTGCGCGACAAAGAGGACCTATACGCGGGTCGGGTTCCCAGAGCTGTTGAGCCGGACGGCTTCACCTTGCGGGACGTGGTCAACCGGTTCCTAACCAGCAAGAGACACCTGTTTGACACCCGCGAAATCACAGCGCGAACCTTTGCCGATTATTACGCTTGCTGCGAACGGCTGGTCGATCACTTCGGCATGGATCGGCTGGTCGATGATATTCGGGCCGAAGATTTCGAAGCCTATCGGGCGCAGCTGGCGAAGAGGTTTGGCCACGTCTCATTGGGCAACGAAATCACGCGCATTCGCGTCTGTTTCAAATTCGCTTACGATAGCGCTCTAATCGACAGGCCGATACGGTACGGGCCTGGCTTCAAGCGGCCGTCGAAAAAGACGCTGCGAAAAGAGCGGGCCAAGAATGGCGTCCGCATGTTTGAAGCGGAACAGATTCACAAGATGCTGGGCGCGGCGAGCCTTTGCTTGAAAGCCATGATACTCTTGGGCGCCAACGCTGCCCTCGGCAACACCGATCTAGCGGCCCTGCCTGAATCTGCCCTCGACCTAAAAAGCGGCTGGCTTTCCTATGCCCGCGTTAAGACTGGAATCAGCCGGCGCGTGCCTCTCTGGCCGGAGACCGTTCAAGCCCTACGTGAGGTTATCTCGAACCGTCCCAAGGCCAAAGACCCCGCCGACAAGGATCTGGTTTTCCTGACCCGGTTCCGAACGCCGTGGGTCAAGATCGAGACGAAAGAAAAAGACGGCCAATTGCAAGTGCGCTGCGATGATGCCATTTCGAAAGAAAGCGCCAAGCTGCTCGCATTATTGAAACTGAAACGAAGGGGCCTATCTTTTTACGCTTTGCGCCATGGCTTCGAAACAATCGCCGGCGAGACGAAAGACCAGCCCGCAGTCGATGCCATCATGGGGCATTCACGCGACGATATGGCGAGCACGTACCGGGAACGCATTGGCGACGACCGGCTCAAAGCGGTGGTCGATCATGTCCATGATTGGCTGTTTCCACTCAATCAAAATAAATAGAATACCGATGACTGGCGGCTAGGCTGATCCCCGAAAAGTGGTCGTCTCGCCACCTGCCGCCTATTTCCATTCGAGACGCGACGGGAGACAGTCGCGTGGCCAACTATGCTCGTCAATTCCTTCTTTTTCTTTCTCGATACCAGACACTTTGGTCAAAGTTGACGCCGACTAGAGAGCACTATGAAACGCTTCGGGCGTTCAAGAGCGGTATAGAGAGCCTTCCAAATATGCTTCCCGCCACACAGGCGGGTAAGCCGGATGAATTGAAAGGCATTTTAATAGAGGATTACCAGAGAACCCGTGACTGGGCCGATCAGTATGCCCGGGAAGAAAAGGAATTGTGCGATCTCGTCACTTCCATGAGAGAGATGGAAAACAAGGTGGTTGTTGAAATAGTCGAGCATGGGAGGGATCCTGGACCCCTTGTCCTATTCCTTAACGTTTTTGACCCTAGATTGCTGAATGATGCCATGGCGGCTGTTCGAATCGCTGCCGTCCTCAATGAAAAACCGGCTCAAAGAAACCTTGATAAACGAAAGAAGCCCAAGATCAAGAAATCCTCAACGATCGCAGAAAGAATGTGGACCGCTGTTCAAAACGTCCCGGACCGTATGGCCTTTTCGGCAGGAGAATGGGCACAATACTTAGGGTGCGCTAAGTCCTCAGTGGCCAACAAGAAAAATGGGACTTGGAAAAAGTTCCAAGCGGCGAGAGAAAACAGGAGATTTAAGCTGAATCGACGAAAAGACAAATTCGTTCCCTTTGCAAGACCGAACGAAAAAGAGGAATAATACCGAACGCCGCCTAAGAATTCCAAAAATTCGCGAAAGGGCCATTTCTTAAGGGAAATGAGCCCTTTTTCCATGCGCTCGCTTTTCAGTCTTGCTGATGGTTCGGTGAAAACACCGAACGAACGCGGCAAGGTTATACAGAGCTTTTTGTGGCTTACCACAGGCAAAACGGAGCGCATCATGTCAGTCAGCCGCAACAAATTGACACCACCTCAACTGGCCGAACGATGGGGAATCAGCCCGGACAAAATCTTGGGTTGGATTAGACGGAAGGAACTTCGAGCAATCAATGCAGCAGCAACTATGGGCGGCAGACCGCGCTATTTGATCGATTTGGACGACATCCTTGCGTTCGAACGGCGGCGAGAAGTCGATGCTCTCCCCCGACAGAACCGGCGGCCCCGCAAGCACGACAAATCGACAACAAATTACTTCTAAGCAGCAGGCCGAAAGTTGAGCTCGCTGAGGCAGAAAAAGCTATTTCTTCGAGGTTCATTGTGGAACTAAACGGAACGAAAAGCAATGCGGACGTTGCCGCCGAAAACTCTGCTTTGGCCAATCAAGCAGGTCAGGAATGCCTGGTCGCAGCGCTGGATTACCGGAATCGCGGCTGGTCTCCGCTGGGCCTTTGCCCGCCCGATCATTGGGGAGTGGGTGAGACGCATAGCGGTAAATGTGCGCGGGGCTCTTGGGGAAAATCACCATGGGGGCCATGGAAGAATTTCCAGGTTGAGCATCCAAGCGAGTCCGAGTTGAGGAGCAAATGGGAGGCTAACCCACAGCTCAATGTTGGCATGACTCTTGGGCCGGTGTGCGGAATGATTGGGATCGACGTTGATGGTCCCGGTGGCGAAAAGCTTCTCCAGGAAATGAGCGATGGCGACTTGCCGGCCACCTTGGAATTCCGCCGCGGGCCAGGGCGAAGGCTGCTTTACAGGATCCCCGAGGGTGAGAACTTTCGGACAACGCCTTACAAGGGGAACGGGAAGCATGAGGAAGTACGCTTCCTCGCCAAGGGCGCCCAGACCGTGATGCCGCCTTCCCGGCATCAATCCGGAGAGCGGTACCAATGGGTTGAAGGGCATGCGCCCGATCAAATCGAGGCGGCAATTGCGCCGGGGTGGCTGGTCAAGCGTATGCGGGAACGAAGCGCTGGCAGCAATGCCACGGCAGCGCGCTCGTCTAATGAAAGCTTGTTCAATCTGAAATCAAACGACTCCGTCCTCAAACGAGCGGTGGCCTACCTGGAGAAGTGCCCGCCAGCGATCGCCGGCCAAGACGGTCACGGGTCCTGTATGTCCGCGGCGAGGGCAATCGTTTATGGCTTTGATCTTGGACCGGTAGTCGGCTATGAACTTCTCACCCAACATTACAACCCGATCTGCCAACCGCCCTGGAGCGAAGAGGAGTTGCGGCATAAGTGCGAGGAGGCCGACCAGGTGCCCTTCGAGAAGCCGCGCGGCTACTTGCTCAATGGAAGGAGCCACGAGTCCCACCCAGCCGAAACGTGTGCTGCCAAGCGCATAGTAAACGAGCAAGTGAAAGGCGCCATTAAGGACGAACCGCAGGCTTCAGTACCGCCTTGGCCAGATCCGCCAGCTCCAGAGGCTTACCACGGCCTTATGGGTGATATCGTTCGGGCCTTTGAGCCACATTCCGAGGCCGACCTGATTGCTTTGTTGGCCCAAACCCACATTGCGCTGGGGAATCTCTTTGGTCGAACCGCCTTCTTCACCGCCGAGAACGATCGTCATTTCACGAACGAGTTTGGCGTCTTAGTTGGCCAATCTTCCAAGGCGCGAAAAGGGACTTCTTGGGGGCAAATCAAGCGGCTCTAGAACCTTTAGATCCCGATTGGGCAAAGGATAGAGTGCAGTCCGGGCTTTCTTCTGGAGAAGGTGTCATTTGGGCTGTCCGCGATCCGATCATCGGCCGTGAGAAGATAAAGGTAAAAGGTCGCATCACAGGGATGCAAGAGTACGAGGCCGATCCGGGCATTTCCGACAAACGGCTTTTCGTTTTTGAACCGGAGTTTGCCAATGTCTTGCGTCAAGTTGAACGTCAGGGCAACGTGCTTTCTGCCATACTTCGCCAGTGCTGGGAGACCGGCGATCTCAGAACAATGACGAAAAACAGCCCCGCAAGAGCGACCGGCGCACTCGTCAGCATCGTTGGCCACATAACCGCAGATGAACTCCGTCGATATTTGAATGCTACGGAGATCGGCAATGGTTTTGCCAACAGGTTCATGTTTTTCTGTGTCAGACGCAGCAAGATATTGCCCTTCGGAGGCCACGTCTCTGACGACGTTCTCCAAGAGCTTCGATCTAGGTTAGCCCAAGTTGTCAAGTTTGCCCGGGAAGTCGGGCCCGTCAGTCGGGACGATGATGCCAACGCTAGTTGGGCAAAGATCTACGAGCAGCTTTCCGAAGGACTGCCAGGCTTATCAGGATCGCTCTTGGGCCGAGCAGAGGCTCATACGATGCGTCTGGCCACGATGTACGCGTTACTCGACCTATCCCCGCACATAAGGCCTATCCATCTAGCCGCCGGCCTGGCCGTCTGGGAATATTGCCAGCGAAGCGTCTACTACATCTTCGGCGACAGTTTGGGCGATCCCGTGGCGGACGACATACTCCGTCTCATTCGCTCTTGCCCGCACGGGGTGACTCGTACAGACATCAGCAAGTTTTTTGCCAACAACAAAACAGCCTCCCAACTCTCTCGAGCCCTTGGCATGCTTCTACAGCACAAGCTGGCTCGCCGGGAAGAAAGGCAAACGGAAGGACGGCCAGAGGAGCGGTGGTATGCCATCAACAAGACCTAGGGCTTATTTCGTTTCTTTCGTTTATTTCGTACCGCCAGCACAGAATCGCTTATTCCAAGAAAGACCTTTTTTCGTTTAATCCGTACAGGAGGTCAAGCAATTGGCCAGTCTATTGGACTTGATCCGTGCCGACATCAAGCCTGGAAATCCTGCACGGAGCTACGAAATAAACGGATTAAACGAAATAAGCCCCCCGCCACCAGAAGCTAGGCCGGAGCGGGCAGCCAAACAGGAATTTAAGACAAGCCAGGGTGTACAAATCAGCGGAACCGCTAATAAAGTGGTCAAAGCAGGTAGCCAATTAAGCGATGACGAATGGATATGCCGAGCAATCGAAAAGGACCAGGGCCTGCCAACCGGCAGCCTGGAACTGTGGAACGTTCAGGCAGGCAAGGTTAGCACATAAAGGTATTAGCCAGTGGTTCCCGGAAAGCTGTTCGACCGCTAGGTGTTCGCCGACCGCCGGCTAATGGATCCGATATTCTCCAAGGTACGGAATTAATGCTGGCTGCCCGTTGCTCATGTCCTACGCAATAAGGCATAAACTATGTCCGCTTACTGATATCAGCATGCAGATACAAATCTCATCACTTAGCTGCTTACGCTGTCACCATTCCTGGCTTCCACGCCATCCCTCGTCTCCGCTCAAATGCCCTAAGTGCAATTCCCCCTACTGGAACAAGCCCCGCCGCGCCAAATCCCCGGCACCCGGTACTTTGAACCTAGAAACCGATCATCCTGACCCGGCTCCCACCGAGCCTGACCGCCAACCAGACCCTTCGCCACAACCCCCTCTCTGCGGACGCTGCCAAAGAGTCGGCCCTAGAATGAATTGCGTCAACTGCGCTTCACTCATCAGTCGCCATTAAGGCAAAACTGGCACACGCACACTAGAAACCGATCATGATCCAATTCAAACGCGGCAACGGCGACTTGCACCCAATTGCGAGAACCAACGTAAACTAGGGCGCCTCGTCGGCAGGCGGGGACCGTTTTTGCGCCTTGGCAAGCCTACTTGGGCACCAGCAAAAGCGGGCCGTCAGAGTCTGAAGCGGACGAACCGGGCTTCCAAAAGTCCAAAAACCAGAAAAATTATGGGAGGCATACGTCACCAGAGCGGTGCCGGCGCTGGGGGCCGCCCGGGGATAGGGAATATCGCCGCAACCCATTGCGTCCTAAGCACTTCCGTATTCCGCTGACCAGTAAGCGTAAAATAATCTAGGCCATTTCGAGCCGCTTAGCATCCTAACATCAACATATCTTCATTCCCTTGTATACAATACCAACTGTCCTATTTGCCTTTATCTACTCTAAATATCTTTCTTATCTCTTGTTCGTCAGCTGACTTAGGACAAATTGATCCTCTAACTTTCATCCCTTGACTAGTCAATCCCGATACGTTTTCGCTGTCAGCGCATGTTGCGCTGGCAAAAAGCGAGTCGGCAAAGCGCTATCAACACTTTGCCGACTCTGGGCAAACCTAGCTGGAGGTCTACCGTATGGCCGATTCTATCACTTCGCGCACGTTGGAACTATGTTCCACCATTCAAGACACATTGGACCAATGGATTGAGCTAGGCTCTTGTTTCGACAAGCTTGCTTGCACGTGGATTAGTGAGCAAGAGGGTAAACCGGTCTCAAGGCGGGATACTCTCCGTAAGCGCGAAAAGAGCAAAACGCAAGGCTTGCGCAAGCGCGCTATTGCTCACCTGGAAGCGCTTGTCGTTAAAACCGGGTTTGATGCCAAGCAAATCAACAAAGCAATTCAGTATTACGCGCTCGAGCAAAATTCCGCATGGGTAGGCCAGCTCAAGAGCGAAGCGAAAGCGCGGGAACTGAAAGGCCTAGCCCGTTGGCATTGGGAAGGCTGTAAATTGACGCGAGACGGCGAAAGATCCCTTGATGCCATTCATAAGGCCATTGCCGAAATAGGCATGGAGAAGGCCACTACAAAGGAAATACGGGCGATTGTCCGCGGTATCCTCGGAAAGCAAAGCAAAGAGCCGAACCTAGCCCTAGCCGCGGCAAAGGCCTTTTTCAAGGCAGTTGAAGGAACGGACAAGCAAGAACCTGCCAACCCGGAAGACGTAGCGAAATGGTTGGATATCCTCTTGGCGGAGTCTCCCCAAGCCGCAACCCTGATCGTGGAAGCTTGCGAGCGGTACGTTGACGGGCTAACCGCCAGTCAGGCGATAAGCAAGGCAGTAGCATAGGCCGGAAAAGATACTCAGAGAATCTTTTCCATGCAAGGCGGAGCGCTAACAAGCGCTCCGCCTTTTTTCGTTGGGACAAGCGCGAGGGCAATTGCTGGTAGCGCAGCAATTGCCCTCTTGCTTTCCAGGCTATGCGGTTTGCTAGTCGGCAAGATCGGAATGGAGAATGGCAAAGGAGAATTGAACCAATGGCGCATATCGAAAAACAACTGGTGCGCGTCAGAAAACGGTTAGAGGGCGCAAAGCTTTACGCTGGTTTTAGTGGCAATGGCCAAGCGCTGGAATTAGTGGCGCGCCTGGAGCGCGTTTACTGGCGCTTAGATCGCTTGCTGATGAAAGCGGAAAGGAAAGCCGCCTGATGAACAAGAAATGCCTGCGCAACTGCTGGTACATGCTCGAAAGATGCGGCCGGCTGTTGGGCCATGATGATAAAGGCGCATCAATCTTTGTCCTGGACGGCAAAGTATGGGCGCGTCGGGATGAAAACCATATCAGCCTGTTAGGCGATTACTTCTTACACATGGCGCTTGTCAAAAAGGGCATTCGCAAGCTTATTCGCGTGCCTGTGGGGGCTTCACGATGACAGCATATGACGTAGACAGTTTGATTGAACAATTGGGCAACGATTGCAAGGCGCTTGTGGCCAAAGTGTATCGTGATCGCGGGTGGATAGTGACCGCTTTCCGTGATCGTGGGCAGTTGACGTGGTGTATTGGCTCAGCCGGCAATCCGGCCGTTCTGTACGGCACCGATCTAATTGCGTTGTGTCAAACAGCGCTTAAGTAAGGTTTCAATTCAACAAGCTGTCAATTCACTCGTTAAGCCCCCGGCGCCAATCGC
Organism: Gemmataceae bacterium; assembly: GCA_045802525.1. Lineage (GTDB taxonomy): Bacteria > Planctomycetota > Planctomycetia > Gemmatales > Gemmataceae > JBJMQT01. The sequence continues at coordinate 13,963 of JBJMQT010000086.1, forward strand.
GCTGGGGGCTTTTCCTTTTTCGCGAGGAGAACTGAACCATGCTGACCGCCCTTGCCAACGTGCATCGGCACAAGTTGCCGCGCCCTGGAGCGATTGTCACGGTGCGCGACCGGCCTCTGAGAATCGGCCGCCGTTATCGCCGTTTCATCGTGGAAAGCTATCCGCTCTCCGACGCGGCTGATCCACGCTACTCGCGGGGGATTCACACCTGCACCATCCGCGCCCTGGACAACGGCCAGCGTTTCAGGGTTTCCGGCATTTGGTGCGAAGAGGACTAGCTGTCAATTCTTCAGTTTCCCCCAGCCCGTTTTGGCACTGGGGGTTTTTCGTTTCTAACCAGGAGAAAAGATCATGACTACGTTTCGCATTGCCGTCTGTAGCTATGAAAACGGGGCTCCCGACAAGGAATCCACCCACGTCGAACTGACCGTCAACCATGACAAGAATCGGAAGATCGCCTACCTGTACGTCGGTCCGCTGCAAATCGCCGATGGCTGGGAGACGAGACGCATCACGTTTGGCAAAAGCCACCTGACCTTAGAACCAATGCCGCGACTGAACCGCAAGCGGCTGGACGCGCTCCTGGAGCAGGTCAAGCACCAAATCGCGGACAAGACTGGTCCGGCCTGGGATCTGCTCGAAGCGGTGCAGGCTGAGAACGGATTGATCTTCTGCCATTACACCTATCAATCGAAGCTCATCGACGTTTGCTAAGCCGAAACGCCCTGCGGGGCGTCTGCCAACGGTGGTTCGTTGGCACTGACGAAGGCAGCCAACAACGAAAGGAGGAGTGAATGAAGACGTTCAAAGTACGGGTTATTGCCTCGGTCCCCTTGCGCTTTGAAGGGAATGCCGAAGTGATAGCCCAAACGCGCGGCGAGGCGGAAGCCAAGATCAGAGAAATGTACGACAAGGACGAACTGGACCTGGAAAAGCTCCCGCCTGACTACGACGCGGGCGAGATCATCGAGCTGCGCTGGGAAGAGGAGAGTGATGGCAACGCGCTGGCGGTGTGCCAGGCGCTTATTGCTCTCTATGACGGCAATCCCAAAGCCTATGGCTATGACCCCGAGCTGGGCGCCGTGGTCGATAAAGCCCGCGCGGCCGAGGCGAATGCCAACTTGATCGCCGCCGCGCCGGATTTGCTGGAGGCCCTCAAAATGGCAGTCCGGTGGCTGGAAGTGATTCCAATCGAGCACCGAAAAGGCGCCAGTGGGCCATTGGCGATTTGCCGCGGCGTGATCGCCAAAGCGGAAAGGGGTGAAGCGTGAGACTCGGAGCTGAAGCCAAGATGGGATTTTATCCCGTCGCCAACGAAGCGCTCGGCAAACTTTGCCGGGCGTTTGTCGTTGAGGGGGAGACCGCGATCTTCGATCCTTGTGCGGGCGAAGGCGCGGCTATCCGTTTTCTAGGGGAAGCGCTGGGCATTCCTCAAGAGCGCACCTACGCCATCGAACTGGCCGAGAACCGGGCTGTGACGCTGGCCAAGAACCTGCCCAACGCCAAGCGCCTGGGGCCGGCCAGCTTCATGAGCACGCATATCAGCCCCAACAGTTTCGGCCTGGCCTGGGTCAATCCACCGTTTCAGGACGAGATCGGCGGCGGCAAGCGCGTCGAGTATTCCTTCCTGGCGCGGGCCACGCCATTGCTAGTCAAAGGCGGCGTCATGGCGTTTTTGATGCCCGAGCGCGCCCTGGGCTATGACGTCGAGCGCTTCTTCGTCCAGCACTATGAGAGCGCGGTCAAGATGCCATTGCCCAAGCAGTGGCGGGCCTATGACGAGCTTCTCTTCGTCGGCAAGCGCCGCTCTGAGCCGGTCGATACCTGGGAA
>JBJMQT010000087.1:0-19286 GCA_045802525.1 Gemmataceae bacterium
ACAGGCGCGCGGCGGCTTCACCAGTCTCATACTGGGATTCGGAGCCTTGCTGGCCGAAACCGCAACCGAAGTGGTCCAACAGGCCATGGAACATAGCCGCACCAAAGCGATCTGGGAGTGGTGTAAGCACCATCTGGGCACGACCCTATTCGCTCAACGCCAACTGGCCTTCGCAGCCAGCGCAACAAAAGACGGATGAAACAAACCCCAGGTTTTCATCAGGCCACCCCCACCCTCCCCCACCCCCCGTGAAAAACGAGAAGCGTCCTCTAGCCGTCTTTTTGTGTCTTTGAAGCGCTTTTCGTTCATTCGTGATTAGTGGGTGGGCGCTTGAGCCCTTCCGATTTGATTCTCTCCATTACGCCTGACCCCCTGTGGAAAGAAATGGAAAGCACGTGGAAAGAATCCGAAAGCAGTCGGTCTGGGCTTAGCGTATTCGTTTCACGTGGGCGTTACCATCAGAGAAACGATCTTTTTTGCCGCGAGCGTCTATGAGCGTTGCTGTTGCGAAAGATCGTTTCTCTAGCCCCTCACACACCCCCTACAGCGCCAGGTTGAAACGAACTGCCGCGACACCTGACAACCGGCGAGGCTTGCCTATAGTGGCGTGAAGGTTACCAACGACAATCATCAATGGCAAAACAAAAACTCCCAATTGCCTGCAAGCAACTGCTTGACAGCGGCTGTTGCCGGTGGTCTATTCACGGACCTGCCAGGGGCGTGCAGACCTTGCTAGAGCGCCCGGCCGATTTAGGGCGCGCACCAGCGCGTAAACAGCTTGGGCGCGCATGCGCGCGTCAATAAGAACTTCGGCTGCGCTACATCGCAGTCTAACGGTCGGTCTTCCTGATACTGGCCATAACCCGAATGGCGCCCGATGAGCGATATTCTAACAAGATTCATGGCGTTTTTCGGGCAGCGCGGTGGCGACCAAGTCCCGGGAAACGTCGGCCCTGCTCGGCAACTTTCGCACTTGTGCAGGGAGGCCATAGCGGAACCTGACCCAGTGTTATTTGACTACTACATGGATTGGGATGTTCGTACTGATAATGGACAACTGATGAACGTCGCCCGCTATCTGATCTCGATCGGAATGATCGAGGCGGCCTGGAATGTGGCGCAACTTCATTCGGACCAGACGCAGAAGAAAGAGGCTGCAAGCGGAGCGAGATTGCACAAAGGTCACCCAGTCTGCGGGCTAGCGATTTTGGGCCAGGCGTTACAATCCAATGCGTTAAGGCGTCACAATGCACAGCTTTCAAGTGCCGGCGATATTTATTGGGAGCATAAGGACGCACACTTGAGGAGCGGCGGCCTAGCCCCAACTCTGATGGAGTCATTCGAGTCTGACGTGGAGCATTATCGCTGGCGGGAATCCGTTCGGGCCAGGAATGCCGGCATACCAACGACCGAACCACGATACCTTGAGCCATTCCTGCTAATGAGGTGGTTTGGGGAAGCCTATTGGGATCTGTTCCTCAATGCAGGTCACGTCGTGGGCCGGCAGGGAACGCCGTTCCCGGACGTACTATTTCAAATGATTGAACAACCGGCGACCGGCCAAAAAGGAAAACTGTTTGAAGCCGCATCAGCGCTCTTGTTCTCCGCCACACCAGGCTTTGAAGTGCGTTCGGCGAGGAAAACGAGCGGCCGTGATCAGCAGATTGACTTCGTCGTTCGATACGAGCGAGACCCTCTGAGTGTTTTGCCTCTAGCGCCTGGGCCGGGCCTGATCGAGTGCAAATCCTCAGACGGAAAAATCTCCGTGAATGATCTGCGCGATTTCGGGGGTAAGTGTCAGTTTCTCCATGTGACTTTCGGTGTACTCGTGGCAAAGGCGAACATTACCGGCAGCGGTGCGAATATCTTCGCCGACCCGCAATATTCTGAGCTCGTGCGGCGTCGATTCCTCGCCGACGGCCTGACGATTCTTGTGCTCGACCTCTCGATGCTACGATGCCGTGCGCGAGAGATGCGCTGCCTTCAGGAACCGCTCGCCCAGGATCACGACTTACTTGTCTTTGGACCGATTGATGGAGCGCCGCCTGATTGATTGCAACGCCAGGAAGAGGAGTCGGAAAGATCGAAAGAAGAGAAAAGGGAACATAGCATTGTCGCAGCCGAACAACCGGTCCAGTTGATGGGGCCGGCCTTCTGATTTTTGGTGGCTCGAAGTCGTTACAGCCGGCCCGGCAACTGATCCGGAGCGTTCGGCGATTGTTTCTTGGAGATTCCCTAGTGAAGGTGGTGATTGAATCGTACCTGACGGAAGCAAAACTCGCTGTCGCCATTGCCCAACTCGTCGGCGATGCCTGGGCTGGTGGACAAGTAAAGTTGCCTGGCTCTCGTCGCCGTTTTGACATGGCGTTTCTCGACCACAGCACGAAGGTGCTAGTTGAGTATGACGGGGATGAACATTATCGCGACAGCATGAAAATCAAGGCGGATCGCCAGAAGGATAAACTTGCTACCGAAAACGGGATGCGGTTGGTTCGCATTCCCTACTGGGTGCAATTAGACCAAACCATGGCTCGCCATTGGTTCGGGCTTGAGGCAGATATCGAGCAGTCGTTTCCGCACGGGTTCATTACTACCAAGTTATTCCCGGCCTCGTTCTGTGAACTTGGTATAGCGCGATTCCGCCGCGAGTTAAATTCGCTGCCGACCACTGTTCGTGATGCCGTAGTCGCTTCGTTGCGGGAACGGATTGCGGAGCATGGCGTTGAGTACGTGTTGCCTGCGGATTTACGGGAGATTGCATAGGCAAACCAACGCGCGGTTCAAAGTCACGGTGCGAGTACCGCCGAACAATCCGCTAAACTGAAAAGGAAAAGGCGACATCGGGGAAGAAAAGGCGTCAGGAATCAAATCGCGAGAAAAGCAGCCGACAATGATTCTCGACACCTTTTCTTTGCCCGGTGTGTAGCATGATTGAGGTCATGAGCCGCTGTGCCAAGTGCGGTGCGACAACTGATGGCGGGCAGTACTACCGCTTCTATTTCGGTGTGTTCATGGACGAGCCAGCGCGCGGTCCGACGCCGCACGGGGAGCCGCTTGACCCGGGTCTCGTTTTCCAGGTCAGGGGATCGGAGGAGGTTTACTACTGTGATCGCTGCTTGGTCCGGGCGGCCACATGGGGGCAGATGGCCCGGAGCTTGTTCTTCCTCTTGCTTGGCCTGTTCGCGCTGGCCGCGGTGGTGGCCCTCGCGTTAACCTCAAGCCCAGGGTTGTGGTGCGGAGTGGTCGTCCTTCTGCTCGTCGCCACGTTGGGCTATGTGCCGTATCGGCGATACCGGCGCCTGCGCGCCGCGTTGGGCGGCGGCGACGTCGTCTGCCTGCGTGAGTTGGTCCGCGCCGACCCGCCGATCCAGAACATGGGGGATGCGTGGGCCATTGCCCAGCGCCGGCAGGCGCTGCAGGCAACCGGCGCCGATACCTTTCTGACGAGAAAGGAACACGAGTGGTGGTCACGGCCTCTGGAATAACAGCCGGGGAACAAAAGGTGTCAGGAACCAAATCGCGAGAAAAGCAGCCGACAATGGTTCCTGACACCTTTTCTTTGTCCTGACACCTTTTCTTTGTCTGACACCTTTTCTTTGTCTATTCCGCCTTGTCCGCCGCTTTGGGCTTGTCTTTGTTTTTGTTGACATCCTTGTCTTTGTCGCTGCCGCAAGCGACAGCCGAGGCTGCTAACAATAAAGAAGCGACCAAGAATGCGAGCCATCTTTTGGGCATGATTCTCCTCCGATTAGTCGGATTGTGGTTTCTTCAATTTGGATTTCACATCGGCCGCTGCCGTGCTACTTGAGCGGGGAATCAGCCGACGCAAGAGTTGCAGGACTAAGAAAATCCCCAAGAGGGGAACGATAGCCCATCCCAGTTCCGGAATCCAGCGAGCCAGAATCACGACGATCAGAATCGCCCAGATTAGGCCACAGCCGGCGAGCGTCATCGTTCCTTTGAAACCGACTTCTTCAGTGGCTTCGGGATACTCCAAAGAAGAAAAACGCCGGCGCTCCACGCTGCGGACAGCCGCATCATCCAATTCCAGGCTGCGCACCGTGTCTTGCCAGGAAACGGCAAGCTGATCAGACCGTCCGGCGTCATCGCTGTTGCCGAGGCCGAGGGCCGGATCTTTCGTCGATCGCGACTCGAATTCCTTGACAGCTCTTTCAAACACATCGACCATGGCAGGCCAAGGGTCCCAGCTTTCCCAGGCCTCTTCCAGGTCTTTTCCGGTTGACTCGTTCCACGTCAAAAAGGCGGGACCGGATTGGCCCAGGGGGAAAAGCAATTCGATGTGTCCTTGGCTTCCCCAAAGGCTGAGCTTCGACAGAGGGCGGGCTTGAAACGGCAAGAAAGATGCCTCGAAAAGCGGGCCGCGCTGGAATCGGCCTGTTATGAGAAGCGGATCCTGGGCAGTCATTTCCTCCCGTGCGGCAAAGGCCGCTAACTCGGCCACTTCGCCATTTAGCTTGCGGAGAATGTGCCAGCCGGGCAGCGAAAGCCTGTGCTCCTTAGGACCTGCCGCCGTCAAGATTTCGCCGGTGTCATTAATCCTCAAAGTCGTAGCCTTCAAATCGCCAAGCCACGCCTTTCCCGATCGGAGCAGTTCGGTTAGCCGCCCAATGGAGGGGTGCAATGCCTCGTAAAGTAGGGGCAAAAGCACGCGGCCGGTATCGCCCTGGATCATGGCTGCTTCATGGGCCAGGTCCGGCGACGGGTCCGGAGGGTGGACACAGAGGACGTGCCGTTCCGACTGAAGAGAACGGCGCAGGTGGGCTGCCCGATTGGCCGGACCGCTAGCCACGATAATCGCTTCGATGGCGGGATCAGCCAGAATCTCTTCAAGATCCGTGATGATTTTCGCTGCGGACCCGCAGCGGGCGGAGATTACGGCGGTTAGCGAAGAACTGGTGTACGCGCCGAGTTCGTGCCGACCCGATTCAACCAGACAACAGGCCATCTCCAGACCGTCAGGGTGGTTCCCCAGAAGCGCGAAACGCATTTCGAAATCGATCCCTTAAGACGCAAAGGAACGCTTCAGGTCCGTTTTACGGTTCGAAGAGAGATTGGCCAAGCGAGCGAGATCGCTAGTCGGACGTTTGCTCGTCTTGCATTGCCTTGCGGTGTCTCCGCCAAAGCACGAACAGCAAGCCGAAGCCCAAGATGAAGATTAAGGAAAGAGATCCTATCAGGATCCACTGCCAGAGTTCCCGCCGATCGATGATGACTTGAGTCGTAGGCGCCGAACGGGCTTTGGTTTTCTTCCGCACCAGTTCTCCGGAGTCGGAGCCGGGCTTGGAGACGGCACGCAGCGCGTCTGAACTTCGGCGTTCCTTTTTTCGAGGCCGTTCGGCCTTGCCCTCGGCCAGTCCGGCCAGCAGCTCCATGGGCCGGACCCCGGCCGGGATGGTGGCCGCGGGAATCGTTTCCAAGTGCACCAGATCTTCGATCAGGTCTTCCGGCGTCGCATAACGATCTTCCGGCCGCTTGGCCAGTAAGCGCTCCAGAATGACGCACAACGAAGGGGACACGTGGGGATTGATTTCCAAAAGGTTGGGGGGATCGGATTCGCAGTGTTTGTAGAGCCGCTCCGTCAGGCTGCCTTCGGGAAAAGGAGGCTGCCCGGTAAGCATGTGAAAGAGTGTGCAGCCCAGGGAATAAAGATCGCTGCGGATATCGGCCGCGCCGCTGTCTCGGGCTTGCTCCGGCGACATGTAGTCAACGGTTCCAACCGTAGTGCCTGCTCGCGTTACCCGAAAGTCTTCGTCGTCGGTGGCGCGCGAAAGACCCATATCGGTCAGCTTGACGACAAGACTTCCGTTGGGCCGGGCGATAAGGAAATTCGAGGGTTTTATGTCTCGATGAACGAGACCGTTTTGAAAGGCGTGATTGAGCGCATGAGCCGCCTGAATGCCGATCAGCCGAGCTTCTTCCGGGTCGAGACGTCCCTTGCGGTTGATGTATTCGCCCAGATCAATGCCTTCGACAAACTCCAAGGCCAGAAAATAAGTGTCTTTTACCTTTCCCCAATCATAAAGCGTCACGATGTTCTCATGACGCAGGCGGGCCGCGTTGATCGCTTCGCGCTTGAAGCGCTCCAGCATAATGGGCTTAGCCGCCATGTTGGGCGGCAGTATTTTGAGAGCGACATCCCGCCCCAGTTCCGTGTCACGGGCCTTATAGACCGCTCCCATGCCCCCGGTCGCAATATGCGCGAGGATTTCATACTTGCCGAAGCGTTGGCCGCGCGGAGAGCGCTTTGGGGAGCCTTCGGGAGACATGTGCAGGTCCAGCGAACGAAACCATCACGTTGAGCAATCTGGCCGCCTGAACGCGATTCAGGCCGTTTTCTTGGGAGGGTAAGCTCGATTATAGACGCGCTTTTCAAAAACCGCAACGAGCCCTTGGCGCCGACCGCCTCGAACCAAGCTCGAATCAGCTATCACTATAATACTTCAGATGCGATTTTCCCTCCGTGTCCGGCTCAATTAGGCGTTGGTAGAGTGCTCCATGTCCGTTGATACGCTTCGTAACGAAGTTGCTGGTTATTTTATGGGCTTGCAGGAGCGCGTCTGCTCTGCCCTCGAACATCTGGATGGCGGCGCCTCATTTCAACGAGACGCATGGCAGCGCGAAGGCGGCGGCGGCGGACGGACGCGCATCCTGACTGACGGCGCGGTCTTCGAGAAAGCGGGAGTGAACTTTTCCGACGTCTATGGGCAACTGGCTCCCGAGTTTGCCGCCGGGCTCCCAGGAGAAGGAAGGGACTTTTCGGCGACCGGTCTATCGCTTGTTCTGCATCCGCGCAGCCCGATGATTCCGACGGTCCACGCTAACATTCGTTTTCTTACGAAAGGCGAGGCACAATGGTTCGGCGGCGGCGCGGACTTGACGCCTTACTACCCTTTCCGTGAGGACGTGATTCATTTTCACCGCGTCTGGAAGCGGGTATGCCAGAACCACGGCCCCCCTGTGGATTACCTCCGGTTTAAGCACTGGTGTGACGAGTACTTCTTTCTGCCCCATCGCGGCGAACCGCGCGGCGTAGGCGGGATCTTCTTTGATTACCTGAAAGACGATTTGTCGAAGCTATTTGTCTTTGTTCGCGATTGCGGGGAAGCCTTTTTGGAAGCTTATGAGCCGATCGTCAAAAATCGCCGGAGTGAGGCATATACGGCCGAACAACGCGCCTTCCAGGAATTCCGTCGAGGGCGTTATGTAGAATTCAATTTGCTCTATGACCGCGGGACGGTTTTCGGCTTGAAGACGGGAGGGCGGGTTGAATCCATCCTGATGTCGCTGCCTCCTGTCGCCCGATGGAACTACGATTACAAGCCTGCCCCAGGATCGCGCGAGGCCGAGCTTTACGAGACCTACCTCAAGCCGCGCGACTGGGCCAATGAAAGTTGACACGAAACACTTTGACCTCCGTGAAAGTACATGGGCATGCCGATCATTGAAGTCGAAGGATTAAGCAAAAATTACCGAGTCTTTCAGAAGAATCCCGGGCTCTGGGGCGCGCTGCGCGGTTTGCTGCGCAGGCAATACAAGGAAGTCAAGGCGGTCGACCAGGTGAGCTTTGCCATCGAGCCGGGCGAAATGGTGGCCTTCCTCGGTCCCAACGGCGCCGGCAAAACTACTACGCTTAAAATGCTCGCCGGGCTCATTTATCCATCCACCGGCAAAGCCCAGGTGCTTGGCTATATTCCTTGGAACCGCCCCGATGCCTTTCGCCGGCAGTTTTCCCTGGTCATGGGCCAGAAGAACCAACTCTGGTGGGACTTGCCCGCTTCCGACAGCTTTCAACTGCACAAGGAAATCTATTCGCTCGATCAGGCAGCCTTTACGAAGACGCTTGGAGAGCTGACGGAACTCTTCGGCGTCAAAGAGTTGACGCGCCAACCCGTTCGGGAATTGTCGCTCGGCGAACGTATGAAAATGGAGTTGATTGCCAGCTTGCTGCACCAGCCTCGGCTACTTTTGCTCGATGAACCGACTATCGGTCTGGATGTCGTAGCCCAAGTCACCATCCAAAAGTGCCTGCGCGAATACAACCAGCAGCGCGGCGTCACCATGCTGTTGACGAGCCACTATATGCGCGACGTTGAGGCACTTTGTCCACGCGTTCTGGTCATTACGCACGGCAAGCTGATCTACGACGGGGCTCTGGCGGGAATTACCGAGCAGTTCAATCGCACCAAGAGCTTGCGGCTGCATTTCGCCGAGGAGGTCCCGGAACAGGACCTGGCCCGCTATGGCGCCGTGGACAGCGTAGTCGGGACCGTGGCCGAGTTGAAGGTTGAGCGAGGGCGGGTGGCCGAAGCGCTGAGTGCCCTGATCGACCGGTTTACGATTGTGGACATGAGCGTGCAAGATCCGCCGCTGGATCATGTCATTGCCCAGGTGTTTCAGGAGGGGCATGCCAATCATGAGCCCAAGTGAAGCCGGGACTTTGACAGTGCACGGGCCGATCGCCCCAGGGCCTCTGCCGGCGACAACGATCACTTTAGGTCAGATTGTCCGCAAGTATTTCCGGATATTCCGATCGTCCTTGATCGAGCGCATGGTCTATCGCGGCGATTTCTTGCTGGGCACGGTGCTGCGTTTCCTGCCCATGATCACGACAATCTTGCTGTGGCAGGCCGTGTACAAGGGATCGGGCCAAGACGAACTCGCCGGGTTTACGTTCCAGCAAATGATCGCTTATTTGCTGCTTGTTCATATAAGCCGCATGTTTTCCAGCATGCCGGGCTTGGCCGTCGGCATCGCGCGCGATATTCGTGACGGGTCGCTCAAGAAATACTTGGTGCAGCCGCTGCACATGCTGGGCTACCTAACGGCCTATCGCATGGCACACAAGGTGGCCTACATCAGCATGTCGTGCGTGCCTTATGCCGTGTTGTTTTTCCTGTGCCGGCAGTTTTTCGGCGGTTTCCCGGATCCGGTCGTCTTTATCGGCTACATCGTTTCGCTGCTGCTGGGCTTTTTCGTCGGATTCTATTTCGAAGCCTGTATCGGCATGATCGGATTTTGGTTTCTTGAGGTGACATCTTTTCTGTACGTCATCAATACGCTCAATTTCTTCATTTCCGGGCAGATGTTCCCCATCGATCTCTTGCCCGGCATATGGCCCTCTTTGTTGAAGCTGCTGCCTTTTCAATACCTGGCTTACTTCCCGGCCCTGGTTTTTCTGGGAAAGATCCAGGGCATGGCGTTGGTCGAAGGGTTGCTCGCGGAAGTGGCCTGGGCGGCATTCCTGGTGGTGCTGGCCAACGTGCTTTATCGCATGGGACTGCGCCGATACAGCGCTTTTGGAGGCTGAGCGATGGTCGCCTTGCGGCGTTATCTGCGTTTGATGGGGGCATTTGGGCGCTACTGCCTTGTCAACGAGTTGGCATTTCGCGGCAACTTCATCGCGAAAATTCTTGTGGAAGTATTATGGCTGGCTATCCTTTTACTTTTCTACGATACGATATTTTCCCGAACGCGCGTCGTCGCCGATTGGAGCAAAGCCGAATACCTCGTCTTCGTGGGATGTTATTACGCTTTGGAAGGCATCATCGAGACGTTCTTTCTGGAAAACTGTAGCGAGTTCAGCGAACTCATACGCACCGGTGAACTCGATTTTCTTCTTCTCAAGCCGATCGACGAGCAGTTCCTGATAACGTGCCGGCGCCTCGACTGGTCAACGGCGCCCAAGATACCAACGGGCGGATTGATTATCTTGTGGGGTTTAAGTCAGCTAAACAGGGATTGGGATGTCGCCACGATTTTGGCGTTCGCCGCCATGTCCGTTTGCGCCATCGCAATGGCCTATAGCTTTTTGCTCGTGCTGACGAGCGCCGGCGTTTGGATGGTGCGCAACCAGAGCCTTATGGAGCTGTGGTGGCTCGTTACCAGTTTGATGCGTTATCCCAGGGAGATTTACGATGGGACTTGGGCTTGGTTGATTGGGCGCTTTTTCACTTATGTCTTGCCGTTGCTCTTGGTGATAAATATGCCCGCTCAAGTTTTGGCCAAGGCGCTGGATTGGAAGCTCATCGGCCTCACGCTGGTTGCAACCGTAATCTTGCTTTTGGGAAGCCGCCGGTTTTTCCTTTTAGCGCTGAGGAGCTATCGCAGCGCCAGCAGTTGAGATTAGTTGGAATCCGGCGCAGTCGAAGCCTTTTTCAAGCGATCCCTGACGGCTAGCCATTCCGGCCGGTCGGGCGGCAACGCCACCACAATACGGTTAGCTCCCGCCCGATCACATTCATGTAGGGCGGCATAGAGTTGGGCGGCATATCGACCGGGCTCGGTGGGCATCGCGACTATCGTTAAGAACGGATTGGGGGCCGTGGCCGAAGGGCCAAATGTCAACAGGCTGGTGCTCAGACCGTTGCGGGCATGCTCCAGGGCGCGGGCCATGGCTTCTTTCTCCACACCGTCCAGTTTGGCCCGCGGCGCATAATGGCGCTGCAACATCCCTGGGGATTTCAACGGCGGCGATCTCAGTGTCTCGGCCACCGGCGATTGATCGATTTTCCCAACGGCAACTTCCAAATCGGCTAGCGCGATAAGGCCCGGCCGGAGCAGCCGGGGCGGACTTGTTGTCAAGTCGAGGACGGTCGACTCAATGCCTCCGGGCGTCGACCCCGCATCCAACAACAGATCAATCCGACTATCAAGGCCGCTCAGGACATGTTCGGCCCGTGTCGGTGAAAGATAAGTGGACCGGTTCGCGCTGGGCGCCGCAACGGGAATTTGTGCTGCCCGAAGCAAGGCCAGCGCCACACGATGAGCAGGCATGCGAAGGGCTACTGTTGGGCCCCCGGCGGTCACGATATCGGGAATGCTCGGTTTGCGCTCTAAAACCAACGTTAGCGGCCCCGGCCAAAAGCGCTTGGATAACTGAGCGGCTGCCTCCGGCCAGTGAGGGACCAGATTCACCGCTAGCTCCAATTCAGCAACATGGACGATCAGCGGATTCTTGGCCGGACGTCCCTTGGCGGCGAAAACGCGCGCGACCGCCGCCGCATCCAGGGCGTTGGCCCCGAGACCGTAAACCGTTTCCGTCGGAAAAGCGACGAGACCGCCGGCGCGCAAGATGTCGGCAGCCTCGGCAATCAAGGCCGGTTCCGGTGCATCGGAGTTCACTTGGATGACTCGCGTCGGCATTATTGCCTGCCTTTGCGCTTTCAAGAACAAGTAACTGCGTTTTCCTCCTTCCATTCTATCTTCCCGTTGCCCTGGTTTTTCGGCATATAAGACAACTCGAAGATTGCGATTGAACGGGCTGCTCGTCTAGATGATGATGACGCCAGCCCGACCTGCAAACGGGTTTCTGTCGCCAGCACAGTTTTCCATCCCGAGCACGCTGCTGCTGGCGCGATCCAGAGTTATCTCATGATTTTGCCATAAGCGGGGAAAGGAAATATTCATTCGGATAGAAGGTTGCATTCTTCACTCGATCCCTTGATGGACCGCCTTTGACGGGGACGCCTGAATAACCTAGGGTTGGTACGTTCGGCCGAATGACCGGCATCGGAACAACCGGTCAAGGCGACCCGTCGCCATTTCTATTAGAGGATGCAGCGTGGCATTTTCTTTAAGCAGCACTTTGAAGACCATGTCCGGTTCGCCCACGATGCAGCATGTGCAAATGTTAACCTCCAAAGGAAGAGAACGGCGAAATGCGCGGCGCTGTGCCCCGAGCCGGGTCACGACCTGCAGCGTCTCCTCCATGGAGGGGCAACATCTAGCCGATGCCCAGGTCTACAATCTTTCTTCGGTCGGCATGGGACTTATCGTTGCCGAGCCCATCAAACCGGGCACAACCGTTCGTGTGACGGTCACCAACGCGATGTGCACTTTCTTTTTGTCCCAGGAATTCTTCGTCGTGCGCTGCATGCGCGTGCCGGCCGGAAAAGACCATTTTCTAGGCGGTCAATTTGAACGGCGCTTAACGTGCGAGGAACTGCAACCGTTTATTGTCTGAATCGCCTATTTAAGTTACCCCGAAATCACTTTCTCCGCGCTTTCCTCGACAAGCGGTAAGGCCCTTTCAAGCTCCCGCAATCGCGGCTGCCATTTTCTGATCGAAATCCCAGCGCCGATGGTGCATGATGAGGGGGTTGTTTAGCGACTCCATGAGGAAGCATCATCATGCGCTTGAAAAATGGGTTAGCGAGTTTGTTGCTGATAGCCGGGATTTCGTTGGTTGTTGGCAGCCCCGGCCTGGCGGCTAATTGGCCGCGCTTTCGCGGTCCCAACGGCGACGGCATTGCGGCCGACAAAGACATTCCCGTCAAATGGGACGAAAAGTCGGGCCTTCTATGGAAGATTGGAATTCCCGGGCAGGGCAACTCCTCGCCGATCGTTTGGGGAAAGAGGCTGTTTGTCCAGTCGGCCAATCCCGACAGCGGCGAGCGCTCCCTCATCTGCGTGGACACGACCAACGGCAAGATCCTGTGGACCCGCTCCGCCAAGGGCGCCAAAGCCGCTATCCATCCCAAGAACAGTTTCGCTTCCTCCACTCCGGCAACCGACGGCAAGCTCGTGTATGCGCTCTTTTGGGACGGCCGGGAAATTGAAATGCGTGCCTACGATTTGGAAGGAAACGAAGTTTGGCAGCATGACCTTGGCCCGTTCACCAGCGGCGGCAAGACCTCGCATAGTCAACACGGCGCCGGCGCTTCACCCATCGTCGTTGACGACCGCGTTATTTTGAACAACGATAATGACAAATTCGCCGCGCTGGTCGCCTTGGACGCCAAGACGGGCAAACCGGGCTGGAAAGCGGATCGGCCCTCCTTCCGCACCTGCTATTCAACGCCTTTCGTCCTGGAAAGACCCGGTGCGCCCAAAGAGTTGATCGTCGCCAGCACGGCCGGGATTACCAGCTATAACCCTAAAGACGGCGAGGCGAACTGGAATTACTCCTGGAGTTTTGACGGAATGCCTTTGCGAACCGTGGCCTCACCCATTTACAGCCACGGCTTGATCTTTATCAACGGCGGCGACGGCAGCGGGGACCGCCACTTGATTGCGGTGAAGGCCGAAGGAAAAGGCGACGTCACGAAAACCAATCTGGTGTGGGAAAATAAGAAGGCGTTTCCCTACGTGCCCACGCTGCTGGCCCTGGGCGATCACCTCTTTTACGTCACAGACAATGGTTTCGCCGGTTGCTGCGTAGCTACAACGGGCGAAATGGTTTGGCAGAAGCGCCTGGGAGGCGCGTTCAGCTCTTCGCCTATCATTATCGACGGCAAAATCTACGCTGTAACCGAGGCCGGTGAAGTCTATGTCTACGAAGCCAAGCCCACGTTCAAACTCTTGGCGAAGAACTCTTTAGGCGAAGCCGCCTCCGCCACCCCTGCCGTGGCCGATAATCGCCTTTTCATCCGCGGCCAGGACCATCTTTTCTGCATTGGGAAGGCGGAGGGGAAATAAATCGGCGGTCTGTTGGCCGTTGACCGCAGTCGCCAGTCGTGTAGACTGCGGGAAGAGGCCCATTATCCTTTCCTGCCCATTGCCCTAGGAGCCTTGCCGATGAGGAAGCTCAGCGTTCTTGCTGCCGCACTTCTCTTGGTTCCCACGCTCGTCCAGGCGGCGGATCTGGCCAAGATCGAGCGTAGGATCGCCAAGGAACCCGCTTACCAAACGAAGTCTCCGAAATACTGCCTGCTTGTCTTTGGGCCCGATGCCAAGGACCGCGCCTGGCTCGTGCAGGATGGCGACACGTTATACGTTGATCGCAACGGCAACGGCGATTTGACCGAGGCCGGCAAACAGGTGAAGTTAAAGCAAAAGGGGGACGAATTCCGCTACTTTGAGGCCGGTGATCTGGCGATTGCTGGTCTAAACCACACCGCCCTGAGCATTACTCAGATGAAGGCCAGCCCCGAGTCGGTGGGCAACGACGAGGAATGGCAGCGCGTCAAGAAAAGTGGTCCCGAGCCGTGGACTTGGTGGGTGCGCCTCACGGCGGAGCGAGCCGGGGACGACAAACGGGATTTGCCGAATAAACTCTCTTACATCATCAATGGCGACGGCGCCGGCATGCTGCTCTTCGCCGATACGCCCAAGGACGCGCCAATTATTCACCTCAACGGACCGTTCACGCTTGGCCTTCAAGACCGCAAGCAGCGGCTGATCGTGGGCGAAAAAATGATGCTACAGATCGGCATTGGAACGCAAGGCGTAGGACCCGGGACCTTCGCCTTTGTCCTTTATGCGGACACCATTCCCAAGGACTCCTACCCCGAAGCGGTCGTCGCGTTTCCGGCTAAATCAGCCGGACAACAACCGATCCATAAGAAGTTCACGCTCAAAGAGCGCTGCTGAGGCAATTGCCTGGAGGGCCTAGTTGAGGCCCCTGAAGATGCCGGCAAGGGTGTCGCGAAAATCGCTCTCTCCTTTGATGCCTGGAAGCCGGGCGCTGTGGCGCCGGCCACCGTCGAACTGCCGGTGCAGATAATTGAAGCCGTCGAATCGCCGCAGCTTGTGGCGACTCTCAAGGTCCAGGGGCAAGCCGTACGGCCGGTGGCCTGGTCGCCCGACGGCAAGACGCTCGCAGGAGTTGTCTTCGGCGAGAAGAGCGTAATTAAGCTTTGGGACGCGGCAGCGCGGAAGGAACGCGCGACCTTACCCTGCGATTTGGGACCAAGCTTCGGTCTAGCGTTTACCCCCGACAATAAGACATTGCTTGTAAGCCATCATCAAAATGATCCCAGAGCCGGCCCCACCGGCGGCATCTCGCTATGGGACGTCGCAACAGGCAAGCGAACCAGCCTGATGCAAGAGACACCCTCGCGCGGCGTAGCGCGAATTGCCCTTTCTCCCGATGGCAAGGTGCTGGCCGCCATAGAGCGGTACCAAGTGATCGATAAGCAGGTCTCAGAATTAACATTTCGAGATTTTGCCACGGGCAAGATCGAAGGGTCGATTGAAGAAAGTATCGGCAGCGGTCTAACTTTTTCACCGGATGGCAAGACTATTGTCGCCAGCACCATACTCTACGAAGGCAACAAATGGTTGGGAAGCAAAGTGCGCCGTTGGGAAACAGCAAGCGGGGAAGAGATTTCTTCGCTACCGAACCCGGCAAGCAAGGCCCCATGCAACTCCCTAGCGTTTTCTCCCGATGGAAGCATCCTGGCCGGCGCCGACTTCGAGGGCAACATCATCCTGTGGGAGAGTTCGACGGGCAAAGTGCGAACCTCAATTAAGCAAGAGGACCAGCGCCGGATCACTTCTTTGGCTTTCTCCCCCGACGGCAAGACCTTGGCCGCCGGCATGGCGGAGCGGCCCGGGCGCGATCACGATCCGGGCCTCATCGTCTTGTGGGACCCCGTCACAGGCAAAGAGCGGCTTACGCTGACCGGCCACACGAATGGCGTTGCCTCTATCGCCTTCAGCCCCGACGGCAAGCTCTTGGCGTCGGGCGGCGCTGACCGCACCGTGCGGCTGTGGGACATGACCACCGAAGCTACGAAGGCTCGGTAGGGGAAGGCTCACATGTGGGTTAGATAAGGGGACCTAGGGCCTCAGGTATTGACCCTGGAAGGGTCGCAGCCATTAGCCGGTGGTTGAGCGCAGCGATACCACCGGAAAAGCGCCCTCATAATGTCGACGACCCTGGAAGGGTCGCAGAAGGCCCTCCACCCAAACCATGGCCCGGGTCTCTGCGACCCCTCGCGGGGTCGGCTGAAAGAGGGCATCGTCTACCGGTGGTGTCGCTGCGCTCAACCACCGGCTAATGGCTGCGACCCCTACCGGGGTCGAAACCGGCGACCCTCCCTCTGGGGTCGTTTTGGGAACGGCATCGTCTACCGCTGGTGTCGGTGCGCTCAACGACCGGCTAGTGGCTGCGACCCCGCCAGGGTCATGGGTGCCAACTCCTAGCGCCTCACGGCACACAAATCGCGCACCAAAGCCGCGTTCTCGCCCACCTGGTCTCCGAACTGCTGATACATGCCCACAATAAGCGCGTCGTCCGGCTTGACATTGTCAAGCGCGGTCTTGAAGCACTTTTGGACCTCCGCCTTGGTGCCGATGCGCCGGCCCGCCGCCAAGACTTTGTAGACCATGCACGGTTTCTTGACTGCCCGGACAACTTTGAGCATCCGAGGTGGATCGGAAGGCAGGTAGATCTCTCCCAAAGGCAGGTCGGCGCCGAGCAGTTTTTGGTACTCCTCACGAGGGCGCGTCAGGTAGTAGAGACAGCCCATGTAATAATCGACCTCCCACCCTTTGTCCTCCGCCAGTTCAATGAGCGCCGGGTTGTGCGCCGACAAACCTGTCAGCACCCCCTGGTCATGGATACGCTTGAGCAGGTCGGTCAGAACGGTGAGCTTCTTCTCGCGGTGCAGCCGCTCCGCCAAGGCTCCGTGCGGGGCGATGCCGATCGGCTTGTGCTTGGCGGCGTCGTTGATGCGGTCGGGATCTTGGTCCCAGTCCGGCTTGCCCAGACAGAGCCAGTGCATCTTGCCGCCGGCTTCGCGATAACGCTCCAGATCTTGCAACGTCCTTTCGGCATAGCTGTTTTGCCAGCAGTTGATGCCGGCCTGCTCGCAGCGCTTCAAAAGCGCGACAACCCTCTCCGGCGTGTGCCATTCGGTCAGGTGTTGGCTCAAGAGGTTGTTGAAATGCGCGTGGCCGTAGATCGGATTGCCGCCGATGATGAGGCGAGTTACTTGGTGGCTGCCTAACTTAACGGTCGGCAGCAAGGAGTCGGCTTTCTTAGTGGGATCGGCGTTGGCAGCGATCGACTGCGCCGGGCCGCTCATGCAGGCTGCCAGGCCGGCGGCCTGATGAAGAAAAGCGCGGCGCGTGGTCGGCAACCTGTCCGTTTGACCGGATGCTTGATCAGGGGGTTGCATGGCAGGTCTCCAGGAAGGCGGCGGGTAGGTGGCAGTTGCTGGGTGGCATGTCGGGTGGCACGCCCTGAGGTACTCCGAAGGGCGTGGAGAACCAGGATACCGCCCACGCCCCTCGGAGTACCTCAGGGCCGTGCCACCCAAGCCACTGACTTTAGCCGACTCCAGACGCCTGGGTCAATTACATACTGCGTGATCT
Organism: Gemmataceae bacterium; assembly: GCA_045802525.1. Taxonomy (GTDB): domain Bacteria; phylum Planctomycetota; class Planctomycetia; order Gemmatales; family Gemmataceae; genus JBJMQT01. The sequence continues at coordinate 17,062 of JBJMQT010000087.1, forward strand.
CCTGATTCGATAAACTGGCTGCGGGTATGGCAACTATTCTTTCTGGAACCGTTAGCGACAGCAGCAATCGGGGGAATCGTAAGTTTGAAAATTGTGACCAAGAGATTCCGCAAGCATCGAGACATTTCCTATCGTTTACGGCTGCTGGACTTCGCCCATTGCCCCTGGCATAATTAGGAAAATACGAGTCAATCTCTAGGACAGGAGGATCGCTTATGTTGGCGCCTCAGGACCTGGAATCCGAGTTGAAGAAAGTTCCCTTTCAGCCGTTCAAAATCGTAACCACAGGCGGCAAGACGTACGACATCACGGAGAAGGATCGGCCTCTGCTTCTGGTCGGCAAGAGAACGGTGATTATCGGGCTGCGCGTTCCCGACACCGATCCGTATTTCGATCGCTATGAAGTCGTTTCGCTGGTGCACATCATTCGACTGGAACCGATTCCGGTTGCGCCTTTGAATCAATCTGCCTAAGTTTTCTTCTCATTATTTCTCAAGAGCGGATCCGAGGTATGGCCGAATCAGCGGAAACAAACGACGTAAAGTCTTCCAAGGCTGGCCAAGGGCCAATTCCCCTGAATTCATTATGGCCCGCGCGGTTCCTCATCCTTGTTTTCACGCTTTTTGGCCTGGGTTCGGCCATCGCTTTTGTCTTTCAAGTCCGCTACCGGGATCCTTTTGGCGATTTGTTTCGCGATCAACCGGGCGCCTGGCCTCACCTCATAGGACATTTGATTCGCGGCGCCGTCGGACTCGCTTTAGCTTGGTCAGCATGGCGCTATGTGAAAGCGCATAAGAAGCTAGCAAGGGACGCTCCCGATGCTTTGCAGCCGTTTTTTCAAGCGCTTGGCCGGTGGTGGACGGTAATGACCGTCGGTGTCACGGCTATGCTGCTTTACGCTTTGTGGATTGCGTTCATTGTAGGTCCAATGTCCGCCAGTCGATCCCTGTCGCCGCGTTATCGGGCCGGAACAGATGGTCTCCCGCCTGCGCAGGTTGAGTTTCGTTTAGCGGAATTTGAGCCAGGAGTTGGATTGACCGAAGCGACGGCGCCGGGGTCGGCCAAGAAGGTTTACCTTCACAAGGAACCCCTTATCACCAATTTTGATATTGCCGAAGCGCAGGTCAGGGAATACGAGGAGGGCGAACCTCAAATAATCGTCCATTTTACGGCCATTGGCGAACAAAAGATGCTGGAAGCGACAACGTCCCATATCGGCAAGCCCATGGCCATCCTTGTTGACGGCAAAGTCGTGACCGCCCCCACCATACGATCGCGAATCAGTTCGAGTTTATCAATAGTCGGCCACTTTACTTTGGAAGAAGCCGATCGTATTGCACGAAGTCTCGGATCACAGAAGTAGGGCTGTGCTAAGCTCGCCGCCCGAAGAAACCGTCTTGGATTTGCCCGAACGGGGAACAAGACATTGCTTCATAACAAACAGCCCCAAGGCTAGTACAATGCCACTAAAGTACTTCAGCTCTTTCATCATTGTCACATACGTAATAGGGGGTATGACGTTTGGAGTCTGGTTATCGTGTAGAATGCTCGGATCGTTTCGGGGGTTTAGTGAGGGGGTACTGATCGGGTGCCTCGTTACCTTCCTAGGCAGCTTAATGGCAGGTCATTTGTTGGCCGGCGAATGCGAAGATTGTTTCGGAACATTTGTTGGTGTACCGGTCGGAGTTTTTGTTGGATGTTTCTTGGGCTCTTTAGCTCTTAGCACGGCATTTGGAGGCATCGGGGTTGTTCTGGTGCGAATAGTGAGAAGGTAAGCGTTCAGCTAGTCAAAAAAAAGCCGTGCAAAAAGAAATAGCGACCCGACGGGCATAAAAGAGAAGGGGCACAGCGGATTAGTGCCTGGTATCTCTCCGTGCCGCGGCAAATAGGCTTTCGTGATCCGCGCGGGTGAGAAAATGTAGCATTTTATGCGACTCTTGCCATTCCTTACGGTTGAGACTCATTTGCCCGTTCCTGAGCCACAGCTATCCTCCAAATGCTTTCCATTTCTTTCCACGGGGGGTCAGGCGAAATGGAGAGAACCAAATCGGAGTGGCCTTCCCTGCGAGCGAGAGCTTAGATTCCGTTTTTCATCAGGGGTGGGTGGGGGATGAAAAACGGAAAACGAGTGCTCATTTCGACCGCCACAACTCCTGAATAGAGTTTCCTCCTACCCTGTGGCCCAAGTGGCGACCCTCTGGTGCACCGCCCGCGCGCCAGAGGGT
>JBJMQT010000088.1:0-27887 GCA_045802525.1 Gemmataceae bacterium
GTTTGCAACGTGGTCACTGGAGGCTCGCCGCTAAACGGTTCAGGAGATTGGCCAATGCATTGGAAAACCGCTGTTGCGTTTTCGGTCATGGTGGTCTGCGCTGGCTCTGCTTGGGCCGAAGACAAGTATTCGGTAAAACTGGTTGACACGGCGGCGCCCGACGAAATCAAGGAGCCTGTCCGAAAGCTTCTGGGCGAAAAAGCCGTCCAGTTCTTGGACGACAAAGGCGGCGTCGTCTGTGAAGTTTGGTTTAGTAAAGAGCTTCCGGCCAAAGCTACCGCGGATCAAATCAAAAACGGGCTGACTTACCGGGAGATCCCGGAAAGCACGATCATCGGCGCCCTTCGCTTTCCCCAAGCGCGGACCGATTACAAAAAGCAGAGCATCAAGGCGGGTGTCTATATCTTGCGACTAGGTTTCCAGCCGGAAAACGGCGACCACATGGGGACGGCGCCCAATCCGGATTTCTGCCTGCTAACTCCGGCTGAGGAGGATAAAGACGCGGGGCCGCTCAAAACCAAAGAACTGCAAGAAATGAGCAGCAAGGCCAGCGGCACTAGCCACCCGGCCGTGTTGTTGCTGTTTCCTATTCCTTTGAAGGATGCCGGCGATATGCCGAAGGCTGTGAACAAAGGCGAAGGGCACTGGGTCTTGAGCATCAAGCTGCCGGTCAAGGCGACCGACGACAAGGCGGATTTGGGAATCGGCTTGACGCTGATTGGCGTATCGACCGCAGCTTGACGCATTTAACGCCGAACGGAAGCGGTCCGCGGCGTGGCTCCGCCACTTAGGTGTAGGTTTGATGAATTCTCGCCACGAGTTCGCCGGTTTTGACCTCGGAGAGGTCGCAGCCATTAGCCGGTGGTTGAGCGAAGCGACACCACCGGAAGAACGTTCCTAATGTCTATTCGACCCCGCAGGGGTCGCAGAGGCAAAACGCACTCGGATTGCCATCTCAAATCCAATAGGCGCCAGGGCTCGACTTTGCTCAGCGTCCATTACCATTGCCTACGATCCGCAGTATTTGGATGAAGCGGGGACTCTCTGCGACCCCTTCGGGGTCGTTTTGGATGGGGGCATCGTCTACCGGTGGTGTCGCTGCGCTCAACCACCGGCTAATTGCTGTAACGCCTCCGGCGTAACGAGTTGGCGCTGCGACGCCTACCGGGGCCCCTCCGCGGTGGCCTCGCGGGCCCTTCTCTCCTTTTTCAATCAGGAGTTTGGTCTTATGGGGTGACGTGCCAATTAACGACTTCTACGCCGTCTGTCTTGGGACTTGCCGAATCGACATAGCCGCCGCGAATATGGCAATTCTGAATTTTAATGTGCTCGTTTTTTTTGGGGTTGGTGATTTGCGGCTGAATAGTGAAATGGATCGGCGCCTTAGCTTTTTGAGGAAGGGAAGATAGCAGCGTCAAGTCGATCAGGGAAACCGGCTTATCAGCCTCTCCAGCACAGTTCACGATCGAGCAAGCATATTCTTTGAACCCTTGAAGAGTCACATCCTTCAGTGTGAGCCCCGCACAACGGCCGGTTAGAACAATGATGTCTTCGGCCCGGTTTCCTCCGTCAAACGTAAGACCCTTAATAGTCAGTCCTTCTGCGTTTTCTAAGTAGAGAAGGTGCTTCGTTTGGGTATCTGCCGGTGGCAACCGCCAGGTCACCGGACCCCTGGATCCTTCAATCGAAACGTTTTTTAGGCTCGATTTAGCGAAATCCATTTTGATTCCCGTTTCTTCGATCGTTCCACTCACCATGATGCGATCGCCGGGCTTGGCATTCTGAAGGGCAGCCTTAAGCGTTTGGTATTGGGAACCTGTGCCGCCTACGGTGACAATATGTTCGCCAGGGTTATCTGAGGTCTTGCTGTCCGGTTTTGGGGACCGGAACACAATAGCAGCCAAAACGGCTATGCCGATGCCCGCGGCGACGGCGCCGGCTATGACCGAGACCAGGCGAATCGTTTGTTTGCGTTGGATTTCGGCCTGGGTTGGCTCTGGGGCAACCCGCTTGCTTGAAGGACCCGCTTTCAGGTCGCGCGGGGTTGCTGCTTTGGAAGCGACTTCCGTCTGAGCGGCAATCTGCTCCCACGGAATGGAGTCATCGTCGGTAGCCGTATCCGGACTTGGAGAAGACGCAGTCGCGGTCGCCGTAACCGGATGTTGACCGTTTGCCGATGGCCTGGAAGCAACGGCTGCGGCCGCCGGCGTTCGGGAGGTCTTCGCAGGCTGAGGCCTTACCGATAGTTCGGGCATTGCCGTTGCTCTTGGCGAAACTTGAGCGGCAGGTGAAATGACTTTGGGCCGAGCCGGAACGGGTTGATTGGCAGACGGTTTTTGATCATTCCTAATTTGATCGTTTCCATTGCCGGTGGAGGGCGTAGGAGGCCCTTTCGCCTTGGAGTCGGGACCCCCGGATATCTGCCAGCTCTTTCGTGAACTGGCGGAAATGGGAGCGGGGCTTACGGGCGCGGGCGTAGCCGGACCCCCGTCAGGGACGGTGGCTCCCTTGGCCGCCGGACAGAGTTGGGGCATTTCGATTTCGGGGGGCGGACCAATGGGATCTTTGGTATAAGGCGCCAGGGCCTCGGCAATTTCCGAAGGCATCTGGAAGCGCTGATTGCGGTCCTTGGCCATCATTTTTTCCACCAAGGCTTCGATTCCTTGGGGGACGTCCGGTCTGATGGTGCGAATAGCCTTGGGTTGCCGGGTTTGGTGCCAAATCAATTTTTGGGCCACCGTGCCTTCATTGAAAGGCGAACGCCCTGTCAAGCAATAATAGAATGTCGCGCCAAGGCTATAGATATCGGCCCGGATATCGACGCTATGGCTGTCCAAGGCCTGTTCGGGCGCCAGGTAATCGGCGGTTCCCAAAACATTTTCGTCGTATTTCTTGGTGAGCACATCTTCATCGTCATGGAAAAAGCGGGCCAGACCCATGTCCAGAATTTTCACGATGCCATAGCGATCGACCAGGATATTTCCGGGTTTGATATCGCGATGGACGATGCCGGCAGTCTCGTGGGCGTGTTGGAGACCCATGGCGGACTGACGCATGTAATGAGCGGCCCGGGTGACGTCCATGACGCCGCCGCGTTTGATCATTTCCTGGAGGCTGGCGCCGTCAACATATTCCATGACCAAGAAATGCAAGTTGTTGTCCTGATCAACGTCATAGGCCCGGACAATGTTGATGTGATCGAGCGCGGCCACGACGCGCGCCTCCCGGTGAAACCGTTCCAGAGAAGAAGTGTCGTCTGCCTTGGCGGTAGGAAGCACCTTGACGGCGACCCGGCGGCGCATCAACTTATGCTCGCAGAGGTAGACGCTGCCCATGCCTCCGGAGCCAATGCGTTCGAGCACTTTATATTTGCCGATGGTGAAGCGGCGCCACTTGCCTTGCAGGAATTGTTCAGCTTGGAAGTGGGTCAGAATGCCGTCGCGAACGAGAAGGCCCGCCAGCTTTGAGGGTTCCTCGGGAACCAGACCGGCAGCCGTAGCTTTCTCAATATAAGCGTCAAGCCGTTTGTCCTCGAGGACGCCGCTTTTGCGGACCAAGTCAAGGAATTCGCCAATAGTGGCTGGCGCCGGCATCAGCCTTCCTTTCGGGGACGGAAAGAAGCCCCGTACCTCGCGCGAGCCGATTCGGCTCCGCAACAACTATAGTTCGTCCTGGGATACGAGATTCGCAGATTCCCTTAATATATCGCATGGGGACAAAATTACAGGACTTTTTCCTCCGCCAGTTGGGAAACAAAGCACTGAGTTTGCCAAGGTTGACCGCCCTTTGCAAGCGACTAACCGGATTTTTTGCTGATACTCAAAAATATGGGCATAGGTGAAGGCGATTGCTCACTCCAGATCGCTACCGCGACTCTGGCCCCGATGTAAACTCAACGGCTTCTTTCTCTAAGAAGTTAATGCCGCAATGCTAACCATTAAGAAAGGGCCCGGCGCAAGTCTTCTTGTAGGTCACGAACGTCTTCGATGCCGACACTCAATCGAACAAGGGCGTCATCGACGCCGCGGGCAATCCGAATTTCGGCAGGAATACTGCCGTGAGTCATCGCCGCCGGATAACAAACGAGGGACTCCACGCCCCCCAGGCTCTCTGCCAAGCTAAACAGCTTCGTGCGAGTCATAAACCTGACCGTCGGCTCTTTGCCGCCTCTGATCCGGACGCTGATCATACCGCCGAAAGCGAGCATCTGGCGGCGAGCGATATCGTGCCCAGGATGAGTTGGTAGCCCGGGGTAATAAACTCGTTCAACTTGTGGTTGCTTCGCCAACCATTCGGCCAGAATGCCGGCATTCCGGCAATGTTGATCCATGCGCACCGCCAAGGTCTTGATACCGCGAAGCGTCAAATAGGCGTCAAAAGGACCCGGCACACTGCCTGCCGCGTTTTGATAGAAAGCGATCGGCTGCAACAAGTCTCGGCCGCCAATTACTGCCCCGCCGATCACATCCGAATGGCCGCCCAGATACTTGGTAGTGCTATGGACGACAAGATCCGCGCCGAGCTTTAGCGGCTGCTGCAAGTAGGGCGATGCGAAGGTGTTGTCCACAGCAAGAATCGCCCCGGACCGGTGAGCCAATTCCGCAATGGCCGCAATATCGAGAATTTGAAGAAGCGGGTTGGTCGGAGTTTCAATCCAAACTAGCTTGGTGGCGGAAGTCATGATCCGCGCGAACCCGGCCGGAGTTGGATCATCGGTATAGCGAGCCATCAGGCCCCACGGCCTGAAAACGCGTTCAAGCAACCGGAACGTGCCGCCGTAAAGATCCGAAGCGGCGGCTACTTCGTCTCCCGGCTTGAGCATCGCAAGCACGGCATTGGTTGCCGCCAATCCCGAGGCGAAGGCCAATCCACGCTCACCTCCTTCCAGCGTCGCCAAACATTGTTCTAGCGCTGCCCGCGTTGGATTGCCGCTGCGCGAGTATTCGTAGCCTTTGTGCTGGCCTGGAGCGGCCTGCGTGTAGGTGGACGTCGCGTAAATGGGCACAATGGTCGCGCCGGTCGCCGGATCGGGATCCTGACCGACGTGGATGGCCTGTGTGGCAAATCCGTGCTCTTTCCAATCGGCCACCATGGCGCGGACTCCTCCTAGGATCGGTAAAACGATATCCCAGCAAGTTTTCTATTGAGATCGGGAAAGAAATGGTCTTTATTTTGTTACTGCCATGCTGGGGACGTTATTTCAATTTCAGTTATGGCTCAGGAGATTCTACGAATGAACCCGCCGGAATTAGATTCGACGATACGGCCGCGAGTTTTCACCTTGCGAATAATAATTGGCGCCCTGCTTAGCGGCGTGGCGATCATGGCGGTTATGGCGATTTTTCTTCGGCAAAGCGGCAACAGGCCTCCGCCGCCTCCTGTGCCAATCATGACCTATTTGGCACTTGGTTTCGGCGCCGTCTTGTTAGTGATGCATCGATTTATTCTCAAGTTAGTCGAATCCAATGCCCGCAAACGAATCACCGGCGTGCCGAGCGAATCAGGCGGCCCCGTCATTGAGCCGTTGGACCTTTTGGGCATTTACCAAAGCAGTCGCATCATTGCAGCCGCCCTGCTAGAGGGACCGGCATTCTTTTGCTTAATCGCGTATTTGGTTGAGGGGCATTGGTTGAGTTTGGCGGCCGCCGGCATTCTGTGGATTGGTTTGCTCTTGCTGTTTCCCAGTGTTGACGGCGTCGCTCGCTGGATCATGGAGCAGCAAGAGACTATTCAACAGGAGCGCAGCCAGCAAATGTAAAGGGTCTAATGCCAATCATTCCCTGTGACGTTGCTGGTTCCAATATTGAATCAGGTCGATGCGCGTCACGATATCGATTACTTTCCCGTTGGCGACCGCCAAAACGCCTGTATTCCCCGAAAGCAAAAGCCGATAGGCCTCGTCCAGGTGAACCAGCGCGTCTAGTTGAGGCAACGGCTTGGCCATGATGTCGCCGACGGCCACTTTGTTGGGATCGCTGTTGTCGTGGAGGACGCGGGCCACCGTCACCTCCTGAACGCTGCCGACTGCCTTGCCGTCTTGCAAGACTGGAAGCTGCGAGATGCCGGAGGACTGCATCAGATCGATTGCCTCGCCCACCGTGGCTTCGGGAGTAATCGTGACGAGCTGCCTGCGTCCGCGGGTGTGCAGTAGATCGGCAATGGAATGCGCCGGTTGGAGATCGTATTCGAGGTGGTTTTCGGCAAGCCAATCGTCGTTGAAAAGTTTGCTTAGATAGTTGCGCCCGGTGTCGCTGCCCAGAGCGACGACGAGGTGTTCGCCCGTCAGACGTCGTGCGTAACGGAGGGCTGCGGCGACGCTGGTTCCGGACGATCCTCCCAGGAGCATGCCCTCTCGGCGTGCCAGGGCACGGGCTGTGTGGAACGATTCGGCGTCGCTGATGCGAATCCACTCGTCTACAAGCTGACTGTTAAACGTCCGCGGCACGAAGTCTTCGCCGATGCCTTCCACCTTCCACGGGCGCGGCGATCCTCCGGACAAGACCGAACCTTCCGGATCGGCGCCGATGATTTTGATGTCCGGATTGCGTTCCTTCAAATACCGGGCCACTCCCGACACGGTGCCCCCCGTCCCGACGCCGGCCACAAAAGCCGTAACCTTGCCCTCCGTCTGCTCCCAGACTTCCGGGCCGGTGGTGCGATAGTGAATCTCCGGATTGGCCAGGTTGGTGAACTGGTTGGGTCGCCAGGCGCCGGGTATCTCGCGAGCCAAACGATCGGCGACGCCGTTGTAGCTGTCCGGGGAGTCCGGGGCGATATTGGTCGCCGTGATGACGACTTCCGCGCCGTAAGCCTTAAGCAGCAGGATCTTCTCGGCACTCATCTTGTCGGGCAGCACAAAGATGCAGCGGTAGCCCCGCACGGCCGCGACCATAGCCAGCCCGACGCCGGTGTTGCCGGCCGTGGCTTCGATGATGGTGCCGCCGGGCCGCAACCAGCCGCGCCTTTCGGCTTCGGTAATCATGGCGATGGCAACCCGGTCCTTGACGCTGCCGCCGGGATTGGCTGACTCCACCTTGATGGCAACCGCGGCCGACAGCCCTTCGGTGAGGCGTTGCAGCCGAACCATTGGCGTGCGACCCACGGATTGGAGAATGTTGTCTTGCATGGTTAGACCTGGCTAAAGACTTTACGTCGCTCAAGAGTCAAGAATGATGATGTTGGACGAATGCCGCAAGACCGGAATGATCGAAGATCCTTTGGGCGTCTTTCGCTATTGGTCAACAACAGTCATTATTTTGCTCTCCAGGATCTGCAAATGGCCAGAGGAGTATACCGTTGCGCGACCGCCGTTTTTCGGGAAATAATGCCCTTAACCCCTGCGCGGTTAATTGTCCGCGTCCTAGATTACCGTTAGCATACTTCATGGAATGGCCGATTTTGCAAGTGACATGAAAACCGCGATGCCAAAAAATAAAGGCGGATGATGGGTTTGCCACCTCAGACGATTGCTCTTCTTCGGGCTGCCCGCCAATTGGTGCATGGACTGCCTGCTGATGCGATCTTGCTACTGACTGAAACAAGTCTCGACTGGAACTCCGTACTGGTTCATCTCGACGATTGCCGCTTGCTTCTGGCCGCTCAAGATGGTCAGGTTCTTCAGCCGCTCCGCGAGCATCCCAATTTCACGGTCCTCGAAATCGACCCCGGCCCGACGCCGATCCAGGAACGCATGAGCCTGGCTCTCTTGGAGGCCGTACGGACCGAGAAATTGCATAGCGGTGCCGATGTAGTCGTGCTCTACAACGGCATCGAAGTGGGTGGAGACAAGCCCGAGCATATCGACAGCCTGAGCGTCATCCACCTGGGCGAACACTTGGAACGGCTGAGCGCTCAAGATCTTCGCAAATTGGACACGCAGGTTCCGCTGGAAACGCTGCGCGCCGTGGTGGATCTAGCAACTCAAATTGGCGGCGAAGGGCGCGAGGGTCATCCCGTCGGCACCATGTTCGTCGTCGGGGACACCGAGAAGGTCGTGGCGATGTCGCGGCCGATCAATTTCAACCCGTTTCGCGGCTACAGCCGGGCCGAACGCGACATTCGCGATCGCAAGGTCCGTGAACAGATCAAGGACATCGCTCAACTCGAAGGCGCCATCATTATCCGCCGCGATGCCATAGCCGTTGCCGCTTGCATGTATATCGACGCCCTGGCTGAGGGCATTACGCTCAGCAAAGGCCTGGGTACGCGCCATTGGGCCGCGGCCGCCATCAGTAAGCGAACCAAGGCCATCGCCGTGGCCGTTAGTCAATCGTCCGGAACGGTGCGAATCTTTCAGAACGGTGAAGTGGTATTACGTATCGAGCCTCTGGTGCGCCCCATGATCTGGGAGCATTTCCGCCTGGAAACCCAAGGGGCCGAAACCATGGGCAGCGCCTTGATTATCCCTTAGATTTCTTTGTTGATCGGCGAGCTCGCCGCCCGGTAAGGTATGGCTCGCTCCTTTGCATGACACCTCTCGAAATGATCTCGAACGGAGGAAACTCTATGGTGCGCTTAAGAAGTCTTTGTTGGCTCCTGGCGGCTGCTGTGATGCCTTTAACGGCGCCGTTCCTGTATGCGGCGCCGGCCGATCAAGAAAACCCGCTGACTGCGGTCCCGGCCAATTCTCCGATTGTCGTGCATATCAAGGGCTTTGAGCGGACCAAGGAACGGCTTATCACGATGATCAAGAACGCCATTCCGGACCTGGCAGCCAAGGCCGAAGCCGGCATTAACGACGGCATCAAGAAAGCGCTGCAAGGGCGCGAGCTTAAAGGCATGGAAAAAGACGGTCCCATCTTCGTAGTTTTCACCGAGATCCCCAAGGGCGGCCCGCCCAAGTTGGCGGTCCTGGTCCGGGTGACCAAGTATGCCGATTTCAGGGACGGCCTCATGAAGGAAGATGAACGCGCAACGCTCAAGCCCAACGCGGCCGGGTTTGAAGAAGCCACGATGGAAAATGAGCCGGTCTACTTTGTGGACCTAAAAAAATATGCCGTAATCACTCCGGACAAGGAAGTGGCCGGCCAGTTTACCTTGAAACGTCCCGGAATGGACACCATGCTCGACAAAACGATTGCCAAGAAGATGCTGGACAGCGATATGGCGGTCTATGTGGACACCACCGCGATCAACAAGGAATACGGCAATGAAATCAAAATGGCTCGCGAAGAAATCCAGAAGGGCCTCGAGCAAATGGCGGATCAGCTCGGCGGCGCGAACAAGAACGGCATGGAGATGATTAAGCTCATTGTCGGCCCGCTTTTCCAGGCTTTTGAAGATAGCCAAGGGCTGGTGGCGGCCCTGGATTTTCGGCCCGAAGGCTTTGCCCTGAATTCCCAAGCCTTAGTTGGCGCCGATACCAAGACCAATGCGCTCCTCAAGAATGCCAAGCCGGCCGCCATGGCGGAGCTGGCGAAAATGCCAGCCGGCAAGATGTTTTATAACGGCATGCTGGTCCCCGGATCGCTCCTTAAGAACATTAGTCCCTTTCTCTATGGAATCGCTTTCGATGCGGAGAGCAAGCAAGGCAAGGCCCTTAAAGATGCCGTCGATCAAATTGCCGAATCCAAGCCGAGCGCGCGCCTGGATGCCATCGATGTCCCCGCTCAGGGACTGCAAGTCTGGACCTATGAAGATCCGGTGCGCGCCGCCACCGCCCAACTTAAGTTGTTCGAATCCCTACAGGGAGGCGAAAGTTACAGCTCCGCCATGCTCAAGGAAAAGCCCACGGTCAAGGCCAGCGCCAAAAAGTATCGCGACTTCGATCTCCACAATGTCAGTTTGACTCTCGACATCGATGCGATGGTCGAAAAAAGCCTGCCGCCAGGCGCGGCCACCGAAGAGATCAAGAAACAGATGACCGCGATGATGAAGAGGATGATCGGCGATTCCCAAAACATCTGGTTCGGCAGCGACGGCAAGCGCTTTGTGCAGGTGGCCGCAAAGGATTGGGACACCGCCAAAAATCTTTTGGACCTCTATCTCGACAAAAAAAACACCATCGGCGAGCAGGAGGCGTTCAAGGACGCTCGCAAGCATATGCCTACAGACACCTCGCTGGTGATTCTGATCGACGTTCCCAAGTACGCAACCCTCCTCGCCGAAGCTTTCGAGCCGTTCCTTAGTCTGTTTCCTATTCCTTTGCCGGCGGGAATTCTCAAGCCGGCCGTGCCCGGGACCACTTGCTTCACCGGAATCGCGGTTACGCTGCAACCGCAAAGAGCCAGCTTCGATTACTGGCTCCCCGGCAAAGCCGCCAACGAGATCTACAAAATGTTCATCGAAAACGCGCTCAAAGGAGGCTAAGAGGCTTTTCAGTGGCGAGCCGGGTCGCGTAAGCGGCCGGAGAACTCCGGGCGCTTACGCGACCCGGTTCGCCAATTTTACTGCTCTAGGAGCTTTGAAGAGTTTTCTCAAAGCTCGCGAGTCCCGCCACATAAGCCGGTCGCCAGGATGGATTGGGCTTCACAATATCGCGGAAGCGCACCAGGACTGGCACCGCATCAGCGACAGTGAAGGCTTCGTTGATGCCCTTTTGCCTTCGCAGGTGCGTCTCCATTGCCGGCAGCGCGGTGACCGCGGCGCCCAAGGCCGGCCCCTCGCTTGATTGCAATCGGTGAAGCGGCTTGTCGAGCACAGTTGCCAATATTTCACACATCAAATCGCTGCGAGCAATACCGCCGGAAACGGTAATGCGCGTCACTTTTTGCCCAGCCGCCTCGTGTTCCCGGACACCCAGTGCGATCAAATAAGCCAAAGCCTCCAACGAGGCGCGAAACCGCTGGCCCGGCTCGCTCGGCTGGGAAGGCGACCAAGCAAAGTGCGGCCTGGGGACGCCGATTGACGGTTCCGGCGCGGCAAACGGCATGAGAGTAAAGCCCCGGCTGCCGGGCGGGCAAGCGCGAGCGTCTTGCTCCAGCCGCTTCCAGTCCGGGTCGGGCCCCACGATGCGATCCAAGAGCTGGGCGCCGTTGTTGTAACAGCGCATCCACAAGTAAGGCCCCCAGTTTAGTCGCATGGCATCGAGATTGCCCGAGGCCGGCAACTGACTTGAGGAGGAGTTGACCACCGCGGAGTTTCCGAGGATTACTGCCATTTGGCCGGCGTCGACCGCGCCACCCCCGACTAAGCCGGCCTGCTGATCGTCGGAAGTCGGGAATAGCAGCGGCCGGCACTCCGCCGGCATCTTTGCTTCCAGGGCGACATGATCGGCGAGCGGCCCAAGCGACTCAAACTGATCCACGATCCGAGGCAATTGCATCCAGACGAACTCCCGATGAGTCGGGCTTTGAAGCGCCTCAAGCATCGGCCGACACCACTGTTTAGTCCGAAGGTCCATCATGCCCGTGGACGCCGCGGAGGAAACGCTTGTCGTCTCGAAATTGCCCGTCAAGTAACCGGCGGCCAAAGATCCATGCCCAAGGATGCGGTGTGTTGCCTGCCAGCCGGTCTCGGGAAGGCATTCCTCGTCCTTGACCAAATGGCTCAGCGAATAGCGGATCGCCCACGGACCGCCGATCATCTCTTTGACGCGCTCTTGGCCGCCCAGGCGCTCCAGTCCCTTGGCGTGATAAGCGGCCAGGCTATAGTCGTTCCAGCAAATGGCGCGACGGACCTGATTTTGGTTGGCGTCTATTCGGGCAGCGGTGTGATGGGTGGCCGAAATGCCGCCGGCAATCCAGTGGCTCAGCTTTCCTAATTCGCGCAAGCGCGCGGCCATGGCCCGTACGCTCGAACGCGCCTGGCCTTCCAGCATCATGACATTAAGTTCGGATACGCCGTTTTCCGTCCACAAGTCGGTCGGCAACCGGACCTCAGCCAACGTCTTGCCTTGGAGGTCAAAGGCCAGGCATTTCACGGCGCCCGTGCTGAAATCCCAGCCGGTGATGATGCTATCGGCAGGCACGCACTGGAGAGATTCGGCCACAGTCGGTTCTCCTAACTAAAGGCGCTTTGTCGGGTTTTACCATGCCGAGGCGCCATGCTCAATCTTTTGCTGGGGAAAGGTTCGATGAGCAAGCCGACCGCAATGGGCGGGCGTTTCCTTGCGCCGGAGGCGTTTACAGCGATTAGCCGGTGCTTGAGCGCAGCGACACCACGGTTCCCGATTGCCATATCCTCACGGCCCCGGAAGGGGCGCAGCGCCTCTTACGCCGGAGGCGTTATAGCGATTAGCCGGTGGTTGAGCGCAGCGACACCACCGGTTCACGATCGCATCAACCGAACGACCCCTGCGGGGTCGCAGCGTCAGGGCCGGCCCGAAAGGATTCCTCCCAGATACTCGTGCATACGCGAATGCCATTCGGTCGCGATGACGGTTTCGCGATTCTTCCTCGCAAACACCAGATGGTAATGCAGGCCTAGATACGCGGAAGCCATGCGGCGCTTCGCCCATTCATCAAGACGCTGCGACCCCTACCGGGGTCGTCGTGTTATGGCAATCGAGAACCGGCGGTGTCGCTTCGCTCAACCACCGGCTAATCGCTGTAACGCCTCCGGCGTAAAGAGATCCCGGCCCAAGACTCAAGCCTTGGGGATGTGGCAATCTCGCACCGGTACTGTCGCTGCGCTCAACCACCGGCTAATCTTCAAAACGCCCCCTTTGGAAGGGAACTTATAGGCGTCTTCCCTTTTCAAGGGCCCTTCACAATCGAAAGGCGCTACTACAGAACTAATCGCCGCTCCTGGCGACCGTTTTGAGCGCGGCTGCGTATAACAGCTAGGAAGCGTAAGCGAACTGCTTCCGCGCTAAAGGTCTATTCCATCGTCAGGAGACTTATTCATGAACTCCAAGGATGCCATCAAAGGGTCGCTCAAGGCCACACAAGACATGTTGAACTGGTATTTGAGCGACTTGGCCGATGCCGATATTTTGGTGCGGCCGGTGCCCAACGCCAATCACATTGCCTGGCAGTTGGGTCATCTTATAGGGACGGAAAACGGGATGTTCTCTTCGGTCCTGCCGAACACGGCGCCGGTGGCTTTGCCTGCTGGTTTTGCGGAACAGCATGCCACTAAGACGGCCTCCCAGGACCCGCCCAAAGGATTTCTAAGCAAAGCAGATTATGTGGCCCTCTTCACCAAAACCCGCGAAACAACTATTGGGGCCGTGGATAAAATGAGCGATGCGGACTTGGATAAGCCGACGCCTGGAGATATGGCCAAGTGGGCCCCGACATTGGCCGCGTTGCTGATTTTGACCGCCAACCACACCATGATGCATGCCGGACAGTTTACCGTGGTGCGCCGCAAGCTCGGAAAGCCAGTGCTCTTCTAAAACCACGCTAAAGGTGAACCCGGCAAGGTGTCCCATGACTGAAAACAAGGAATCAACCGGGCGTCCGGAATACAACGTAACCGGCCAGGATTACACCGATCGACGCCATTTTCGCTATAACGGCCCGCCGATTGTAGACGTGCACGCTCACGTTTTTCAAACGCGGCCAACGGACCCCAAGGACGGACCTCCGGCCACGGGTCCCGGCGCCAGCACGACTCAGGCTGAAGTGATGCTCGAAGTGGCTGAGGAGTTCAACATTGGGCGCACCTATTCCATGTGCCCTGTGGAGGACATTCCGATCTTGCGCGATCGCTTCGGCGGCCGACTTGGGTTTAATGGACCGATTAGCAAGAAGCTGGACGAACCCGACGACGTGGCCTATCGCCTGCTGGACCGATTCTTGGAAGAGAAGGTTTCCCTGCTAAAGCTATGGTCGGCGCCGCGCGGCCGGGAACGCGGGTTATTGGTGGACGCTCCGTGGCGAATTGAAGCGGTGCGAAGGGCTCAGGCGGCAGGCGTGCGGATCGTCATGGTCCATATTGCCGACCCCGATGCCTGGTTTCGCCGAGTCTATACCGATGTCGCCAAGTATGGGACAAAGGGGGACCAATACGGGCCGTTTGAGAAGATGATGACTCTGTTTCCCGATCTCACTTGGATCGGCGCTCACATGGGCGGCGATCCCGAACATGCCGATCATCTGGAATCGCTCCTGGAGCGATTTCCAAATCTCCACTTCGACACCAGTGCCGCGAAATGGCAAATTCGCGAAGTGTCCGCTCACCGCGACGCCATTCGCTCTTTGATTTGCCGAAAGCCCGAGCGATTCTTATTCGGTTCCGATTTGGTGACCCGGCATGGCTTGGACCGCGAGCATTATGTCAGCCGGTATTGGTGTCATCGCACCTTGTGGGAAAGTGATTGGGAAGGCGACAGTCCGATAGCCGACCCCGACTTCGAGGCTTCACCAGGAGGGCCTGGCACGCCGCGCTTACGGGGTCTGAGTCTGCCCAGTGATGTGCTGGAAAAGCTTTACCACGGCAATGCCGAGAGATTGTTTAAGCCGAAAGGGCCCACGACCCAAAGGACGGCACCGCTGGGAAGATGAAGCGGCGCTAGCGCCACATCCCATTAGTCGTCGCAAGGCGAATCGGCTGAAGCCCGAGCAATGGCCGATGCGTCGAAGAACGTGCCAATCAAACTACGAACCATCTGACCGGTTGTCAGACCGCGGCTGTGCGCTGTGGTTTCCAAGGCGTCGATTTGCCAAGTCGGCAGGAGCAACGCGATCTCCACCATCTCGCCATCGAAGTGTCGCGGAAGACACTCCCCCGGGCTGCTATAGCTGCTGGACTCGTTATACAGATCCATCTCATCGTCTCCCTTTAGTCCGCCGGCGATCCACCGGTTTGACCCTGCGCCGGGCGAAAGGTTCGGGATAAAGATATCACCATTCTTATTCGGATGGGATAAGGCACCAGTTAGATTAGCAAATGGAATGCCGGTTGTTTGCACGGTTTGGGGGTACAGTCTTAAGCCGCTGTTATACAAGCTCTTAAGATTAACAGACAGCCGAGTTTTGTAGATTCTCCATTCCTTCGCTATTTCTAGTGCCTGGTTAACGATCATTCAATGCCCTAAATACTGACATTGGCCGCCAATGATTTCCTAGCGTCTCCTCAGTGGATTGGCTTTGACTGGCAATCAGGCTTTGCATTTCCATCGTTATGGATCCCGTGCAACATAATAGGCACGTTTCTGACGAAAGCTGCCCGCACATCATGCATTACCCGACTAAAGTAACTTCATCGCCTGGTGTAAACGAGTCACTCAGCTATAGTGCCGGTGCCCGCGAGTTGGCAGCTTCGAATAAAGGCACTGTCTGCAAGTAGGCATTGAAGCTCTCGAATAACATGGTCCGAGTAGCTCGGAGGCTTTTCATTTTCGAGCCGATTGTGAAGGACTAGGACCAGGTTGTTAGCGATATGTTCAAGATCGCTTTTCCTTGGCGAGTTTCTTCGCAATTGGGGAAGAAACTTCGGGTAGTATTGAACGACCGCTTTTCGAAACGACGTAGCCACCTCAATCAGGCTTCGCCGCTGAAGCCGCAAATCCTGAAGCGCAATTTCTCTCGCTTCCACCAAAAAGCGATGAGCTTCGTATTCTTCATCAAGGCGCTGGCAATCCGCATTCGCTTTCGCTAACTCGTCCGCACTCACGGCAAAACTGGTCAAAGACTCGAAATAATGGGCGTCGGTGATTTCTGAAGACGCCCAGGTATCGACAATGCAGCAGATGACGCCCACGGCTAAAAGTGAAACACTCAGTTGCTTCAGCATGGTAATAGTTTCCTGTTATTGTGGTTTTTTCGTCAATGGACTTGAATGCGCAATCTAACTGTGTCGTTGCGCACGAAGACCCCTTCGTTTTTCGAAGGCTTAGGTTGTCATTCAGGTTGGAAGGGAGAGGGCCTGTTCCGTTTGGCGGGTGTGAACTATCGGGACAGCGATCAGTTCACAGGCACGTGCTTGAGCAAAGGGGATGCCAAAGCGGCTCACGTATGGTCCGGTTGCGAACGGGTTTGGACTTAACCTTTGATGGAACCATCGGATAAGGGAGGACGAGCGCCCATCCTCCATAACCGATTTTCATTCGGTTGCCGACAAGGAGTGCCTAAAAAACAGGCACTCGGCATTAGCCAAAGGTGTAAAAACTTCCTTTGAATACAATGACGTGACTTGGATAACGTCTCCAAGATCGATTGGACATCGACAGCTAGAATTTGCATCAGAAGATACGGCATGGCCAAGAAAAAAAAAGTTCGCGTGGAGCTTCGCAAGAATCGATCGAAGCCGCCTCGCGAACATGAGTGGACGCGCGGTTACCAAGAACATGGCTTTGAGGAAGAAGCAACGCGCCAAGATGAACGGATCCGCGCCAAAGGCGACCTCTCACGTAAGCGAACCATTATTCAAGACGAAGGGCCTAAGCAGGACCAAGCCAAGTTTCAGACGGATATGCCGCGGGTGGACAAGGACGCTTGTCTTCCCGGCCGCGTTTTGCGCGTCCACGGTTTACAAAGCATTGTCGAAACCGAAGACGGCCGGCAATTCCGGTGCGTCGTCCGCGGTTTGTTGCGCAACCTAGCGACCGATGAGCGCAACATTGTCACGACGGGCGACCGTGTCTGGCTGCTCCCCGCGGTGGGCGAGGACGGCATCATCGAACGCGTGGAACCGCGCCACGGAATACTGACCCGCGCGTCGCGCGGGCGGGAACATGTCCTTGTCGCCAATGTCGACCAGGTCGTCATTGTGATGTCCTTAGTTGAACCGGATCTGAAGCCGCATCTGATCGATCGCTATCTAGCCAGCGCGGCCCAGGGGCAAATCACTCCGATCGTCTGCCTTAATAAAGTTGATCTCGTGGATCCGGCCGATTTCCAACCCATCGTCGGCCTTTATAGCCAACTCGGCATATCGACGATAATGACGAGCGCTACAACGCAAGTCGGCATCGATAGGCTGAAAGAGCGTCTTCACAATCGGCAGACCGTATTCGCCGGCCAGAGCGGCGTGGGCAAATCATCGTTGCTCAATGTCATTCAGCCTGAGTTAGCGTTGCGAGTCCGTGAAGTGAGTGAGTCGACCCAAAAAGGCCGGCATACGACGACGACGGCTCAGCTCATTCGCCTTGATTTCGGCGGATGGGTGGTCGATACGCCGGGCATTCGCCAATTTCAGCTATGGGACATTATTCCCGAAGAAATCGAAGGATTCTTTCCGGATTTCCATCCGTTCGTGCCGTTGTGTGCCTTTCCCGATTGCACGCACACGCACGAAGAACGCTGCGCCATCAAGCGGGCCGTCAAGTTGCACCAAATCAGCGTGCAGCGCTATGAAAGCTATTTGGGCCTGTTTGAGGGAACGATCCAGGTCGATTAAAACTCACTCATAGCGGAGCGCTTCAATCGGATCGAGCCGCGACGCTTTCCAGGCGGGATAGTAACCGAACGTTACGCCGACCAGGACTGAGACGGCTACGGCGGCAAAAATGGCGGGAAGAGAAGTCTCCGTGGGCCAATGCAAGAGCAGCGTCACCAAATACGAGCCGCCGCAGCCCAAGACAATTCCCATCGCTCCACCCAGCATGCAAAGAAAAATGGCCTCCACCAAGAATTGGCGCAAGATGTCCTTGGCCCGTGCGCCCACCGCCATGCGCAGGCCGATTTCCCGCGTCCGCTCCGTAACGGAAACGAGCATGATATTCATGATGCCTACACCGCCCACGATCAAAGAGATCAAGGCCACGCATAATAAGAGACCCGCCATCAAGTTGGTAGTGGATCCCAGCGCTTTGGATATTTCCGCCATGTCGCGGATCATGAAGTCCTCCGGTTGGCCGGGATGGATGCGGTGGCGTTCGCGCAAGACCTCGGTTATTTCGCTTATGGCAAGGGGAATGTCCTCCGCAAAATCTGTGCGGCAGATGATTTGATCAACATTGGTAAAACGAATAGGCTGCGGCGTATCGGCCTGTTGAATCGCCGATGCTTGAGCGTAAAGGTTGGGCTGCTGAGTCAAATAGCGATCGCTCGTGCTGTTAACTTTATTCGCGCTATCGGCTGCCGCGGCAGCGGCACTTTGATTGGTCGTTGTCGCCGACTGACCGGCGACGCGATATTTAATGGTCGTCCAGGGAGCGAGGACTATATCGTCTTGGTCCATGCCGAACATGTTGGCGCCCTTCCGGCTTAAGACGCCGACGACTTTGAACGACACATTGTGAAGCCGAATCTCCTTGCCGACGGGCGACTGATCGCCAAATAGCTCACGTACAATTGTGGCGCCAAGCAGGCAAACTTTGCTGCCGTTGCGAACGTCTCGGTCGGTAAAAGAATCTCCCTCCTCGAGGTCGTTCCAGTCCCGCACGCTCAGATAGGAAGGGGTCGTGCCATAAATAAAGACGGGCACCCAATTCTTGTTGCCATAGATAACTTGCGTCCGCGCTCGGACAATCGGCGCCACATCAGCGACCGCCGCGCAATCGCGCGTGATGGCATCGGCGTCTTGAGGCGTCAGCGTGACGACACTGCCGCTGCCGAAGGAAACTCCGCCGCTGGTCGCGGTGCCCGGCTGGATCAGGAGGTTGTTGGCCCCCATGCTTTGGATGGTGTTTTGGACAGCCGTGGACGAGCCCTGACCGATCTCCACCATGGCGATGACGGCGGCCACACCGATAACAATGCCTAAGGTGGTCAGAACCGACCGCATGATATTGCGGCGAAGCGCGAGAACCGCCATGCGGAATGTGCGAAAGAGGAATCTCATGTATTGGATACCTCTTTGGCCGCCGCGACGCCGTTGGCCGTAGGCCCGAAAGGAGCCGGGAATATTTTCGAACGGCGCTCGCTGCCTTCATGGCCTTGGTCAACGAAGGAGCCGGCCTCAATCTGGCCGTCGCGCATGCGAATGACACGTTTGGCAAATTGGGCGACTCCATTGTCGTGGGTCACCAAAACGATGGTGATATTCTGCTCGGCGTTGAGCTTTTGAAACATTTCGAGGATTTCGCGGCTGGTTCGCGAGTCGAGGTTCCCCGTTGGTTCGTCGGCGAAAAGCAGCGGAGGATTATTGATCAAAGCCCGGGCGATAGCGACGCGTTGTTGCTGTCCGCCGGATAGCTGCGATGGCTCATGATCCATTCGATCGCCCAACCCGACCTTTTCCATGAGCGCCATGCCGCGTTTCCGCGCTTCGTGGTCGGACAGGTTTGCGGCGGTGTAATTGAGCGGCATCAAAATGTTTTCTAAAGCGCTCGTCCGAGGGAGTAAGTTGAAATTCTGGAAAACAAATCCGATTTTCTTGTTCCGGACCATGGCCCGCTGATCCGCCGAGAATTTGGAGACTTCTTCACCGTCGAGCCAATAGCGGCCGGCAGAGGGACGATCCAAACAACCCAAGATGTTCATTAGCGTGGTCTTGCCCGATCCGGATGAGCCCATGAGCGCGACCATTTCGCCTCGGCCGATTTTGAGCGATACCCCCTTAAGAACCGGCACATCCATCTCGCCAAGATGGTAGGTCTTATAGAGGTCTACGAGTTCGATAAGTTCCATTGCCCTTGCTTCCGGTTCTTCGGATTGATGCTAAAAATTCGAACGGTTATTTGTCCTTCTCTTTGTCCTTGTCTTTGTCTTTGTTTTGGTTGCCGCGGAATAGCTGCGGCGTGAACGGATTCTTATTCTCCTGGCCGGGACCCTGGTGAATTTCGCCAACTACAAGGTTTGTTCCTACGTCCAACTCGCCCTGGGTTATTTCGGTCATGGCGCCATCGGTTAGTCCCGTTCGCACCTTGATCGGGCGAACGAACCCTTCTTCCTCGACCCAAACGATGCCGCGATCCGTCTCCCGTTCGGCGCCCTGCCCTTTTTCACCCGGTTTTTTCCGCATGGAAGCAGCATACGCTTCGCGTTCCTCCGGTGCGATTTCAGCAACCTGGGTTGGACGCCAACGAAGGGCGGAATTGGGAACTGCTAAGACGTCCGGCCGCTTGGCAATTTCGAATTGGAGGTTCGCGGTCAGGTACGGCTTAAGTTTGAGGTCCTCGTTATCCGTGGCAACGACAACGGTATACGTGACCACGTTTTGCGTCATGCTGGCATTGAGGCGCGGCTGATCCGGGGCCACATTCCCTAGGAAAGTATGGTTGGGATAGGCGTCCACGGTGAAGCTGACTTTCTGACCAGGCTTAATGTTGCCGATATCCGCCTCATTGACCGAAGCCCACACTTGCATCCGCCGCAGGTCTTTGGCTATGAGGAACAAACTCGGGGCATTGAGGCTGGCCACGACGGTTTGGCCGACGTTCACTCGGCGGTCCAAAATGACGCCCTTTACAGGGGAACGGATAACCGTGTAACCCAAATTCGTGACGGCTTCCTTAAGGTTGGCCTGCGCCTGGATAATGCCCGCTCTGGCGTCCGCCACGTTGGCTTCGGCCGTCTTGAATGTCGCTTTGGCCAGATCCACGTCCGCCGGCGTTAGAGTTCGGCTGGGTCCGAGTTCCTTGGCGCGATCCCAATCGCGGCTGGCTTGCTCATACTTGGCTTGCATTTGCAGCAAAGTGGCTTTGGAACGCTCCAGGCTGGCATTGGCCTGATCAACGCGCGACTGATACAGAAGCGGATCTAAGACCGCCAAGATAGTGCCTTTTTCAACGGGAGTTCCATAGTCGATGGCTTTTTTCGGATTACGCGGATCCGGGCCAAAGCGCAGAATCTGGCCGGCTACCTGAGCCCCGACGTCAATCGTCTCCTCCGGCTCTACAGTGCCCGTCGCGCTGATGCTGGCTTGGATGTCCTGACGAACGACGGCGATGGTGCGGAACCCCGTGGTCTTGCGGCCGGTCCAATGAGCATACCAACGGCCCACGGCACTATTGGGCTGCGCGCCGGCATAGGCATAAAAACCGTAGGCGCCGCCGCCGAGAAGGACCAATACGACAAGAACTTTCCACAGGGTTTTCATGGAGAGAAACCTCGCAGCCAGGTAGGACTTTTTTCGATCAAAATTGAAAACCGAGGCGGGGGCAGGCAAGTCTTGGGCTTAATTCAAAATCATAAGAGGGCAATGGTTAAAAACTTATGAGATCGCATCCAGCATTTAGGTCAAAGGCCTACTGTTTTGCCTTAACGAACCGCCGGATTGCGCTCATTAATCCTGTATACAGCAAATCGCAGCCCAGTGCTTGTTTTTTTCGGAAAACCCATCCAAAAAAACAGACAACTGTTCTCGCCGTGGGGATGATTGGCACTATGGCTTCAAGGCGGCGAAGAAAAATCAGTTGCCGCGAACTCCCAGGCCACTTAAGGCGTCATCCGAATACCGAAAGCGGCCCGACTTGAACCTCGTGCACGATCGTTCGATCTCGGCTCGGTAGGCAACTGGCAGACCACCCAAGCTCAGAACTTGGGATGCTGTGGGTTCAACTCCCACCTGAGCCATTCCGGTCCCTGTGGAGGACTCTAGAGTCGTCAGGAGACCGTGCCACAACGCAGTCAAATACATTCGTTTCAACCTGGCGCTGCGGGGGGTGTGGGAGGGGTTCGAGAAACGATCTTTCGTAAACTACGTATCTACACGGGCTACCGGCAAAAAAGATCGTTTCTCTACGGGTAACGGCCACGTGAAACGATTTCGATTCGCAATTGAATTGCCATTTACCCTTTCGAGACGCCCTTTAAACCCCAAAATGCTTTCCATTTCTTTCCACGGGGGGTCAGGCGAAATGGAGAGAACCAAATGGCAGGCGTGTGGGACCCGAAGGCGGCGTAATGACGCTCAATGATGCTCATTGGAGCGGCACCGGTGGAGCTCAACTCCGTTGTGACATGGTCTCCCGACGGTCTAGTGTCCTCGCCCGGTCTGTCACGGCAGAGATCACGGGTTCAAATCCCGCCCGGGACGCTGTTCTCCATCCCTGACCTCCTCTGACTAAACGCGTCCATCATTTCACCGGCAGCTTGCGTGCACCGTCTCCCTAGTTTAACTTGGTCCTGAGGTGTTGCCGTTTCCCAAGGGAGGACCAGTTATGCGCGCAATTGCTTTAGGGGCCCTTTTAGCGCTGGTCGGTGCGCCGGCGCTTTGGGCCGTTGATGATCCTAAGGATAAACCGAAGACGGATGCTCCTTCGAAAATTACCGAAGAGGTCCACAAGATCACTGGGGAATATCAAAAGGAGTCTTCTGAGTTTTACCAGAAAAACAAAGACAAGCTCAAGGAAGCCAAAACCGACGAGGAACGCCAGAAAATCTACGACGGCGCGCCCAAGCCCGCGAAATACGTGACGCGCCTTTTGGAGTTAGCTGAAAAGACGCCCAAGGACGATCCGGGGGCGTTGGAAGCAGTTCAGTCCGCCATGAACTTCAGCGGCAATGACGCCGAGGGCCAAAAGACCCGCGACAAAGCATTGGACATGCTCATCAAGGATTTCACCGAGAATGAAAAGATCGGCAATATCGCAACGCAGCTGGTTTATCAGCAAAGCCCCAAAGCGGAAAAGCTCTTGCGGGCGATAATGGAAAAAAACCCAAAAAAGGAGAACCGCGGCAAAGCGACCTACGCGATGGCCCTTTATCTTAAACGAACAATAGAGATGAATCGCGAACTTAGCGACCCGGACCAAGCCAAGGAAATGGAGAAATACACCAGTAAGGAAGCTATACAAGCTGCCAAGGAAGCCGATCCGGCCAAGTTGGAAAAGGAAACGAAAAGACTATTCGAAGTCGTCGATGCTAAATATGGCGACGTTGAGCTTTACAAGAATCCCCGCACGAACAAGGCGATCACCCTGGGCCAAAAGGCGCAGGGCGAACTGTTCGAATTAAACAATCTGTCCGTAGGCCAAACGGCGCCAGAGATTGAGCATGAAGATCTCGACGGCAAGAGCATGAAGTTAAGCGAATACCGAGGCAAGGTGGTGATGCTCGACTTCTGGGGAAATTGGTGAGGCCCCTGCCGGGCGATGTACCCTCACGAGCGGTCGCTCGTGAAAAGTCTCGAAAGCAAGCCGTTCGCGCTTCTCGGGATCAATAGCGACACTGACAAAGAAGCCCTAAAGAAAGCCATGCAAGAGGAGCAAATCACTTGGCGTTCCTGGTGGAACGGCCCCGAAGGGACAAGCGGACCCCTTTCGACCAAATGGAACGTTAGTGGTTGGCCGACCCTCTATATCCTTGATCACAAGGGTGTTATCCGCCACAAATTCCTCGGCTCTCCGGGCGACAAAGTCTTGGATCGAGCAATTGAAAAGCTCGTCAAGGAAGCGGAAAGTGAATCGCCGAAAAAACCTTAACCCTTGGTGAATCGAATTGGCAGCAGAAAGCCCACGGCAACCACGCCGTGGGCTTTTCTTCTGTTCTTGGGACTATGGTTTCTATGCTATCCTAATGCTGGTTCCTACGCCGGTTTGCCTTGGTTAAAGGGTAAAAGGATGAGCACGGCCACTGAGCGCTCGGCGGCAGATCGCTGGCATGAAGAATCCGCGTCAGCCCCGTCTAGAGATGTGCCGCCCACGACGGTGAGCAGTGTGCCGATTGCGCCCCTGTACACGCCGGAGAGCCTCAACGGCTTTGATCCCGAAACCGATCTAGGCTACCCCGGACAATACCCCTTCACCCGAGGCGTGCATCCGACGATGTATCGGAGCCGGCTGTGGACGATGCGCCAATTCGCCGGCTTCGGTTCACCCAAGCAGACAAATGAGCGGTTCCGCTTTCTCCTCGAAAAAGGCCAAACCGGTCTTAGCACGGCATTCGACCTGCCCACGCTCATGGGTCTAGATAGCGACGATCCGCGCTCTCTGGGTGAAGTGGGCCGGCTCGGCGTGGCGGTCGACACGCTTGACGACATGCAAGAACTTTTCGCCGGCATCGATCTGGCGAAAGCCTCGGTATCCATGACAATCAATGCTCCGGCCTTCATTATCATGGCGTTCTACCTCGCCAACGCTCGCGACTGCGGCGCGGATTGGAAAAGGCTTCGTGGCACGATTCAGAACGATATTCTCAAGGAATTCCACGCGCAGAATGAGTTCGTCTTTCCGCCGGTAGCCTCCGTTGGCTTGGTCGCCGACGTCATCGAGTTTTGCACGCACCACGTGCCGCAGTGGAATACGGTGAGTATCAGCGGCTACCACATTCGCGAAGCCGGTTCTACAGCCGCGCAGGAGCTTGCTTTTACCCTAGCTGACGGTTTCCATTATGTGGACGTCTGCCTGGCCAGAGGCCTCGATATCGACGCCTTTGCGCCGCGCCTGAGCTTCTTTTTCAACGCCCACAACGATGTCTTTGAAGAAATCGCCAAATATCGGGCCGCTCGTGTCCTGTGGGGGGAAATGCTGAGAAACAAGTACGGCGCCCACAAGGAGAACTCCTGGAAATTGCGTTTTCACGCCCAGACGGCCGGCTGCTCGCTCCAGGATAAGCAGCCGGAGGTCAACTTAATGCGCGTCGCCTACCAAGCGCTGGCGGCCGTGCTGGGCGGTTGCCAATCGCTGCATACCAACAGCATGGACGAAACGCTGGCCTTGCCCTCGGAGCATGCCGCTACGCTCTCGTTGCGGACGCAGCAGGTCTTGGCCTATGAAACAGGCGTGACCAATACCGTCGATCCGCTCGGCGGAAGTTATTTTGTAGAAGCCCTCACCCAGCAAATGCAGCGCGATGCCCGAGCTTACTTCGATGAAGTTGAAAATAAAGGCGGCATGATTGCGGCCATCGAATCCGGCTTTTTTCGCCGTGAAATCGCCGAAGCCGCGTTTACGTATCAGCGGGAGATCGACGCCAAACGAAAGATCATCGTGGGCGTTAACGCCTTTCAAGAGTCCGATGATAAGCCGCTGGAGACTCTTTCAATTGATGATTCGGTAGAAGTAGAAAAAGTCGAAAAGTTGAGAAAATTGAAGACCCGGCGTGACAACGCCGCGGTTCAGCGGGCGCTAGAAGCGGTTAAGCGCGCAGCATTGGCAAAACAGAACGTAATGCCGTCCGTTATTGAGGCTGCGGAAACGCGCTGCACCGTCGGAGAAATCATGAGCGCTCTGACGGAAGCTTTTGGGCGCTATGACGGCGCGGCGAAATGGTGATGGCCTTTTAGCCGTTGTAACGGTTTTCTTCATGGAACCCTCGTCTCACTCCATCCGCGTTGTCCTTGCCAAAGTCGGCCTTGATGGCCATGACCGTGGCATCAAAGTCGTCGCGCGGGCGTTGCGCGACGCGGGCATGGAAGTGATTTACGCCGGCCTTTGGCAGACGCCCGAGGCTGTTGTGCGCACAGTGGGCGATGAAGATGCCGACTGGTTAGGTTTAAGCATTCTAAGCGGCGCCCATCTCACCCTGGTGCCCCGCGTCTTGCAGCTCTTGCGGGAGGCTGGGCTCGATCAAGTGGGCGTCTTGGTCGGAGGGATCATTCCGGAATCGGACATTCCCAAACTGCTCGCCATGGGGGTGGCCCGCGTCTTTGGGCCGGGGACCGCCTTGCCGGAGATCGTCGCCTTCCTTCGCGAGCGGAGCCAGCCCAGCCATGCTTGACGCCTTGCTTGATCGCTTTGAGCACGGCGACCGCCGCGCGCTTTCACGCTTGTTAACTATGGCGGCGCACGGCGAATTGGGCGAATCGTATCTGGAAAAAATCAGACCTCCATCCCAGCCATCTCGAGTAGTCGCCATAACCGGCGCGGCCGGTGTCGGGAAAAGCACCCTCGTCGGACGTCTTATCGAATATCTGCGCAAACATCACGAAAAAGTCGCCGTGCTTGCCAGCGATCCGCAAAGCCCGCTTACCGGCGGCGCTCTCTTAGGCGATCGCTTTCGCATGCCCTCTGCCCCGGATGAGGGCGTGTTCATTCGCAGCCTGGCCGCTGCATCGGGCCAAGGCGCCATCGCCAAAAACCTCCGAGTCATGATTGCAATTGTGGAATCCTTTGGTTTTTCCAACGTTTTGCTCGAAACGGTCGGCGCCGGCCAAAGCGACACCGCGGTCCGTCAGATTGCGGATGTCGTAGTCTTGTTGCTCCAGCCGGAGAGCGGCGATGAAATCCAAGGGGAGAAAGCGGGTCTTCTTGAAGTGGCGGATATCATCGCCCTTCACAAAGCCGACTTGCCCGGGGTCGAGAGAGCGGAAGCGGAATTGCGCCGCGGCTTGGAGGTCGCCCTAGACCGCAACGCGCCAATCCTACGCGTGAGCGGCAAGACCGGCGGGGGAATCGATCTGCTGTGGAAAACGATCAGCGAGCGGCCGCTCAGGCGCAGCGGCCAAAGGCGCGATGCCGAGGCCCTCATGAGGCTGGCGCAGGAGACCGTTGTCAATCTGTTTCGCCAAGGAAAATCCAATCCGGCCTTGGTTCAAATCCTTGAGGAGTGGTCGGCTGGAAAACTGCCCACCGAGGAAGCGATCACCCAGGTGTGGGGCCTCTTACGAAAATAGCCTGCGGCTTCACAGTCGAATTCGCCGCTGAGCGGCGGACTACTCTAACGCTTAGGCCGGGCTGAAGCGAAAACGAGCGCGTAGTAGACTTCGCCTTTGTCGTTCTTGCCGATGCCGATGCCCACTTCCTTGAATTCCTCGTTGAGAATGTTGTCCTTATTGTGCTGAGAGTCCATCCAGCCCTTGAAGACGTCGGCACTCGTGCACTTTTCATAGGCGGCGATGTTTTCGGCCACTTTTTCGTAATCGTAACCCTGTCCCTTGACGCGCTGAGCCGCGTCATGGCCGTCCAGGAGATGGTTCATTTCCCCCTTTTTCGCCATGTTGGCCGCGTGATCCCGAGCGGCTCGAAGGAGATGAGGATTGAGGCTTAAGGCCGGGAGCTTGGCTCTCGTGCGGGCCTGGTTCGTCAAATCGAAGAAGGCCTTCTCGTCCTGAGTCAGTTCGGTCTTTGCGGGTTCTTTAGCCCCATCTGCTTGCACAAAGGCCTGCGCCGCCAGGGCGGCGACACAAGAAAAGACTAGAACGGATTGAATGGTGCGCATGGAAGACGACGTCCAACCAATTACGGCGACTTAGCCTTCCTTGGCGACATCAAACCGGCGGGAACTAGTTAGGTAGGAACGAACTTTTGGGTAGGCACTGTAATCCTACGCGGCACGGGTCCGGCCGCCAACTGGGACTTCGTTTTTTTGTTTTCTCGCATCATCCGATCTTGGCGCGAATCCAAAGCGAACGGCGGCGTTTGTCAACGAGGTCTTTATCGTTCGGGATAAATTGGGAAGCTCGCCCAGACGTGAAGGTGCATTGACCGCCCCGGTAGCCTCTGGCAATATCCCAGGTGCTAGAAACATTGGTCACGGACGACCGCCATGGCACAATCTAATCTAAGTCTCTCATTCTCCCCCGGGTCTTCTCCTCCGAGCGAAAATCGGTCGGTTTTAGCCTGGGCGCCTTTTCTTTGGTCGCAGGTTGCTTTTCCGGGCAGATTGGCTCCTTCACCAAAGGAATCCTGCTGGCTTTCCTGGTTGCTGCTCATTGTCCTGCCCGGTTTGCTTCTCTACCCGCGCTTGAACTTTCCTTTATTTGAACCGGACGAAGGGCGTTACGCGGAGATACCGCGCGAAATGCTAGCCCGAGGCGAATGGGTTGTACCCTATCTGCAAGCGGAGCCCTATCTCGACAAGCCTCCCCTGCTTTATTGGCTGGTCATGGTCAGCTACAAACTTTTAGGAGTGGCGGACTGGTCGGCGCGGTTGGTCCCCGCTTTGGCCATGCACGCATCTATTCTGCTTACTTTCGGCTTTGGTAAAAGGCTGCTCGGATCCCGGGCCGCTTTTTGGGGCGCGCTGGCTTTGAGTTTAGCGCCCGGCTTCATTACCATTGGCCGGCTTCTGGTGCTGGATGGCCTTCTAACACTTTGGGTTACCCTAAGCCTGTTCGCTGTTTTCGAGGCGACGCGCGGGGATCGCTTCAAATGGTCTTGGTGGCTGACAGCGGCGGTGGCGTGTGGTATAGGCGTGTTGACGAAAGGCCCGATCGCTTTGATCTTGGCACTGCCGCCTGTATGGTTTTATCGCTTCCTGAGCAGCCGATCTATACGCTGTCTTTGGCTACCA
>JBJMQT010000089.1:0-41862 GCA_045802525.1 Gemmataceae bacterium
CACGCCCAGGTTATCGACTCGCCCAAGAGCTACGGACTGTTCCTCTTGGGGAACCAAAACGAGATCTAGGCCGTCTTCAATTTGGCCAACAAAGCGGCAGCCGGCCGCGTGAATGCGTTGCAGAATTGTCCCGGCTTCCCGTATCAACCCGTATCGATAATTCTCCGAGCGATTTTCTGTTTCCTTTAGTCGCTGATTGGCAAGCGCCCGATTTAAAGAAATGGCATTCGGAATCCGCTCCGTAAGCAGGAAGGATTCCACTCGCCATGGAAAAAGATGGCGCTGTCCAAACGCCAACAGGCTGGGCGTGTTGACGCCATGGCGCTGTAACCGGAACATTAGACCGGCTTGGCGCACTTCGGGAGAGCTCCAATTCTTTCCAAGCAGCCAACTTTGAATTAGCGGCAAAGGTCGAAAGGCCCTCCTGCGAACCAAATGGGCCCGCCGATTTCCAATTAGCGTAAGTTCATTCTGTTCCAGGCGGCTTAGCGACGGCTTCATTAATTCTGGAGCGGACATTAAGTCAGGGACGTCGGCCTGGAGTTGTTCCAGAAAGGCCGGGGTAACGCACAGAGCTTCACCTTTGAGCCAGATAACATTTTGACAAACGTTAGCTGATGAGATGTAGCGACTTTGGCGAACATGCCGCCGGTTCATCAGCCGCTTGGCTTGCGAACTGATATCCCGGGTAGCTAACGTTAGGTCGGGAACGGCCGAACCAGCTTGCTTGCTCGTGACGTCCTTGTCCCACGAGCGCGTTGCCTCAAGGTAAGTGCGCAGACATGCAATTCGTTCCCTAAGCGTGGCTGCCTCGGTAGGCAAAGTTGCATGCAAGGCTGCAAGATCACGATATCGCCTTGGCCAACCAACAAAGCGCGACTGACCTGAGCGCTGCCAGTCCAAAAAACAGATTCCTCCACTCCGCTCGTCAACTAATACGTGCTTGGCATACAAATCCGGTTGATCAAAGCCTTCGTTGTGAATCTCAGCCAGAGTAGTTCCAAGCTCACGCGCGAATCGACGTCTTTTGCCAGGGCAACTCGATTCTCTAGCCAGAAAGTCCCGGAGGTCAACATGGCCATCCAGCGCCTCAACAAGTAGGAAAGCTTGTCCGTCTGTGGTTTGACCATAGGCGATCCAGTTGGGGCAGGGGATGCCAGCACTTTGGATTCTCGTGAGGGCCACTGCCTCGCGATGCGACTTGGAAACGAACCCAAATCCAGCCAAGGCATTGAGCCACCGCTCCTTGGTCCGGACCCGGTGTTCGCGCTTGAGATAGGCCCGGATGATATTAGCGCCTTCCCCAAGACTCACCCGGGCCACGTTTCGGTCGGGGTGGCCGCTCACGATTACAGCCGGCACAGCGAGTATAGCTTGGGATGTCGTCAGGCCCGTTTGTTGAAGTGACTCAAGGTACCAGGGATTAATGACTAGATAGTGCCGACGAAGGCGCAAGCGAATTACCATAGCGCCGGCCAGCGCTATTGCGAACAAGAAGCCTGCCACGGCGGCGCTAGGCGGCATCATGGGAGTCCTGCTCTCTTAGGCTATGCTCGGCAATAGGATTAGGCGCTGGGGCGTTGTTTTGATTGAGCAAGTGAACAGCGTACTTAAAGACTTCCGCGGGAGTCAAATCCTTCATGCACCGGTGATCGAGGGGGCATACGCGCAATTGGCAAGGTCCACAATCGACCTTTCTTTGTAAGTTAATGGCTCGGGGATAATACGTTTCTGTCCAGGTAATGTGAGTTGGACCGAAAAGAGTCACCACGGGCTTGCCAAAAGCGGCCGCGAAATGACGCGGCCCGCTGTCCGTCGTCACAAGGAGATTGGCTCGACGAATACAGGCTTTGGTCAAACCCAGAGAGAGCGGGTGATCGCCTAAGCTGAAAACGGAGGGCTGGAGGGCGGCGTCAACGATCTTACGAGCCAGCGCCCTTTCGGATGGTCCGCACAGCACAAGAACGCCGCACGATCTTTCCTTGGCCAAGCCCCGCGCCAGCTCCGCAAAGTATTCAATGGGCCAGCACTTGGCTGACCCAAACGCCGCTCCGGGATTCAGGCACACCACCTCCGGGCGCGTAGTGAGTCCGGTTTTTCTCCAAACCAAGTCCGCAATCGCCTCGTCATTGGCGGTGGTAAATAACTCCATTTGCCGGGAGGGCAGAGGGCAACCGGCCGCCCGCGCCAATCGATTGTAAGCGTCAATGATTGGACTTGGCAACAAGCGTCCGCGACCGTCCCGAATGGGTTCAATTGCTTTGGTTAGAAGGAAATTCCGGCCATAACGTGCGTAGCCGATGCGTTCCCGGCAACCGCTCAGCCGCGCAATTAGAGCCGATCGAAACGAATTGGGAAACAAGACCGCAAGGTCGATTTGCCGATGCCGCAGGCGTCTTATCACTGCAGGCAGTCTTTGTGTTCGAGATCCTGCGCCGGTCGTTTCAATGGCGTCGAACCAAGGATTCGGTTCGAAGACGCCGGCGACATACGTTTTCATAATGCCTATTAATTGTGCAGAACTGAAATGATTCCGCAACGCGCGCACGGCCGGCGTAGCCATAACGGCGTCTCCGATCCAGTTTGGCAGAAAAACGGCAATGTTCATGGAGAGTTAGGCTGCGCCTAGCCGTTGCAGAAGATGCGTCGTTGAGAAGCCGGGTCGCAAGGACGCCAAGTGGACGCGGCCGCCATAGCTTTCGACGAAAGCTGAGCCAACTACCTCGTGCATGTGATAGTCAGCGCCTTTGACTAGGACATCCGGTCGAATTCTTTGGATAAGATTCAAGGGCGTGGAATCCTCAAATACCGCCAGATAGTCGACCGTTTGTAGGCCCGCGATGACAAGAGCGCGGGCATCGACGGGATTGATGGGCCGTCCCTGCCCTTTGAGAGAACGCACGCTAGCATCGCTGTTTAGGCCGACCACCAGTACATCGCCCTGCCTGCGAGCTTCCTGCAAATACTGCACATGACCGGCGTGAAGGACATCAAAACAGCCATTAGTGAAAACGACGCGCTGGCCCAACCTGCGTCTTCCCTCGAGTTCTCGACATAAAAGATCGATGGGAAGCAATTTTTGATCGGCTGTTCCAGTGCCATGAAGTAAATCACGAAGGATCTCTTCGCGCGTCACGGTCGCCACGCCTATCTTTTCGACTTCGAGCCCGCCGGCGATATTGGCTAAAGCGATCGCTTCCTCGTAGTCAGCGCCCGTCGCTAGCACCATGCCCAGGACGCTCAGCACCATATCTCCGGCGCCGGTGATGTCATACACCTGCCGCTGCCGAGTCGGGAACATAGCCCGTCGGCCTTGTCGAAGAGCCAGAGCGATGCCTTCCTTGTCCAGCGTGACAATGCCGGCTTCCAGGTCAAGTTGCCGGCTCAGTTGGTCCGCAGCCTCTAGCGCCAGGTTGTTAGTTTGGATATTGCGGTCGGTGGCCAGACCGGCCTCTAGTCGGTTGGGAGTAATCGCCGAGCAGCCGTGGTACTTACGATAGTCTCGACTCCGAATCGGATCGGCCAATACACGAATGCTGCGCGCTTTCGCGCCGGCAATAGTAGCCGCCAGAAGACCGGGGGTGCAAACGCCCTTGTCATAATCGCTAATAAGTACAATGTCCGCCTTGCAAATCAGTCGTCCAATTACTTGGACCAGCTCTTTTTCCATTTCCGCAGAGATAGCTCCGCGTACTTCGTAATCGACGCGAATCATTTGCTGCGGATGCCGATGCTGGGCGCGGCCGATGTACCGCTCCTTGACCGTGCTGGGACGGGTCTGATCCGTCAAGACGCCTTCATGATCGATGCCCAGATCTCCCACCATTTGGCGAATCCGGCCGCCGTCAAAGTCCTGGCCCACGACGCCCGCCAGCATGACCTTTGCGTCCAGCGCTTTTAGCATTGCCCCGACACTGCTGGCCCCGCCGAGGCGTTCTTCGCGCTTATCCGCATGTAAAAGGAGGACCGGGGCTTCCTGGCTGACGCGCTCGGCATCGCCCCAGATGTAGCGGTCCAGCATCAAATCGCCCACGACCAGCACGCGCGGCTGGCCCAGCCTTTGAACTAGGTCAATCAGGTCGGCGGACATGGCGAACTCCTATCGATTCACGCTGCCAGGGCCGGTTCCCGCCGTTGCGGCTTGATTGCAGCAGCTTTGGACACGACCGCGGCATGGAGCAACGGCAAAAGAATCTCATGATGGCCGATTAACTCAATGCCTTCGGAAGCGGG
Organism: Gemmataceae bacterium; assembly: GCA_045802525.1. GTDB lineage: Bacteria > Planctomycetota > Planctomycetia > Gemmatales > Gemmataceae > JBJMQT01. The sequence continues at coordinate 4,234 of JBJMQT010000089.1, forward strand.
ACGCGATAAAACGTTCGTCAAAGTGCGGTATCGTGCCTCTTTATCAAGATTGACCGTGATTAATCCCTGAAGATCATGGCCGAAATTGTTCACAACGCTAACGGCTTTAAGCAGTACCTCCGGCAGAACGACAGCGCTGCCGAGATTGAGCCATACGCCATCGCGCAAACCGGCCACCGCAGTACATAATTTGCGGAAATCGATAATGGATGCCTCGCCCAAGGCGGCTCCCGAGACGTGAGGATGCATGTGAACAATGTCCGTCCCTAACGCCACGTGAATCGTGCAAGGAATTCCGGCGCGGTGGGCGGCCAAGATCAAGCTGCTTTCGGAGTGACGACAGTCAATGTGGTCCAAGTACTGCCCTAGTGCATACCCAAGGCCTCGTTCGTGTTCCGCTCCGGCTCGGGAAGCGACAGCGAAGGCGTCGGCGGTTTCTCGCGCCATGCCAAACTGACCGCTAGGCAACCCGGCGGCCACGTCCTCGCTGGTTTTACCTGCGTAGGCCAATTCAAAATCATGTATGGCGGCCGAGCCATTCATGGCGATGCCGGTCAGAATGCCGCGCTTGATCCAATCGATCAAATAAGGCGCGCACCCCGTCTTGATGACGTGTCCACCCAGTGCGGCTATTACGGGCCGGCCATCTTGGTAAGCGCGGCAAATGTGGTCTCGGACCCTGCGGAGAGAGTTGCCGGCCAATTGGCGTGGCAGGGCCTCTAGCCAATCGGTCACGGACGCATTAGCTTCCAAAGGTTGCCCGAGGTCCTCCACAAAAACTTTGCTGGGCCGGGACGAGAGTTCGTAAGTCTTTAGGCCATTCAAATCGAAGGGTTTTATCATCCGTGATTTCCTCGATAGTTGTTGTAAGCGGGGGACTTCCGTCGGAGCGGTTCCTCGAAAAGGCCAACTACATTCCAGGGACGATGGACAGTAGTTTTTGATCAAACGCTTCCTGCCCCGCCGTCAATTGAAAGCGAATCCGCAACGCGAACAGGTCGCGGCCGCCCAGGCGGGTAAGCCGCAATTTCACCAGGTCTTTTTGGGTTGTGACGACAAGACAATCCATTGCTTGTTGCCGCGCCCAGGCGCCCAAATGCTCCACATCGCTTCGTGAATAGGGGTGATGATCGGGAAAAGACCGAAACGCACAAACCGTCGCCTCCAGGTTGAGCAGAGTTTGCCGAAAAGCTTCTGGGTTGCCCAGTCCGCAGAAGGCAGCTACGCGTTTTTCTTTCAAATCGCCCAGGGGTTTAGTCAATCCCTCGCTGTTGAGCAGATCGATCGGTTGATGCGTTGTTTCGGCAACCGGAAGAACAGCGGAAATAAGACCGATGGAGGCTCGAAGTTTTTGAAGCTGCTCAGATGAAACTTGGTCGGATCGAGTAAGGACGACAAGGTCGGCACGGCGGAGGCTGGCCCTGGGCTCGCGCAATAGTCCACGCGGAAAGAGGCGACCATGACCCCAGGGATTTGTGGCATCGATCAGCACGACGTCGAGGTCGCGTCGCAGACGGCGATGCTGAAAGCCGTCGTCCAAGACGAGCACTTGGCTTTCCAGTTCCTCAATGGCAGCGTTTGCCAAAGTCACGCGGTCCGCTCCTTGGAGATGGGGAACGTCGGGCAGGTTCTCTTCCAGGACCAGGGCCTCGTCATTGCAGCCGGCCAAGTTGCCATAGCCTCGACTGAGGATGGCGACGCGGAGACCACGTTGGCGATAGAAGCGGGCCACATACTCCACGCACGGAGTCTTGCCTGTGCCGCCCAGAGTCAGGTTGCCGACGCTGATCACAGGCGCCGACACCGCATAGCTGCGTTTCCAGCCCCAGTCGAACAGCCAATTGCGGATGCGGACGACCCAGCCATAAGGCAAGCTGGCCAAGCGCAAACCGCAGCGCTGCACGCTTGGCCAAGCGCCGAGGCGCCGGCCACTTATCAAGGCAAGAAATCGATCCCGCGCGTTTGCCAAAGAGGAGGGCTCAAGAGGTAGTTTGCGCCGACACATTCGGGCTGACGGTTATAGTCCGAAGCGGCAAATGCTGTCAATTCAGATTCATCTGATCAAAACTGGATAGCGACTTTGAAGGCCGCAAACGGCCCATCGCCTACGTCCACGCGATTGAAATGACGATCGCTGTAATTGCGGCCTTCGAAAAAGTATCGATTAAACTCGTAGCCGCCTGAGAGGTCCAATTTCACGTTGTCGCTTACTTTGTATTGAACGCCGAGGGAGGCTTTCTGGTCGTTGTAAAAGAAGCGCTCCCGGTTATCGAAACGGTTGGCCAAGAAGTAACCCTCGTTATCCCAATCCAGCCCGGCGTAAACACTGAGCGGGGGCAATATCCTATAGGTGGCTTTCATGTGAATGACGGTTAAGGGGGCATAGGAGAAATTGAAAGTTAAGTCTTCAATCGGCTTCAGAGTGATTGTCGCGAACGGGAAACCGATGGTGGCCTGAAACCAGTCGCAAGGATTGTAGAAATAGGCGATTCCGGGTATCGGCACGCCCGGCAAGAATTCGCTGGTTGTTGAATAGTTCAAGCTGAAAAGCCAAGCGTTCCGTTCACCGCTCGGCACGCGAAGGTAGGCTGAGACATTGGCCACTAGCTCATTGATGGTGCTAAAAGGCTGATCGCTGGCTGAACCGACGCTGACGCTGGCGCCGCCCACCCAGTCGTTCTCGAACTGATGCCGATACGACGTGCCAAAGCGTATGTTGTAAAGTTCCTCGGGAAACGGCTGGGAAGTATTCGGCAAGACTGCGTGCGTTTGGAAGAACTCCGCCCGAACGTTCGCCGTACTCGCCCATTCATTGAGCTCGTCTTGCCAAATTGGCGTGACGAGACTGACGTCTTGACGGCTAAAGCCAAGAAATGTCGGTTGATTTTGAACGGGCTGCGAAGGAAGAATAGTTCCTTGGTAGCTCGCCCGGGTTTCCATTTCCCCCATGTGGGGATTAAACCAACTTGAAAGGTCGGCTTGGGCCCGGACAGCCGGAACGTCGAGCAGGCACCACATCGAGGCGATAAATATTAGGAGCAGCGATCGGATCTGAGTCATAGCGGTACACCATAAGGAGACCAATTGGGCTAACATGTCTCCGAGCGGTGTACCCGGCCGCTGGGAAGAGATTCGGAAATGTAATAAAAATATGTCTAGGTCTTTTCAAGGGCTGTCGACGTCTGCATCCACTCGAATAGTCAGGATGGTGAAATTAGGCTTGCTAACGTGTACATGGATTGCCGAATGTAACTTGTCCTTTTCGTCCTGCTTGTGATCGAAACGCACTTTAACGGTGACCGCTTTGCTCTCTCCTTTGGACCACTGGCAGACCAAAGCCGGCGAATCTGTATCCACATGATCGATTAGAATCGCCTGGTCCTCACTATCACGAATGACAATCAAGCGGCCGGCCGGTCCTTCCAGGTGAACTGGATCGGGGATCGCTGTTAATCGTTTCTTGGCTCGTTTTACGACGGTGACGGGAACGCGCAGTAAGCGATATTCCGGGTCGTTGCTGGTCATCTCCAATTGTTCCTCATGGCGGCCGTCGGGAAGGTCGCGATCCGCTGACAAGGTAATTGTCCGAACCCAATGGCCGCGCTCGTTCTTCTTCACCTCGCTCGATTCCGTTTTCAAGAAGGGCGAGGTGGTGCGCACGCCGGTCAGTTGCAGCGGCTTTTCCCGGATGTCTGTTAATGTGAAAACATGATCTCCCGCATGTTCGGTAAAAACAGTGAGGGCAGCGGGCTGAATGGCTACTTCGGCGACTATGGCGCCTGTCACCCGAAGCGTTTGTTCTTTAAGCTCTCCCGCAAGCCGGTAAGCGACCTGGGCGGTCCAGGTGTGTTTTCCCGCGGACTGGACTAGGGGATTGATTTCCAGAACCAGTTCGCCTTTTTGCCCCGGTTTATAAATCTTGGGATCCAGGCGCGGCTTAAGGCATCCGCAACTGACATTAAGTCCCGTGATTTCAATGGTCTCATCGCCGCTGTTGGCGAAAGTGAAGCGCTGAGCCACCGGCATGCCGCCGCGGATTTCGCCGGCGTCAATATCCGGTCTTTCAAAATGCAGGTCGGCGCGGGCGCTTTCGAATGTGAAATGCCATATTAAAAAGATTGTCACCGTCAGCATCATTAAGCGAGCCGGCTTGCCGATCGCCTCAAGAAACTTCATGGACCATCCCCTTCAGAAATAGAGAGAGCGGGCAAATAAGGCTTTTGAGACCGTTATGCAAGAGGGGTTTGCTGGGCCGATCGCCGCGGCTTCATGCCAATTTCTTTTGGACCGGTATAGTTACGGAAGAAGCGGGAACGCGGAAATCCAACCCGATCAATGAGTAGAGCTTGATGAGCACAGACAAGAATGTCTGTGCTACTTGGCTTAGCAACCCGAACATGACTCGCGAGGGAGGAACACTATGATCACCAACCGCCGTGCTTTTTTGTCCCATGCCGCCGCTGCCGTTGCGCTGTCATCCGGGAGCGTTTCTAGCCCCGCGAACGAACCCAAGCAGCAGGTTGGGACTTCCGAGAATCCAGGAAAGAGGCCCGTCCGCATCAATCGCATCGCCGTCTCTACATATTCCTTCTGGCAATTCAAAAACGCCGACTTGCGCGACATCGAAAAGAACATCGATTGGGCTGCCGACATGGGCTTCGACGGAGTTGAACTCCTTCACAAGCAAATGGAAAAGGAGGACAGCGGCACATTACAGAGGATCAAACGGCGAGCCTTCCTTCAGGGCCTCGACCTGTGCGGCTTCTCCATCCACCAGGGCTTTCTGACACCGGACAAGGACGAGCGCAAAAAAAACGTCGAGCACACAATTCACTGCTTAGAGCTTGCGTATCAATTGGGAATCCCGACCATGCGGGTGAACACCGGCACGTGGAAGACCAGCAAGGATTTCGATGAACTCATGAAAAATCGTGGCATCGAGCCGCCCATCAAGGGTTATACCGACGAAGACGGCTTTAAATGGGTGATCGCCAGCTTTGAGCAGTGCTTGAAAACCGCCGAGAAATGTGGCGTAACAATGGGCTTGGAGAATCATTGGGGCCTGGGCCGAACTCCCGAAGGCGTACTCCGAATTGTGGATGCGCTCGATTCACCGTGGCTTCGAATTACTACGGATACCGGCAACTTTTTGGAAGACCCTTACGATCGCTTAGAAAAACTGGCTCCGAAAACCGCTTTGGTTCAGGTGAAGACGTATTACGGCGGCGGTTTATGGTATTCGCTGGACCTGGATTACGACCGCATCGCTAAAATGCTCCGCAAGCACGACTATCGCGGCTATCTTTCGCTGGAATTCGAAGGCAAGGAGGATCCACTCAAGGCTGTGCCAAAGAGCCTGGCTCTGTTGCGTAAAGCGTTTGCTTAAGGTGTCGCCTGCCTAGTGCCGGCACCACCAGACTCCTCCCCACGCCGGGGAGAGACCAAACTGCTCGCCCGCAAGGAGATGAGCGGGAGGTCCCATCAGGTCCTGCTCCCTCCCCCTTGTGGAGGACGGGTGGGGATTCCGTTTTTCATCTCCCCTCCACCCCCCGTGAAAAACGGCAAGCATTCTTTCACCTCTTTTTGCGTGCTTTCGATAGCGGCTTTCATCTTCTAATGATTTGCCTTTCCTCCGCCCAACTCTCTAGCAAAAAATGCGACCAAGCTGAACAGGTCCGATTTTGGGGCCATCACCGAGTCCAAGCCTAACCGAGACCGCCAAATAGCTTGCCCCAGGGGTCAAAGCACCTGACGTTCAGGGGCAAAAAGAGTGATCCAGACGGCATAACCCGCATGGCCTCAGCGACTTGTAATCTGTCTGCTCCTTGAGGCGCTCAAGGTTTCAGACGCCATTTCAGCTTCTTTACGAATAAGTCAAAAAACTGTACGAAAAAAGCCGGGAAACACCACTATTAAAGGTGGATGGCTTGTTTGGAGCAGCGAAGCGTTTGAGCGATGTCGGCAACTCGGCCCTTTTTGCATCCGGTGGAGAAGCAATCATGCGTTTGACCTTGCGAACCCTGTTGGCTTATCTTGACGACACGCTTCCGGCCAACGAGATCAGGGAAATCGGCCAAAAGGTATCGGAGAGCGATGCCGCTCAAGAGTTAATCGCCCGCATCAAGCAGGTCACGCGTCGACGCCGCCTAACGAGCCCGCCTGCCACCGGGCCAGGCGCCAAGGTCGATCCCAATACCATCGCCGAATATCTCGACAACCTGCTTCCTTCCGAGCAAGTCGCCGAGGTGGAGAAAATCTGTCTCGAATCGGACGTCCACTTGGCCGAGATCGCGGCGTGCCATCAAATCTTGACACTCGTGCTAGGCCAACGGGCGGCCGTGCCGCCGATGGCCCGGCAGCGCATGTATGGTCTGGTTCATGGAAGGGAAGCAGTCCCGACACGCCGGGCCGTTGACGTCAAGACCGCCGAAGAACAACCGGTAGGCGCTGATGGTCATAACGAAGGCGATGAAGCGCTGCTCATGGGATTGCCGCTTTATGGCAAGCAGTCGCTGTGGATGCGCTGGGCTTTGCCCATCGTTGCGGTTTGCTTATTAGGCGCCTTGGCGTTCGCGCTTTACAAGGTGATCCAGCCGGCCGATCAGCGGGAAAATCGACTCGTCGCCGCGACTTCCAACGGCAAAGAGAAAACCAATGACAAGACAAACGCGAGCGATTTGATTGCCAAAGACAAGACTGACACCAAGAAGGAGCCGGACACCACGCAGAAAAGCTCGGATGACAATAAAAAGAAGGAGTCGGACAACGCCAATAAGGCCGCTGATGGGAATAAGAAGGAACCTAGCGGTCCTCAGAAGGAAGAGCCGGCCATCGATCCGAAGAAGGAATTGCAGCCTAGCGCGGAAAAGAAAGAAATCGCTCGCTGCATCTCGCAGCCGGGCGCCACGCCGACCCTGCTCTTACATGGGGTCCCCGGAACGCGCCAGTGGACGCCCATACCCCCCGAGAAACCGGTTTCCACCAACGACACGCTCGTTGCCTTGCCCGGCATTCATGCGGACGTTCGCCTCAACAGCGGCGTGCAGCTGAGGCTGCATGGCAATTTGGAGGAATTCATGGAAGTTGAGGCCGGGTTAGAACCCTGCCTCGAAAGCGCCGTCGTTTTGCACGCCAACCCCAAATTCGATTTGGATTTCACGCTTAGTCGCGGGCGCGTTTACATTAGCAACGATAAAGAAGGTCCGGCCAGCGTGCGCTTGCGCTTCCATCAGGAAATTTGGGATTTTACGCTGGAGAGCCGGGACACGGAAATCGCTGTCGACCTTACCGGCCGCAATACCATGCATTCGCCGTTTCAAAGCGGCATCGATCCGCGCGCTCAACTGGTTTTGTGCGTCCTAAAAGGGCATGCGGGCGCGAAGATTGGCTATGAACGCTTCGCATTGCAAGCGCCTCCCGGGGAAGCCCAACTTTTCTGGAACAATGAAGGCCGGGGCTTGCAAAGACCCTCGTACCTGAAAGAGAATTTGCCCATTTGGAACAAAACCATTGCCCACACTAAACTGGCTGAAGAAATGAAGGGGGCCGTTGAGCAACTGTGGAAAAACTTGATCAATGACAAAAAGTCGGTGGAGGTGACTTTACAAGAGGCACTCGATTCCACCGATCCCCGCCTGCGGATTTTGGCGGTTCTTTACTTGGGCGCTCTGGACGATGTTTCGACGCTGATCGACGCGCTCGGAGACCAGGAACCCAGCCATTTCGACGTTCGCCGTGCCGCTATTTTCGCCTTGCAGCACTGGATCGGCCGGGACGGCACTCAGGACGACAAGCTCTATAACAGCATAAAAAAGACAGGAATTCTAATCGACAAGAAGTTCACCCAGGCCGACGCGGAGAAAATCATGCAGCTCTTGCATCAACTTTCCGAAGAGCAAATTAATTCTCCGGAAACCTATGATGCGCTCATTGGTTATCTCCTTAACAAGCGGCTGGCGATTCGCGAACTGGCCTATTGGCACCTCGCGCTCTTGGTGCGAGAAGGGCGCAGCATTCCCTACAATCCAGCGGAGGGAACCGATCAAAGGGAAGCCGGTTACGAGCAATGGAAGAAACTGATTCCCACCGGCAAATTGCCTCCCTCGTTGGCAGCGCAGCCGACCAAGCCGGCAGGCAACAAATGATCTAATCACCTGGGGTGTCTAAAGGACGCCGGGCGTTTCCTTCGGGGATCAGCGGCGGGGAACTTTCCTTAGACGAAAATTTGCGTCAACGGGACGCCCTCGGCGAGTCGAAAAGGACGATCTGTCTGGTCGCGCACCTCGGTAGCCGGATCAATGCCGAAGCGCCAAAAGATCGTAGCCGCCATGTCGGCTGGCGTTACCGGGTCTCTGGCCGGGTAGGCGGCGATTTTGTCGCTGCTTCCCAAGAGGGAACCGCCGCGGACGCCGCCGCCGGCCAGCACCGCCGTGTAGCAATCGGGCCAGTGGTCGCGGCCGGCCGCCGGATTCATCTTCGGCGTCCGGCCGAATTCGCCCATCGCCACGACCAGCGTCGATTCCAACAAGCCCCGCTCTTGTAAATCCTCGATTAAGGCGGAATACGCCTGATCGCTTGGGCCGAGGAGTTCCCGGTGCCTGGCAAACAGCTTTTCATGGCTGTCCCAATTGGCGTTTTGCCCGTTGGTCTGGCCGTCAAAGACGGCGATGAAGTTGACGCCGCCCTCGACCAGCCGACGAGCCAGAAGCAGGCTCTGGCCCAGCCGGCTCCGCCCGTAGCGCTGGCGCAGCCGCTCGGGCTCTTGGGCCATGTTGAAAAGGTGTGCAACGTCCGGCGAGGCGATTAACCGCAAGGCACGTTCGCGATAAGTCGCGGCCGAAGCGGCCCGGCCGGGCAGCGCCGCTCGGTCCAGCCTATGCAAGAGGGCAGCGCGGGCGCGCAGGTCTGCTGCCCCTTCGAGGGCCGAAAGACGGAAATTGGCGGCACTCGGGTCGCTGTCCACCTGGAAGCGATCGTAGGCGCCGCCGAGCAGGCCGGGCGCCTGCCCCGGCAATTGGACGACGTTGTACAACGTGTACGGCAGGGCCACATAAGGAAGGACCCCGGCATGCGAGCCCAGCGCGTACGTAACCGCCGAGCCGAGCGTCGGCAAACCGCGCGGATCATCGCTAAGCAGTTCCTGATCGCCCCCCGCCGGACTGCGGCCGGTGAGCGCCTCCGCCGCAGCGGAGTTGTGATTGCGCATGGGATGGTGCATGCCGCGCACTAAGCACAGCCGATCCATGAGACGCGCGGTTTTGGGCAAGTGCTCGCATACCCGGATGCCAGGCACGGCGGTCGGGATCGTCCGATACTCGCCACGCACTTCGGCCGGCGCATCAGGCTTTGGGTCGAACGTGTCGAGTTGGCTGGGGCCGCCGTAGTAAAAAAGGAGGATGCACGAGCGGATTTGCTTTTTGGGGATCGATGCGTGTTGCGAAGCTGGGGCACGAGCGGGCGACAATCCAACGGCCAGGCCGGCAAGGCCCGCCGTGCCGAGAAATTGCCTGCGATCGGGCGCGAACGTGCGGCTCACCGTTTTCCTCCCTTTAGCGTTGCTTACCAAATTACAGGGAGCCGAAGGCGTTGGGGAGATCAAAAAAACCAGTATGTACGCCCGCACGGGTGCTCTAGTAACAAAAGAGCCGCGCACGCAGTAGGCGGGAGGTCAAAGATATTCCTAGCTATGCAGTGGTCGGAAATTCCCCTAATCATGTGCGCGGCGGTCGGGAATACCGCTTACTGCGTGCGCGGCTCTTAGGGCTACAAAATAATTTGCAGGCCCTAGAGCAATTCCTGAATGGGCGTAGGATCGTCGAGCACGGAGACCGGCCGGCCGCTGGGGTCGAGCAGTTGCAGCTTGGGATCTATGCCCAGGACGTGGTAGATGGTAGCGTGAAGGTTGCTAGGGGTATACGGGCTCGAGTTCGGCCGTGTGCCAAGCTTATTCGTTGAGCCGACAATCTGGCCGCCTTTGACTCCGCCGCCGCCCATCAGGCAAAACATGGAATCGCCCCAATGGTCGCGGCCGGGAGTGCCCATGCTGCGCGGCGCTCCGCCGTTGCCGCCGTCGTTCATCTTGGGCGTCCGGCTAAACTCGCCGCATAGCAATACCAGCGTCGTTTCCAAAAGACCGCGCTCGTCTAAGTCTTTGAAGAGCGCTGACACGGCGCTGTCTACAATAGGGAGGTTATTTTCCATGCCGGCCTTGAGATCCCAGTGGTGGTCCCAGCCGCCATAGTGAACCGTGGCGAACGTCGAGCCGGCCTCCACTAAGCGCCGAGCCAACAGCGTGGATTGACCAAACTGGTTGCGGCCATATTGATCGCGCAGCTTCGGGTCTTCCTTGTCGATATCGAACGCCTTGCGCGCTGTCGGGCCGGTGACAAACTGGTACGCTTCCTGAGCGAACCGGTCCATCGCTTTTGAATCGGCCAGTGCGTCCAGTTCCCGCCGGGTTGTATCAAAGTGGCGGATCAGAGAACGGCGATCGTCAAGGCGCTCAATGGTCAACCCTTGAGCCAGGTTCAGATTTTGAACTTTGTAGTTGGGGCCATTGGGATCGCCGCCGGCAGCAAAGGGATTGTGCTGCACGCCGAGAAGATGACCGCCGAAATATCCGGGATTGAGGCCGATGCTGCTGGCATAAGGCACCGCCACATAACCGGGAACGCCGGGCTGCCGTGACCCGATTTCCCGGTTGACGACGGCGCCAATGCCCGGAAACTTTTGCACGTTGTTGGCGCCGCTGACGCCCATGTCCTTGGTCGTCAGCATTCGATGGCCGCCGGCAAAGTGATCGCCCGTGTCGTGGTGCAGCGAACGGACCATGGAGAACTTGTCGGTTACTTTAGCCTGCTTGGGAAACAGTTCGGTAATATCAAAGCCGGGGACTTTCGTGCGAATCGGCTTCCACAGACCGCGATATTCGGCCGGCGCCTCAGGCTTCATATCATAAAGATCCATGTGGCTCGGTCCGCCATCCAACCAAAGCAAAATGACCGAAGTATTCTTGGCGGTGCCGGTCTTGGCCGATTCTTCCTTGGCGCGCAGCCATTCCGGCAAGGCGATGCTCGCCATGTCGGAAATGCCCAGCTGAAGAAAGCTGCGCCTACTGAAGCCATCGCAGTATTTCCGCGTTGAACCGAAGTCTAAACGAAACATGGTCCATCCCCCCGAAAAACGGCTTGTTTGGCTTAAGAATGCTGGCAGCTTACGGGAAACTATAGCTCGACTATCTCGGCAGGCACTTTTGGGACGAAGGAGTTGCGACACTGGCGGGACTGCGGCCCGGCCTCGCGGTTCAGCGCGGCTGAGGCGCTTATGACTGTATCATCCTCGGCCTGGGAGAGCAAGAGGCCTGCAAAATCGGGTCCATTCCTGTCTTTGTGTTGGACCGCTCGTTTACAGAGCCGCGAGCGTGAGCGAGCAGGGGCCGAATCGCTCGCTCGCGGCTCCGAAATGCTGCAAACCATACGCCAAGTTGGCGATTATTGTATTCTTTCGTTTGATGCGGTGAGCCAACCGTTTTGACCCTCTGGCTCAAGTGACCCACCCTCTGGTTCCCGCCAACACTGCGCCACAGGGTTTACACCTGTAAACCCATGCGCTCCGTTGGTGCCTTTGGCGGCTTTTCATTGCCAAGTTTGGCACATTTTTGTTTGCACTCCGCCTTGCGCTGCGGTACAAGGCAAACACTCCTATGACACCAACTCTCTGGATCGTCTTGGCTGGGGTGGTAGCCGCGGTGCTTCTTGGCGGGTTCTTTTTCTTGCGCGCGCGCCGCCCGGTCGAGGAAGTCGTTTACCACCACAATTGTCCCAAATGCAAAAGACGGTTCCGCTTCCGGGCCAAGCAAGCCGGTCAAGGAGCGGAATGTCCCCGCTGCCGCGAACGCTTTACCTTCCCCGCCGGCCTACGGCAATGAACCGGGCGCATCCTGTCACATTAGAGGTGCGGCAGCCAGATCAGCGCCAAGGCTGCGATACAAACGCCCATTCCGCCGAGCAGGTATTTCAACCCACGGCCACGCCGCCAAAGCACTTGAATAGTCCCGATAATGCCCAGGAGTAAACCGAAACCGCTGAGAACGGAACCCATGTAGAATCCGGCGTCGGGAAGGCACAAAAGGAGAATGGATAGCAGACCCGTTCCCATTGCCACGATACCTTGAACCTGCGGTTCGCCCAGCCCTTGCCGCATTTGTCCGATCTGATCACGCCAACTGCGTGGCCAGGGGCGACCATAGGGAGCAACGGCGTCATCCTCGTCCGGATAGATGAAAGAACGGGGCACAGGAATGATTTCGCCGCACTTCCCGCACATTACCCGCTTTCCCGCGGCACTATCGGCCACCGAGATCGGATGCTCGCAGGCTGGACAGGTTAGTGAAGGCATAAATTGCACCAAGATCGGCTGCTAATGATTTGTCGACGGACCCGACCATTGTGGACTCATAGGACTGAGGGCTTCAAGGGAAATCGAAATATGAAGTGGGCTCGACTCGAATGATTTTGGCCGTACTCTGCCTTGGAAATCGCTATCGTTCCTTTAATAGAGGCAAAATGGCATGTCCGAAAAATCTGTAGTCGATAAGCTTTTCATTCGCAAAAACTATACAGTGTTGCTCATGAATGCACCCAAGGGCTACGCGGAATCGCTTGGAGATCTGCCCGAGGGGACCAAGGTCGTCGCTCGGGCAAGCAAGCCGGTTGAATTCATTCAGGTCTTTGCCGCCAAAAAGGCTGACATGACGGAGCTGTTGGTCAAAGCGCGACACTTGCTGAAGGAAGACGGTTTGTTGTGGGCGACCTACCCTAAGGCCGGCCAAATGGGCACCGACCTCAAGCGTGAAGTGGTCTGGGAGTGTGCCCAGGCCGTGGGAATGCACCCGGTATCGCAAATTTCCGTAGACGAGGTTTGGTCGGCCTTACGCTTGAAGCCTGATTAGAAAACAAGTCTTCTGCCCGTCATTTCAGATCGTCTTCTATCGCTTTTAGTTTCTCCAGGATCTTCTTTCTACCTTGCCGTCTTAGCGTGGCGATGTTTCGCCGCGGAATCTCGAGAAGTACATCCGGATCGCCGGCCACTTCGGAGATGCTTTTTTCGCGCAGCAAATGCAGCATGGGAAAGGGAGAGCGATTCGTGTAATTCTCCACTGCATCGGCCGGTGTGGCCGCGAATTGATAATCGGGGTGAAAGCTGGCGATTTGAATGATGCCGCTCAGGCGAAGGTCCGCAAGCAAGTTCTCCGCAAGACCGAGGAAATCATTGTAATCAGGGAAGTTCGTAAGAACTTGCGGGTGAATAAGCAAAGTCGTCTCCACGGCGGTCACAGGGACCGAAGCTAAAGCGTTCAGTTCGCGTGCTAATTCAGTGAGTAAAACGTCTTCCTCGGATGTCTCGCTGACGACATATTTGATCTTGTTGCCCTCGAAGACGCGCTGTGCAAAAGGGCAAAGATTGAGCCCGATAACTAAGGAAGATATCCAGGAACGCGTTCGTTTTATTACAATTTGTTGATCCATCTGTGCTCCAAGTACACTAGAGCTTTCCCAGAGTAGCGTGGGCTCGGTTAATATCACTCTTTGAGTTCGTTTCCAAAAACGTTCGACATCGGATGGAAATCGCTTATCCAATGAAAGAGTCTCGATCTATCAGCACCCCCTTCGGGCGGTTTGCTCGCCCTCTTCGGGCAGTCACCTTTCTGGCTCCGAAGCTTTTTTGGTTTTATGAGTACCTTTGCTGCTACCTGGAAAAAAAGCTTCATAATCCGATTACTCTCTCGGTAGGTTCTTCCTACGACGAGCTTCCAGGGGAGGTTGATTTAGCCTTTCTTTGCGGTCTGCCTTACATCGAGCTTGTCCGCCGAGACGGCGCCGTTTTCGAACCGATCGCCGCGCCCATCCTCATGGGGAAGCGCTATGAAGGAAGGCCCGTATATTTTTCGGATGTGGTCGTCCGCCGAAACAGTCGATTTCAATCCTTTGCCGACCTGCGGGGCTGTGTGTGGGCCTATAACGAGCCGCATTCACAATCAGGCTATGGCATCACCCGTTTCCACCTGGTCCAGTGCGCGGAAACAAACGGCTACTTCGGTCGGGTCGTGGAGAGCGGCTTTCATGAGCGCGCCGTACAAACGGTCCTTTCAGGTGAAGTCGATGCCTCGGCTATCGATTCCCACGTCCTTGCGCTTATGATCCGTGACGAGCCAGTGTTGCTGGCCGACTTGCGTATTATTGCCAGTTTCGGTCCTTCTACAATTCAACCCATTGTAGTAGCCCAGCGGCTTCCCTCCTCTCTAAGAGATGAACTGCGGCGGGCGCTGCTCGAAATCGGCAACGATGCCTTGGCCCGGCCTGTGCTGCATCGCGCTATGGTGCAGAGCTTTGACTCCGTTACGGATTCCAGCTATGCCGACATTCGCATGATGCTCGCCGCGACGGAATCGGCCAACTATTCAACAATCCGGTAAAGGAAGCTGGCAGTTTTCGAACCTTCACTTTTCAGCGATTCAGCAATTCGCGGAGTTATATTTGCTTGACTTTGCTACAGAGCGGTCCCTAAGATGGGACGGCATCGAAATGAGGAGTGAGGCCGGGACATGGGCCCCTTGAGAAAACAACTCGTTTCCACTCACTTCGCACCTGGCGATTCTTACGTTGTCGCGCCTGTTCCCAATGGTCGGGGTTTCTCCTGACTACTCCTCTAATCGCGACGGCGTGACCGATTGTTCACCGGGTTTCGCTTGCCATCACGGTCAAGCTAAGCCGCCATTTCATCCAAAAAGCACCAAGCTCAAGCTTCTCGATCCGGAACTTGATAGGGACTCAAAACGCCGTCGGCCGAGCGCTCCGCCCTGGCCTTATACCAGCACTGTTGTGGTCAATTGTCCGCTTACCTCTTAAGGAGATTGTTGCAATGAAGAAGACTTTTGCTGCCGCCGCTATGATCTGCCTAACCGCCGGCTTGGTTGTCAACGGCTTACAAGCCGCAGGCATAAAGTCCGGACCGCAGGTCGGGGAAAAGGTTCCCGGCCCGTTCCATCCGCTTAATATTAACGGCGAAAAAGCGGGTGAAAAAAACTGCCTTTATTGCTCCAATGGGAGCAACCCCGTTGCCATGGTGTTCGCACGCCAATGCAGCGAACCGTTGACCAAATTGATTAAGAAGATCGACGATGCCACGGTCAAAAATCAGGACGCTAAAATGGGCAGCTTCGTCGTATTCTGCAACGACGACGAAGACCTGAAGGACAAGCTGGCCAAGATCGCCAAGGATCAAAACATCAAGGAAACTATTCTGGCTATCGACAATCCGGCCGGTCCGCAGAAATACAACGTGTCCAGGGACGCCGACGTCACCGTGGTCCTTTATCTGGACCATGAAGTAAAGGCCAATTACGCCTTCAAGAAAGGCGAGTTGACTGAGAAGGACATCGAAAAGGTCGTTAACGACCTGCCGAAGATTCTGCCCTCCAAGTAAGTAATTTTTCTGGAATGCGCATCCGCATACGGCAAACGCCGTCCAGGCTAAAGCCGGACGGCGTTCGCTTCGTGGTGATAGATTTCATTTCGTGGACTTCCAATTTATGGAATTTCCCCGGCGCCCCTTTGGCGGCTACGGCGACCGGTCATGACCGCGTTACCGAGCCTTGGCGTCTGGCCTGGGCCAATTTCAAAGGGGGCCAGGCCAATGCGGGGCCGCCTTTGTCCGACGCTTGCCACCTTGGAAGCCGACGCTTGCCACCTTCGAAGCCGACGCTGGCCACCTTCGAATTTGATGAGAGGATCAAAAGCCACGAAAAAGCAAGAAAATTCACCAAGAAAGCTCAACCAACTCGCTTGTGTTTTTCGTGGCCATGAGGATTTGGAGGCCTGAAAGAGATGCTCAGCTATTCCTTTTTGATTTGGTAAGTCCCCTTGTCCTTGGAGACGACAAAATGGTCGCCACTGGCCGGTTTGATCGCTTTTGCGTCACTTTTTGACTGAGATTTGTCTTGAGCAGAATCGACGGTCAAGTCAGCGGGCCGGCACAGCTCGTGAGTGCGCGTGTAGCGAGGTTGTAATGAATACGATTTATCTCCGACCCGGTACTCAATAGCCGTGTCGGCTTGGTTGGTCAGCTTGAATTCAATGGCTTTAGACTTCGGGCGGCCGAACATCTGCACGGCATAGTAATGAGCCGTCTTCTCGCTGTAAGCGATGGCCACGCCGGTGTCGATCACATCCGGATCGAGCATGTTCTTGCGATGGCCGGAGGACTCTTTCCAGGCATCGATAAAGTTCTGGGCGAGCTTTTCTATTTTGAAGCCCGCCGAATTGTACTGGAAAGCGATGTTTTCCAGAACGATGCAATAGTCATAGCCGTGTTTCTTAGCGCGGTCGGCGGGGTGTTGGCCGTCGGCCGTATGGCCGTACTTATCTTCCTTTGCCATGAAGTCGGCGAAATACTGGGCTGTCTTCATTAGTTTGGGATCGGGCTGCACCCTAGGGCGATCCTGCTCTTTGCGGAAGGCGTTGGTTTTTTCGATGATAAGCTCCGCGACACGCGACAAGTCTGGTTTTTCGGCATTGGCAGATTTGATGTCGGGTGCCTGAATTGTCTCGACGGGTTCTTCTTCGACGGCCTGACCAAAGGCGCCGGTCGGAACAAGCAGCCACCCGAAGGTCAGAAAAATCGCGAAGCACTTGGTAAACATGCCATCCCCTCCGCCGGTGCCGCGATGCCAGAAGTTGTCGGGAACAGCTGTGCAAACCGCGTGCCTCAGTTGGGCGGCCGGGGCGCAATTTGTCCGGAGCTTCTGGGCTAAAGGTCCGGCAGCTCCTCCAGCAATACTTTGCCGACTGGCTTGGTTACTTTTAAGGTTGCGAAAGCGGTGCTGTGCTGCCCACGTCCGCAAGCCGGCACAACCGGTCGGGATCATTTCTGCATTTCTGTCTTCTCCCACTCGAAATGGCATGAAATTTGAAGTTAGAAGTTATTACACCCGCTGAGGTATTTTGACCACCTCTTGCTTCGCCCGAAGGAGCAAACCGATGGCTAGAAAGTATGGCGAGAAGGCTCAGAAGAGTGTCAAGAATGCGATGCACAAAATGAAGCAAGGGAAGCTCAAGAGCGGAGGCAAGTCAAAAAAGACGGTCAAGAATCCGAAACAGGCCATCGCCATCGGCCTTTCCGAAGCGCGCAAGAAGGGCGCCAAAGTTCCTCCCAAGAAGAAAACCAAGAAATAGCCGAGCATCTATTTACGAGAAGTTTTCGATACGTCGTTGGCTCCAATGATAGTCTCGCGACGGACCCGAGACAGTCTTCTTCCAAAAGGGCACTGAATCATGGCCGACAAGAGTGTGATCAAAGTTCAATCGAGGCATTCCCCCAAGGGCGCTATGGGTCAGAAGTATTTGGCAGCGGGCGTTCACCTCGCCATGCGCCTCTGGGAAAAAGAAGAACCCGGCCATCCCAAATCCTCCGCCATGCGTGATTACGAGACGGTCGGTTATGTCATCGAAGGGCGCGCCGAGCTGGAAATAGAAGGCCAAGTCATCCTTCTAGAGCCGGGCGATTCCTGGATCGTTCCTAAGAGTGCGGCTCATTCCTACAGAATTCTGGAGCCATTCACTGCCGTTGAAGCAACCAGCCCTCCCGCTTTCGCCCACGGCCGCGACGAAACTTAATTCGTGTCTTCATGCAGTCATTAAATGCTGACCACCGCGCCATTCTT
The DNA here is from genome assembly GCA_045802525.1 of Gemmataceae bacterium. Taxonomy (GTDB): domain Bacteria; phylum Planctomycetota; class Planctomycetia; order Gemmatales; family Gemmataceae; genus JBJMQT01. Next base: position 21,953 of record JBJMQT010000089.1, read on the forward strand.
CTTCAAGGCGCTCGCCGATCCCAGTCGGGGCCAGTTGCTTGACAGGCTGCGTGCCCGCAACGGGCAGACGCTTGGGCAGCTTTGCGAGCACCTTGACGTAACCCGGCAAGCCGTGGCCAAGCAGCTACGCCTCCTGGAAGAGGCAAATCTCGTGGTCGCAATTTGGCGGGGCCGCGACCCGGTGCCGATCCACGAAATTGCGGAGCGCTGGATTGGCAAGTTCGTAAGGGGCCTGCTCGCTGAATTAAAGAAGCGTTTGGAGGGCGAAAGCCATGGCTAGTTCGCGATTCGTATATGTGACTTATATTCGCACGACGCCGGAGAAACTGTGGCAGGCGCTGATCGACCCCGAATTCACTAGCCGCTACTGGTGCGAAACAAGGCAGGAATCCGATTGGAAGCCGGGCGCCTCATGGCGGTCGATGATTCCCGACGGGCGCATGGGCGATAGCGGCGAAATCTTGGAAATTGAGCCGCATCGGAGATTGGTCCTTACATGGCGCAACGAGTTCAAGCCTGAACTGCGCGCGGAAGGTTATTCGCGCCTGACTTATGAAATCGAAAAGCAGCAAGAGTCAGTCAAACTCACCATCATTCACGAAATGGACAAACCTGGCTCGAAGCTCATCGAAGCCGTTTCGGGCGGATGGCCCTTCATTCTCGCAAGCCTAAAGAGCCTTCTCGAAACCGGGCAACCGCTTGAAGAAACCCGCCATTGGCCCAAAGGGATGTGAAACGACCTCAGATGTCACTTGCCATGTCTCACAAAGATTGTGAAGCACGAGAGCAAAAAACTAAGCCTAGCTCCTTAATTTTAAAGGGATGTTTGTGGAGCCGTGTGTGGATATGCGTGAGACACAATCTGCGAACGTGTTTTAGTTCCTCGCTATTAGGCCGCCATTTGAGGCTGCTGGCAATCGCCGGCTTGCAGCGGGATTGGGACTGCCTTTTTAGTTTTCCGGATAGCGAAAACTGCTCCAAACCAGACTAACAAGGTGGCGTAAGTAACCATGCCGAAATCACGCAGAATTTCCAGGCCAGGCAAGCGCGGCAGGATATTGCCAATGAGATTGACGGCCAGTAGCAAGGATAGGCCAGCGCCGAGTCGAGAGAAGCCATGGCGGTCCCAGTAGACGCTGATGAGCCCCATGATCACGGGCAATGCCAGTAGGAAATAGTGCATATGGCAGACCGGGCTTAGTAGGATCATCAATAGCACGAGGCTGCCGAGGGTGAGCACCGTCTCCGGGGACGCCGCGGACTTGCGCCGGCCTGCCATCAAGAGCGTGATTCCGGTAAGCACACCGCCGAGAATCCAGTGGCACGCGCGGACCCAGGGGGCGACCCACATTGGCCGGCTTTCGCGGTTGGGGAATGTCGTATTGTGGATGACAGCAAGGAATGCTTGCGTGTCGGTGGAAGTTACTCCGGTTAACTCTGCCGACCGCGATTCGTCGGCATGTTCACCCAGGCCGGGGGCCAGCGTCACCCTGACAAAGGTGCGATAGCTATCCCAGGCTCGAACCGGCCCGAAGACCGCCGCGGGTATCAAAGCCAAGCCAAGCAGGAGTCCCAGGGCGCATCCCGCCAGGCAGCGGTAATCGCGCCGCCATAGCGGGTAGACCAATAGGAATGCGGGAAAGACCTTGAGACAAATTGCCCCGGCCAGACAAAAACCCGCCCGCCACGGTTGACCGCGGATTAGACCGGCCATTAAACCACACAAGGCCGCCAGGAGCAGCAGGTTCGCCTGGCCCCGGACCAGATCACTGCCGATCGGCGGCAGGCAAGCCAGGACAGGCAGCACGCGCAGGGCCCACCAGCGGCGGCAACCGGCCGGCTGAAAACGAACCTCCGCATCCGGGGAAGCCTTCTCCAGGGCGGTGGCCAGCACCTGAACCGCCAAGAAAAGGCATAGCACACATCCGGCGTACCAGATCCCTACTGAAACACCATAGGGCGCCAGACCGGTTCGACTGGCGCCGAGAGGAGCATCCGCCAGAGGGGTGGCCAAGATGGCGAGCAACGGCGGGTAGTTATAGTGCCAGCCGTTGTCGTCGCACACGGCATAGAGGTCCGCATCGGCTCGGACGGCCCACGCTGCCCGCAGATAGCAGCCGAGATCGCCCATGCGTCGCTTCAAGTAAACGGATCGCACTTCAGTTAGTACGCCAAATCCGACAATCAGGAAGCCAAAAACAATTAGGCCGCGCCGTTCCCATTTGGATAGAGCACTTATTGAATGGGGGCCGTGCACTTAGTAATCTCCTTCGCTGCAGGCGGCATATCGCACCCTGCGCGGTTCAGGCCGCACTCCGGCCCTGATTGTTGTCCTGAGCCCGTTGGTTCCAAGGTCTTTGTCCGTTGCCTGGCTCAGCCGGGTTGTTTTTATGGCCCAATGAGCTGTCCTTTATCAGGTAAATGGGCCGACCCTTTACTTGCTCGTAGATCCTGCCCACATATTCTCCAATGAGCCCAAGAGCGCAAAGAATGGAACCACCGACGTAATGCAGTGAAGTCAGAACAAGACAAGTGCCCAGACTGATCCGACTCTCAAGGCCGAGTAAGCCCGCGCATCCCCAGGCGGCAAAAAAGAAGCTTAAGGCCAGGCATAGGAGCCCGATGAAAAAGGCGATACGGAGAGGCATTCGAGAAAAGGACACAATGCCGTCGGCGGCAAAGTTGGCCATGCGGCGAAAATTATACTTGGACAGCCCCGCTTTACGGCGGGCCGGCATGAAGCGCACCTCTGCCGTGCGGAAGCCCAGCCACTGGACCATGCCGCGCAAAAAGCGATGGGTCTCGCGGAGCTCTAAGAGCCCGTCCACGGCTTTCCGCGACATCAGCCGGTAGTCTGCCGCCGCAAAGCGGATCTCGGTATCGCTGAGCAACCGCATTGTTCGATAAAACATTCCGGATGTGAAGCGCTTAAACGTCCCCAAGTCGGCATCGTCTTCCCGAATGGTCAGGACAACATCGAAGCCCTCTTTCCACCTTTCCAAGAGAGCAGGTATCACGGTGGGAGGGTGCTGCAAATCGGAATCCATCGTAATGACCGCTTCGCCCGCGGCATTTTCCAAACCTGCGGTCAAGGCGGCCTGGTGGCCGAAATTGCGGCTAAAGGAAAGATAGCGCACGCGCGCGTCGTTACGAGCCAGGTCTTTGATGACTTCCAGCGTTCGATCAAGGGACCCGTCGTCGATGTACAAGATTTCGACGTCGTAGTTCCCGGCCAAAAGATCAAGGGTGGCAGCGAGTTCCTTATGGAAGTGAGGGAGAACCTCTTCCTCTTGAAAGGCCGGACACACTATGCTGAGTTTGCGAGTCGCCTGGTCCATTTGTTCTCTGCTCCGCTATAGCCGTGAGACGTCAAGCGACTTGTGCGTACAGGGAATGGGCCGCGGACGGGGCGACCATCGTAAACCCGGCCTGCCGGCAAACTTCGCGAAAGCTCGATTGCTGCATCAAGTGAAATTCATCAACGCGCCGCTGCAAGCGTCCATCGTCCGCTGTGCAGTCGCGGCCAATCAGGCTCGGATCCCAGTTGCCGGGATGGCAGGCTAATTCGACAATTCTGCCGGGCACCCGGCTTAGCCAGTGGACCAAATAGTCGGAGTGCCGGACGCAGGCCGGATCGGTGACGCCGGCCAGCCAATCGTTTCCGGGGAATCCCATTTGCTGTTGTTGAACGGCGCCGCGCCGTCCCAAGAAAGTAAGGAATGCCCGCTTGAAGCGCGCGCCCGGCACACGGGTCAGCATACCGAGCGGTTCCTGGACTCGGCGAATATAGGGCAGGGGCCGGCATTCGCGGAGCAGATCCAATAGACAACTGGCAACCGGCGGGAATAGGTGAACGTGCTGATGGGAATTCACCAAGGTCGGCGTATGTCCGATCAAATCTTGAAATCGTCGGCACTGCGCGTGAAGCTCAGCAAAAACTTCTACAGCCCGAATACGGCCAATGGCCACTCGCCGCAGAAAGCCGCTCAGCGCCCAAAATTCTCCTTTTTCGTTAACTAAGCTCGGAACCTGGCTTGCCGGCAATAGCGGCCGATCCATCGTCAGGCATGGATGCCAGCCCAGTTCAAATGGACTGCCGGCCTGTCGCCAAGAGCGCACCGCTTTCTCGGCATACGGGGAATTGACGAGAAGGACAGCCCCGTTTACGAGACCGGCAATTCCCAAGGCCAGAATTCCCTCGGACGTTGGAATTCCGATCCCGTAATCGTCAGCGATCACCACTAAATAGCGTTGGCCGTTCACGCGGCGCCTTCCGTTCGTCCCCGCTGAACCGTTCGAAGCACTAAGGTCCAATCCATCTGTTCATATAGCAGGGAAGTAATCGACCACAATTGCCTTGTCCCTTGAGCACAACCCGAATTATCAGCCCGTCCTGTTTATCCCGAAACGGCCACGTTGGCGGACTGCGTAGTCTGAATGGACGTTATCGATGTTGAGGTCTTTTCGGTTGCTATCACTGCAGTTTTGAGCTTTCCATGCCGAACCTTAATTTAATGGGGGCCTATGCAACGCCTGGGAAGGATCTCTAAGGCGGTGAGGACGGGCAAGGAAATGTCGAGAATTTTCCAGGCCACGGAAAAGGATCTAGACCATGCACCTTGACGCCATCCCTAGCCGGCTTAAGAGTCAAGCACACTGGGAGCGTTGGGCCATAATCGCTTGGCTAGTAGTTGTCTCGGCTGTGTGCATCCGCGGTTTTATCGCGCCTTATAGCCACAGCTGTTGGCACCAATACTATCGGCAGGCCGGGCTTAACTGGTGTGCTGGTCATGATCTGTATGAACAACTCTCTGAAACTTGCCGGTATAGCCCGCTCGTGCATGCCGGTCTTGTGCCACTATCGCTCCTGCCGGACCGGCTCGGAGCGCTCGGTTGGCGATTGCTCAATACCGTGGTTTTTCTTGGAGGCCTATTCTGGTGGGCGTGCGCGGTGTTACCCGAAACCCTGAGCCGTAAACAAAGAGCCGCTCTGTTTTTGCTGGCCTTGCCCCTGACTTTCGGCAACATCAACAACGCGCAAGCCAATCTGCTGATGTTGGGCCTTATACTAGCCGGTTTAGCCGCGGTCTCTGAGGGCCGCTGGAATCTTGCTGCGATTTGCATCGCGTTATCGTGCCTCCTGAAGCTATATGCTTTGTCCGTGGGAATGCTGCTTTTATTGGTCCATCCGCGCCGTCTTGGGCCGCGTTACGCAACTGCACTCTTGGTAGGCCTTGCCTTGCCTTTTTTGCTCCAACAGCCGCACTATGTGGCCCGCCAATATGTCAATTGGCTGATAAACTTGTGGGCAGATGATCGATCTGATTGGGCCTTCGCAGGCGGCTATCGCGATCTCTGGCTGCTGCTTCGACTGTGGCATGTGCCCATTACCCGGCATGGCTACGTCGCGATCCAATTGCTGGCCGCAGCGAGTGTGGCGCTCCTGTGCCTGTTCCTCCGCTTGCGAGATTGGCCGCCGCGCCGTCTGCTGACCGCCTTGCTTGGTTTGAGCGCCTGTTGGATGACCGTATGTGGCCCGGCCACGGAATCGTCAACTTACTGCCTCTTGGCCCCGTCGCTTGCGTGGGCGGTTCTTGAAGCGTTCGAGCCCGACGGAGGAAAAACGGTCCGCGGCATGCTGCTTACCAGTTATGGTCTCCTTGTAGCATCTCAGCTAATCGGCATATCACCGTGGGTCACTCAGTTTCACTCTTTGGGACCGCAACCCCTTGGCGGCCTGCTTTTTTTTGGGGCGCTGGCATATAAGTGCCTGTTAGGCGGCTTGACCAGCCCAATGGCTGACCGCCTTTCGATCCCGCCGCAGGCTCGTGCGGCGTGACATTAGCCATCTTGGAATGAAAAGCTGCCAAAGGCGCCAACTAGGCGTCCACCCGGTATTATCGCGCCAAAAATACGTTGCATTGCATACGCCCCCACCCTAGGGCAGCGGCTCCATCGAGCGTCTATTGACGTCAATGAGGAGCACAGTCGGCTGCCGCGCTCCAATGAAGCCGTTCTTTAGAGCGCGCACGCCAATCATGTTGGTTCAAGGTTGGGAATCTTCAGCCTGGCAGGCAAGAAGACTTGAAGACAAGGATATGGGGCGAAAACGTCCGGCCCAGTTTACAAGCGTTTTCTGACTCCACGGATGTGGTCACCAGGCGGCCGCCGGGCTAGACCGGCACATGACTTCCCGAGCCGGGTTTGTGGATCGACAAAACTTGCTCGATCGTGTCTTTGAGATGCGCCAGAGGCGCTAGCTTTTGAGCCAGCACGGCTTCGGCCGCCGAGATCGTCTTAAGCTGGACTTGGAGCTCCCTTTGGCGGCCTTCCCATTCCACTTTGAGAGCGATCAATTCCCTTTTGCGTTTTTCACATTCCGCCCGTTGTTTAGCGAGCTCCGAACGCTCCTGGGAGACATGAAGCTCCAACTGCTCGATCTGGGAGCGTAGGGCGAGTTCATCGGCCTTCAATTGCTCGCGCTGTTGCTCCAACTCGCGGCGGAGGTTTTCCACTTCTTGGTATTCCCGTGTGGCAGCCGCCTGCTGCGGCGTGGGCATGGCGGGAGCGGGAGCCGCAGTGCCCTTGGGATGCTGCCGCAACCATTCGTTTTGTTGACGCGACAATTCCGCGCGCTCTTTGCAGATTTTGACTTCCTCGTTCCGGATTTGGGCGTGGAGTTCCTTTTCCTCACGTTGCAGTTGCGTGCGTTGCCGGTCCAGTTCATGAGCGATCGCCAGGAGTTCCTCTTGGGTCGCCGGCTCTTGGGCGGCGAAAGGCCGAGTTGCCGTCAGGCCGCATTTTTGGCGGAGGGCCTGGAATTTATTGGTCAAAAGGATTTCGTATTTTTCGACGAGTTCCTGGCGATCCATCTTGGCTTTTTCTTCGATGCGGCGAATTTCCGCGTCGGAATCTTTGAGTTGGCGGCGCATGCTCTCGACTTCCGAGGCTAAATCGACCATGCGGGAGTTAGGAAGCTCCATGTCCGGCCGGGAACTACGCGGCATCACGGTGGCCAAGAAGAAATCTTCCATCGTGTCGGTCATGCGCAGGGCCGGCGGCAACGGCGTGTTGCTGCTGGGGTCGCCGGCATGGGGCGCTAGGACGACAGCCGGCGCGCTAGACTGAACGGAGATCAAAGCGCGCATGAATGCCAGGCAGGAAGGAAAGCGATCCTGAGGATCTTTCGCCAAGGCCCGTGCCAAGACCGGCCGTTCGTTCTCCGGGATAGCCGACAGGTCGGGTTTGTCACTCAAATGCTGAACGGCCAAACGCCGAGAGTTGGTGCCTTGAAACGGTCGCGTGCCGCTGAGCAGCTCTTGATAGGTGACCGCCAGGCTGTATTGGTCGCTGTGCCGGCTGATCGAGCCCTGAAATAGTTCGGGTGCGGCATACGAGGGGGTAAATTCGTTAGGCAGATCGCCGCCGGCATTGCCGATCGACAACTCTTCGATGCACTGAACAAGGCCAAAATCCGCCACTTTCAGCCGATTGCCGATGAGGAACAGGTTGCGCGGCTTGATATCAAGGTGTTGCAGATCATGCTGGAAGTTCATCAAATCGAGAGCCTCTGCGGCATCGCGCAGGTAAGCGTGAAGCTCACTTCGCGGTATGCCGGGAAGGCCAAGGGTCTGGCATTCGATCAGGCGGTCTTCAAGGTTCTTATCCGCCAACTCCATGACGATGACGAGTTCACCGTTGACGATCTCGACTCGCTCAATCGAAAGAATGAAGGGATGACGAACCACCTTGACCCAATCCATGGCCCGCAGCTCTTGCTCCGCCTGGGTAGACTGATCGCCGATGCCATTGAGGTTGCCATTGACGAACTTGATAGCTTTGACAAATCCGCCCGGCGCTTCGCATTTCCAAACCTCGGCGAACCCGCCCTTGCCCAGCTGGTGAAGCAGCCGGTAGCCGGGAATGGGCTCTCCGTCCACTTGTTTTATCGCGGCAATGGAAGTTGATAGCGCCATGGCTTGCGGACACCCGACTGCCGGCAGGGACGAGAGCTTGCCTGGCAGAGTTAGAGGAACGTCCCAGATGATTTGACACCGTAGGAAACATAGCTTGGACCGGCTAGCTTGTCCAATTCGCCGCGAGACCCAGGTGCCGGCGTTGAAAGTTGGTTTCCTTGATAGAATGCACTGAAATTCCGCATGCGTTTGCGGCAGCAAGTGAGACTTGCGACCTCGCAAGAAGTCAACGTCACGTGTGCGGAGTGGCCAGCGGGCATAGATTCGGCGCTCACCGTGGCTTGTTTGGCTCAAAGAGTTTTTAGATAAGGATGCGAAGACCTCGACGTACTCATGCCTTCCCCTTTAATGCGCGTTGAAACCATCGCCAATCTGACAGACCTGCCCCATCTGGTGGAGCGGGCGGAGGACTTCTCCGCCGTATTGGCAGCCCTCGGACAACGTCTCAGCGCCACAATTGATGGCGCGTGGGGATCAGCCGCGGCGCTCACTGCCGCGGCGCTCAGCCGCAATGCACCGGGCGCGCTTCTAATCGTCCTGGCACATCCGCGAGACTTGGACGGCTGGGTCGGTGATTTGCAGAGCTTTTCGGGATTCACTCCGAGCGTCTTTTCGGCTTGGGACGATGTTCCTGGTGAAGGAAACGGCGGGGGCGAAATCGCCGGGCAGCGCCTGCGCATCCTCAAGGCCTTGGCAAGCTCGGCGCCGCCCCGCATCTTGCTGACTACGATTCAGGCCTTGATGCAGCCTGTCCCAGACCGGGATCAGTGGCAAGCCAATCGGCGCACTATGCGGGTGGGCGAAACGGTCAGCTTGGACGAGCTTTCCGGGTGGCTCTTAGACCGCCATTACCGCCGCACGGAGGTCGTCGAGACGCCAGGTGAGTTTAGTCGACGCGGCGGTATCTCTGATATCTTCTCCTTCGACGCCGAGAATCCTGTGCGGCTGGAATTCTTCGGCGATGAAATCGAGTCCATCCGCCAATTTGATCCGCAGACCCAGCGCAGCCTGGGCAATGTCGACGCTGTGGAAATTATGACTCTCGGGTCGCTTGCGCCCGGTCCGAATGGGCAAAGTGCAAATGCGAAGGCCCAAGGAGGCAAGAAGGCGGACCGAGGCCACCTCACGGACTATCTTCCAACCAACTCGTGGGTGGCCCTAGTTGAATCGGAGGAACTTACCGAACAGGGCAAGCAGTATTTGGAGCGCTTTCGCGAGACACCAGGGTTGTTCACTCTGGAGGGAACTTTCTCCCAATTGCTGCGTTTGCCCAGCATTCGCGTATCCGCCCTGCCTAGTCCGTCGGTGGAAGCCTCGTGTCACCTCCGCATTGAATCGGTCGAGCGTTTTAGCGGCGATATCAAAAAGGTTAGTGATGAGCTGGATGCGGCCGCCACCCACGAACGCGTTTTGATTGCCTGTCAAAATGAGGCGGAATGCAAGCGCCTGAGCGAAGTCTTGGCGGCCGGGCAACTGGCTCAATCCGAGCGCTTGCAACTGGTGACCGGGCATGTCGAAGCCGGCTTCCGGATGGTTGATGCCGGCCTGGTAGTGCTCAGTGGGCGCGAACTCTTCCACAAGGACGCTACCCGGCAGGTATTGCCGCGGCGCCGGTTGGAATCCCGAGCCATCGACAGCTTTCTCGACTTGGCTGAGGGAGACCTGGTCGTCCATGTCAGTCATGGAATTGCCCGTTACCAGGGCATGCAACTGCTCGACAACAAGGGCCATGAGGAGGAGCACCTTCGCCTCGAATTCCGTGACGGCGTGCTGCTTTATGTCCCGGCCACGAAGATCGAGTTGGTGCAGAAATATGTCGGCGGCTCGAAGACGGATCCGGAGCTTTCGAGCTTAGGAGGCACAGGCTGGCAGCGGCGGAAAGAGAAAGTGCAGGCGGCTGTCCTCGACCTGGCCAGCGACATGATCGATCTTCAAGCGCTGCGCGAGGCGCAGCCGGGCATGGCTTACCCGCCCGACAGCGATTGGCAGACCGAGTTTGAAGGCGCGTTTCCTTACCAAGAAACGCCCGACCAGCTTACCACCCTCGTGGAAATCAAGCGCGACATGCAGCGCCCGCGGCCCATGGACCGGCTCATTTGCGGCGACGTCGGTTACGGCAAGACCGAGCTTGCCATGCGGGCCGCCTTCAAAGCCATTGACAACGGTAAACAGGTGGCCGTACTCGTCCCGACAACGGTTTTGGCCGAGCAGCATTTTCGTACCTTTACCCAGCGCCTTGCCGAGTTTCCTTTCGTTGTCGAAGGCATCAGCCGGTTCCGCTCCGCCGGAGAACAACGCCGCATCATCCAACGCCTGGCTCAGGGCGGGATTGATGTGATCATTGGCACACACCGTTTGGTTAGCGCGGACGTTCACTTTAAGGACTTGGGCCTGGTCATTATTGATGAGGAGCAGCGCTTCGGCGTCGAACACAAGGAACGCTTAAAGCGGCTGCGTCAAACGGTGGACGTGCTGACTCTGACGGCCACGCCCATCCCGCGCACTTTGCACCTATCCCTCTTGGGCATTCGCGACATCAGCAATCTCGAGACGCCCCCGCCTGATCGGCTGGCTATCGAGACGCGCATTGCCCGCTTTGATCCGCAAATCATACGGCACGCGATTCTGCGCGAGTTGAATCGCGACGGGCAAATCTACTTCGTTCACAACCGGGTCTACGATATCCAAGCAATCGCGGCCCAAGTGCAGCACATTGTGCCCGAAGCGAAGCTGGCGGTGGCTCACGGGCAAATGGCGGAGCACGAGTTGGAAGACGCGATGGTGCGCTTTGTCAATCGCCAGGTCGACATTCTCGTGGCGACAACGATCATCGAGAGCGGCCTGGACATCCCCAACGCCAATACTATTTTCATCAACGAAGCAGATAACTACGGCCTGGCGGATTTGCATCAACTCCGCGGCCGTGTCGGCCGCTATAAACACCGGGCCTACGCTTACTTATTGCTCGACTCTAAGCGGACCGTTTCGCCGACCGCGACGCGCCGCCTCAAGGCCATCGAGGAATTCACGGAACTGGGCGCGGGGTTCAAGATTGCCCTTCGCGACCTGGAAATTCGCGGCGCCGGCAACATTTTGGGCACGCAGCAAAGCGGCCACATCGCGGCCGTCGGTTATGAACTTTATTGTCAATTGCTCGAAAACGCCGTGCACGAATTGAAAAAACAGCCTCGCAAGACGCCGCTGGAAGTGACTGTCGACCTGCCCTGGCCGGCTTTCCTGCCTCGGGACTACGTCCAAGGACAGCGGAGCCGAATTGAAGTGTATCGTCGCCTGGCGCGCGTAAGACGCCTCGATCGCTTACAGGAATTTCGGACTGAAATGCGCGATCGCTTTGGAGCCTTGCCCGAGCCGGCCGAGTGGCTATTGCGCCTCACGGAATTGCGCTTGCTGGCAAGCCTTTGGAAAGTGGCGACTGTGCATCTGGAGACGCCGCCCGAGCATGCCTCCGGACCGACCGACGTCGTCTTGGGCTACCGCAACCCACGCCTCATTCAGGAACTCGCTGAGCGAAGCCGCGGCCGCCTGCGCGTCGTCGATAATCGCAGCGCCTATTTTCGTCTCAAACAGGATGAGCTTGGTCCGCCAGCCCTGTACTCCCGGTTGAAGCAGTTGCTGAGGATTGGGGATTGAGGATGGAGGATGGAGGATGGAGGATGGAGGATGGAGGATCCAGGATGACGGCGATATGTTCTAGTGATTCGGAGGCGAAGCAGAGCTTCGCGGCAGTGCGTGCCCAAGCAGAGCTTGGGCACGAGAGTTTTTCGATCCTCGATCCTCGATCCTCGATCCTCGATCCTCGATCCTCGATCCTCGATCCTCGATCCTCGATCCTCGATCCTCGATCCTCGATCCTCGATCCTCGATCCTCGATCCTCATTTCCTCTGCCCCTCCACTGGCGCCGGCGGCAAATGGCCGTTTGGAATCAACGTCTTCCACTCTTTAACCGCTTTCTCGCGCTCTTCAGGAGGCCCGGCCGGGTCGAAGATGATTTTCTTGCCTGGAACAACGCGTACTAGGTGCCATAAGGCAAGCTCGCGAATGGGCAGGCGCTCATTGCGGAGGTAGCCAATAAGGGTATCGTAGGTCTCCGGCCGGCTGAGATCGGTTTCGCCGAAGCTATGAAGCAGTCCTACGAGGATTTCTGCTTGGATTTCCGAGTACTTCTTATTCTGGATCAGGTATTGGTACAGAACGAAATCATTCCGCGGCTCACGGCCAATAAATTGGCGAAGAGCGGACACCGCCGCAATCCGTTGAGGGCCCACTTTGCTCCCCAGGGTGTCTATGAGGAGCCCTAATTCGTCAAGCGCTCCCATCGTAAAAACTGCTTGGTCGAGCATCTCTTGAGCGAGGACCTTGTCTTTATCCTTGGTTTGGTCGGCCGCGTTGAGAAGGTCCGTGAGGGCGGTGGGAATATCTTTCTTCATCATTTCCGCCTCGAGACGGCCGGCAATATCGCGCGCTCTTCTCATCTCGGGTTTATTCCAGTTTCGAGGATCAAGCGCTTCGGGTAGAGCGTTTAGCCGCCGCGGGCTCCCTTCGCGGGCCTCATCGCTCTCATGGACGAATATGGCAGGGCCAGGCGGAGCGGTAAGGCCATATTGGTTGCTTCCCGTTTTGAACGAAGCGCTGCCTTGAAGCACGCAAAAGAGGGCCACGTTGGTCGGCGTAGCGGCAAACTTGGGGTCTTTTTGAAAAGGCATGCCCTGCGGCCAGCGGGCCCAGGCCTCGACGAGGATTTCAGACCCGGGGCTGTCCAGGACTAAATCCCAACTCTCTTCACCCACAGCAACGTGAACCTTGACGGGGCCCTCGTCCTTTTTGTTGGTTACCAGCACGCGTCCGGTTTCAAGCGTAATATCCAGGTCAACCCCCTGCTTGTCGTGCAACATCACGGCACATTCCAGAACCGGTACGCTGGTGAATTCGGGAAGGTTGCCGACTAGTAGCAGACGCGCGGCGTTGTTCTTGGATACGACCACGGCGCGCTCACCGGGGATAGTGACCAGGCGATCCCGGCTATAAACCGAGCCGAGTTTATCCACAAAATTCCAAGCTTTGCCGGCTTTCTCGCGAGCCAACAGCGTGCCCTGCGGAGAAAAGCATTTGCCGACCACAGATCGCTTTTCCTCGCGTGGTTTCTCGTTCTTTTCGTCGGCGCGAATCTCAAGCGCCCAGGTCAGGGCGCAAGGCAGGATTACGAACCAGGGGACAAGCTTAAACCGGCTGCGGAAATCGACTTGAAAGGGAGGATGGCTCATGGAGGATCTCACGTTATTGGAGAATTTGGATAGCTTCACGATTGGTCCATGCTTAGACAAGGCCAAATGTATAGCAGCCAACGTCAATTATCAACTAGGTAGTCCCCGGTCGATGCAGGATTATTGGGCAGCAGGCCGGAAGGGCTCTTTAAAGCCCGGACATCGCAACTATGCCGACGACAGCGAGGGGAGTTTTGAGGCTCCCTCGCGGGCGCTTTGACTGAAATTAGAATTGTCGTTTTGCGTGATTCATTATTTCGACGGGACTAATTTGACTCAGCGGGTCGAGGCAATCTGCCAATTGGTGAAACGGCGCGGTTGCTCCGGTTGACGGGGATTTTCCGGTTCATGGCAACAAAGGGTGTAGGCGCTGCAGCGCGGGCAGGGACATGACTCGACGGCCTGTTGGTCATATAGAGAAGAGATACGGCTGACCGTCCAGGATTGACCACAACTGGCACACTCTATAGTGAGGCGAGACACAAGCCACCTATCTGAAAAAAGTGAGAAGCTGGGCCGGCGGGGCAAGGGAAGCTTCTTAGCGAGATCTTTCGGGCCGAATACTTTTTGATCGACTACCGAGAAAGAGAACTTGAATGGCAATCACCAATGGCAAGATGCGGTATCGCTTTACGTTCGGCCCCTGGAATATTAGCACGGGCGCCGACCCCTTCGGACCGGCGGTGCGCAAGGAGGTTGCTTTTGCCGCCAAGATTCGCGAGTACAAGAAACTCGGCTTCGATGGGGTGCAATTCCATGATGACGATGTCGTGGAAGCTGACCTGGATATGCCGACGACCCTAAAAGGGGCTGCCAAGGTTCAGAAAATGCTCGAAGGCGAAGGTCTTTTTTGCGAGTTCATCGCCCCGCGGCTGTGGGAACATCCCAAGACGATTGACGGAGGCTACACATCCAACAGCGCTTCCGACCGGCGGTATGCTATTGAGCGTTCCAAAAGGGCCGTCGATATTGCCAATGCGCTAAACTGCAAGAACATGGTCCTATGGCTGGCCCGCGAAGGCACCTACATTCGCGAGGCCAAAGACCCCATGGCATCCGTGGGACGCATCCTTGACGCCATCAATATCTTGCTCGAATACGACAAAACCATTCGCATTCTCGGAGAGATGAAGCCTAATGAGCCCATGGACCAGGCTTACCTGCCGACGGCGGGCCACTTCCTGGGGTTAGCCTATCGCTCGGCGGAACCTTCACGCGTTGGATTGCTTATCGAATCAGCGCACTCCATTCTGGTCGGCCTCGATCCTTCCGATGACATGGCGTATGCGCTCTGGCACGAGAAGCTGTGGAGCGTACATCTCAACGATCAAAACGGCTTGAAATACGATCAGGACAAGACTTTCGGCTCCGTCGATCTAAGGCGCGCCTTTAATACTGTTTGGGTGCTCGAACGAGCGGGCTATCAGGGCTGCATAGGCCTCGATGTTAAGCCGATGCGGACCACGAGGGCGGCGGGGCAGACTCAGCACCTCAGCAATAGCCGGGAGATCTTCTTGCGCCTTTTGGACGTCGCTCGCAGCGTGAGCAACGACAAGATTGAGGACTTCCGCTCGGAGCGCGATTACGAAGGATTGGAGCGGTATATCCTCTCACACCTGCTTGGCAAGTAGTCCAGAGTATCTCAGCCTCATCACGCCCGCGACGATTCCCAACCTCGCGGGCATTTTCATTTTGTTAAGGATCGCTTTGTGATCCATAACCCAATTTTTGACTGCACCAATAATTAGACCTATGCTTCTCAACAGGGGTCCCTAGTCCCTTCGAAGCGCTGGCAGGATGTCTAAGGAGCGTTTCCGCAAGATTCGCTGAACTTACCTGCCGACTTGTTCGTTAGCCTCACTTGCAAAACGCGGAGAATCGTCCCCATGAAACCGACTCAGGAACTCCTTGAGCGATCCCAGAAACTATTGGCACAAACGGGTGAGTTGGTTGATCGTTCACAGCCATTAATGGAAAACCTGCGGACGTTGCTAACTGGACTTGATCAGCTTCGAACAGAGGTAATGGCGCAAAGCCAAGAACTTCGACATTTCCTCGGTGGGCTGGAAACGACCAACGGGGTTGCTACGGATACGACCACGCCTCTTCCTGTAAAAAATAGCGTTGTGCAGATTGATCCTGTCTTGGAACAACCGCCTCTTGAGAAGAACGAGCTTCCGGAACTACCCAGTTGGCAAGACAATCCGGAACTCCCCCCGGTTTCGCTGGAACTAACCGAGCTGGATTTGCCTTGGGAATTGCCGGTCTTCAAAACGCCTGAAATAAGTGCGCCGGCGCCGCTGGCCCCGGCCATCAAAGCCAGTCGCCCGGCCTCGGGCTCGGCCTCAGTCGTTGTCGGCACCGAGCGGCGCGCCATCCCGAGGCGAATGGGCAACCCAACGTCAGTGACCTATACGATCGGGGAGGCCGCGGACGATCCGCTTTCCGGATGGGTCGTGGATCGGTCACCTCAAGGAATTGGCATGCTCGTGGACGACGCACTTGAGGTAGGCGCCGTGCTCACGGTCAAGCCCAATGCAGCGCCCTCGGAATGCCCCTGGTTCAAGGCCGAGGTTCGGCATTGCCAACCCGAAAAGGGCCAATACCGTGTTGGCTGCCGGTTCCAAAACAACCCTTCTTGGCAACATCTGCGTTACTTTGGTTGAGATATCGTAGGTGGCCAAAACCACTAGTAGCTACGTTCGGTGCCTTCGCCCAGGGCCTTGTCGAACCCTTTGAAACCGCGGGCAACGGTAACCAACCACTGCGCCACGGGCTGGCCGTTCTCGTAATGGGTAACCAATTCCGACTTTTCCACACGCTCAAAAGCCTGCGCTAAGGCCTCCGGCGTAAAGTTGCCCACGATAATAAAAGTGCGTCCGAAGAAAACCGAGGAATCCGCGATCGGATTGGGATGCCAGAGATCATATTGGCTATGGCGATCGCCCAGCGACAGGCCGAGCGAATAAACTTGCGGATGCCCTTGGCAATAGAAGCCCAGCTCGCCCGGCAAACTCCAACTGGTACACGCCAAGATCGCCTCCGCTCTCGGTGTGCGAATTTGTTGACGGAGCTTGTCCACCGCAGGCGCCAAGGTGCGCCATCCGCGCAGCCGGCAAGTAGGATCGAACCGGCGCATAGGCAACGGGCGTTCATTTGTCGGTTCGCCTGCAAAGCGATCAAACAAAGGGTAAAGCCACGGGCTGTGATGCATGACAATATTGAGGGCCAAGCCGACCCCGCATGTCAGCGAGAGGCAAGCCCACGTCAGCCTGCGTTGCCAGACCTCGCTAGACCGAAGCATGTTCGCAATCCAAGCCGCTGTGAGCACAAGGCCGGAGATGTACGCCGTTATGGGCCAATTGGGCTCGCCGCCTCCCGTCTTGAAGCTGAAGATCAGAAACGTAGCGAACATCGGCGCCGACAGCCACCAGAGGTAAGCCGTGGCGGGAACGCTGGTTCGCCAAGGCCTGTATGCCACCATCGCGGCCAGCCAAACCAGGAACCAGTAAATAAGCAGCAAACCACACTGGGCGGCTATATACGCTAGAGGCCCCAGCCAGTTCACTCCGCTGGCTCCATGGCCGCCTGCCAGGCCGCTGACATGGCGGACGGTCGGCCAATCGTGCTCCCAGTTCCACATGAGAATCGGCAACGAACAAGCCGCCGCGCTGCCCGCCATCACCCAAAAACCCAGCCGCAATAGTAAACCCCGATACTGCCTTGATGTCAGAAGAAAAAGGCCGAGCGAGGGCAGAAATAGGACCATCGTGTACTTGGCAAGAATTCCGATGCCGACCAACAGTCCAGTTGCAGGCCATGCCCAGGCCGAACGGCGAAAAACAGCCTGGTGGCCTGTGACAAGGGTCCAACCCCAGCAACAAGTATAAGGAGAGTCGATGGTCATGAGCGTCGAGCCGGCGCCAATGACTGGCAAAGTTAGCGCGATGGCGACGACGCCTGCTGCCAATCGCTCGTTCTGGAATACTTGTGTGGTGAGAAGATAAAGACTGGCAAGAAGCAAGCTGCCGCATATAACCGCGGGAAGGCGGACGGCCAGCATCTCGTTGGCATTAAGTTGCTGAGACCAATCACCGGCCAACTCGCAACCCCCGCGGATCAAGAAGGCGACAAGCGGCCCTTTGCTGTAATAACTCCAGTCTAGGTGACGCGACCAGTCCCAGTAATGGGCTTCATCGGGGGCCAAATCGAGCGAATCGTCGGACGTTAAATAAAGGACATGCAGCGCGGCGGAAGCTACAATTAGCAAGCCCGCGAGAAGTCGCCAGGGCCATACAGTGTCCGACCCAAGCTTAAAGTTCGGCGTCATGCCAACTTCCATACCCATGTAATCGGACGATGCAATTTTGCCATTTTGCGGCTTGCTGTTCTAATACGTTTGCTAGAAGACCGTCAAGGGGGAGCTAAATAACTTGGCAAGATAGGCAGGGCCATCGAAACACCGGGCTGGTGCAGCATTTCTCCATAGCCAACCGTTAGGTCGCTAAGGCGATAAAAGAAAGTGGGTTGGGACAAAAAAAGCCCACGGGGGACCTCACGTGGGCTTAGACGAGCACGCGCCATTTTCGAAGTCAGGAGGGTGGAACCAAATCGTCGGCCACTTTCGCCAGCACTTCATGCGTAAGCGTGAAAGGAACTTGCTCTCGGCGTTTGCTCTCGTCTTGCGATGATTGGTAACGCCGCAAGGTCGCCTCGCCGGTAGCCTTGAGAATAACCTCATAAAAGTCCAATTTCTGCCCACGGCGTGAAGGTTCACTGCTCCGAATTAAGGCCTCACTGCGTTGGTCGTCGATTTCTACCAAGTGCAATGTTTCCAGCAACCCGGTGGCTCGCTTGCCTATGCTTTCCGCCCAAAGCTTTAGATTGATCGGCTCGCCCGCAACGGTGCGCCGGAGAGCCATTTCCCAAACTCGGCAGCTATAGGCGTCGCCGCTGTCCACAGTGACGAAGATATGCCAGGGAAAGCCTTCCGGATGGGCCTGCAAAATCTGCCGATCGGCGGGCCGCCATTCAGCGAGCTTTGGCAAGAGTATTTCGTTTAGGTTCATCGCTTTCTCCTCCCGTTTTAATGCTATGGTCGGTGCCGTCGAAGGACAACTGGGTAGGTTTGTCATCGACAAGCGTTTGAAGGTGGACGGGCCTTCCCCATAAAGCTTGGATGTTGGCTAGCGTGTCGGCCGCATGGTCTAGGCGCAGGTCTACCCCCGTATGCTGATGCTTTAAGAGTAGCTCACCGCGGTTCCTATAGTTGCCATCGACCACATAGATCCACGGCTTGCCAAAATTGGTCAAACTTTGCAATAACCGCTGCTTGATCTTATCAAAGACCCGCGATTCAATCACATAAGTGCCTGCCTGCTCCTGAAAAGCGTAGGAAAACATCTTATGCTCGACGCAGAATTCGGGCGTCAGAAAGGTGTCGATAAACGTAATATCGTTGTGAATCCGCCGAACTTCAAAGATTTTCTGCCTTCCCAAGCCTAGTTCCTTATTCCATTTCCGCCTTTTCTCCAGATCGTCGCAATCATCATATTCCTTGCCGAATTTGCCGGTATTCCAACGGTGCTCGATATCCCGCAATAGTTCAATCCCGAGCTTATACGGATTGATGCGCGGCCCATGCACGGCCATCGTGCCCGAATGATGATCGGCATAATCGATCACCTCGGACGGCTCGAGCGCCTTTTGGCTCATAATCGTGGAGTGCCAAAAACTGGCCCAGCCTTCGTTCATTATCTTCGTCTGCCCTTGCGGCGCGAAATAAAACGCCTCGTCTCGGACGATGGACAGAATATCGCGCTGCCAGCCTTTGAGCGGGGCATGCTCGATCAGGAAGAGCAGCACGTCTTTTTCAGGATGTTCGGGGAAGCTCCGTGCCGCCTCCTCTTCTTGCTTCTTGCGATCTTCTTCCTCGGCCTTTAAAACCTCGCGGGGGTTAATGTAATCATTCATGTACCCTTTGCTTTTGAAGCGCGTCGAACGCGTTTCCCCATTCTCATCCTTTTCGGGATTAAAATCATAACGCGAAACCGTTTCCCGGCGCCGGATGGCGGTGGAATGGATGTCGATCAAATCGTCGATGGACATACAGCGGTCGACAAACGTCTCCACTTCGTCTTCGCCATGTTTTTCGACATAACGGCGAATACGCGTGCCATGATTGGCCATCTCGTCCATCATCTTGCGGCTGGTGTGTGCAAAGTAGGCATTGTTCTTGAAGAAATCAGAATGGCCGTAGACGTGGGCCATCACCAGCTTCTGATCGACCGTATGGTTGCAGCGCATTAAGTAGGCGTAGCACGGATCATTGTTGATCACCATTTCGTAAATCTTCGACAACCCATAGTCATAACCCTTGCGCAACTCCTCGTAAGACATGCCGAAAGACCAGTGCGGATAGCGCGTGGGGAAACCGCCGTAGGCCGCGATCTCATTAAGGTCGTCCGCATCGATGACTTCGAAGATCGTCTCGTAGAAATCCAGCCCGTAGCCGCGCGCGTACCCTTCGATCTCCTCTTTAAGAGCCCGCAGGTCGGGTGGCAGATTTGTGTTGTACGGGGTCAACATGACAAAACCGATAAAGCGTAAAACTAGATACGTTTAGCCGCGAGCTACTGGCGAGCGCTCGCC
>JBJMQT010000090.1:0-29745 GCA_045802525.1 Gemmataceae bacterium
AGGATGTCGCCGGGATTGTCGATCTTCCAGGGCCGCTCAAACGTGCCGTCCGTCCAACGGCACACCGCATAAAAACTATGCTTGCCCATATCGATGCCCACGCTCACCGGTTCGCCGGCTTTATCCGCCGTCAACCGCGCTACCTCCACATCCTTGACACGCGTCGCTCGGTAGGCTTTTCTTCTCATGGGGATGACCTCCTACATAGCTGCTTCGGCAAATACCACATTTGCCCCTAATCCGCCTATTGAGGCATCCCCCTCTACACTCGTCTATAGCCAACTGTGGTGCACCGCCCGCGCGCAAGAGGGTAGAGGGTGGGTGATCAATAATTGAACACTTCTGCCGCCTGGCGCTCTTACGTTGTCTTTAGTTGTCACTCATTTAAGGTTGCCAAGGTCGGACAAGGGCGCCGACACGTTGGCCGCCTTCAAATGCAGCCCCCCAAAATGCTTTCCATTTCTTTCCACGGGGGGTCCGGCGAAATGGAGAGAACCATTTCGGAGGCGGCGTCGGGCGGTAGCGGGTTACGAAGTTGGCTGCAATCGGCTCAACGCATCCCGCGCTTCGGGGGCTAGCGGATGACTGTCAAATGTTGTTACCTGCTTGTAGCATTTCACGGCTCGTTTGTGGTCGCCTAGCTGCTCGTAGGCCTGGCCGAGTTTGTACGAGGTGTCGGCGCCGCTTTTGGGGCTTTGGCGGAAGTCTTGATAGCAGGCGATGGCGAGGTCGGGCCTGGCGAGCTCGTTGAGATAGAGATCGCCCAGCAGACGGCAGGAAAGGAACCAGGCTTCTTCGTCCTCGCTGCTCGGAAACTGTTCGGGTTTGGTTTCGCCGTGAACTTGCTGAAGGAGGGCCAGGGCCTCGTCGCGCTCGCCGCGGCGGAGCTTGATGCGGGCCAGAAGCAGCTTGGCGCTGCGGCTCTCGGGCAGGACGACGCCGACCAGCTCCGCCAAGTGCTGGGCCCAATCGAGGCCATCGAGATCGGTTTCGCGGGCGGCGAGGATGGCCTTGGCCTTGCGCAGGCAGTACTCCACGTCGAAGCCGCGAGCAATGGCTTCCGGATTGGCACGCAACACGTCGGGCATGAGGGAGTAGTAATAGCGGTCCTTGCGCGCCAGCAGGTCGGGGTCTTTGGGGTTGTAAAGCAGGCCCCGCTCGGTCGACCGCAGGGCGGCCATGACGTCGCCTTTTTGCTCGTAGAGCCCGGCGAGCGTGCGGAGCGTTTCGATGCCGCTGCGTTCATATTCCACATAATGCTGATAGTTCTCGATGGCTAAGTCAGCATCGCCGGCCGCCATCGCCCCCTCGGCCAAGAGCTTGAGCGAAGTAAAGTATGCTTGCCTCTCTTCCGGGCCAAGATTGGCAGGTCCGACGGCCTGACCGGCGCGTTTGGCGAGTTCGTAGTTGTGCCAGGCGCCGTCATTGTTGCCGGCTTTTTGACAAGCGCGGGCGATTTGCGAGAAGATGCTCGGTCCCATGGCCGGCAGGCCCCGTGCGGCCAAGCGCAAGTATTCCCCGCCGCGTTGCCACCGTGCGGGATCGTCGATCAACGCCAGGCCCAATTGCTGGGCGTAAGCATGATCGAAGCCGGCAGCGATCTGATCCGGCGCGCCGGCCGCCTCGTCATATTCCACCGCGGTCAGGTCTTGATACAGGAAGCGCTTGAATCCCCAAGTGTCGCCATCGTCAGGATGGTCCGCCAATTGCCGTTCGACGGCCGCGATGGCCTCCATGCGCCGGCCGGGTAAGGCAAGCTGCGGCAAACCGACCCGGCGTTTGAGTTCCTCATGGAGGAGAAGAGCCAGTTTCCAGGCGGGAAGCAGGATGCTCTGGCGATTGGGATTATGGGAGCCGTAGTGTTCCGGATCGAGCACTTGCGCTAAGGCGTTGGCCGCTTCCTGGAATGCTTTGGCATGGGTGAAAGCGACGGCTCGCCAATAATCGACGGTCGGCCGGAGATCGGGCCGGTGGGCGCCAACCAGGTCTAGCAGCCGCTGGGCCTCGTTCAGTTTTTCCGGCGAAGGGCTCGGGGCCAAAAGCAAGGCGCCGGTTCTGTCCAGGCAAAGATTGAAATCGACAACGGCAAGCGTCTCAGCGTCGTTTGCCAGCGCGTCGAAGTCTAGATTGCGATGGACGGCCCAGTAGCCTTCCCGGGCCAAGGAATAGTGCGGGTCGAGATTAAGAGCTTTGCGGTAAGCAATCAGGGCTTGGCGGTGGCGGCCCACTTGGGCATGGCTTAGGCCGCGGATGGTGTGTCTAAAGACGCGCAGCCCCGGCAAAACCCGCACGGCATAAAAAAGATACACCGCGGCCAAAAGAAGACAGCACATCGTTTGCACCGCCTGGGGCATCCGGCTCGTCAACATGACCAGCCCTAAAGCGCCCAGCGCTGCGATTGTGGCCATTTCGATTTCCGATTCGTCCTGTTGGCCGGAGAAGGTCAACAGGTAGAAGAATGGAATGCCGAGCAGAAGTTGAATGCCGAAGGCGACATGGTTTTTGATGGTAAGCTGGGGAATCCAATCGCCAAATGTGCCAAACCACGTCAGCGCGGCAGCGACAAGTGCGACCGACAAAGCGAGGCTAAGGCCTAGCCGAGTCCAGCGATCGCGAATGTCACGGACGACGCCGAAGATCAGACCTAGAACCGCACCGCCGGCCACCAACGCGGCCAGAAGGGTCGTTTCTTCGTCGCGACGAGGCAGAGTGAGGACGCCGGCTGCCATGCCGATCAGTATCCCGCCGTATACCAGGCCGGGACTTTCTAGAACGAGAAAGAGCAAAAAGGCCGGCAAGCGGCCCTTGATTCGATATCCGTCATGAACCTTTTGCCAAGCGCCCACTCCCAGACCGATAACCAAGCCTAAACCGACCCCCAGCCACGGGCGGCAAGCGACGGCAAGGCTTGCTTCTTCCGCAGTGGCGATATGCAAGGCGCCAAAGGCCAAGAGACCTAAAAAGACGCCTTTAAGTAGATATTCGGTGTGAAACCCGCGCATGGTGGGTCCCTGAAAAAGCGTTTCGTTTAGCCGCGAGCCTCGGCGAGCGCGAGGCCGGGGCCGCAATCTGGCCGCTAAACGAATTGGTTAGGTTAATCGCCACTTCTATAATAGCAGTTTGGCCGTTCACCGCGATCGCGCCAGCCCCGATCAATGCCCCAGCCGAAAGGGCTAGAGCGCCATGGCCTCTTCTCCGACGCACCCGATCGCCGGGTCGCCAATTGGCCCCGGGCTAGACCTGCGCCCGCACGGCGTGCGCACGACGGGTCATGTTTATGCCCATCTGGCGCCGGCCACGCTGACCGAAGAAATACTCGTCCGTCAAGAGGCGTTGCTAACGGATCTCGGCGCGGTGGCCGCCTACACAGGCAAGTACACAGGCCGCTCGCCCAAGGACCGCTTTATCGTTGAAGACAGTGTGACAAAAAGCACCGTGGATTGGGGACCGGTCAATCAGCCAATATCCGAGGCGGCCTTTGATCGCTTATTGAAAAACGTCCAAGACTATTTTCACACCAAGGACCTGTTCGTTTGCGACGGCTGGGCATGTGCGGATGAGCGGGAACGATTACCCGTACGGCTGATATGCGAAAAAGCCTGGCACGCGCTGTTTACCCACTGCTTGCTGCTGCGGCCGCCAATTGAGGAATTCAGGAACTTTACGCCAGGTTTGACGATTTATAGCGCGAGTGGGCTAAAAGCGGATCCCAATCGCGACGGCACGCGCAGTGAAGTCTTTGTCATCCTAAATCTCTCACGCGGCATCGTCTTGATCGGCGGCACCGAATATGCCGGCGAGATCAAAAAGGCCATTTTCACGGTCCTCAACTACTTGCTGCCCGAGCGTGGCGTCTTTCCCATGCACTGCTCCGCCAACAAGGGCCGAGCCGGGGATACGGCTCTTTTCTTCGGCCTGTCCGGAACGGGTAAGACAACACTGTCAGCCGACCCGGAGCGTCAGTTGATCGGCGATGACGAGCATGGCTGGTCGGATCGGGGCGTGTTCAACATTGAAGGAGGCTGTTACGCCAAGACCATCCACCTCTCCAAGATTGGCGAGCCGCAAATTTGGAACGCCATCCGGTTTGGTTGCGTGCTGGAAAATGTAGCCCTCGACCCGCGCACGCGGCATCCGAACTATGACGACGACCACTATACCGAGAACACGCGGGCGGCTTATCCCGTGGACTTTATTGATAACTGCGTCCCGTCGGGGCAGGGCGGCCATCCGGCGAACGTTTTGTTTTTGACGTGCGATGCCTTTGGCGTATTGCCGCCGGTGAGCCGTTTGACCCCGGATCAGGCGCTGTACCATTTTCTATCCGGTTACACGGCCAAGGTCGCCGGCACTGAAGTCGGCTTGACTGCCCCGCAGGTAACTTTCAGCACCTGCTTTGCGTCTCCTTTTCTGCCCTTGCCGCCGCCGCGCTATGCCCACATGTTGCAGGACAAATTGATACAACACCAGGCGCAAGTCTGGCTCATAAACACAGGCTGGACGGAAGGTCCCCAAGGGCAGGGCCACCGCATCCCCCTAGAGTTAACGCGAGCCATGGTGCGGGCGATCTTGAACGGCAGCCTGAAGAATCCCCAGTTTACGGCTGATCCGATTTTTCGCGTCTTTGTCCCGGACTCTTGTCCGGGGGTGCCGGCCAAGATTCTGCAGCCGTCATTAACATGGAAGGACCCGGCTGCCTATGAGGCCAAGGCACGGCATCTAGCCATCCTCTTCCAAAAAAACTTTGCTGCCTATGCGAGCGGAGTGTCCGAAGCCGTTGGGCATGCGGGGCCGGTCGGCTCATAGGTTGGCTTTATAGCAAATGTTCCATTCTGCTTAGGTGAAAGAGAGAAGATGTCTGTCCTGCTCCGAACAAGGATGCGACTCTTTCCGAATAGATAGAAGAGGGCTTGTTGCGAGGCCCTCTTTTCAATTGAAATGCAGGCAGTGACCCACTAGACCAAGGCCTTCTGTTCCCCTACTGTGAACTCCATTCCGCCAACTCCGCGAGTGGACAGGACGGTTTTCATGATTGAGGTAGACAAGCTGACCAAGTATTTCGGCCCCGTCTTGGCCGTGGATCACGTCAGTTTCAATATCGATAAGGGCGAAATCATCGGGCTCCTGGGCCTTAACGGCGCCGGCAAAACCACGACCATGCGTATTTTGACCACGTACCTGCCGGCGACGACAGGTACGGCAAGAGTGGCCGGTTTCGATGTCCGCCAGGATTCGCTCCAAATCCGTCGCAATATCGGTTACTTGCCCGAAAGCGTGCCTCTTTATCCCGAAATGCGCGTCGATGAATACCTGCATTATCGGGCCCGTCTCAAGGGCGTTGAGCGAAAGGGCCGGCAAGAGCGGATCGATTTTTGCCTGGAGCGCTGCCGCATCCGTCAAGTGGCCCGCCGTCTTGTCGGCACGCTGTCCAAGGGTTATCGGCAGCGCGTCGGCCTTGCCGATGCGATGGTTCACGATCCGCCGATTCTTATCATGGACGAGCCGACCGTCGGCCTCGATCCGCTGCAAATTCGCGAAACCTTGGCGCTGATCCGCGAGCTTGGTGAAAAGCGCACGATTCTGCTTTCGACCCATATTTTGCCGGAGATCGAAGCAGTCTGCGGGCGAGTGATCATCATCCATCGCGGCCGGGTTACTTCCGATATTCTTCTCAAGGACTTGATTACTACGGGCACGATTCTTTTGGAAGTAAGCGGACCTTCCGATCAAGTGATAAACGTCCTCAAAACGACCGATGGCGTCGATCATGTCACCGAAGAACGGCATACCGACAGCGTGACGCGCTATGAAATCCGCGCCAAAGATGATAGGGACCTCCGCGAGCCGATTGCCCAGCGCATAGCCCGCAACGGCTGGACAATTCGGCAACTGGACCTGCGCCGCCGCAAGGTAGAAGAGCATTTTCTCGAAATCGTGTCCGCCAGCGACCCGCTCCGCGAAGGGGATGGACGCCTTGTAGGAGCTCCCTAAGACCGTTACTGGGGAATGGTCCCAGATGGCGTTTGCGATTGAGACAACGTAAGGATGACGCTTATGTCGACCAGGGCAGTTATCGAGAAAAAAGACCAGACGCCGGCGCCCGGCCGCTGGACGGTCGCGCCGGAACAGGCGCCGTCGGTCATGGGGGAACCGGCCCCCATGTTCGCCCGCGTCCTGGGCATGATCGGCCTGCTCCTTGTCATGGCCGGCTCTCTGATTCTTCTCATCAACAACTACGGCTCGAAATCCACCCTGGCTGCTTACCTGGGCCCCGGCTGGGGCACGTTTATCGGCGTGTTCGGCATCGGCCTGATGCTGTATCACGCCGTCCAAGACGCCGATCTAGAAATGCGGCGCGCCTACATGGTCTTCGGTTACTTATGGCTGGTCATTGGCGCCATTGTGTCGGTGATCCCAGCCGACGGTCACGCCGGCGCTCGGTTTTTGCCCTATGGCTTTACGTGTTTTTCGCTGGGGTTGCTCTTTGTAAGCGCTTTCTTGCGCAACGAAACGGAAGCGCGACAGCGCGACCTGGCTATTTACGTGTTGGGCGGCATCGGCGTTGCGCTGGGCGTTGGCGGGTTTCTGTTCGGCAGCATTTTCACGCAGTTTCTGTTTCCCCGAGGCGTTGTCGTTGTCTTGCTCGCCCTGCCGTTTTGGTGGGCGTTTGCCAGCTTGCGCGGCACATCAACCGACCAGGGATATTACGCCGGCGTGGCGATGGGCGCTACAGGCCTGTTGTTTTTTGTGATCGCGCTGATCCGATCTGTGATTCCGCCCTTGGCGGGCTATTTCCGCTGGAGCGGCAACTATGCAGGCTACTTAATGCCTTACGGACTGGTCCTCATGGGCTGCGGAGCCGTCTACTTTCTAGTTGCCGTGCTGCTTTGTTCCGATGCCCAGGTTGTGGTGCAGACACGGCGAGAACTCATCAGTTATTTCCAATCTCCGCTGGCCTACATCATCATTCTGGGATTCGGCCTATTAGCGGCTTACATGTTTCTCCTTTTCGTCTTATTTTATCTCTGGACTAATGGAATCCCACGAGCCCAACTCGAACCGATCGTCCGTTATTATCTGGCTTCCGGAATTTATCCCGTATCTCTGGTAATCGTGGTCCCCATGCTCACGATGCGGCTTTTCAGTGAGGAAAAGCGCTCCGGTACCCTGGAGATGCTATTGACGACGCCGCTAAGTGAATGGGTCCTAGTCGTCAGCAAATTCCTAGCGGCCCTGTTCTTTTTGATGTTAATCCACTTGCCCTGGGCCCTGGAATTTGTCGGGTTGCGGGACATCGCCGACAAACCCTTCGACTACCGACCGCTGTTGGCATTTTTTGTCGCGCTGCTCTTCACGGGGGCTAACCTGGTGGCGATGGGCCTGTTCTTTTCCAGCCTGACGCGCAACCAATTGACCGCGGCTTTGTTGACCTTTGTCGGGCTGCTGATTTTGGTCACCGCCAAATCGTTTCAAGAATTCCTGACAAAGGACGGCCTCCTCTACATCATTGTCGAGCATTTATCGTTTCTCGATGTCTTGGTCAAGAGCTTGGAAGGCCGCCTGGCGCTCCGTGACCTCTTCATTCAGATTTCAGCTTGCGTGTTTTGGCTATTCCTTACGACAAAGGTGCTGGAATCGCGCAAATGGCGATAAAAGTTGGAAACAAACGATGGCAACCGCAACTAAACCGCCTTCCCTAAACGTTTTGAATACGTTGGCGCAAAACCGCCGGCCCGTGGCGTACGGTCTTTTCGGTCTGGGCGCGGCGGCAGGCGTCGTCGCGCTCGTGCTGCTCTACCAAACCGGCGCGGAATGGCTTCCGGAAATCCTGGGGCTTACGCTGTTTGGCTTGGTGGCGGTCATTAGCGGCGCGCTGTTTTTGGCATTTGAGCCGAGCCCCGGCCAGGAGGAAGATAATTCCCGCATGCTTGTCTTGGCGGTCGGCGGAGCTTTCGGGTTCTTTCTAACCTTTACGGTTCTCTGGCAAGCCTGGCGCTGGAGTTCTTACTTTTCCGGGGGCCTTGAAGCCTGGCGCGGGCCGGAGGGCTGGCGCATTTGGCTGTTGATTCTCGGCCTCTTGGCCGGCCTGGCGATCATGTTCGCCAGTCTGCTTCTTGCGCGGTCGGAGGAACAAAACAACGCTCTGCTGCGCCGCCTGCTGTATGGCTACAACGCCGTGCTTACCGGCATCCTACTCTTGTTGATACTCCTCCTTGTCAACGTCTTGGCTTACCTCTATGTCCCCGCTCAATCCGACTGGACAGGCTCGCAAATCTATACGCTCAATCCGCGCTCGATTAATATTCTTCAAGGACTGAAGGAACCGGTTACCGTCACTGTGATTACGGAGACCCGAGGCCGAACTTCCGTCGAGTTGGACAACCTGCTTCAGAACTGCCAGGCAGTCACGGACAAAATCCAGGTCAGGCGACTATCGCGCGATCTGGATCTCGACACTCTCGACAAGCTCGTCAAGAAATATAAGCTCGTCGACGATATCGGCATGCTCGTGGAATACGGGACCGAGCCCAATGTCGAACATCAATTTATCCGCATGCAGGAAATATTCGTTCAATCGCAACCGTCCCAACCCAGTTTTGAAGAAGAAAGTCGTTCCCCCTTCAAGTTCAACGGCGAAGATGCGTTGATGTCGGCCATCACCTTCTTGCAAGAGGGCAAGAAGAAACCGGTCGTCTACTTCACGCAGGGCAACGGCGAACTGTCCATCGATCCGGCCAGCAAAGAATCCGACCGCTACCGGGCCACTGCGCTGCGGGACAGGCTGCAGAAGAGCAACTATGAGGTCAAGGGCCTGAAGCTGGTCCCAGTGGCTTCCGAGAAAAGCAGCGACGCGCAAGTGGTAACATCAACGAAAGTGCCCGATGACGCCTCCGTAGTCATGATTCTGGGTCCGCGCACGCCCTTTTCCGGCCAAGCTTTGGCAGCTCTTCGAGAATATGCAAATCCGACCGATTCCAGTAAGCCCAAGGGCAAGCTGGTGGTGATGCTGGACATCGTCACGGAGGGGCAGCCTCCCGTCTCGGTGCGAACCGGCCTGGAAGCTTTGCTCGCCGGTTTTAATGTGGAAGTCGGCAACGACCGCATTCTAAGGCTGGATGAGCGCAATCCGGAACGAGTGCTTGTGGTGGCCAATCCCGAACTGCGTGAAACGAATCCAGTGGCCACGGCCCTTGAAGGCGTGGGCTTCAACTGGTCGCGCGTTCGCACGGTTCAGCCGAAAATGGAAGGAAATCCAATGCAGCCCGGCTCAACATTTAGAGCCGAACCGTTGCTGGTCGCCATCGCCCAGCCGAATCAGATTTGGGCCGAGACGGACTTCGGGCTCAATGCGGCTGCGCTGGCCAAGGACATACTTTCCAATCCTCGAAAAGCGGAGAATCAAGAGAAGATTGCCCAGATCTTCAGCAACCAAGTATTGTCCGTAGCGGTCGCGGTAAGCGAAACGCCTCCGGTAGACCCCATGAATCCCCATGCGCGGTTAAGTTCCAAGGGCAGTCCCAAACCCCGCATGGTCGTCATAGGCAATGCTGTTTTCGCGTCCGACCAGTATCTCGGTGGTCCCCTGGGCGCCAATTCCGCCTCCTTTGATCTCTTGACCAGCTGCCTGGCCTGGCTTCGTGAGAAGCCTAATAGCATCGGTCTGGATCCTAAAGATCGCGATCGCTATCGGCTGGAGCCAACGACGAATATTAGCCGCCTTCTCTTTTTGCCGTCGGGCCTAATGCTCTTGGGCATTGTCGGCTTCGGCGTCGGCGTTTGGGTCATCCGCAGACGATAATTTATCTCGACTGACAGGGCCTATTATCCAAGGCGACTTCGCCATGAACTTAAAAACCACGGTGATTCTCTTCAGCGTCCTTCTGTGGGTGCTGTTCATTTTTGCCCTAACCCAATTCCTGGGAACCCGTCCGCCAGGCGAAGGGGAAGAGTGGGCCTTTCCCGAACTCCACGAGAAGAAAAAAGAAATCAAGTCCAGCGACATCAAGACCGTGCGCATCGAACGCACGTTGGACGGCAAACAAGAGACGCTCGCTTTCGAGCGCACCAAGCAAGGCTGGGAGATGACCCAACCGCATAAACTGCGCGTCGAAAACTATACCGTCGATTCCATGGTCGATAATCTCATCGGGGCTCGCCGCGAGAAGAGCGACATGTCGTCCAATCCCGGCGAATACGGCCTCACCGACCCCGCGGTCCAAATTACGTTGGGCGATGGCGACCACGAGTGGAAATTGAACCTTGGCAAGCAAAGCCCGGCCACTTCCAACCCAGTCGTTTACGCGGTGAACCCCGATCGTCCTAAAGAGCTGATGGCCATCAAACGACACACTACCCTCGACAGTGTCTATAAACCCGTGGTCGAATTCCGGGCTCGTGACCTGCTCGCCGTCAATCAGACCAACGCTCAGGCCATCAGTCTGGAAGCTCCCAAAGCGCAAACGATCGCGCTGCACAAAACGACCGACGGCCAGTGGCGCTTCACCAAGCCCGACTACGGCTTAGCCGATCAGCAAGGCGATACGGCCAATCCCGGCCTTCCCAAGCCGGCCAAGCTCAACGGCATGCAGCAATTGCTCGACGCCATGACTTCGCTGCGCGTGGAGACGGACAAAGATTTCTTGGCCGACGGCGTTAGTGACGAAGAACTGGCCTCCAAATATGGCCTAAAAACCGATCAGCCCCAGACCCTGCGCATCGAAATTTCGCGCACCCCGCCTCCGAAAGGAATGATCGAGGAGGAGAAGCCGGAACCGATCACGGAGGCCCTCTTGATTGGCGGCAAAATCCCGGCGGCCCTAGATGAAAAGAAGGAAGACAAAAAGGACGACAAAAAAGACGCCAAGAAGCCCGACGATAAGAAAACCGAAGAGAATAAGGCCGAAGAGAAACCGGAATACTATTACGCCCGCATGTCCGGCGAAAATTCCGTCATCCAAATCCCCGCCAAAAAGATTGAGCCGTTTCTTGACTTGCTCAAGAACCCGCAGGAACTGCGCGACCACACTCTTGTCCGCGTTCCCCAGGGCGGCGCCATCGATGCGGTTGACGTCAAGAATAGCTACGGCTTGATCAAACTTCGTTTGGCCAACCAAGGCGTCAACAAGCGCTGGGAGCTTTACCGCAGCGGCCAAAAGGGCGTGGAGACTGATGAACCCTCCATGCAGACCCTCCTGCGCGACTTGACGGCGCCTCACCAGATCAAAACCTTCCCCGATCCCAAGACCAAGCTCGAAACCCTCGAGCTTGATAAACCCACTGCCGTGCTCTCGCTCTGGATCGATGGCATCGCCAAGGAAGAGAAGAAAACCGACGACAAGAAGGACGAGGCCAAGAAGGACGAAAAAAAGGCGGAGAAAGGCGACAAAAAAGACGTCCAAAAAGACGATAAAAAGGAGCCGGCGAAGGACGATAAGAAGCCGCAGGATCCTGAGCCCAAGCTCAAGACCGACAAGCCGACTTTCAAGCTCTCTTTCGGCAAGGTCGACCGCGATCAAGGAATCGTCTATGTCCTACGCGAGTCGGGTGATGAAAAGACTATTGTCACTTTGCCGGCCACGTTCATTGACCCGGTAATGCGCGGTCCCTTGGCCTATTACAACCGCCGAATTCCGTCAGTCGGCGAAGATCCCAACGAAGCGATCAAGGAATTGGCGCTCACGCGCAACGGGTCAACCGTAAGGCTGGAACTGTTCAAAAAAGATAAACAAGAGATCTGGAAGTACAAGGAACCTAAAGAAATGCAGGGCCGGACCGTTTCCGCCGGCGCTATTGGTTCGATGCTCAATGCCCTTAAGCATATGACGGCTGTTCGGCTGGCCGCCGAAAACCCGCCGGAGAGCGACCTTGACCCACTTTACGGGCTCAAGACCCCCGACGTTGAAGTGCACGTATTCGCGACCGACAAGGACAACAAGCCCGTGGATTATGCCTACTCCTTCGGCAAGGAGACGGGCGATAAGGCAGGCGTGTTTGCACGTAGCAATAAGAGCAACTTGATCTATGTCGTAAATAAGCCCACGGTTGATTTGTTCCGCGCCGACTTGCGCGATCCGATGATTTTGAGCTTCGATCCGGCGGCCGTGCGCAAGGTCAAACTGACCGGCTGGAAGGGCAACTTGCTCAAACCGTCCGTCGTCGAGCTGGAGCACAAGGAAGGCGGCGGCTGGAAGGCGGATTTTGATATCGATCCGGCCAAAGCCGACGAGTTCATGAACCTGCTTAAAAATCTCCAAGTGGCTCGCTACGTGACGCCGCAAGAAGCTCAGAAGATCGACCGCAACAAGTTCAATCCCGACCTCGACGGACTGCTTATCGAAATCTCGCTCGACAAGGATAAAGAGCCGCTGCGCCTCTATCTCGACGGCCCCGACATGGAAGACAAGAACTACTTCGCCACCAACCGCATCAAAGACGGCGACCTGTTCCTATTGCCCAAGGAAAAATTCAAAGACATCAAAGCAGGCCCCAAGTATTTTGAAAAGATGAAGTAGAAAAGCAGTTAACAGAGCCGCGACCGTTACGGAGCGATGCTGTCAGCGCTCCCCAACGGTCGCGGCTCTGTTTCTGTCGCTCGGCCACGCTTGTTATAATGTCTAATAAATAGTGTTGCTCTCCAAGCCATCCGCGGACTCTTGATGAAAATCGTTCAATATCCTCATCCATCTTTGCGCCATGTCGCCAAGCCGCTCACGGCCATCGACAAGAAGGTGCTTGTTTACGCCGAGCAAATGCTCGAGCTGATGTACGAACATCGGGGCTTGGCGCTGGCCGCCACGCAAGTCGTTTTGCCTTTTCGCATGATCGTCATGAACGTCAGCGACGATACCGATAAACGCGATCCTAGCAATGCGGTGGTCGCGATCAATCCGATGATCCTGGAACGCAAGGGCAGCATCGAAGGCGACGAAGGCTGCCTGAGCTTCCCCGGCCTTTATCAAAAAATCCGTCGATCAAAGACAGTCAAGGTGCAAGCCTATGACCTCAAAGGCGTCTTGATAGAGAAGAGTTGCAGCGACCTGGAAGCCCGCGTCTGGCAGCACGAAATCGATCACTTAAACGGCGAATTGTTTATCGACAAAATGGGCCCCATCGCCAAACTGAGCAGCCGCAGCGCGCTGAAAGCGTTCGAACGCGACTACCGGCGTGCTCAAGAACGCGGTGAAATACCCCCCGAAGCGGAGATTGAACGCCTGCTCAAAGCCCTGGAGGCCGAGGCGTAGGCGGCCAGGATCGAGGATCGAGGATCGTAAATCCTCGTGCCCAAGCTCTGCTTGGGCACGCACTGCCGCGAAGCTCTGCTTCGCCTCCGAACCGATAGGCCAGATCGCCAACTACTATGCGAATCGTCATGATGGGCACTGGGACGTTTGCCGAGCCGACTTTAGAGGCTCTTCTCGCCGGTCCGCATCAAATGGTCGGGCTGGTGACCCAGCCGGATCGCGCGGTAGGGCAAGAACGCGGCTCAACCAGGCAAACCGGCCGCGGCATGAAAACGATAGCCCAGGAGCGCGGTGTGCCCGTCTTTCAGCCCGAACGCATCAACACGCCCGAAGGCGTGGAAGGTTTACGGAAATGGCAACCGGATTTGCTCGTTGTGGCCGCTTATGGACAGATTCTTTCCAATGACGTCTTGGCAATCCCCGAGCGCGGCGGCATCAACGTGCACGCTTCTCTTCTGCCCAAATATCGCGGGGCGGCCCCCATCGCCTGGGCCATTTACCATGGCGAAACGCAAACCGGCGTAACCATTATTCAGATGTCCACGCGCTTGGATGCCGGCAACATGCTCGCGCAACAAGCCATTGACATTGGACCGGATGAGACGGCCGGCGAATTGGAAGCCCGCCTGGCGCCTCTGGGCGCTCGGCTGGCGTTGCAAACCATTCAAGAAATCGAACTGGGCCGGACAAAAAGCCTACCGCAAGACGCATCCTTGGTGAGCAAGGCGCCCAAGCTCACCAAAGAGCATGGTCTACTTGATTGGACGCGCCCCGCTCAAGCCGTGTGCAATCAGATCCGCGCCATGCAGCCCTGGCCGACCGCCTATACCTTTTGGCAGCAACAGGGCAAGCCGCCTCTGCGCTTGATGATTCTGAAAGCCAGGCCTTCGGAAAAACAGACGCTTCCGGATGCTATTTTTGGCCAAGTCGTTCCGGTTCGCGATTCGCCCCACGTCTTACATGTTGCGGCAGGCGATGGTCGCCTGGTTGAAATCTTAGAGGTCCAACCAGCAGGCAAAAGACGCATGGCGACAGCCGATTTCCTGCGCGGCCATCCGGCTCTGCCGGGCGATTTCCTGGGCAACGGCTAGTTTAGTGGCAAGAATCCGGCGAGTCCGTACTCTCCACGAGCTAGCTCCGCTGGAAAGCGTCCATGTCCGGGTGCGTTCAAACTAACGCTATTACCCGCGACAGTTTGACCGACCGTCCTCTTCCAATACCATCAATACATGAGTATGTTGATCGTTTTGCGCTTCGACCCGTTTCGTAACACGGACCGTCACGGCATTTCGTAACAATACGTCTACATGTGTATTGTCAAGCAGTTACGTCAAAACAGCACGGTGTGTGTTATGAGATGAGATGAAATGAAAACTGCACGGAGACCTTCTGAACCATGTGACTTACCCGTTCCTTCCGAAGCTCCAACCACGGTTGGGGAATAACATAGACCTAACCGTAGTCTAGTTTGATGTGTAAGGCACACGAGTGACCAGCGACTTGCGAGACAAGAATCAGTTGGCGCGCCTCGAGGCGGTTGTCTTGCCTCATTTGGATGCCGCCTACAACTTGGCGCGGTGGTTAACGGGTAAGGATCACGATGCGGAAGACGTGGTCCAGGAGGCCTATCTGCGCGCCAGCCAATTCTTTGACGGGTTCCACGGAGTAGACGGCCGTGCCTGGTTGCTCACGATTGTGCGTAATACCTGCTATACGTGGCTGAAAAAGAACCGGCCGCATGAACCGACCGTATCTTTCGACGATGAGCAGCACAGTGGGTCTAGAGAGGATACGGCGCCTGAAGGTCTCCTGATGCAAGGCGAGGACTGCCGCTTAGTTAGAGAAACTCTAGAGGAATTGCCGCCGGAGTTTCGAGAGGTGATCGTCCTGCGTGAACTGGAGGGCATGTCGTACAAGGAAGTTGCCACAATTATCGGCGTCCCTGTTGGCACGGTTATGTCTCGCCTGGCACGCGGCCGTGAACGCCTGCAACAGTGTTTAACCAAGCGCCTGATTAAGGAGCCGTAAGGTGACTTGCCAAGAGATACAACCTCTCCTCTACGGCTACGGGGATGGTGAGCTGGACCTCGTCCGGAACCTTGAGATTGAGCGGCACTTGCAGGAATGCGCTGGGTGTTCAAAAGCTCTAGAGCGCCATCAAGCCCTGCGCACTACGCTTACCGATCCTTCGATCTATCATCCGGCGCCGGCTCATTTGCGCGAGCGCGTCCGATTGTCCCTACGCCGGCAAGGCAAATCGCCGGCGACGTTTCGGGCTACCCGATGGGTCGGCATCGCCGCCTCCGTAGCCTTTTTCGCGATTCTAGGCGGAACGCTCGCATGGGCTTTGTCCAAGCGTCCTGCCGAAGAAATGTTGGCCCAGGAGGTGATCTCCGATCACGTTCGCTCCCTGATGGCCAATCACCTTGTGGATGTGCCTTCTTCCAACCAGCACAAGGTAAAGCCATGGTTTAATGGGCTGGTAAACTTCTCGCCCGAGGTGAAGAACCTAGAATCCAAGGGCTTTCCTCTTGTCGGCGGCCGACTGGATTATCTGAACAACCGCACGGTGGCGGCTCTTGTTTACAAGCGACGCGAACATGTCATCAATGTCTTCCTCTGGCCAAGCGCCACGGCAGAGGACAGCGCTCCGCACGTCATGCAGCGACAGACTTATCACCTCATTCACTGGAATAATGCCGGGCTGGCGCATTGGGTCATCTCGGACCTAAACGAGCCGGAATTGCAAGAGTTCGTCCAACTCTTCCGAGAATGAATGCTTTTGAAACAGCACGCCCTCCGCGATCCTCCATCCGCG
The DNA here is from genome assembly GCA_045802525.1 of Gemmataceae bacterium. Taxonomy (GTDB): domain Bacteria; phylum Planctomycetota; class Planctomycetia; order Gemmatales; family Gemmataceae; genus JBJMQT01. Next base: position 16,060 of record JBJMQT010000090.1, read on the forward strand.
ATCCTCGATCCTCTAGCCTCGATCCTCTATCCTCGATCCTCCATTCTCGATCCTCCATTCTCGATCCTCCATTCTCGATCCTCCATCCTCACCTACCTAACCCCAACTTTTCCTGCACCCCTTCCTTTGGGGAATAAATCACGAAGCACTTCGGTATGTATGCGTGAACCATCGAGCCGAGTGGCCCGGGTTTTACGCCCTTGAGCCATATCTGTCCTGGTCAAGGGATCGACCCAAGCTTGAAAATGGGAGATTCATGATGGAAAACGACGTACTAAAGCAATCGGGTGAGGACGGCATCGATCGTCGGGGCATGCTCCAGTGCATGGCCTGGGTGGGCACCGGGCTTTTATGGACCTTAAAAGGCGGGCTGCCCACGGCACGCGTCTTCGGCCAAGATGCCAAGACCGCTGCGAAAACCGACTTCTCATTCGTCCAAATAAGCGATAGCCACATTGGCTTCAGCAAAGATCCCAATAAGGACGTGATAGGCACATTAAAGGAGGTGGTCGCCAAGATCAACGCCCTGCCGCAGCAGCCGGCGTTCGTTCTGCACACCGGCGATCTGACGCACCTGGCCAAGCCCGAGGAGTTTGACACCGTCGCCGAAGTGCTCAAGGGAGTCAAGGCGGGCAAGGTGCTTTACATTCCAGGGGAGCACGATTTCGACTCCGATGACAATAAGCTTTACCTCGAACGATTCGGGCAGGACACGAAGGGCACGGGTTGGTACAGCTTCGATCACAAGGGCGTGCACTTTGTCGGGTTGGTGAATGTGGCGAATGCCAAATCGGGCAGTCCAATGGCCGGACTCGGTCGGCTAGGCAAAGACCAACTCTACTGGCTCGGCAAGGACCTGGCCGGCCTTGCCGATAGCGCGCCCGTCGTTGTTTTTGCCCACGTGCCCCTATGGACGGTCTATGAGAAGTGGGGTTGGGGGACCGAAGATGCGGAACAGGTTATGAAGCTTCTCAAACGCTTCGGCTCCGTCACAGTCCTCAACGGCCACATTCACCAGATCATGCAAAAGGTTGAGGGCAAGGTAAAGTTTCACACGGCCCGGGCCACGGCCTTTCCGCAAGGTGAGCCAGGCAAAGGCACGCCGGGACCGCTCCGAGATGTCCCTGCCAATCGGCTACGCGGCTTCTTGGGCCTGACCTCAGTGGCCTACATCGAACACAAGAGTTCGCTGGCCATTACCGACTCCACACTTCAATGAACGAGGCGACCAAGCCGGCCCTCTGCCCCGCGGCGGGGGCCGGCATCCTAGGCGAAGATTTCCCGCCATATAAACGAGGCTTCCATGAATCGAATCTTGATCGGTGCAAGCTGCGCTTTCCTTGCATGCCTGGGATGGCCCGGGCGCGTACCGGCAGCGGATGATCCACGCGACTTGCCTACCGAAGTGCGGGCGATTTTCTCGGCCAAGTGTGCCGCATGTCACGGGCCTAATCTCGCCAAGCCGAAAGGCCGTTTCGGTTACGTGCTCGATCTCGAACGGATCGCGGGCAACCGGGAAATGGTGGTGCCTTCGTCGCCTGAAGAGTCGGAACTTTGGGAACTTGTCAGCCGAGGTGAAATGCCGCCGGCCGATTCCCCGACCGGGCCGTTGTCAGCAAGACAAAAGGACGTAATTCATGCCTGGATCGCGGCGGGGGCGCCAACCGTGGCATCCGGCGCGGTTACAGCTCAGTCGCCGAAGCCGGAAGACAGAGACGAGGTGAATAGTGCACCGCCCCCATCGCTTGTGAACTACACGGCGGCCCGACTTGGCAACCTTCACATCCCCCTCGTTCACTTTCCCATTGCACTTTTGATCACCGCGGCCCTTGGGGAGCTTTGGTCCACGCTTCATGGCAGTCGAGTGCCCACTCCGGCGGTCCGCTTCTGTGTGCTCCTCGGCGCGGCAAGCGCCTTGGCGTCCGCAGCCTTCGGCTGGTTGCACGCTTGGAACGGCTACGGCGCCGGAATGGCGGCGACGCTTGACCTTCATGGCTGGATCGGAACGGCGGCTGCCGTATGGGCCGCGGGCACTGCTCTGTTCTCCGAGTGGGAGGAGCGACGGGGTGTGCGCAGCCAAGCGTTTCGCGCCTGGCTACTGTTTGGGGCGCTGCTGGTCGGCGCGGCGGGTCACTTGGGCGGCGTTCTCGTTCACGGCGAGGATTTTCTCACCGGCGGCTGAATGCCGGCATGGTCTCTTTAAGAGAATATTTTTCGGGTAAGCGTGCGGGATGTCGTATAGTTAGTCCAGATCCCTGCACCTAACCGAGAAACGCCATGCCGTTGCAAATCGAGCATTTCGAGCCGTATCGTCCGCCGGGGCTTCTTGGAAAATCACGTCTTGTAATCGTCGTTGTCTGTCTCGCGTTGGCGGTCTTCACTTGGAGCCAACTTCGCGGCCTATTGCCTTTTGCGTTTCCCGCGCTTGACGACGACGCGCCGCCATTGGAATTGCCGGACGGCTTGGTCGTGGCCCACATGCCGGCCTGTTTAGCCTGGCGCGCGGATTCAAAAACCGGCGGCCTCATCATCATGCCCGGAGAACCGGGCATCGTGCCGGTTAGAGCCCATCTCGAAAGACTCGATCCGCCCTGGAAGGAAACCAAACCGGGGCCGGACGTCGAGGATTATGCCACGGTCAGCATCGCCAGCTTCGATGGCCAATTTATGGCTCAGATTGGCATGACGCCGGCTGGCCGCTCGGCACTGACCATCATACGTCAAAAGACCGGCGAAATTGCGGCTCGCATCGATCCTTTTCCATCCATGGCCAGCCCCAAGATTCTCGCCTGGCATCCCAAACAGAATGCTTTTGTGCTCGGGGTTTCCTTTGAAATCCAAATCCTGAGCGAGCCGGATTGGAGCCCCAAGGTCCTCGCCACGGCCGTCCGCGACCAGGAAGAATGGACGCGCCGCGTCCAGGCGGGGCAGGAAGAGACGGGTTTCCATCCCAACGAATTCTTAACTCAGATCGCTTTTGACGACACCGGAACGCGGCTCCTGTGTGCCATGGACCGGGGCCTGCGGGTTTACGACTGGCCTGACGTTCAGCAAGCCAAGGACGGTTTGCCCGTACCCAAGTTCAGTGCCGATAGTGAACTTGTCACCATGCTGTCCTTCATCAATATGCGCATGTGCTTCTCTGCCCAATACGATCCTTCGCACAAGCGCGTCCTTTATTCCGGCCTCGATGGCAAGCTGGAGTATTTCGATCTCGACACGGAAATTCGGGGAACGCTGCTCACGCTGCCCAAGCCCTATTTCGTCACTCGCATGGAGTTTCTCGACAACCACAAGGTCCTCTGCTGCGAGATCGCCCGCACTGGAACGCAAAACTGGCCGTCGCAGGGGTTGTACCTGTTGGACTACGGGAAGCTGTGCGCGGGGCGGTAGAGGGGGTTGAGCAAATTCCCTGACGCCGGCGACCGAGTGACTGGCAATAAGGCAGGCGAAGCAGAGTAGAGTGAGAGTCGCAGCGGTTATCTGTTCGAAATCGTCACTACGAATTCGCTATTTTCTAGGTCTACTAACGGACTGCGGCTTGCAGCGGCGGACAAAAGGCCATGTTGGTTGGCTAAAGAATCCATTTGGCAGCTGACCCATGGCCGCTAATAATTTTTGGGCAAGCACACTCAGTGGCGGATCCCAGGCGGTTTTCCTCTTGTTGGACCACTATCTTGAACCAGACAATAGAGCTTGAATCCGTTTTCTCAGCGACTGTAAGTTTTGCCGTGTAACATGGGATGTATAAATCGTGATAAGGCTCAACTCATTTTCTTTGTCGTTCGCTCTTCCGACAATCTGCCTAGCACTATTTGCAACCGCCTGTAACCGAAACGACTCTATTTCCGGAACACCGCCCATCGGAACGGCAAAATCCGATTTGGATCCGTCAGAAGAAAACTTGGCAACCAGCCAAATAAAACTGGCTTATCTAGGGCCGCAATCGATGCCAGTAATCAATGTGGCATTCTACACTGATAAAAGCAGGTTCGACCTGGATCGGTTTGATGATTTTCAGAAGAGCGGTATATCGTATTCCAGCGATGGAGGTGGTGATGCGGTTAGGTTTACCGTTACGCCAAGCGAAATGCGACGAATCGTTTTGGCCATTGACCCGCTGCTTTCCAGAAGGAAACTGCGCGGATGGAAAGATACGAAGCTGGCGTGTGTATTAGTGTACGAATCAAATGGCTCCTACAAGGGAGGAGAGTATTTTATTGAAAACAAGGATACACAGAAGTTTTACAAGACTCTGATTGGCGCTCTGGACCTAACGAATAAGACGGGACGCGAAATCCTAACCAGATATGGTGAGATTGTCGTTAGCATGCCAACCTATTCCGGGGATTGAGCGCCTTACGGCCGGTAAACAGAATCGCCCTACCTTTCACATCGACTATGCGGCGCATGCCGTCAGCTAACTACGCGATCGTTTGCTATAGCGTTTTCATCGCCCGAACCGCCGCCCCCCTCATTTCCAAATTACCTGCCTGCCTTTCACCGTTAAGATTCCAATCACCGCATAGGCTAAGCAAGCGGCTAGCAGTAAGGGCGGCACGGAGCGCAAAAGTTCGCCGACGTTCCAAGCGTTGTCGGGGGTATAGCGGATCATAAGCCCAACCAGAAATCCCCAGGTCAAGGCCACGGCGCCGATTAGTGCCGTACCAAAACGAGGGAACGCTATGCCGAGCAGCACCGCCAGCAACGGCATAAGGCCATTGACGCTTAGTGCGGTCGCCAGTCCCGGCTTGACTCCTAACCCTCCAATCCAGCGACACGCTTCGGGATCAAGGAGGCCAAGGCAAAGCCCGGCTAAAAGGTAAATGGAGACCACGATGAACGGTTTGTAAAGAAGGAGATCCTTCATGGTAGCTCCCGGTGAGCCTGACTAGATATAAAGCTTCGAGACATACTTTGCACTACCAAGTACTTTGTGTCAATGCCATTTCGTCAACCTTGGCCCGAATGCATACGTGACGTCGAAAGACGCGCATTGCGGGTGAAAGCGTTTATCTGACCTCAAACGAGATCGTGCCCTGTATAATCGAAAAGGCCTTTGTTTGCATTCGGGATCGCCATGCGCGTCGATTATGAGCCTAAAGAATGGGAACCGCCCTCGCTGTAACAAATTCTTTTATTCGGAAATCGGACAAACTATGAGTTCTTATTGGCTATCGCTTAGCCTGCCCGGGTTGTTGCTGGCCGGCTCCCTATTTGGCGACGAGCCTCTCAAAAAAGAGGCGTCTCCAAAAAAGGCGGACGCCGCGGTTTTCGAGGTCCCTTACCGTCTAACCGACGTCAAGCACGTGTTGATCCGAGCCAAGATAAACGGCAAAGGGCCGTTTAATTTCATACTCGACACCGGCGCCCCGGCCTTGTTTGTTTCAACGGCGGTGTGCAAAAAGCTGGGCGTCGAACCGGACAAAAAGGGCTGGGGCACTTTCGATAAACTCGAAATCGAGGGCGGAGTCGTACTCTCCAAGGCCAGGGGCCGGATCGAAGACCCCTTCCAGTTGGAGGGAATGAACAGCATGGGCCTGGCGGGCGCCGAGTTGCACGGCGTCATCGGCTACAACATTCTGGCTCGTTATCGTCTGGAATTCGATTTCACTCAGGACAAGATGAAATGGACGCCCTTGAAATTTGTGCCCAAGAGCCCCGAGGCCAGCGGCCGCTCAGGCGGTGCGGAGACCGACGCCATGGCCGGCCTTCTGAAAATTATGGCCGCCTTTATCGGCAAGAAACCCATGCCCATCCTCACGCCGAGGGGATTTCTGGGCATCGAGCTGACCGATTCCGAAAAGAGCGCGGGCATTAAGAGCGTGTTGACCGGTAGCCCTGCCGCTAAAGCGGGGCTGCAAGCCGGCGATGAAGTGACCCAGGTCAACGGCAAAGCAGTCAAAAATGCCAAGGACCTTCGTAAACTGACCGCCGAGTTGAAGCCAGGTCAAACCGTCAAGGTAACGGTGCAACGAGGGACCGAATCGCGCGACATCACCGTCAAGAGCGAGGAGGGACTTTAACCATGAAGAAATTCCTGTCCTCTTTGACCGCAATCGTAATCCTTGCCGGCCTTGCCCGTGGAGAAGGGAAACCCGTCAAACCCGTGACGGTTCCGTTCGAGTTGCTGCGCTCAGGCCACATGGCAGTCCAAGTAAAAATCAACGGCAAGGGACCTTACCGCGTCATCTTCGACACCGGCGCTCCCATATCTTTGCTTAACAACAAGGTCGCCAAAGAGGCCGGCTTGCTTAAGGACGCGGAAAAGCCGTTGTTCAGTTTATTCGGCACGATGGGCCAAGTGAGCGTGAAGGCCTTCCAGGTGGGCGATCTCAAAGCCGAAGACGTCAACACAATCATCATGGATCACCCTACGATTGAAGCCATTTCCCGGGTCCTCGGTCCCGTTCAAGGGATCGTCGGCTTTCCGTTTTTCGCTCGCTACAAGATGACGCTGGATTACCAGGCCAAAGAATTGACGTTCGTGCCCAATGGCTTCGACCCGCCTGACGTTATGCAGGCGCTCATGGCGACCATGATGAATATGTCGGCGGGGGCAAAACCGCCCGCCAAAGTAATCGGCCCTGACGGGCAATGGGGAATAGCGGTCAAGGAAGAGGTCGGCGGGGAGGAGACGACGGTAAAGGTCACCAAAGTCTATGCGAAGAGTCGGGCTGCCCAGGCCGGCATTAAAGTAGGCGATCGGATCTTAACCATTGGCGGTCGCTGGACGGATTCCTTGCCGGATCTCTACACCGCCGCGGGGTTCGCCAAGCGAGGCCAACTTGTCAAGGTGACGATTCAGCGAGAGGGCAAAGAAATCGAAATAAGCCTAAAGCCGGCTTCGGGGCTTTAGAAATGGCCTAAGCATTTCGACAAGGTCGGGTCTAAACCAAAACCCATTCAATCGCTTTTCTTTTCGGCCCATTGCAGCCATAAGGCGGCCTCGGCATCACTGGGCATGCGCCAGTCGCCGCGCGGGGAAAGGCTGATGGTGCCGACTTTCGGGCCATCGGGCAAACACGAGCGTTTGAATTGGTTGGCGAAGAAACGCTTAATGAACACCTGCAACCACAAGCGGATTTCGTCCGATTTGTACCCCTGATGAAACGACGCCTGACCCGCCAAGTACAAAATCTTCTCGGGCGGCATGCCAAAGCGCAAGAAATAGTAAAGGAAGAAATCCAGCAATTCATAAGGCCCAATCACGCTCTCGGTCGATTGGGTTACTTCGCCGTCTTCGCTCATGGGCAAGAGTTCGGGCGAGATGCCGGTGGCCACGATGTCGCGCAGCACGCGCTGCACTTCCCCCTCGAACTCATTTTCGGCGACCCAGCCCACCAGAAACTTCACCAACGTTTTCGGAATGCTGACGTTGGGGTTATACATGCTCATGTGGTCGCCGTTGTACGTGCACCACCCCAAAGCGAGCTCCGATACGTCGGCCGTGCCGATGACGAAGCCGTAGTTCATCAACAAGCTGGTGCGCATGCGCGCCTGGACATTTTCAAAGATCAAATCCTTGCGCATGTCCACCGGCAGGCGTTTCAAGAGCACCGTCAACTCGTCGACGCTGCTCCTTGCCAAGTCGATTCCGAAGGGCTTATGACCCAGCGCGCGCATTTCTTCCAAACAGAGTTGGCGAATGTCGATTTCATGAGCCGTCACGCCCAGATGACGCATGAGGGCCCGTGCATTGGCGCGCGTCCGCTCGGAAGTGCCAAAGCCGGGCATGGTGAACGCGTGGATCGAATCGCGCGTCGGACCCAGCATGTCCATTGTCTTACAGGCGACGAGCAAGGCCAGCGTGGAATCCAGCCCGCCGGAAATGCCGATGGCGACTGGAATTTGACCCAAGTGCGTCAAACGCTTCGCAAGACCTGCAACCTGCGTGTGGAAAATCTCCTCGCAACGTTCTCGCAAGAGGTCTGGACCGCGCGGCACGAAGGGATGAGCATCGACTTCACGCAGGAGGCGCTGAGGCGCCGTTCGGCGTTCAAGCGGAAAGGTAATGCGCCGATACGGATCTTCGTTTTTCCTGTTCAGGTTGCCGAACCCGAAGCTGTTGGTGCGTTGGCGATCGGTGCGCAAGCGGTCGAGGTCCAGTTCGGTGACTAGCAGGGTCTCTTCGCGTTGGAAGCGATTCGACTCGGCCAGGATCGTGCCGTTCTCCGCGATGAGGCAGTGGCCGCCGAAAACGAGATCGGTCGTCGATTCCATGACGCCATTGGAACAATAAATGTACCCGGCAAGGCAACGGCCCGACTGGCTTTGGACCAATTGGCGGCGGTAGGCCGCCTTGCCGATGACCTCGTTGCTCGCCGACAAATTGGCAAGCACCGTGGCCCCGTGAAGCGCCTGGTGGGAGCTGGGGGGCAGCGGCGTCCATAAGTCTTCACAGATCTCGACGCCGAGAATTAGTCCCTCGACTTCAGGCGCTTCAAAGAGCTGGCCCGCGCCAAAGGGGACGCTCGTGCCCTCCAGCACAATATCCCGGCTGCGGACCGAGGCGGCCGGGCTGAACCAGCGCGCTTCGTAAAACTCCTTGTAATTGGGCAAATACGATTTGGGCACCAGCCCGAGGATGCGGCCGCCCTGGATCACCGCGGCACAATTGAAAAGCTGATCGTCCAAGGCGACGGGCAAGCCCACGACGGCGATTCCCGAATAGACCATCATGCCGAGCTGGGCGAGATGGCTCAGGGCTTCCAAAGCCCCTTTCTGCAAGACAATCTGTTGAAAGAGATCGCCGCATGTATAGCCGGTTATGGACAACTCGGGAAAAACCAGGATGCCCACTTCCTGAGTCTCGGCGCGCGCCATAAGCGCTAGGATGCGCTCGGCATTGTAAGCGCAATCGGCCACGCGCAAAGCGGGCACCGCAGCAGCCACACGCAAGAAACCGTGATTGGTCATACTGTCATTGGATTAACTGAGGCCTCTATGGCGAGCCCGGATGCGTGAGCACCGGTGACCTCCCGTCGCTCACGCAGCCGGGCTCGCCTTGAGTCTACCCCCGTCGCAGCAAAAACATCGTCAAATCATCCTGCGGCTCATCGCCTCCGATAAAGGCTTGGACCTCGCTCTTGGCGTGCTCGGCGCAGTTTTCCAGCGTCAAAAACATGACGCCTCCGCCCAGGGTCTCCTTAAGGCGCTCAAGCCCGAACAATCCCTGGCCGCCCGGCGCGGTCGCTTCCGTGAATCCATCGGTGTAGAGGATCAAGGTTTCGCCGGGGGCAAGCGTCATACGAAAGTCCACTAATCCTAAGTCGCCGATTTGATAACCAAGCAGCCGGCCGTTGCGGACTTCCATTTCCTCGATCTGGCCCGTGACCCGGCGAACGAGCGGCGCCGGATGGCCGCCCGACGCCAGCACGATGTCGCCGGTGCGCGGATCGTAAATCCCATGTGCGAGCGTGACGAACATGGCAGACGGATTGTCAATGGCGAGGGCGTCGTTCAATTTACGCAGCGTCTCGGCGGGGCTGCCCGTGGCATGAGCCAGATGGCGGCCCAGGGTGCGGACGGCGATCATGAACAGCGCCGCCGGCATGCCTTTGCCCGAGACATCGCCCAGGAAGAAGGCCAAGCGGCCATCGGATAGCGGAAAGAAATCGTACAGGTCGCCCGAAACCTGCCGCGCGGGATAAACCCGGGCAAACAATTCAAAACCCGACAAACCGCCCGGCTTGAAATCCTTGGGCAGAAAGCCCTGCTGAATATCGCGAGCAAGCATCAGCTCCTGTTGCAGCCTTTCCTCTTGCAAGCGTTCGGCATGGAGGGCGGCGTTATCCAGCACGACGGCGGCCTGTAGCCCAATGGCCGTCAGCATTTCCAGATCATCTTCGACAAAGCGCATGTCGGAGCGCCGGCATTCCAATTGTAAAACGCCCAGACGGCGGCCGTCCTGGCATATCAAGGGGACGCAGATGACTGACCGCAAATTGAGCGCGACCAGCGTGGCCGTTTTGTTGATCGACTTGTCTCCCAGCACGTCCTCACTCAAGATGCCGATGCCCTCTTTCAAGGCGCGTTGCACCAGCGTGCGACTATATTGGGCTTCGCGCCGAAGGTCGCCACGACGGTTGCGCTGGGCCTTTATTGCCAAATGCTCGCCGGCGCCTAGCAAGACCAGGCCGCGATCCGCTTGGGGAAAGAGGACGAGCAATTGATCCAGCAGCTTGCCCAGCAACGTTTCCTCTTCGAGAGTGCGGGCCAAATGCTGCGAGATCTCCAAAACGACTTGAAGCTTGTGGGCCGGATTCTGGGTATAGAGCGTCAGGTTGGAAGGGATCGCGTTGACCTGAACGCGGATGGCCGGGTCGGAGTCGCGGCCCACGGGCGGATCGGGTCGCAATACCATTAGATACGGCCCGACTTGCAGGGTATCATGCTCGGTCAGGGCGACGCGGCCTTTGAGTTGCTGGCCGTTAACGAAGGTGCCGTTGCTGCTGCCGACGTCCTCGACAAAGCATTCGCCGTTTTCGCGCACGATCTGCGCATGCTGGCGTGAGACGGCCAACGATTCGAGATAGACCGCCGCATCCGGCTGCCGGCCGATCAGCGCGGTCGGCTGATCGAGGTCAAACTGGCGGCCAGGCTCGGGGCCCTGCAAGATGACGAGGGTTGGCATGCCTCTCTTTTACCAGGGAAAAAGGCCCTTTGCCAGCTAGTCCCCAAGGGATTGCCGCCGTATATCTTCTTGAACTTTACGTTTATTCCGGCTGATTGCCTGATTCGGGCAAAGGAACAATCATGAGCGAGATGGAACATCATCTGGAGCATGCCGAACATGCCCAGCACGCGGCCCGCGATCCCTTTGACCGCCGGGTGACAATGACCATCGCCATTATCGCGGCCATGCTCGCGTGCGTGACGCTGCTAAGCCACCGGGCCCACAATGAAACCTTGCAAGCCGAGATCCACGCCAACGATTTCATCACGCTAGCCTCGGACAAATGGAATGAATATCAGGCGAAGAAAAATCGGCTTTACCTGTTTCAGAGTTCTATTGATATTGCCCGCGTCTTGTCTAAGGATCCCAACCAGAATGCCGACGAGCAAATGAAGTCGTGGAAGGGCAATGTGACGAAATTTGAGGGCGATGCGGCCAAGCTGCAACAAGAAGCGCGCGAGTTCGAAGAAAAAGCCTCAGAGCGAAAAGAGCATAGCGCCCACATTCACCACATCGGCGACCGCTACGACCTCGGCGAACTAGGCGTCGAAATCGGCCTGGTCCTCTGCTCTATCGCCGTCTTAACCAAACGCGCCGGCTTCTGGTACTCCGGCATGGCCGCCGCTGGCCTCGGCGCCGTTTTGGCGGCGATAGGCGTGTATGGGCAATACTTGCATTTCCACTGATCGCCTGGAGCGCCCATGGTCAAAACTCCGGTCGCTCACGCTCCCGGCTCCCAGGTCAGACGATGCGCCCCAGCTTTTGCGGCCAGATCACGAGCGGGTGCGCTTGTTTGTAAAGGACATAGTTGATGGCGTTTTCCAGGGCTCGCTCGTCGGGCAATTTGCGTTTGGAACCTTTGGTGGTCCACCAGGTTTCACTCGGCGGCACGCCGTAACGGCGATTGAGAACACGTGGTGAGAGATGGGACGAGGGACATCAGGAACCGAACTTCGTTGACGGTGAACCCATGGTTTCTCTCGTTAGGGGATCATCCAGTCGGCGATTGTGAGCCCAGGAATGTCGGAGTAGTCCTTGGCATTGTGCGTCACCATGGTCAGGTTGTGAACGAGCGCAGTGGCTCCGTCCAGCAAGTCCATTTCCCCAATGGTAATCCCACCATCGAGTAACCGGGCCCATATTTCTCTAAACTTCTCGGCTATGGACAAGGTGACCTGCAGCACAATGGTGCCTTTGAGCAAATCCTGAAGGCCCTTGAGGCGATCCGGGGGTGCATTGGCTCGCAGGGCCCAGGTCAACAATTCGCCAACGGTAATAACGGAGACGCTCAAGCCTCCGTAGTGCAACATGACTCGGCTTACGACGATGGGGTCGTTCTTCAGATAAGCTGAACAGATGTCGGTATCGAGCAGAAAGCTCATGCGCGAAGCTCTCGGCGATTGAACTTCCGCTGCTGCCGGTTCCATTCCAAGAATCGGTCGAGTCCTTCGGGATCATCCGACCAACTGCCTGCCGCCCGCTTCAGCGCTTCCAAATAACTTTGATTCTCCGTCTGCTTTTGGAGCTCGAGCGTAACCGTCACTTGCTGGCCCTCCGGCAAGCCCGATTCGGCTTCAAGCTCAATGGTCTTACCGTGGACAGTGCCTCTCAGTATTGTCGGAGTTTTTGACATGGCACATCTCCCTGTCACAAACCGGTTTTTCGAGACAATAGTTTCACCGGCCTTGCTTAGATTACCAGAACTGCTACGTCCAGGGAATGACCGGACCGGAGCCCGCGCCAAGTCCCAGGCAAGAAGAAGTCCGGCCGGCTTTTTGCGCTCCTTCCGCCATAGTTAGGGTGGTTTGGCCGGCGTTGGTCTTGGCAGCCGATCAAGTCGCGAGCGGTCGGTTTTCTTAATGGGCTCGTTCTCGTTACAGCTACAGCCCTGCATTGCAGTCAAGGCAAAGGCCCAGAACAGGCAGCGAAGCAGGCGATACATGATCGGCACCAGTTGGCGTGAGGTTAATAATCTGAAACGACCTCGCCGCCGGATTTGGTCGCCAGGGCCGGTAGCAACTTGTCAGCAGTGTAGGAGAGGAACTGCACGTGAGCGTCCGCAAAAAGGAAATTGGCGCCGCCGGAGTGAAGACTCCAGAAATGAACCATGTCACAGGGTTCTCGGATGTTACCGGGCTGAAAACCCACCTTACTAGCCGGGCAGCCAAGGTAGTCCGCATAGGCGTACTCCCGCGAGCCAAGTACAACGTCGCCTGTGCCGCGATTGTTGTAACCTCCGCCGGCAAACCACCAGCCGTAAGAAAGATCGGCGCTAGGCGGGCGCTCGCCGACCATCAGCGTATTGCTAGTCCCGTCTGTTATGTCACCAATTCCTACTTGCGACATGTAATAGAGGATGCCATCCATGCTGCCTCCATTTGTACCATCAGCGTCTGTGCCACCATTCGTACCATTCACTCCCTCGTAGGCGGTGAAGGCGACTTTGAAATCCCAAGGATCTATTGCAATGGTGGCTTGAAGCGTACGCGAATCTGCGGGGCAAGTCCATGTTTCGACCTTTCCCCCAAAAACCGGATTGGGTGGAGTAGGCGGGGTCAGCCAGAATGCACCGAAGGGCCACCAGCGGAATTGGCCTGGATAAAGGGAGTCGGAACTGGACCAGTCATAGGCCTGCTTTGACAAATTATCTTGCTCTACGTATGGCAGGATCTGGGCCATCCAGCTCCAGTAATGATAGGGATAGTCAGGGCTATAATCTTGCCATCCCTTATCCTGTACACCCATGGGAAGTCTGTGGTACGTGCCTTCGTAGTTATGAATGGCAACGCCGATATTACGAAGATGATTGGCGCACCAAATACGATTCGCAGCGCCGCGCACCTTTTGCACGGCGGGAACAAGGAGTCCGATGAGGACTGCGATAATGCCGATTACTACTAGCAATTCGATCAGCGTGAAGCCGCCGCGTCGTCTTGCGCATTGCATGATTCTTCCTCACCTTTAGGTTCTATTTCTTATGATCTTCTTTTGATTGACTGAGGTTTTCG
>JBJMQT010000091.1:0-75795 GCA_045802525.1 Gemmataceae bacterium
GTTCGTTGTTCGTTGTTCGTTGTTCGTTGTTCGTTGTTCGTTGTTCGTTGTTCGTTGTTCGTTGTTCGTTGTTCGTTGTTCGTTGTTCGTTGACAGCGAATGTTCAGTATGCCGCTTGGAGGAATAGTTGCTTGTCTTTGCAACGAACAACGAACCACGAACAGCAAAAACAGACCCGTGGAAAGCATTTGTGAGTTTTCGTGCCTTTTCGTGGCTTCTGAAGGTCTCGGCCAATTCGAAGGTGGCCAGCGTCGGTCGAAGCGGGCCCCGAGTTTGCCTGGCTTCCTTTGATTTTGAGAAGCTTTGGCGGGCTTATAACCTTGAACGTGGTCTAGCCCGCCGATGAGCTATTACTCCAGCTTCACTTTCACGGCCTCTTTCTTGCCATCGCGTAGGAAACCGATTTCGACGGTGTCGCCCTTCTTTTGGCTTGCCATGAGGACCATGTAGACCTCCAAGTTTTTGACCGGCTTGCCGCCGATTTCCACGATGCGGTCGCCCTCTTTCATCCCGGCTTTTTCGGCCGGCGCGCCCTTGCTGACCGCTTCGAGCAATACGCCCTCTTTTTCGTCGCCGTAGCTGGGCATGATGCCCAGACGCGGGCCGTTCATGCCCGGACTGCCGGAAGATCCGCCTTCAATTTTGACGTATTCAGGCCGATCAGGTTGTCGGGCGAGGTGGTCGATCAGCTCCTCGGTAAGGTCCGCGACCTTAGCCATGCCTTCTACGTTAATCTTGTCGGCGGTGTCGGAGGGCCGATGGTAATCGGGATGGTTGCCGGTGAAGAGGAAGAGGACCGGGATCTTCTTGGCGTAAAACGAGGCGTGGTCGCTCGACCCGCCGACCATGCGCGTGCCGGCAGTTTTCTGCATCTGGAAATCGAATTTCTGATTCAGATCTGTCAGCAGCTTATCGAAATGCTTGTCCGTGCCGGTGCCGTAAACATACAGCTTGTCTTTCGATGACTTCATATCGGGCCGCAGCCGACCCACCATGTCGAGGTTGACCATCGCCACAGTATCGGCGAGCGGATAAAGCGGGTTGTTGCAATAGTGCATTGATCCCAGCAAGCCGCTCTCTTCGCCGGTAAAAGTCATGAACACTAGCCGCCGGCCTTCGCGATGCGGAATTTCACCGAAACGCCGGGCTAATTCCATAATTGTGGTCGTTCCTGACCCGTTGTCGTCGGCGCCATGATGAATTTGCGGCTCCTTGGCGTCTTTGGCCAAGCTGCCGCTGCCGCGCCCGCCATAGCCCAGATGATCGTAATGAGCGCCAATGACCACGGTTTCATTGGCCAGCGGCCCCGCTCCCTCGAGAACGCCGATGATATTCTTGACGTTGCTCTTTTCGCGCTTGATGTTGATCTCGAGATCGGCGCTCCAGCCTTTCAAGGAGGCGCTGGCGGGCTTCAGGGTTTCATCGATGTCTTTTTCAACGTCGCGCAACGTGGCGTTGAGCGTGGATTGCAACATTTCCTCTACGAGTGATCGGTGCACATGAATCGCTGGGATGCCCAAGGATTGTCGGGAGTTGGCCGTGTAAGCGAAATCCATGAGCTTGTCGCCCGACTTCGCCGTTTCATGGTCGTTGACGAAGAAAACGGCCGCCGCCTTGTGCAGGCCGGCGTTGACGAGCTTCGCTTGCAAGGAGGCGTGGGGCCCCTCCTTGCCGCCTTCAAACCCCGCCTGAGTCACTTCCGAGCGCGGCGTCTTGCGAAGAACCACGACAATTTTCCCTGTCACATCGATATCTTTGTAGTCGTCGTAGTGCAGCGCGTCGGCGGTGGCGCCGTAGCCGACAAAGACCAGGTCCGCTTTCACCTTGCCCGATTCAGAGAAGCCGACCGGGATAAATTGATCGCCCATCTTGAGCTCGATAGCTTGCCCAAGCGGACCGCGCAGCTTAAGTGAATTGGGCTCTTCCAACTTGGCGTTGCCAGTGATAATCGAAAAGGATTGAAAGTAATCGGGACACTTGTCTGCCGCCTTAAGCCCCGCCTTCTTGAACTCCGCGGCAATATAGTCGGCAGCCAGATTGATGCCTTTGGTAGAAACCCCGCGCCCTTCACACTGATCGGAAGCCAGAAAAGTGATGTCATGGCGCATCCGCTCTTCGACGGCCGCCTTGGTTCGCGTCACCCGGTCATTTTTTTCCGCCGCCACCAACCCGAACCCGGTCAAGGCGATTACCGCCAAGCCGGGCAATACCCTGGAACGCGCAAGCATCGGTGTCCCCTTGTGAAGCGACTTCGAAAACAGCATTAAGGCTGATGGGGTTATTGTAACGGAGAGAAGGGACGGCAACAGTGTTTAAGAATCAACCCTCGCGAAAATGCGGTCATGCAGACCCCGAGCCCAGTGTCGGATTCGAGGGAGCAGCGGGGTTGTCGGTCGTCACGGTTGGTACCGCTCTCCAGGCTGCTATGCCGCACAATGGCTGCACCGGGCCCATATGCGCCGCATGTCGAGGGCATGCTTTCGCGGCCCTACCTGTCTGATGTGACAGCTTGATGGCACCCATTGCGGAGGATACGGTTTTGGGACACAGCCCTGCTGGGGGACTCGAAGACTCGTCCCACCTGCAGCATCATTTCATTTCCGGCGCGCTGGGGGGTGTGACAGGGGTCTGAGAAACGATCTTTCTTAAGCACCAGAGCCGCTTGGCATTCGGGCAAGAAAGATCGTTTCTCTAGTTTTAGAAACCAGAAGAAACGAACTTTTGCGAATGCCGAGGAGCGCCTGCGCGACCCTCTGGCTCAAGTGACCCACCCTCTAGTCCCACCAACACTGCGCCTCAGGGTTTACACCTGTAAACCCATGCGCTCACTTGGTGCCTTTGGCGGCTTTTCATTCCAAGATGCAGGGTAGTCTTCGAGTCCCGGCAGGTGCGCGGTGGGAGTCGAAGACTCATCCCATCCCCCATGGGATCGCTCATTGCTTGCATTCTGCCATCGGCACAGACAGAAATGTCTGTGCCACCTTCATAGATACCTAGTCCTAATAAAGCGGTGAAAAGGCATTGTTTGCCAACTACGAGCTAGAAACACTCCCTTTGTCCGAATCGGGGATTGACCTGAGTTGGCAACCCTTATAGAGTTTTCTGGCTTGATAGAGCTGGGGTGCCAAATTGAGGTAAATGGCCCTTCTGGGAAAGGATGCGTCCAAGATGCTCAAGAGACTTCTTCTCGCTGCTTTTGCCGTGATGATTTTGCCGCTGGCGTCGGCCCAAGCGGGCGGCGGCGTGCGAATTGGGATCGGAGTCCCGTTCTATCGGGGCTATTACCACCCGCATTATTACGGGCCGCGTTTCGGGGTGTTTTTGGGCGTGCCGCCGGTTTATGTGGGACCACCGCCGGTCTATGTGGCTCCGGCGCCGGTGTATGTCCAACCCGCCCCGGCGCCCGTTTATGTGCAGCCCGCTCCAGCCCCCGCGTACGCCCCGCCTCCTCCCGTGCCTGTGAGATAGCCTAATTTCTGAACCCAATTGGGGTCTGGCCGACGGCGATGCCTTATCGGTAATTAAGAATCGGGTTCGTAGACGCGCCTTTAGGCAATCAACTGTGCCGAAGGCGTTGCTACGAATCCGATATGCTTTCCTTACCCGACAACGGGGCATTAAAGGAAAGAGAGACTACCACTTTAATCGGAAGCCGCCATAAAGCTGGCCGCCTTCTTCCCAAGTCTTGGAATCGGCCTTGTTTTCCCAGTAGTGCTTGGTCCCCATCTGCAATTGCCCGGTTTGGCCTAAGGGAAAAACTAACCGCAAATCATGCTGGATCATGTCGCGTTCAAAGGAATTGAATGCCGGCGTGATCGCCCCTTGCCACTCCAGCGTCAATTGCCCCATCAAGAGCCATCGGCCTTCCACATCTAGACGGAGATATTGAGCCGAAAAAGGAAGCGCCGATCGGTCCTGGGACGGGCCGCTTCGCGCGGCATCGTTGGCGGTTACCTGGGGACCACAGCGAAATAGCAATTCCGCATTATTTTGTATGGGAATGCCCCAGCCGACGCCGGTTTGGCCGCCGGTAAACTTGGTCGCCTGGGAGTCCGCCATTTCATCCGCTTTCCTTGCCTGGCCAAAAAGAAACACCGAGCCGGCCAATGGAACGCGCAACGCTTTGTCGTGATTACTCTCTTCTGGATTGCCTGGCTTGACCCCCTTTACGCGATCTTCTAGCCATTCTCGGAATACCTGTGTGTCGTCCCATGGGCTCCAAGGCGACCGCTCCGAGAACTGCAGCGGCTGGTTCAACGAATTCACATTTATCCAGGGTGACAATACGGGTCCCTCAAAAAAAGGCGACTTGGGGCTTTCGTTGGAAAACCAGGGAAGATCCGACGGCATAAATCTCATGCGGTGGCCGGATGCCTCGACTTCTTCTTGGATGACCGGCTGGGCTTGCAGTCCGGCCGAAGCCAAGATGCCTATGCCGCTCAGGATGTGAATCAGGAATCGCGGCCTCATGATGTCCTTTTTAGCTGCCAAGGGGCCAATGCGAGAGCTCGGCTGAACGCACGGCAACCGTATAAACCATTTGCGTTCGTTTGGCAACCGGAGCAGCAGAGACGACTAAGCTGCCCCTGGTTAGCTTGACGAAGTTGAAAATTGCTCGACATCGACTCCAAGCCAACTATACTGAAGCTGCTTGACGGCACGCTTATTGGCCCCATGAATGAGTCCCGACCTGTGTTCCGGAACACTTTCAAATCGCGGTTGGTTGCTCGCCGGGCCGGAACCCTTCTTTTGCTCTTAACCTACGGCATTACCTCGCTTGGTTGTCCGCTTCCGGCTTTGAAGGCGAAAGTCGGCAACGTCCCTTTCCCCTGCCAGGACCACCCCTGCGGCTGCCGGACGCCCGAAGAATGCTGGCAGCATTGTTGTTGCTTCACGCCAGAGCAGCATTGGGCTTGGGCGCGCGAGCATGACGTCGAGCCTCCTTCCTATGCCCAGCGACCCGAAGCGGATGCCGATTCTACGGGCGAACCAACCAGCTTAGGCCACTCCGATCACTCTCAAGCCAATGCATGCCCTCACTGTTCAGCCGATGATTCGGAGAATCCTTGTTGCTCAGCGGCAAATGCCGTCCAGACGGAAGACCGCACGTTCGCTTCTAAGAAGACGGTAAATGATAAGCATGAGCACGATCCTCACGAAGGCGAGACACGCTGGCAACTGGGATTTGCCCACGGCAATTGCAAGGGACCGAGTTCCGCCAGTTCCCTAGCTGTCGCTCCGAGCGTTCCGGTTGCGATTCAGCGCTCCAACGCAGAGTTAATTCCTTCGTTCGATCAGGTTTGCGACGCACTTTTCCTATCATTCTCGGTTTCCTATCGACCGCTCACGCCTCCTCCCCGAGCCATCGTTTCTTGCTAAGGAAGGCAGTTTTCTAGCCCTGCCGGTTGTTTGCGAAAAGCACGCGATCGGCGGATCCGCGGCTATTTCTGCGCATTGCCGTCGCTAGAGCGCGCATTCGTTGAAGCCCTTTGCTACTCAAGGGGATCGCGCGCTGGCGAACCGCGCTCGCTTGCGCGGCTATTGCGGCAATTCACTTATTCGAATTCATCCCTCGTTTTCGGGCGAGGATTATTGGAAGGAACGAATCATGCGAACTCGACGAGGCTTCACGTTAATTGAATTGTTGGTCGTGATTGCCATAATCGCCATTTTGATCGGCTTGCTCGTGCCCGCCGTGCAAAAGGTGCGCGAGGCGGCCAATCGAATCTCTTGCAAGAACAATCTCAAACAAATCGGGTTGGCCTTACACAATTTCCATGATCGCGTCGGCCATTTTCCGCCCGGTTATGCGGACACCGCGACCTGGCCCAATGCCGATGCCGGTCCCGGCTGGGGTTGGGCTGCCTTCATTCTTGCCGACGTCGAACAAGACAACGTCCAACACCAGATCGATTTCACCCGCAATGTTGGCGACCCTTCGCCGGCCATCGTGGCGTCACGCGCGCAATTTATCAAATCCTTCTGGTGTCCTTCGGACCGCTTTCTCGGAAAGTTTACGGCGAACGATGGCGGCTCAAATAGCTGGATTATTGCCCAAGGAAGCTATGTCGCTTGCAACGGCAACGACGGCGTCGACGACTTTACAACGCCGGAACACCAAGGGGCCTTCATCCGAGGCACTCCCCTGCGCATGGCGGACATCACGGACGGGTTGAGCAACACGTTTTTTGTTGGCGAACGCTGCACGACCATGTCGCTGTCGAGCTGGACGGGCGCCGTGACAAATGCCTCAGTGCCCTCGGTCCGGGCTCCGGGCAGTTTTTCCGGAGCGTCGGCGCTGGTTCTTGGCCATTGCGGTCCGCACTTGCCCAATGACAATATCGTCACGGATGCCGACGCCATGTCGAGCGCTCACATAGGCGGCGTGCAATTTCTGTTCGGAGACGGCTCCGTGCAATCGATCACCAACACCATTTCCATGACTGTCTACGACGCCCTGGCTACGCGAAATGGCTGCGAAGTGGTGAGCGGGGGGGAATATTAGCCGTTTCGGCGACAGTAGAGCAGACATTTCTGCCTGTGCCGAAGTTTTCATCCGGGCTTCTTTTTGTCGCCGATGCAATACAGATGCTTGTCCGACCTTAGGTAGATTGCTCCATCGGCGATAGCGGGAGTGGCGAGGATTGTGTCTTTCAACTCATTCTTCGCCAAAATCTTGGGCTCCTTGCCGGTTTGGACAACAAACGTCGTTCCTTCGCCGTTGACGAGATAGATCTTGCCGTCCGCGCCCACAGCCGAGGCGTCGAACGGACCTTGGAGGCGTTGCTGCCAAACGGGCTTGCCATCGGCCGCGTCCGCACAGTGAAGGACGCCGGCGTCGTTAACGGCATAGACGCGATCCTCGTAAACGAGATGCGTACCGAAACCGGTTTGCAGTTTGTTCGTCTTCCACAGCACTTCAGGGGTCTCATTGGCGACCGGCGGTTTGATGCAGAGCAGATCACGGCCGGGGACAAGGATGTTTTGCTTGTTGAGGACAGGGGAGGGGATTTGCAAGCCCTTGGCTTTGAATTCCCAGGAAATGCGCCCCGATTCCGCGTCGAACGCGGTCAACACAGCCGCCCCCTGAAACAACACGTCGGCGCGATCGCCTCTTTCGAGCAAAACTGGGGTGGTCCAACAGATGTCGCGCGGCCGTTCCGCCTTCCAGCGGTTCTTGCCGGTCTTTTTGTCAATCCCGGCCAGGAAGGAATCGCCCACGTTGTCCATGGGAACGATAACGAGGTCCTTATACAAAATCGGCGACGCCGCCATGCCGACCTGATTGGTGATCGTCGGGTAATCGCGAACCAGGGACCGGTACCAGAGCAAGTTGCCATCCGTGTCAAAAGCGCAGAGGTCGGTCGTGGCGAATAAGGCGTAAACCGCCTTGCCGTCCGTCACCGGCGTGGGCGCGGCCATGCAGGTCTTGGGATGGCACTGCGTTTGACCGGTTGACCAAAGCGAGCGCTCCCAGAGTTTCTTCCCCGAGGCGGCGTCGAACGCTAGTACATGTAAGCGGTTTTCTTTATAGCCGCTGCTCGCCGTCACATAGACGCGGCCGCCGGCTATGACCGGGTTGGACACGCCACGACCGGGCAATTCGGCTTTCCAGCGCAGGCCTTCCGTGGCACTCCACTGGGTCGGCAAGCCGGTTTCCGGCGAAACGCCTGCGCCGTTGAGGCCCCGAAACTGTGTCCAATCGGCAGCCAATGACGAGTTGTTGGAGAGAGCGCATGCACACACTACCGTTATTGCTAACGGGATCCAACTTAAGTCACGAACGGCGAGCGCTAGGCAACGGGTAATTGGACCCTCGTTCCGCGCCAGCAAATTGATGGCGTTTTTTTCCTGCTTCATGGGTTCACCTTCCCTTCCGTCGGCTTTCGCTCTTCTTTGATCTGGGGTCGTACCACTTTGACTGGGACAGCGCCACCCAAATTGTCACATACCCTGACTTGATACTGCCACACCTGAGCAAACGGTTCGGTCTGCTCGTTTTGGCAGACTTTGATGAGAATTTCATTGCGGCCGGCTTTCAACTTGCCTCGGCCGACATGCTGGTCGATTTCCATGCCGTGGTGGTATTCTTCGCGGGCGAAGATCTCTTGGCCGTTGAGGAAAATCTTAAGAGCGGTGATGCAACCGGCGCGTATTTCCACAGATCTTTCTTCCGGCGACTCCACAGTGGCAAAGGCATAAGCGGTCGCCCCTTTAAACTTGCCGAGGGCCTTATTCAAGTCCACTAAGCCGTGGGGGTCCTTCGTCGAATGAGCAATCCAGGAGATATCGGCGTCCTTCTTGCCTTTGTAGACGGCGTTAAGATCGACCGATTTTTCCGGCGGAAAGGCGGTCTTGAAACCGATGCCGCCGACATTATCGAAGGGCGCGACTAAAGCCCAGTCCCGGATGAAGCCGAAATGAGCTGCCAAATCAACTTCCACATTAAGTTTCTTGAGCCGCTTGGCGATCTCTTCCACCTGGTCTTCATCGCGCGCGGAAGCAAGCAGTTTCCGATAGGCGGCCACAGCCGCATCGTTGTCTTTCTTTTCCACCAGGCGAGCGCCATCCGCCAAAGCGTGCGCCACGGCCTCGCGGCGCATTTCAAGACCGGGGTCGTCAAGAAATCCCGGCAACAACCGCTCCGGCGACTTAGGATCCACTCTGACCAGTAAATCAAAAGCCGCTTTGCGCCCTCGTCCGGAATGCTTGGTGTCCCGGACAAAGGATTCCAGTTTTTCGGCGGGTAAAGAGCGGCCCGCCGCCAACTCCTTTTCTGCAATGGCGTCCACCGCGGTTTGCAGCCAGTTGATCTTGCGATCGTCAGCGCCTTTGAAGGCCGCGAGAATTGTTGGCAAGGCATCCGGGCCACTTTCGACGAGCGCGCGCCAGGCTTTGCCGGCCTCGGAATTGCCATTTCCTTCCGGGCCGATTTCCTTGATTGTCTTGATGAGATCCATGGGGCTCGCTTTGGGCGCGGCCGATACTATTGCCGGTGCAAACAATAAGGCGGCCAAGCCGCCGGCGGCAGCTATTCGTTTCCAGTCGTACATGGGTGGATTTACCTCAAAACCTGATGGAATGCCTTGGAGAGGGATTTTCGGCGGAATGCTGCCATGAAAACAGCGCGTCTTGTTCCTGCACCTTCGGTTTGGCAGGCGCGCGACACATGGACGATAGCTGCCCAGATTGTCCCGTCAAGCCGAGTTCCCTGGTCAGCCTAAGGTTTCAAGACCCCATTGAGCGATCGCAACTCGCATTGTCTGGTTTTCTTGCCTGGCATACTATCTAGACCCGAGCGAGCGGACCGTAGGCCGCTTAGCCGGTCGTTTATCACGGAAGAGAAAGGACGTCCGGGCATGGATTTCACGGTCCAGCACCTAGCGGAGTTGGTCCAAGGAAAGCTGCACGGCAATCCACAACAAATTATTACCGGCGCGCACTCGCTGGAAGAAGCCAGGGCAGGCGAAATAACGTTTGTGGAAGACGATCGGCATGCGCCCCAGTTGAAAACTTCCCAAGCCTCCGCAGCCGTAGTTCCGGAACACCTAAAAACCAATGGGCTAACCGTTATCCGCGTAGCCGATCCCTTGTCCGCGTTTGTTCAAATAGCACGAGCTTTTCAAGAACCATTCCCTGACGCGGCGCCGGGAATAGACCCGCGGGCCTGCGTGAGCTCGACTGCCCGAATCAGCCCCGATGCCACGGTTCAGGCGTTCGCCTGCATTGGCCCCGAAGTCGTTATCGGCGCTCGTTGCCGGATAAGCTCCGGCGTTAGCATCTCCGCCAAATGTAGAGTTGGCGACGACGTAACGCTCTATCCTCATGTGGTCCTGTATGAAAGGACTATTTTGGGCGATCGGGTAACGATTCACGCCAACGCGGTGATCGGCGCCGATGGCTTCGGTTATCGTCTTAAGGATGGCAGGCACGTCAAAGTGGCACAGTTGGGGTATGTCGAAATCGAATCGGATGTTGAAATCGGCGCGGGCACGACGATCGATCGAGGCACTTTTGAAGCGACGCGCATCGGCGCCGGAACCAAAATCGACAACCTCGTCCAGATCGCCCACAATTGCCACATCGGCCGGCACAATATGCTGGTTAGCCAAGTCGGCGTCGCGGGTTCGGCCCGAACAGGAGATTATGTCATCGTGGCCGGCCAGGCCGGGCTGGCGGATCATGTGCGCGTTGGCGACGGGGTCGTCGTCGGCTCCAAATCCGGGGTGTTCCGCGACGTTGCCTCCGGCGAGCGTGTGCTTGGCGCCCCAGCCACTTCGGAACGGGTCCAAAAGCGGATATTCGTATGCCTTGAAAAGCTGCCGGATCTGATCCGGGACGTGAAACGCCTCAAACAATCAATGGGCTTAGAAGACAATAAAGTTGATTAACCTCAATCCCGGCCGAGGAAGTGGCAGATTCGTGAGCGCTCCAATTGGATTACTGGCGGGGTGGGGACGATTCCCCCTCGTGTTCGCAGAGAAAGCGCGGTCACTGGGCCGGCCCGTGCTATGTGTGGGCCTGCGCGGTGCGGCGGACCCAAAGTTGGCCAAGCTCGTTAGTCGCTTCCACTGGTGCGGCGTCGCTCAGTTGGGCCGCATGATTCGACTTTTTAAGCGCGAAGGCGTTGAGCAAATTGTGATGGCAGGCAAGGTGATGAAGTTTGCGATCATGAATGCTCCCTGGAGGGTGTTTACTCTCATGCCCGACTTGCGAGGCTTTCGTGTTTGGTTCAACCGACGTCGGATTGACAATCGCGACGATTCTATCCTTCTCAACGTCATCGACGAGTTCGCGAAAGATGGCATGCGCTTTGAATCCGCTCTCGAATTGTGCCCCGAGTTGCTCGTGTCCAGGGGCTTGTTAACCCGCCGAAAACCTACCGTCCGCGAAGAGAAAGACATTGCCTTTGGTTGGAGCCTTGCTCGTGAAATGGGGCGGCTGGACATCGGCCAAAGCGTAGCCGTCAAAGAAAAGGCCGTGCTGGCGGTTGAGGCAATCGAGGGGACGGACCGAGCTATTTCTCGCGCCAGCGAATTCTGCCCGCGAGGCGAGTTTGTCGTCGTTAAGGTTGCCAAACCTCACCAGGATATGCGCTTCGATGTGCCGACAATTGGCTGCTTGACTGTCGAAACTATGCACAAAGCCCGGGCTCGTGTCCTGGCCATTGAAGCGGGAAAGACGATCGTGCTCGATCAGGCCCAGACCGTGGCGCTGGCGGATAAATACGGCATTAGCATTGTCGCGCTTGACGACTCGGCAGTTTGTGTCGATTCTGTCAATTGAACTGATTACGCGGGACGGTGTGCTGGCCAGTTCCAGGCATAGTGGGTACTCGGATTGCGTTCCCTATGGTAGATGAGCGTTCCTTATAACCGTTTACAGACCAGCATATTAATCATCTTGTTTCCAGAGCCATTTCGTTCCACGCGTTGCCCCATAAAATACGTTTCATTTCGTTCACTTGTTTAGTGCCAAGGACTTACGTCAAACCGGGTGTGTCGGTGAAACGAAATGAAACGAAACTGGCTATGGTAGTAGACTAGATCCAAATGTTCTGTCGAGCAGTGCACGGAGACTAAGTCCGTCGCAAGAGCGCCCGCAGAAAAAACAGAGAAGCGTGCGCGTAAGGCACGCAAGCCAAAGCATATAGAAGTGTGCATGCCTCAGAAGCCGTTATAATGGGCTAGGTTATAATCATCTCATTGCCCGGATGGTTCAGGGAGCTTATCTGGCATCCCGGGAAACAGGCTCGATACATGGGCACGATGGTATTCCAGATTCCGAAGGGCTTATCGGCTGAGGCCGTCGGAGAGTTGGCCCGCGCCTGTGTAGCCGGCGGCCCGGACAATATGCCGTGGCCGACTGACGTGCAGCTTGAAGACGGGCGGTTGGTGGTCCGCCGCAATGTCGATGAAAGCGGCTATTTGGTTGCCTGTTGGGAAGTCGAAAACGCCGGCTGGTTGATGGGCGCGACCGCCACGCTGATGGAAAGGCCCGAACCCTACTGGTTGCCCGTTGAACTAGCCCGAGGTAAAGTTAATCAATTGCGCGGCCAAGAGGCGGACTGGCGTGCCGGCGGACTTCAGGTTCCGCCTCCCCTTTCCCAGATGATCCACCAGTGCTCCTTGACCTTCGGCCAGGCCGTCACTTCCGGCTCCTTTGATGAAGCGGCTGGCCAAGCCCAGGCAACTTTAAAGCTCGCTTACCAAGCTTCGGATGAACTGGTCCGGCTTTACACCGATCAGGTCTTCCAAATCCGCAGTCAGCGGCAGGCGCGTCTGGACACTTTGCTGGGTTGCCGGCTCAGCCGAGCGCTTCCTAATGGACCGCGCACGGCGGCTTTTACGGGTGCGTTCAACAGCGCTTGCCTGGCGGTGCCCTGGAGCGATCTAGAACCGGAATCGGGGAACATGCGTTGGGAGATCTTGGACGACCTCATTAAGTGGGCCGAAGACCAACAACTTAATATCACGGTAGGTCCTCTCGTCGATTTTGCTGCCTCGCGCTTACCGTCCTGGCTGTGGCTCTATGAACGGGATTTGGCAGGCTTGGCCGGCTTCATGTGCGGCTTTGTCGAAACGGCTGTGAAGCGGTATCGAGGCCGTGTCCGGAGTTGGCAACTGACCGCGGCCAGCAATTGTGCTGCGCTGTTGTCTTTAGGTGAGGACGAATTGCTTTGGCTGACTGTGCGTTTGACCGAAGCCGCCCGCCAAGTGGATCCGGCCCTTGGGCTCATCTTGGGGATAGCCCAGCCCTGGGGCGAATACATGGCTCTCGAGGATCGCACGCACTCGCCGTTTATGTTTGCGGATACGCTGGTGCGGTCCGGGTTGAATTTGGCTGCCTTGGACGTGGAAGTAGTCATGGGCGTTACTCCCCGAGGCAGCTATTGTCGCGATGTTCTTGAGTTGTCAAGGCTAATCGATCTTTACGCCCTCCTGGGAGTGCCGTTAAGAGCCACCCTCGGCTACCCGGCGTCGCGCGCCCACGACCCCGCCGGCGATCCGGAAATTCGAACGGGAGCGGGACGTTGGAAGGCCGGGTTCACGCCCGAAATTCAAAACTCCTGGATTGAGACATTCGGAAGCCTGGCAATGTGCAAGCCGAGCGTTCAGGCGGTTCATTGGATTCATGACACCGACGCCGAAACTCATCTCTTTCCTAATTGCGGGCTTGTTGATGCCGAGGGCAAAGCACGCCCGGGCTTGCACGCATTCCGCCGTCTCCGGGAAGAACATCTCCACTAGGCCAAAGCACAGCAGCATCGGCAAATGCGACCTATAGTTAGGCAAGAGCTTCATTTTCTTGGACGCCGCTTTGCCGTTGACTATGGTCGCCAAATTCTCCACCTGGTTGCCGACTAATAATTGGGTGCGCTTTTTGTTCGCGCCCCTTCTGGTCTTCATCGCCACCTCAGTAGACCGCAATTATCAAACCGACTTCTGGCATCACCTGGCTCGTGGCCAAGCGATGGCCGAGCAAGGCCGGCTTGTCAATGAGGACTTATTTACTTACACCGTCGCCGGCGCTTCGTTTCAGGATGCCAACTGGTTTACACAGCTTATCTATCACTATGTCTTTGGGGAGGGCGGATTGCCTTTGGTCCAACTGGTTAACTCAATTGTTTTGGCGCTCGTCATGGCAGTCGTGGTCGGGCTTTCTCTCCGGTCGTCGCGATCGTTTATCGTTTCCGCGGGTATGGGGATTTTCGCCTTTCTGGGCTTGTGGCAGTTGTTGATCATTCGGCCCCAGACTTTTTCGCTTTTGCTTTTTGTCCTGATCTACACCATTCTCGAATTCGCGCAGCGCCGCCGTTCGTTGTTGGTCTTGCCGCCGCTATTGATGGCAGTCTGGGCCAATATGCATGGGGGATTTCCCATTGGGCTAGTCTTGGTTGGCAGCTATGTGCTGGCCGCATTCTGGGATAGTTGGCGAGTTGAAGGAAAGAACTTTTGGTGCAACGGAAAGATCTGGTGCTTTGCCCTTTGTCTGCTGGCCTGCATAGCCGCAACCCTAATTAATCCCTATGGGTGGCGGGTCTACGAGTATGTCGGAGTGACCTCGTCAGTAGCCAACGCGCGGCGAATTGATGAATGGCTGCCGCCCGGATTGCAACTCTTTGCCGGAAAAGTCTGGGTGGCATCAGTCCTATTGGTTTTGCTGCTCTTCGCGCTGCCAGGTCGCCGACCGAGAGCAACCGAAACTTGCTTGGTCCTTTGTTTCTTGCCGCTTTCCTGTGGTTCCATTCGTATGGTCGCTTGGTGGCTGCTTATCATGGCGCCCATTGCGGCTGGGCTCATTATGGACAACGTACGGGGCTACTTTACGTTTGCTGAAAAGCCGGAAGGTCCCTGCCGCAGCGCGGCAATTACCGTCCTTGTATTGGGAATTGTGGCCTTCTCCTGCGTGCCGGCCCTTGAAAACTACAATCCCGTCTTGAACTGGCTCGGTCGAAACAAGCGAACGGAAGATGATCTGTACGTTTTGGCATCCAAGCTAAGACATGACGAAGGGCGGGGAAGAATTTTCAGCCGTTTCGAATGGGGCGAGTATCTGGGCTGGTCGCTAGCTCCTCGATACAAAATCTTCATGGACGGGCGCATCGAGATCTTTCCCGATAACGTCTGGCAAGACTTTTCGGCGATCACGCGCGGCCGCGCCGACTGGGAAAGGATCCTCGATCGCTACGGGGTTGATTATCTCATCTTGGATTCTTCGGGATTCAATGCCGATTTGCTGCCGCAGGTGCGCGAGTCGAACGGGTGGGAAGAAACGGCCTCTTCAGGAAACGCCATTCTGTTTCGCAAACGGCCGCCCAGTCAAGCACTCGCCGGGGCACGGTCTCCTTAGTGGCAACAGTCAAATCGCACCAGGATTGTTAATTCGCCGCTTTTGAACACGACTTTGAGCGGCCGCTAACCCTTGATCACTCCAATCGGGCGCATGCGTGCTACCTTGCGCGACAGTCCGGCGCGATCAACGACCGACACAACCTCATCAACATTTTTGTAAGCCTTCGGTTGCTCCTCGGCTAAGCCGCGATGGCTTTGGGCGCGGGCGATAACCCCTCGTGCTTCCAGTTCCTTATCGATTCGCCGACCGGCGGCTTCCTTGACGGCCGCGGTGCGGCTCATCGCTCGGCCGGCGCCATGGCACGTTGTGCCGAACGTGCGTGCCATGCTGCCTGCCTGGCCGACAAGCACCCAACTGGCCGTACCCATATCGCCGGGAATGATTACCGGCTGGCCAATTTTGCGATAGAGATCGGGGATCTCCGGATGGTCGGGCGGAAACGCGCGCGTCGCTCCTTTGCGATGGACCCAAACTTTTTTGCGTTTTTTGTCGATCGTGTGTTCCTCGAACTTGGCGATGTTATGGCACACATCGTAAATCAGGTTCATCTGTAGTTCTTGCCATGAACGGCCAAATAGCCCGGCGAACACTTCCCGAGCCTGATGCATGAGCAACTGGCGATTGCACCAGGCAAAATTGGCCGCGGCCCGCATGGCGCCGATGTATTTCTGTCCCTCGGGACTGTTGACAGGCGCGCACGCCAGTTGGCGGTCGGGTAATTCAATGCCATATTTTTCCGGCGCCTTGCGCAGGAGCGCCAGAGCGTCATCGCAAACTTGATATCCCAAACCGCGCGAGCCGCTGTGGATCATCACGCACACCATGTCCTTCTCGAGGCCCATGGTGGAAGCCGTCTGCTCGTCAAAAACGTGATCGACGATTTGAACTTCCAGAAAGTGATTGCCTGAGCCAAGAGTTCCACATTGTTCCGCGCCGCGGCTCTTGGCGCGATCGCTTACCGAGTCGGGATCCGCGCCTTCCAACTGTCCTTCGGCCTCGGTGAAGTGAATATCATTCTGTGTCGCAAGGCCGCGCTTGATCAAAAAGCGCGAGCCGTCCGCGAGAACATGGTCCAGTTCCTTTCGGTCAAACTTATATTTTCCCGAGCGGCCCACGCCGGTTGGCACACTTCGAAATAAAGCCTCGATTAACGGACGCAGATGAGCTTTGACGTCGCGATAAAAAAGGTTGGTCCGCATCAGGCGGACGCCGCAATTGATGTCATATCCAACACCCCCCGGGGAAATGACGCCGCCTTCCTCCGGGTCGGTAGCGCAGACGCCGCCAATGCAGAACCCGTAGCCCCAGTGAATATCGGGCATGGCAAGGCTGGCGTGCTGAATGCCTGGGAGAAAGGCGACGTTGGCGACTTGCTCCGGCGCCTGGTCTTTTTGGATGGCGGGCAACAAGCGCTCATCGCAGAAAATCAGACCATCGACGCGCATGCCTTGCTTATAACTGCGTGGAATGCGATAGCAACATTCATCGACCTGTTCGAGCGGGCCGTGGTAGGAATCTTTAGCCATGGTCTATCCTCTTCGGAGCCGGTCAACAAGCCGGCCGGGGACCATCATATATCAACAATGACTTCGGCCAGCCAACCGTCAGCGACTTGTTCCACGAGCAGCCCATGATAAGTGATCGCTTTCACTTCATGAGCCAGGACATGGCGGCCTCGGTCTAGCGGTTCCCCCCAAACGCCGGCCGACAATGCGAGGCCGGCGACATGCACTTCGAACTTCACAAGCAATAAATGTTCCGCATCAAAGCGATAAAGCAATTCCCGCAACCAATCGAATAGAAGAAACTCCAAATCGTCAGCCGCTACCTGGATTTCGAGCTTTTGTCGTGGTTCGATTGACTCGGGATTATCCACCATGACGGCTGTCAGGGCCCGGGCCGCTTCGCTGAACAAAGTATTCAAATCACCCGCGCGAATACGCAGACCAAGGTCCGCCGTGTGATCGAAAGTTTCAAACATGCCGTCCATGGTAACGCGTCACTCGGTTGGGAGGTACATCCCTGACACCGAAAGGTCCGATGGGGTTCGATAGGGATTTAGCTAGGTCTTTTATTGGGAAGACCGAGAAAGATTGGCATGCCTAGAACGGGGAAGGAGTAGGGTCCTCAAATTCCGCATTCATCATCGACCTGGCAAGCTCCTTTGGGCTGAGACATAGTAAGAGGTTTATTTGCGTCAGAGTGTCTTCGGGCAATTGGTCTAAAATCGCCCAGAGTTGGGAGTCACGCTCAGTGAGCTTAAGGTCTGAAAATGCAGGGTCAATCACCCGAATGCGAATAGAAGCAGGATTGTATCTGTAAACATCGACCTTTGCGTCGGGATGATCGGCCAAATAGTTTCGCTCGAGAAGGTTGCGAATTTCGCGGACTGATTTATCCTCCTTTTTTTCCTTGCGATCATCTTATAGCCTCCCTTTGGCCCAACCAAGAATCTGCTTTGTCGCATTCAGAAAATCTTCCGCTTCTTTTCTTTAATCGCACCAGGGTCATAGCGCAACTCCGTTTCCCACCATGTTGCCTTCGCCAGTTGCGGCGCGATGGCGGCAGGGAGAATACAATGCCTTCGATAAAGCTGCCGTTTCAGCCAATCAAAGTCATGGGCCCTGGCGCCGCGAAAGGAATTCATCGTGCCTTGGTTTTTCGATAACGGCTCATTGGATAGTATCAAGGCTTTGAGAATACATTCAACGGCATAACCGCTCAGATAGACTGCCGCGGTCGTATAGGCACTCATATTAAGTAGGAATTCAGCTTCTTCGTACCGGTGAAAAGCTGCTCTTAGGAATCGAAGAGTCTCTCTTGCCGCTCGACCCGCCATCTATTCACCGCTTACCACCGAAAGACCGCCGTTCCCCACGTCAATCCAGCGCCAAAACCGCTCAGGATGATGAGGTTGTCAGGCTTAACGCGCCCTTCGGCCACTGCTTCGTCGAGGGCCAAAGGCACAGAGCCGGCGGAGGTGTTGCCGTAGCGATCCAAGTTGTTAAAAACCCGGCTGCGCGGGATGTGAAGGACGTCCAGGGCGGCATTGACGATGCGAATGTTGGCCTGATGAGGAAGGAAGAGGTCAATCTGATCGGAAGTTAGGCCGGCCGCTTTGAGAACATCTTGAACGGTGTCGCATAGAATGGCCACCGCCCATCGGAAAACGGCTCGGCCGTCCATGTGCATGTACTGGAGCCCCTTTTCCAGGATTTCCGGCGTGGCCGGCAAGCGGCTGCCTGTTGCCGGGCGACTCAGTAAATCGCCGCCGCTGCCGTCGGCGCCCATGCTGTAGCTGACCAGCCCCTGATCGGGCCGGCCGCGTGTCAAAAGAACGGCGCCGGCCCCGTCGCCGAACAGCGGGTACGTCTTGATATCATCGGGGTTGATAACGCGGGAGTTGCAATCGCCGCCAATGATCAAGGCCAGATCGCTGGCGCCCGAGACAATATAGGCCGCGCCGGTAATTAAAGCGTACATGAAACCGGCACAGGCCGCTTCGACTTCGATGGCCGGGCAATTCAGCTTGAGCCGGTCTTGGACCAGGCAGGCCGTCGAAGGAAAGGCCATGTCCGGCGTGAACGTCGCCAAAATAAGCAGATCGATGTCCTTGGGATTGACCCGTGCGGTTTCAAGGCAACGCTTAGCGGCTTCGTGGCAGAGGTCGCTCGTGGCTTGATGCGCCAGGGCATGGCGGCGCTCCATGATGCCGGTGCGCTTGACGATCCAGTCCGAATCGAAACCCAGCCGGTGATGAAGGTGATCGTTGGTGACGACGGCGTCGGGGACGTAGCTGCCGGTGCCGATGATGCGCACGCCGGTGAGACTGCGACAGCGAGGACGCGGCTGCGGAGGTCGTTCGTCGCTCATGGATCTACCGACGCCAGGGCGCTTATTGACGCAAGAAGAGGCTGCCTACCACGTCACTATATTAATGCGTCTACGGGAGTCGCCTTTGCATTAGATAGGCAGTATATCGCCCTTTTTGTCCTTCGGCCAGCAAGATGAAACCCGCGAAAGGCTCCCCTCGACTAGGCGACGCGTCTACTCGCTTCTTTCAAAGCCCCTCGCATACCGCGCCATGGCGCTGACGGCATGCTGGGCGTAATCAATGCGAAGGTTGCCGTCCTGCTGGGAAGCATGAAAGCCTCCAATCAACTTCGTGCGATACCAGTCGGCGAAATGGCGCGTATTGCTTTGTGTGTATTGCAGACGCATTACGAATTGCAGGGCAAGTTCCGCAGAGGCCGTATAGCGGTCGGCGCGCTTGGGATCCCCCATCTGGTGAGCGACCCGGCAACCTTCTTCGAGGCACTCGGCGATGGATGCTGTCGTAATATCGGGCGCTTGTTCGACTATCTTACCGTCCTGAAAACCCATGAAGCCGCCCCACCAATCAGGATGGCGCGGATCGAGATGATCGAATTGAAGTCCACACAACCAATCGTCAATCTCGACAACGGCATGGGCGAACAGTTTTTCCTTGGTCTGCAAGTAAGCTTCCGTAAAAGCTGCCACTAGATAAGAGGCATACAACAAGTTCCTTTGTTTCTTCCAGGTCGATGTATAGAAAGCGCACCCTCGCCGCAGGACATCTGTTTTCCACGCCGCCGGATTATGATGCTGGCTAAGGGCAAGGCCATAAAGCGCAACCGCAGCTGCATAGGCTTCGGCCTCGCCTTGTTTCCCGGTGGACGGCGCCTCGTCTTGTCCGTCCAGACAAAACAAGGAGCCGTTTGACCGTGCCTGGCGGCGGATAAAGCTGCACAACTGTTCGGATTGTTCCAGAAGGTCTTTCTGAGGGGCAGGCAACGCATTGATGGCCAGCACCAGGATTCCGGCTGCCCCGAGCCGATTCAGGAGAGCGGAGGGCAAGCTCGTATACCGCACTCTTGAATCCTTATCATCGACCTTGGTTTCGCTCAGGAGCAACACAACCGCCTGGGTCGCTCGCGCGGCATAGCGATCTTCGCCCGTCAGATGCGCGGCCCGCGCCAAGGCGAAAACCGCACCCGCTTGATGCATAAAATGATTGCCGTCGAGATCGGTATTGAGAGCGGGGTTGTACCCCGGCAAGAACTGGCCATCGACGGCGTTCATCCGAAACAGCCAATCGCCGCCGCGTCGGGCGCTTAGTAAAATCTGCTCGCGCAATGGCGATGTGGCCGTGGCTTCGTTTGACTTTTCTTTCTTATCCTTGGCGGGGATGAGCGGAATAGGGGCGCTGCCTCCATCGGGCGATTCATCGGCGCCTGAAGCTGCGGGAAAGTCGGTCTGTCCTAGTCTTGTGTTGCCCGGCGCATTTTTGCGTGGAGAAGCGACCTGACCCTGGGTCAGAGACCATGTCGCTAGAGCGCCAACGGCAACGACCAGGAATACGGTCATCCAGACCAATCGATTGTGCATGGCCGGGCCTCCCTGCCCAAAATCTGAATGCAGATTATGCTTCGCGTCGGTCCCTGGCCGAGATAGGCAAAGGCCGTGCTCAGGTATCGTGTTATACCCGCAAGAGCACAAGCGGATCAAGGGAGCCGCACGGCGACGAATCTCAAAGAATAGGGTATCTGAAAGAAATGGGCGGAGAGCAGTTATAGAGTCTCCGCTGGTATCGGAAGCCGCTTAACAACCAAGCTAGCTCGCGGGAGTGCCAGGATTGGACGTTTCTGCCGTAGCGGCAGGCGGTTCCATTCCAGGAAGGAGGATATTCCTAACCTGAACTTCGGTATAAGGCTGACGATGCCCTTTCAAACGGCGATAATTCTTGCGCCGCCGGAAATGCCCGATGTACAGCTTTTCGGTGGGATGGTCGATTACCTCGGTCAAGACCCGCATACCTGCAAGCAAAGGTTGCCCGATACGGACATCCTCGCCATTTTGGTAGAGCAGCACTTGCTCAAACGCCACTCGAGCGCCCGGTTCCGCGTTGCGATAGTCTACACGCACGCGATCCCCTTCACTAACCCGGTATTGCCGCGACCCATCGGTAAACACAGCGTACATTGCTCACTCCGACTTGATGTTTCCAAGGAAAAAGCATTTTTAGCAGGCCGAAGCCCCGTTGACCAGACCTCTTGTGATGCCGGTCCGCACTTAAGACTCTCCGGAAAGGAGGTCCACTGCGGCACGGAGGCTTCGGTGGCTTTCGAAGAATCGCTGAGCCAGGCTGTCTACGAGCGTGAGAAAGGCATAAAGATCGTCCATTCGGCTTAGGCAGTCCTTGGCTTTAGCGCCCAAGCTGTCATCCTCCAATTCCTCGCGGCAGCGCCTCAAGGTGTTTACGATGGGATCGATCTCGCGGCGTTTTCGTTGAGCGGCTACCAGCGTGAACATTTCCCAGATGTCGTGCAGCGATTCGAAGTACTCACGCCGATCGCCACGCCGATGGACGCGCCGGACCAAACCCCACTCCACCAGTTTACTTAAGTTCATGCTGACATTGCCGCGTGAAATCGCTAGGCGCAGCATAATGTCATCCATCGACAAGGCTTCGCCGGTGATAAAGAGAAGCCCATGGATTTGCGCCATGGTAGGGCTGACGCCCCATAGCGAACTCATGGTTCGCCAGAGATCGACAAAACGATCTTCGATTTCAACTAGACGTTTCAACGCGTTGGTTTTTCCAACTTTCACTTGTTTTATTTCCTTTAGGAAAGGCTGAAACCATCGTAAGAGAGCAAGGGGAGGTAATCAAGGCAACAATCGTTTCGGCACAATGGTTTGCCTCCAGTATGCAGAAACCAACGGGCCGCTAAATCCCTAAGCGCCCATGCGGCTTGACGATCCGCCAAAGGCCGGTAGATTGCCAACTATGGCGCAAGTGCGAATCAAAATCTGCGGAATAACCAATGCAGCCGACGGTTTAGCGGCGGCTCGATTAGGCGCCGACGCGATCGGCCTTAACTTTTTTCCTGCTTCGCCCCGCTATATTGACCTGGCAAAGGCGCAGGCAATTTTGCGAGAATTGCCGCCGTTCTTGGCCGTAGCCGGGGTATTTGTGAACGAACCTCTATCGGATATGGTGGGCAAGGGGAACCAATTAGGCCGTCTTAGCATAATTCAATGGCACGGAACCAGTCAGGCGCCCGGGAGTTCACATCCCTTTCGCTTAATTTCGGCCTTCTCTGTCAGAGACCGCAGCGACCTCGACCGTATCGATAGTTATCTTGATGCGTGCCGGCAGCGTGAAATGGTCCCTGATGCGCTTATGTTCGACGCCTACGACCCGGTTCAATTTGGAGGAACCGGCCACATCGCTCCCTGGGGACTGCTCTCGGATTACCGCCCCGGTCTGCCCGTTATTCTGGCTGGCGGATTGACTGCGGACAACGTGGTCGAGGCCATTCGCATCGTCCAGCCTTACGCAGTGGACGTTGCCACCGGGGTCGAAAGCCGGCCAGGAATTAAAGACCACGGGAAGATCGCCCGCTTTATCGAACGAGTCCGATCCATATAACGATCTCCTCAGGCAAACCCCATGGGGTAGCGCCCTAAAACGAATGGCGAGCCCGGTAGAACGAATGGCGAGCCCGGTTGCGTGAGCACCGGGAGTTGTCCAGCAGACGCGCCTTGGCAAATCGAAACTGGTTAACACGGAGTAATGATGACCGCAGCAACTCAAGTCGCCTCTGATATCAAGGACCCCAAGCTCGCCCCCCAGGGCAAAAAACGCATCCTGTGGGCGGACCGCGATATGCCCGTGCTGGCGCGTATTCGCGAGCGCTTCGCCAAGGAAAAACCCTTAAAGGGCATGCGCCTGTCCGCTTGCCTGCACGTCACCAGCGAGACCGCCAATCTGGCCCGCACGCTTCAGGCCGGCGGCGCCGAGGTCGTCCTCGTCGCCTCTAACCCCTTGAGCACGCAAGACGATGTCAGCGCCAGCTTGGTCCACGACTTCGGCATCTCGGTCTATGCCATTCGCGGCGAAAACAATGATGTCTATTACAAACACATGGTCAGCGCTCTGGAGTTTGAGCCGCACGTTACCATGGACGACGGCGCCGACCTGGTTTCGTCGCTCGTCTTTGTCGCTCTGGACCGTCTTGACGACGTGCACGCCCAGGTCCGGGCGTGGGCACAAAAAATGTCTCCGGCCAAACGGCACGAGCTTATCAAGAAGATCATCGGCAGCATGGAGGAGACGACGACCGGCGTCAACCGGTTGCGGGCGATGGAGCGCGACGGCGTCTTGAAATTCCCGGTCATCGCCGTAAATGACGCTCAGACGAAACATCTCTTTGATAATCGCTATGGCACCGGACAGAGCACGATTGACGGCGTCATTCGCGCCAGCAATGTCCTGTTGGCCGGTCGCTCCGTCGTTGTTTGCGGCTATGGATGGTGCGGCAAGGGCGTGGCCCAGCGGGCACGCGGCCTGGGCAGCAATGTCATCGTTACCGAAGTCGATCCGATCCGGGCCCTGGAAGCCGCCATGGATGGTTTCCGCGTCATGCCCATCGCGGACGCGGCGCCAATCGGCGACATTTTCATAACCGTCACCGGGAACGCCGGCATCCTCCGCCGCGAACATTTCCTGCGCATGAAAGACGGCGCCTTGTTGGCCAATAGCGGTCATTTTGACGTCGAGCTGGAATTGCCGGCGCTCAAGGAGGAAGCGGAAGAGGTGACGGCAGGCGTACGGCCGCAGGTGGATGAATATCGGCTGCGCTCGGGCCGCCGCATCTACGTGCTGGGCGAAGGACGCTTGGTTAACCTTGCCGCAGCGGAAGGCCACCCGCCCAGCGTCATGGACATGAGCTTTGCCACACAGGCGCTGACGACGGAATACTGCATTAAGAACAAGGGCAAGCTCGCTCCCAAAGTCCACACCGTTCCTGTTGAGATCGAGCAATTCGTGGCGCTCCACAAGCTCGCGTCCATGAACATCTCGATTGATCAACTAACCAAAGAGCAGCATCGGTACATGACCGGCTGGGAACAGGGAACGTAAGGACGAGCGATTTACGCAAATCGCGGCAGATATTACGCCGGAGGCGTAAGCGGCCCGGCCTACTTGCCGGCCTGGTCTGCACCAGCGCCCGGTTCGGCCCGCTCTCGAACAATAGACCGAACCACCATGAGGACTTTACCGAGCTTATTCTGCCCGCTCCCGTCGGTGCCGCAGCCCCAATAATAATCGCCAGCATTCTCCACGGTTAAATCTCGTTCCTGTAATGACAAAGCCCTTCGACGTTCTCGCCGAAAGGCTTGTCTCGAAGAATAGTCGCGGCGACTAGACGCCGTTAGAACTTTTCTGATCGGGTTACGCGATTGGGAGGCCCGATTGCGGCGCGTTCTCGATAAGGAACCAGCTGGCGACCATCCGTAGCGCTCAGCTACGCTGACGGGGCCGCCTCCAATGCTCTTGAAGCCCGAAAAATCAGGATGGTGGCCCCGGCCGGTTTCAGCCGTTGGTTATGCCCTGGCCTTTCTACGGCTCCAGACGAATGACTTTTCCGGGATGACCGAAGCTGGACGCGCAGTGCTGGATACGAATCTGCTGTTCGGCTGTCATTCCGATCGTCTGCCCATGCTTGAGCACGGGGCCATTCTCCAGCAAATAGTACATGATGTTGAGTAACCACTCCCGCAACTCGCCAGGCTCCATGTCGATGCTGGGGATTTCCATCTCCATGTGCCCGAGGCATGCTAGGCCCGTCGTAAACAAACCCGTAGTGCCATCCTTATTCCGCCACGCCCTGAGATCGACCCACAGATAAAGGGGCGGCGCTTCGGGCGAGATGATTTTCTCCGCCATGTCAACAAAGACAGGCGGGGACAGGATAAGGGCAGCCTCCCCCCAGTACACAGCCATCACGCCGGTTTGCTTGGCAGCCAGTGCCGTAACGGCAGTTAAGATCAGCCGACGCCGCACGGGATCGGCAGCACCCCCCGTCATCGTAATGAGTAGGTGCGATCGATGCTTCTTGACGTTTTCGATTGGCGGCCGGGGGGGCCACATCCAAGTGGTGGCGAGGGGACCTTCCAGGTCATTCGCTGGATACGGGACTGGCATCACGGCCAACGCGAAAAACTCATCGCCGACATCGAAACTGAACACCCCGCCATCGCCGCGTTGGATGTTTGAAACGGATTTCCCCGCTATCTTCTTCCTTGCCGCTTCCTTCAGAAAAGCATCGACAGGGAATGATTCTCCCTCCAGCAATAGCACACTGATGATGGGCGAGCCAGTTCCCAGCTTGCCCTTCTTGAATGAGTCAGCCCGTTTCTTCTTGAAAAAACCGAACATATCATCCTCGCGTCGGGCCAGATCACGGTAGAGTTAGTGCATAATAACTGGTGATTATGTTATAAGACCTCGTGGATAATAGTGGGCCCGCAAAAGCTCTTGAATGACTGACTGCTCATTCATCAGCAACATGGGGAAATACGGTCGCGCGAGCAGGTTTCGTTTTCGATGCCGCCGGAGGGACAGCGGCGGCTGGTTGCGTCGGCGCCAGATAGCTATGCCAGAGCCAGACGCCGGCACGCGCTCGGCGAGCTGCTCGGGTCGAAACAGTTGGAAGTCTTGGCACGAAGGAATGGATGCAGGGGCGTTCATGGGCATCTTCATTTCAAGGATCGTTTCTGTGCAATAATTGGCGTTTCTGTGCAAAAAGCGTCATTTCTGTGCAACCAGAGAGGTGTGTGGTTTGCACAGCAATTTGCACGCAAACGGCACAACAGAAAGAAATTGTAAGCGGGGCGGGTGGTGGGGTTCAAACTCGGTACGAGCAACTGCGCGTGTCGGCGCCAGCCTGGACGCTCCGCGTCGCGTGACCGTCCCCGCCTTGCGCTCTTTCGGTCGCTTTAAGTGTCATTGATCAAAGGCGGCCAACGTCGGACCAAGGCGGCCAACACGTTGGCCGCCTTTGTTTGGCTGCCTAGGACGCTCCTTGAGGCGCTCTCGTTCCACAGTGCAAAAAGAGATGTGCTTGAGACGTCTGTTGAGCTGAGTCTTTAGTCGGGGCAAGAGGATTTCGATCCTCCGACCTCTTGATCTGAATCTAAGCGCTCTATCAGGATGAGATTTGACGCGGCTTATTATTACGGTTTGAAGCCGATCTTCTCGCGAACGGCCTCCGGCAGGCGTTCAAGGATTCGACCGTGCTCGTTCAGGACACGGATGATTTCCGCCATCTGGCCTTCAATGCGAGCAAACCGCTCCGTGCTTTCCCGGTCCAGTTTCAAACGCAGGCGCTCCGATTCGGCCAGTTGCGTGACAAACGCGGCTTGATTGTTAATGAGCGTGGCGATGGCTTGTTCGAGATCGCTATGGCCATTCTCGGCTGTTTTTTTAGTCACGGTCGCCGTTTCCAAACGAAAACGAAAGTTATTCGGGGCGACAGGATTCGAACCTGCGACTTCTTGGTCCCAAACCAAGCGCTCTGCCAGGCTGAGCTACGCCCCGATATTGGCATGTGTAGCCTAGCGGAATCGCTGCGCGACGGCAATTGTGAGTGGGTGGCAGGGAGACAGGGAGACAAGGAGACAGGGAGACAAGGAGACAAGGAGACAAGGAGACCTCAGCCTGGATTGTCTCCTTGTCTCCCTA
This sequence comes from Gemmataceae bacterium, assembly GCA_045802525.1. GTDB lineage: Bacteria > Planctomycetota > Planctomycetia > Gemmatales > Gemmataceae > JBJMQT01. The sequence goes on from JBJMQT010000091.1 coordinate 26,411, forward strand.
TCTCCTTGTCTCCCTGTCTCAGCATTTTTGTGTCTTCGTGAGCTGTCTCCCTGTCTCCTTGTCTTCTTGTCTCCTTGTCTCAGCATCTCAGTTTCTTCCTGATCTCACTCCCGCCTCTACCTCCGCAGGGCCTCCAGCAGGCGTTCGAAGTCGTCATTGGAACTGAACGTGAGAATGATTTGGCCTTTGTCCTCGGCGCGCAAACGAATTTCGACGCGCGTCGCTAACTTTTGCCTTAGTTCCTCTTCGATTCCTAAGATGTGAGCGGTCTTTTCGATGGATTCCTTTTCAGTCCCGTTGGAATTTGAAGCCGGCGGTTCCTGGTTAAGGGGTTGCTTAATCAGTGACTCGGTGGCGTGGACCGACAGGCCGCGCGCGATAATCTCATGGCAGAGGCGCACCTGGCGCTCGGGATCCGCCAAGCCTTTGAGGAGCTTGGCATGCCCGGTGCTTACTTGCTGACGACGCACGGCATCTTGCACTTGGCCGGGCAGGTCGAGCAAGCCCACCAAATTGGTAATGGTCGTGCGCGCCAGGCCCAGGCGCACGGCCAATTGCTCGTGGGTTAATCCGAAGAGGTCCAAGTGTTCCTTGAAGCCTTGGGCCTTTTCAATGGGGTTGAGGTCGGCGCGCTGAATGTTTTCGACAAGCGCCGCCTCCAGCACTTGCTGATCATTGAAATCGACAACGTGGACGGGTACAGAATCCAAACCGGCCGCCCGTGCCGCCCGCAGGCGGCGCTCGCCGGCGATCAATTGGAAATGGCCGTCCACCCGGCGAACGACCAGCGGCTGCAGGACGCCATGGGCCCTGATGCTATCGCTCAATGACGCTAATTCTTCCTCATCAAAAGAGCGGCGCGGCTGATAAGGGTTGTGGTCGATTTGCTGGAGAGGGATTTGGCTTTGATTCTCCGGTTCGGCCGGCATGCTGAGTAGGGCATCGAGGCCTCTTCCCAGGCGGTTCTTCTTTTCCATGGGGTTGCATCCTGCGTTTTTCTTATAGAACGCGGTCCATCAGAGATGAACGGGATTCTAACATTGAGACGAGCTGACGAACAAGCCAGGGTTAAGCCGGGCAAGCTCCGCGCAGATTGTTCCATGTGGAACGGCCTGGACGATTGGACGGATAATGCGCATGGCCGCAGTGACGCGTTCCACGTGGAACGTGCCGAGGAGACCGGTTACCGGGGCATCTTCAAAGGAACTAGCCGGCTGTACGACTCGTCGGGCTTAGCGTCCGGCATGCGGTCCGGATCGGCGCCCAAAGTGAAAGAAGGATTGAGCAACAGCTCCGTGGCATCTTTATCTTCCTGCCGGCGGTGAGCGAAGTTGATGCGGACCTTGGACCAGTCGGCAAAGAGTTTTCGCCCAATGGCGACCTCGACGCACCAAGCTCCGCGCTCGGAGGCCACGGCTGATTTCCAGCGCGAGTCCGCTAATTCGTCGAAGTCGTCATCGCTGGCATAGCGAACGTTTGCCGGGGAGACAATGAAAGTGCGCGAGCGTTTACCGTCGGACAATAGGATCCGCACATGCTCATTGAAGAGCAGCAGCCGGCTGCCTTCCACGTCCTTGGCCGCCATTTTTGTAAGGACTTTGGAATCGGGGTCATCAAGCCGGAAGGCGATATAGAACCATTCATCATCCGTTCCTGCCCAGACCGTATCGCCTCGGCCGCCCCTGGGCGGCAATCCCAGAAGACACTGGCCCGCGCCTTTCCAGCAGGACTCATCCAGTTTGCCGTTCACTTTGATGGCTGCGTCCACCCGGTGCACTTCTAACTGCTCGGGCCCGGACAGAACCCAAGGCGTGGCTTCAACGGTTCGATTGCGGAACTTGCCCTCATCGAAAACAATTGCCAGAGCGGGATTCGAGTTAACCGGCCCTGCGGCGACCTCTGCTTGCAACGGGATCTCCAAGGCCTGGCCAGGTTCAATCTTGAAAGGCGTCTCTTCCTGCTTCAGCTTCCAACCCTTAGCAGGCTTCCAGATAAACCGGCCACTAAGTGGGCCGCTGAACCGGGTCGGCGTCTTTATGACTTGATCGATTACCGTCACATCGTTTCTCAGTAAGCGAATTGGTTCGGCGCTGGTCAACGCCTGGCGAAGGAAATGCCGAAATTGCTCCATTTCGAAAGAACAGAACTCTTCAGGCTCGGTCGGATCCTTGGTAAGGACATAGTGGTCAATTTCCTTGCCAGCAATGTCTGTCGCGACAATGGTCACCTTATCTCCGTCGAAATCAAAGAGGGTGAAATGATGGGCCGACTTCTCCTTGGCGACATAGTCCCGGGCGACCGAGCGGTACAGGCTCGCCCCCCCGCCGGCGCTGGTCAAAAAGAGAACGCCGGCTTGCGGCTTTTCCCGAACATATCCCATGCGATAGTTGCGCGCATAAAAGTGATCGTGGCCCGTAAGGACGGCGTCGATATGGCTCGTGGGATCGACTAGCAGAGGCGCCCAATCCCAGCGCAGGGCATTGATGGGCCGAGTGGCATGGGCGCTGAACAAGGGATGGTGAAAGATGACAAAGGTCCAAGTCGCGTCGCGCTCTTGCTTAAAATGTTCCTGCGCCCAATGGTACTGCTGTGAATCCCGCCCCTTGGCAATCCAGGCGTTGCTGTCCAGGCATACGAGATGGGCATTGGCGTAATCGAGTCCGAAATAGTGCTCATTGCCGGGAAGCGCCATGTACGAGAAATAGTTTTCCGAGTCGCGTTCGTGGTTGCCGATCGTGCTCACCCAGGGCACTGAGTGGGCGATCGGTTCCAGCGGCTCGAAGAACTCACGACGCCAACTCTCATGATTGCGGCCGTTGGTAACGATGTCGCCGGTGTGCACAATGAGGTCGACGTTTGCTTTAGCGATCTGCTCGACGACTTTGCGATGGATTGCGGAATTTGTTCGTGAGTCGCCATAGAGCGCCATCCGCCAACGCTTGGTGCCGGCGGGAGGCGCGGTTCGGAAACTGTATACGTCCGACTTTAGGTCGCCGCTTACGGCGCGGTAGAAGTAAGTCGTTCCCGGCATCAACTCCTTTAGCCTTAGTTCATGAAGCTTCGCCCGGCCTTCAACCACCTCTTCACTGCCCAGCTCCTTGGTCAGTCCATATTCGACTCGGCTCGGCAAGCGGCGGTCGGTTTCCCACATGATGGTCATGCCGGTTGTCGTGGGCAATTGGAGATAAGGCAACACCAGAAACGAGGGCTCATCGCCTGTCGGGTCGTCCGGCAAGGAATGGCCGAGGGCCAGGCTAAGGGTTCCCACGACCAACAGGAGTAGTGGCAGGCCGGACTTGGTTGTCCGCGAGGAACAACGGAACCGCAATCTAGGGGCAGGCATGAATTTGCCGGTTGAATAAAGAAATGGAAGCCTTGTTGGGGGGTTGACACAGAGCCATTCTCATTGGCCCTTGCCGGCAAGTCAAATAAGAAGCTGGCGGCTTGCCGCGCTTCATGCGCCTTAAATCTCGGATCCTAATCGATGCCGCGATTATGAAGCCAGACCAATTACCTTGTGGATTTCCTTAGGCAGCACGCCAGGGATTGCTCTTTTTCCGCGCGGCCAAATTGGGGTATGATCCCGCTCGTCGACGTCGGAACCGTCGGCGACGGCCACGGAAGGCCACGGAAGAAGAGGCACGGATGATTCGACTCCTCAGCGCTTGGAGTCCAGGGCCGACGGCTCCGGAATCTAGCGGAGTCCGCTGCCCGGGCGTCCATAGCCCGGCGGACGTCTCATCCCGGGAAACACCCGCTTTCATTTCCACCTCGCGCTCATCCCGGCAACCTCCACGTTTTTCCACCACGAGGCCTTTGCCGTTCGCGGTCCGTGCCTGGTAATCCTTACTCCCCCCTCTTGTCGGAACGGAACCGAAAAACATGACTCGCGATCCCATTCTCTTTCGGGTCGATGGTACGTCTCGCGTCGGCTGGGAGCATCTTTCTCGGTGTTTGATCTTGGCGGCGGCCCTGCAGCGGCGGCGGCGCCCGACGTATTTTCTATCCCAGCTCGACCCTGCCTCGCTGGCTTTGAACATTAAGCGCGGCGGCAACAATTGGCTCGAAGCCGATTGCCCCGCGGGTTCTGATGAGGATTTAGAAGAGACCGTCCAGGAGATACGCCGGCTTGGCCCGGCGGCCGTGATAGTCGATGCCAGTGACATAACCGAGAATTATCTTGAAAAGCTGCGGCGCACGGGCGCGACGGTCGTCTCGATGGACAATACAGCCAACATTCACTTTCCTTCACACCTGCTCATTAATCCCCTCTTGGCCCCTGGAAAAGAAAGCTACGAATTTGTTGCCGACGCGCAAATCCTCTTAGGCAACCGCTATGCCCTTGTTCGCCCTGAGGTGCGCCGCGTCAGACCGGTGCGCGCCCAGGAACCGCCCCAGCCGTTTCGCGCCATGGTAAGCTTGGGCGATCACGATCCCAATCACCAGTCTGTTGCCTTAACCAAGCTGCTTCTTAATTGTCCGCGCGTGGCTCGCGTGGATGTGATTGTGCGATCCCATCATCCCGATTTGCCGCAGTTGCAATCCTTGATGAAGACTTGTCCCGACCGGCTGGAGATTGCCATGGAGCCGGCTGAAATCATGATGCGTCTGACCCGGTGCCATTTCGCGCTCTCGGCGGGCAATACCTGGTCGCTCGAATTGGCCTGTGTCGGCATTCCGCAACTTGTCATCGTTCAAGCCGAGACTTACTGGCCGTCCGCCCAGCGCCTGGAGGAAGAAGGCGCGGCCCAATGTCTGGGTTGGCATGCCAATGTTTCGGCCCAAACCATTCGCCAGGCTGTCCAAAATCTCTTGACGGACGACCTCGAACGCCAGGCGATGTCGCGCTGCGGCCGTCAACTCATCGATGGCCGTGGTCCTGATCGTCTAGTGACCGCGCTGGAAATACTCCTGCATCCGTCTCGCCAGGTGGAATTCAGCGAAGCCGCGTGATTTGTTCGTTGTCGGTTGTTCGTTGTTCGTTGCAGCGCCGGATGGCTCGTTTTTGGCTGAGCGCTGGGCAAAAGTTTGATAGACGCGCTGTCAGAATGGTATCCTTGGACCTAAAACGGGCCTCGGAATATCACAAACGCCAACGAACAACTGACAACGAACCCATGGACAAAGAACAAGTCGCCGTCATCTTGGACGAGATTGGCACCTTGCTGGAATTGCAGGGTGAAAACTCCTTTCGCTGCCTGGCCTATAAGAATGCGGCGCGAGCCATCGGGCAAATGGAAGGCGACCTTGGCGAGGTTATTGCGGTGGGCAAGCTCGGTGAGATTCACGGCATCGGCGAAACGCTTCAAGAAAAAATAACAACCCTTGCAAAAACGGGCCATTTGGCGTTTTACAAAGACCTGCGCGCCAAGGTTCCTCCTGGCCTGCTCGACATGCTTCGCATACCCGGCCTGGGACCTAAAAAAGCCAAGGTCTTGCATGATCAACTTGGCATTAAGAGCGTTGAAGAACTCAAGAAGGCATGCGAGGAGGACCGCGTTGCGGAATTGAAAGGCTTTGGGGCTAAGACGCAAAAGAAAATCCTCGAGGGCATCGGGTTTCTCAAGGAAGGCAGCGGCCGATTTCGGCTGGACCAGGCTCTTTTGTTGGCCGAATTCATCCTTGAGGAGATGAAAAAAGGCCCCGGCATCCAGCGCATCGAGCTTTGCGGAAGCATGCGGCGTCGGAAAGAGACGATCAAGGACATTGACGTCCTGATTAGTTCGAATGATCCCAAACCGCTCATGGAGCGGTTCATTTCCCTAAAGGGCGTTCAGCACATCGTTGGCCACGGAGAAACCAAGTCGAGTATTGTCTTAGCTCGTGGATTAGGGAGCGATCGGGTCGTAATGAATGCCGACCTGCGCGTCGTCGCCGATAAAGCATTTCCGTTTGCGCTCAATTATTTCACGGGCAGCAAGGAGCACAATGTGGCCTTACGGGGCCTGGCCCTGGCTCGTGGCTACAGGCTAAACGAATACGAGCTATCCGGACCCAAAGGCACGGTGCCTTGCAAAAACGAAGTGGAGTTCTATCGCTTCTTCGGAATGGACTACATCGAGCCGGAATTGCGCGAAAACACCGGCGAGCTGGATGCCGCCGCAAGACATGAACTGCCTCAGCTTGTCCAGTCCAAGGATATCCAGGGTGTCTTTCACTGCCACACAAACTGGAGCGATGGCGCCAACTCGCTCGAGGAAATGGCCCGGGCGGCTCGCGACCTGGGCTTCAAATACTTCGGATTCGGCGATCATTCCCAGTCCCTCACGATTGCCAACGGCCTGACGCCTGAGCGCGTTAAGAAACAACATCAAGAAATTGACGCTTTGAACAAGAAACTGAAAGGCATCAAGCTCTTTAAGGGCATTGAGTGCGATATTCTCGCCGATGGGCGCATGGACTTTGACGATGAGGTGTTGGCTAGCTTCGATTACGTCGTAGCCAGCGTGCATAGTCATTTCAAACAATCGCGTGAAGAGATGACCGCACGCATTGTTCGAGCCATTTCTAATCCGCATGTGACTATGCTGGGACACGCCACAGGCCGTTTGCTGCTGCGCCGCGAAGGCTATGCGGTGGATCTCGAAGCCGTTCTCCAAGCCGCGGCCAGGCATGGCACGATGGTGGAAATTAATGCTCATCCTGCCCGTTTGGACATAGACTGGATCCACTGCAAGCGCGCCCGGGCGCTTGGCGTAACGTTAGTAATTAATCCCGACGCGCACAGCACGGAAGAAATCGGCCTTTACCGCAATGGGGTGGACGTGGCCAGGCGGGGCTGGCTTGAGAAGAAAAATGTTTTCAATACGAGAACGGCACAACAAGTAATTAAAGACCTGGCTTCAATTAAAGAAAGGCGTTCCAAAAATCGCTAGCGTCTAGGTTGCTCGATACTTCGGATTAGTCTTGAGGAACTGCTTCACTCGATCTGTCCGATTTACTACTTCGGCAAAAAACGCCACGGCCTTTTTAAGTCTGTCATCAGGTTCCGCGCAACTGAAGCGTAGGAATCCCTGGCCTGCTTCGCCGAAACATTCACCGCCTAGACAAGCCACGCCGAAATTGTCATCGGCAGCTTCCAGCAGAAACATCGCCAACCCGTGCGATTTGATTCCCAGGCGCCGGCAAATCGCGGAAACGTCTGGAAAGGCATAGAAGGTTCCCGCCGGCATCAACACTTTGACGCCCTCGACCTTGCGAAGTTCCTCCACTAAAACAGCGACCTTCTTCTCGAATCGGCGCATCACCTCGTCGCGTTCGGCAGCGTCATGCTCCAGCGCCGCCTGGCCGGCCCATTGCGTGATGGGCGGCACGCAGGAAAGCGATGTGTTAATCATTTTCCCAAGCACGTCTACGACGCGCGGATTAGAAATCGCGTACCCGAGTCGCCAGCCGCTCATGCTATACGATTTGCTGAACGTGTAGACCGCTATCGCTTGATCGAGCATCCCTGGCTCGGCTAGCAAGGGATGATGCTTGCCAGTCCAGGCCATGTGGCAATAGGGCTCGTCGCTGAAGACGGCAATATTCTTACCTCGAACGAGCCTAGCTAAATTGTGCAAGTCGTCGGTCGTGGCCACGCCGCCGGTCGGATTGTGCGGAGAATTGAGAAAGATCGCCTTGGCGCGCAGCGTGGACGCAATGAACCGCTCCACGTCGGACAGGTTGGGTCGGAAGTCGTCTTGTTGGCGCAGCGGACTGTACACCGGCACAGCGCCGCGCCGCTCGATGTTAGGCCCGTAGGTTGGAAAATGCGGCGTGAAGACGAGCACCGCATCGCCGGGATCGAGAAATGCTTCGCAGAAAAACTGCTCAAACACCTTGGCGCCTGGACCAATGACGACATTTTCCGGAGTCAAGTCCACGCCGAATTCTTGCCGATAATTCTGGGCGACCGCTTCGCGAAACGAGGGCAAACCTAACGACGCGCAATAGTGCGTGGCATTGCTCTCTATGGCTTTGATGCCAGCCTTGCAAGCGCTTGAAGTGCTGGGAAACGGACTATCGCCGATTTGGAGCTCGACGACGTCCTTCCCTTGAGCCTTCAACTTTTTGGCGACCGCTAATACGTCGAATGCCGTTTCTGCGCTAAGCCCTCGTGAGAATTGACTCAGCGCCGGAATTACAGAAGCGGCGGTTTGGTTCATGGCCTAGAAAAGCAACTAAGAGTGGAAAACGAATGCAACGACATGGCTTTAACGTCTTGTCTTACATGATAGAAATCTAGGCATCTTTACTTAAGAGGAAGCAAGGTCGAACCGGAAACTGGACAGCAACTTATTGCTTCGCCGCAATGGCCTGCGCTAAGGGGCGCACAACGGCGGGGATAATGTGCGCATCCACCAAGTCTTGGCACACCTTGCGCTGATTGGTATACGATTCTCCCCAAGTCTTAAACGGCTGACGGCCCCAGTATTGCCGCACGGTAAAATACACGCTGATAGGCGCTTCGGGAAACTGACCCGTTCGGACTTGATACGCATTCGTGCGGGTTTCAATGCTGAGTCGGCATTGCAGCCGGCAATTTTCGTCCAGGGCCAGCATCAACGAAGGTTCGTAATTAATTACCCGGCTGCCGGGCATCTGTAGGAGATTTTCCAACGTCGTATTTAGGCCCAGGGCTTCCGCAACAACTTCATCGTGATTGCCTCCGAACGTGAAATCAAAGGCGAATACGACGTCCAGCGCTTCGCAATCAAGGGCACTGAGGTCCAGATGATACGGAACCAGCTCCAGGACATGCTGGTGCTGCTCGTCCGCCACTTCTAGGTTGGCCGGATTGACGTAACCGGCGGAAACACGGCGCTGCTCGAGCGTGACCCAGCGGTAACTGCCTTGCTCGCGGTCTTCCTCCAACACATATTCGCCCGATTCACGATGATCGAAATCGGTCATTGTGGGATAGGTTTTGCGGAGGCTATCGAAGAAATGAAGGATCGTTTCGCGGCCTTCGGGTAGATCCATCTTGGTGTTGAGATATACATAGACTCCGAAGTCATCACATAAGGAGCTATACGGGTTCATCGCCTTCCCCTCAAACCGCGCCAGGATTGGCCCTCATCGGCCCGAGAACGCTCTCGACCTAGCTACCTCCATTGTTCGGCTTTTGCGGGCGAAGTGCAAGTCCGGTGCCGCCATTTCTTTGGGTCCGGCCCTACAGGACTACAGGTTTAACCCACCTGCCATTTCCACGATCAGAAACCAGCCGCGTTATCGCTTCTTCTATCATGGCAATGCTTTGCGGATTTCGGAGTAATCCGCCAACAAAAAATCCCCGAAGAGGTTCTCGTCCATTGGGCCGAGATTCTGCGGGGTTTTGTTCGAATTTGCCGTCGAAAGGATTAAGCCGTTTGAGCGAGCTTGGCTTTGCTAGGAACGCTCAAATTCGTCTGGTGCAACCAGCGGCCGGCATCGGCCGCGCCTTGCCAGCGCTGCAAAGAGATGGCCTTCACCCGTTCGCGCTCCTCATCATCCAAAAGTTCAAAGTAAGCGGAGGCGAACCCGGCCCGGACTTGCGTGGAAGAGCGGCCCAGATAGACCAGCAGTTCGCTGCGGTCTTCAAACACGGCCATGGCCCGCCATCCTTGGGGCTTGGCTTCAGTCTGGTAAATCACGGTCTGACCCTCCTTGGTCAAGCGGGGTAATGCGAAGTCTGCTAAGAGTGACGAGAACACCAGCTGCGGTCAAGATCAATGTGCGCAAAAAACCGGCGGCTCCGACTTACCGGATCTTTGGTAGGTTTTGCAGGTGGCAAGACGCGGTATAGAAATCAATAGCGCTCTCCGTAGCCGCCGCGTTCACCGCCCCCGCGTCCATAGCCGCCCCCGCCGCTCCGTTCCTCGCGGGGGCGAGCCTCGTTCACGGTAAGGGGGCGCCCCTTGAAGTCAAAACCATTCAGCTCCTCGACAGCTTTTTGAGCTTCCGCATCGCTTTCCATTTCCACGAAACCAAAGCCACGCGATCGACCCGTTTCGCGATCCGTAATGACCTGAGCGCGGGCGACTTTGCCGTGTTCTTGAAATAGAGCCAGCAGATCGTCGGCCGTTGCATCCCAAACCAGATTGCCCACATAGATGTTCTTCGCCATCGCCACACCTTTCCGTGCCTATCCCGTATGGGCGGCAGCATCGAAAAAAGCTAAAAAATAAGATTCCCGAAGCCCCAAGAGCGCTCCAGGAAATTGCGCCCAGCGCTAGCCCGGGCCAAAGGCCGGCGGCCCTACCTTCTCGGAATCTTTCGGGGGAATTGCACGGAAAAGCGCCAAACCGTCGAAGAGCGAGGAGGAGGAGTGAGGTCAACTGGGACCGGGCAGTTATTTCTCCCTGATAGACAAAAACCGACTTGCCATCAGGTTGAAATTATATACTGACCGCAATTCATATTTCCAAGAGAAATTCCGCCGGTTTCTACATTGTGTTTCAAAGGAACTGAGGCTTGGGCCGTGCCAAACGCAAACTCGCTCCACTTCGCCTAAAACATCGCTAAGCAACTTTCCAAAAGGTCGGCCAATCGTTGGCTCTGCCAAGAAGCCGTCGCCAACACTTCTTCATGGTTAATTGGCGCCTGGCTTAGGCCGGCTGCCCGATTGGTGATGCAGGAAATCCCCAGGCATTCCAGCCCGGCATCAAAAGCGGTCTGAACCTCGCGCGCGGTCGACATACCCACGGCATCAGCGCCCATGCTATTCAAGGCACGAATTTCTGCGGAGGTCTCATAACAGGGCCCGGTCACGGCGCCATAGACGCCTTCATAAAGCTCCATTTTTTGGCTGCAAGCAGCTTGCTTTAGAATGCCTAACAGACGCGCCGAATAGGGGGAAGGCCTTTCTGTCCCTAAACCACCCGGTCCGCTAAGCCGCCAACAGTAGGGCTTAGTCCACTCAATATGATCGCGGATCGCCATGAAGCTGCCCGGGACAAGGCTTTCGTGTATTCCACCAGCCGCGTTGGTGAAGACCAGCAGCGAAATACCTAGATATTGCGCCGTTACGACGGGCAAGACGACCTTACGCCACGAATGCCCCTCATAGCAATGGAGTCGACCTTCAAAGACTAGAACCGGCCGGCCCAGCCAGACGCCCAAAGTTAGACAGCCCTTGTGTCCATCAATGGAAGTAGGAGCCATTTCGGGAATTTCGTTGAATGGTATGCTTTGCGGATTTGTTAAGCGGTCGGCCACGGCGCCCATTCCGGACCCGAGAATGAAACCAATGGATGGCCGCGCCAGGCGAACGGCTTGAACCCATTGGGAGAAAGTGGCCGCCTGATTCATGAGCCTTCCGCGTCAGCGAGGGAACCGGTTAATGCCAGTCCCTTGGCACGAGCGGCTTGAATAATAAGGTCTGCACAAGCCTCCTCGCCCAAAAGCCGCGAATTGACGATCAAATCGTACCTCGCCAAATCGGACTCATCGTGATGGAAATGTTTGGCCAGGAACTCGGCCCTTTGCTCATCACGGCTGCGAACCAGTTCCCGGGCTTCGTCTTGGGTCATGCGCAGCCACTGGGCCATATAGCCGACGCGATCCGCGGCCGGCGCCACTACGCGCACATGCAGCGTGCTAATCTGCGGCAAGAGGTGGCCAGCTCCCCGGCCAATAAAGACGACGTGTCCTTTGACCCCGATCGCCAAAATAATCCTGGCCAGCTCTACGATGCCCGGATCGTTACTGAGCCCTTCCTCTTTTTGTAAATACTCCAGGCGATCTTCTACCCACGCAGCCGCGGCGGGTTGCAGCCGGTCCAAGATTTCGCGGCGAACGTTTTCCTCGCGGAGAATGTATTCGAGCAGTTCCTGACTATAAACTTCCCATCCCATTTGCCGGGCAACTCTCTTGCCCAACGTGCCGCCGCGCGCCCCGGACTGCCGACTTACAGCAATGGACAAAGCACTCGGTAAAGCGGGCGTGCGCCGTTCCGACGGTGATTCGCCACGGAATCCGTGCGGAGGACCCTCAGTGCCTCCTTCGGCGTTGTACTCGTCGAAAACTTTGAAGGTATAGTTTGGGTTCATCAATCTACCGTTCCGACGGTTTCAGTCCACCGCGACATACTCGGATCGGGAAAAAAGCCCCATGCCTAGCACTACCAGAACCATTGTAGTCAAAGCCAATATCCAGCAGGCAGTAGGCCCCTCCACCGGCAGGTATACCGACGGACTTTCCGGCCTTACTTCATAATCTTGGCCCGCGTCGAACATCATGCAGCGAACATAGAAACTGATGCTCAGCCGCTTGAGGTACCCAGGCATATTACCCATCCACACTTCCAAAAAGAAAGCGTAGACGAGAGAGACTATTGCAGGCCGTTTGAAAAACGAGCCTATCAAATGAAAAAGGGCGGTAAAAGCCAGCGTTCCGCATAAAATTGCCGGCCAAAATAGCGACAGAGCCAGCGCTCCGGGTCGCCCGCCGACACAACAAATCCAAGCGAAGCCTCCCAGAGTCAATCCCAGGCTCCAGGGGAGCTGGGCCAGGTACTTTGCTAAGTAGATGCCGGGCCGGGACAGCGGCCGCGTTAACAACCACACCATGCTGGTTCCTTCGCGCTCACTGGCCATCGCCTGTGTCGCGAAGCTAAGACTCCAAATGGGTAAGAGAAAACTCACCAGAATCGAGAATATGACCGTATTTGAAAAGACGTAGAACTCCGACCGATCCATGCCGAAGCGGATGCTCGCCAGCATGGCTTGTTGCAGGGCCATTACCGATGGAACGCCGGGCGATGCGGCGCGAGCGATTGACGCCTCCAATAGGACGGTCAGCTCCTTGAAGTCCAACGTCCCGTCCCGGCGCGAAATGCGCCAATTATTCATATTCCAGCGATCGGTCGCGGTGAATATCCACACCAGGGCTACCGCCAAACCCAGTAAAGCGCATGCGATAAAAGCCATTTCGCGCATGCGCGCCTGCCGCTGAATGCTGAGCCAGATCAGGTAGAACCAGGCGCGAAGCGTTGAAGGCCGATCAAATTGTGTCGACGTCGATTCGTCGAGATGTCGAGGTGAAGAGACGACACGGTGGTCGGGGCGCATGAATGAACTCTCTTGCCGGTTTTGGTAGAAATCGGTCGGACCCTGGCCCTAAGGGTCAAGCTGGCGTTCTGGTGGGTTTAACAGCTTTACCACGGTGGTCTTGTGCCCGATAAAAATGACCCTATTGCCTAAGACCGTGATGGGCCCGTCAGGCTTCGCGATTGCCACCGAGTAAGTAGCCAAGAATGGCTCGCGCGGAATCGTCCAGGGTTTCCAGGCAACGAATGTCGTAACCCTCGTCGAGCACTAAACCATTGAAATCCTTGAAGAAGCGCCGCGGGTTTTTGGCCCGAACGATGATGGGCCCCTCGTCAATGAGTTCGACTCCTACGACGTCAGGCATTGCCAGCAAAGCGCCTCCAAGTTCGCGAGGCCGGTCGGCTTCAATTCGTATCGACAACGGGTGATCGTCCAACAAATCGCGGATCTGAGTTAAAGTGCCGACCGCCGCGATTCGACCGTGAGCCATGATGGCGACATGGTCGGTGAGTTTCTCTAATTCGTCTAGTTCGTGGCTGGACGCCAATAGGCATTTACCCTCCTGGGCCAGGCGAAGAAATAAGTCGATGAGTTCGGCGCGGCCAACCGGGTCGATGCCGCTAAGCGGCTCATCCAGTACGAGCAATTCGGGATCGTGAATCAAGGCCTGGGCAAGCTTGATGCGTTGCCTCATGCCTTTGGAGTAGCCGCGCAGTCGGCGGTCGGCGCGGTCCTCCATTTGCACCAGTTCCAGGGCAGCCTCCGTACGGCGGCGGGCTTCTTGTTTGGGATAACCGCAAAGCCGAGCCATGCACTCGACAAACCGGCGACCCGACATTTCCTCGTAAAAAGAATCCACTTCGGGACAGTAACCAACCAGGCGCTTGGCCGCTACGCTCCAGGCGTCCTGTCCTCTAACATGGACGGACCCCAGGTCGGGCCGAAGTTGTCCCGTTGCTAAACGCAACAGGGTGCTTTTGCCCGCGCCGTTGGCGCCGACCAAACCCGTAATGCCGGAACGCAACTCGAGGGTCACCTGATTCACCCCAATCACCGGTCCGTACCATTTGGACACGCGCTCAAACAGGAGCAAGGGCGCGCCTTGGGCGGGACGCGCAAACGGAACCGCAGTCCGTGTATCGTTTTCTTCAACGAAAGACATCGGGCTGCGGCCAGCGGGCAAATCTAACGTATGATCTCGACGGCTCGAATCCGCCGAATCAAGTAGATCAGGCAAATCAGGCATACGGCTCCTAAGAAAATCGCTGCCTCATACCAGCGTGGCTGGGCGCCCGGGCTTAAACGCCAGCGGGGAATCCGTAAACACGAAGCCCCTAGCAAATAAGTGCTATTCCAAAGATCTATTAAGCGCCAGCGCGGATGGTAATGCAACCGGTCCACCAACACCGAAGCGATAAACCGGCAAAAAACGAATAGCGTGGCCCAACCCATGATCAAAGGCACTGTCCGACGCAACCACGTCGCGGCCGCAATGATAATCACGCTCAAAGAAAGTGTAAGAATCAGTCCATATCCCAGGATGCCCAAAACCAGGTATCCCGATTGCCAAAAATACTCCTCTTCGAGCATTCCGTATTCAAAGAACAAGATAAGGGCCGGCAGCGTTGTCATCAGGTTGATGAAGACGCCAATGGCCAGGCCTTTGCCCAGCAAATAATGCCAGCGCGAAATCGGTTTGGCCAAATAGAAAGGCAAGCTGCCGTATTGGATGTCGTTGCCGATCAGAAGGGATCCCGCCAAAGCGAGCACCATCATGACCGTGTAGCCTTGATACCAAAAGAAGTTCGCATAGGTGACATCTTTGCCGTTAAGCTTCAGATTTTCGCCTAGCTGCTTAACCAGGACTCGTGGGTTTTCCTTCATCCCTCCGACAATGCGAACTTCCTGATCGCCCGCCTGCGACGAAGCCCAGGAAAGCGTGTACTGGCCGAAGAAGAAGAGGAGGAAGATCATCAATCCGAGGATATAGGTCGCCCAGAAAAGCTTTCGGCGAAACATCATTTGCAGCGCCACGCGGCCAATCGGCCAAATGCCCATGCCGGGACCGTGAAGGGTCCCTCGCCAAGGTCTATAACGCAGCAAATGGACTGTCATTGTTCCTCTTGAGAGATCACGGCCCTCGGTGTCATTTAGGAAGCAGAAGAGTGCCATTGACTTAGGAATCTGGCCGGGCTCGGCGTGGGTGGCCGCGGCTGAGGTACTCCGAAGCCCCGGATTTTCCCGTACCGGGCCTCCATAGTACTTCAGCCGCAGCCACTTAACTCCTCGGGCTTAATCATCTTGCAATCCCACTTTGCCAGCGTCGTTCTTACTCTCAGCCAATACTCGGTGAAACAATTCGTCCAAGTCTTCATCATCCGGCTGCAAGCCGCGCAGCAGAATGCCGTGATGATCGGCAAGGGTGAAGAAATTTCTCGTTACCCAGCCTTCCGGCACTGCCACGCGCAGATTGCCTTCCTGATTGTCGTGGACGATCCGAGCGCCTTCAAGACACAAGTCCTCGATAAATGCCTTGGATTCGCCCTCGATCTGCAATCGGTAACGATCCTGCCGTCGAGTGCGGAGGCTGGCCACCTTGCCTTGTTGCAGGACGCGGCCATGATCGAGGATAACCACGGTGTCGCACACGCGCTCTACGTCGCCCAGGAGATGTGTGGAAAGAATCATCGACTTGCCATGGTCTCTGCCCAGCGCGGCCAGCAGATGAAGCATGGCCTCCCGGCCAGCCGGATCAAGTCCGCTCGTAGGCTCGTCGAGCAAGAGAAGAGGCGGATCGTGAACCAAGGCCTGAGCCAGCTTGATGCGCTGTTTCATGCCGGTCGAGTATTCCTCCAATTTGCGATAGCGGGCGTCTTCCAGCTCCAAATAGGTCAAAACTTCGTGGGCCCGCCGTTGGGCCTCGCGTCGGGACATCCCATAGAGTTCCCCGGCCAGGCTGACATACTCAGAACCGCGCAATCCCGGAAGGAGCGCGTCTGCCTCCGGCATGTAGCCGATGGAGCGGCGCAAGACGACGCCTGCCGAGCCGAGTTTGTGGCCCAGGACAGAGCCCGATCCGGAGGAAGGTGGGATCAAACCCAAAAGAATCTTAAGAAGGCTAGATTTACCGGCGCCATTGGGTCCCAGCAAACCAATGCGTCCAGGCGGAAGCCGCAAATTGATTCCGGACAGAGCCTGGAATTTGCCATAGAAGCGGGACAGGTCGCGGAGTTCCAGAAGGGAGTCGACGGACTCGTTAGCCGAGGCGGCAATTTCCATCTCTACGACATCCACTCTTATCTCCTGGCCGCTGCTCGACAAGATCTTCAAATCCAAACCATTTTAGCAGGCCGCGGCAAGGGGTATCGCGCTCCAGCCAATTTTATGGTTGCGAACACGACACAGCCGCGACCTTTAGGCAGGGATTCCGTCAACGGTCCCTAATAGTCGCGGCTCTGACATTACGTCGTGTAATCCGCATTAAGGTGAACGTACTCAGGTGTTAGATCGCAGGTCCACACGGTGGCTTGGCCGGATCCAAGCGTAAACCGGAGCAGAAAAGTAATGGCGCGATTGTTCTTGATATAGGCGGAAGCGGTGGCGGCATCAAAAGGCAACGGCGCGCCGGCCTGATAGACAGGAATGTCCCCGAGCCAAAGGGACAATTGCACTTCTTGAAAATCGACGCCGGCATAGCCGGCGGCCGATACAATTCGGCCCCAATTGGGATCGGCCCCATAAATAGCTGTCTTGACAAGCGGGCTATCGGCCACGGCGCAGCCAATTTGGCGCGCTTCTTCGTCGTCGCGCGTGCCTTCCACTTGAATGGTGACTAGATGCGTGGCCCCCTCGGCATCGCCGGCAACGGACATGGCCAAGTCGCGACAAACCCCCGTGGCGGCGCTCTCGAAAGCAGCCAGGGCTTCCCCCTGCCAAGGAGGGCCGGCGCCGTTGGCAAGGAAAATCAGCGAATCGTTGGTGCTCGTGTGGCCTTCGACACGGACGCAATTAAACGTTTGATTGGCTGCCGAGGCCGCCAAATTGACCAACCCTTCGACCGCTACAGGGGCGTCGGTCAGCACAAAGGCCAGCAGCGTGGCCATATTCGGCCCGATCATGGCCGCGCCCTTGGCCAAGCCGGTGACGCGCGCCGTGCCGAGGTTCGTTTGGATTTGCCGTGTCGATACCTTGATATGCGTGTCCGTCGTGAGGATAGCATGGGCGGCGTGTTCAAAAGCGATGGACGAGCTCTGAAGTTCCTTGGCTGCCTGGCGTATTCCCTCCTCGATACACGGCATGGGCAATGGGCGGCCGATGACCCCGGTCGAGCACACGAGCACCTGCTTAGCCTCGCAGTCCAGCGACTGGGCGGCGACGTCCGTCATGCGTCGAGCGTCGTCCAGACCTCGTTGTCCGGTACAGGCGTTGGCGTTACCCGAACAAATCACGATGCCCCGGACATCCGAGGCGGGCAGCCGCTGGCGACAGATCTGAACGGGCGCCGCCACAATGCGATTCTGCGTAAAGACGCCCGCCGCCGTTGCCGACCGATCGCTCACCAACAGAGCGAGATCGCGCCGATCGGGTTCAGGCCGAATGCCGCAGTGAAGTCCGGCAAATCGATAACCCTGGGCAAGTTGCCAGTCGGGCATGTATTCCATCCTGCGTGTATGCTTTCAGTCAGCGCTTAAGTGCATACAAGACAATCGCGCTCGCCAACCGGACGGCGCTTTCGTGGTCGTGGCCCAAGCATTCGGTTGAAGCGTGTTTCTCCAAGGCGCAGCCGATGTCGTACTTACTGTAGATGACGACCCAGCGGCCGTCGATCTTTATCCCTTCGAGCGCGGGCTCGACGACCGGGTAGCCGACGGAAAGGGCTTTGTTGCCCGCGATATCCCGCCGGCAGCGCACTTTTTCGATGGCCGTGCCGTTTAGGTCAGCGCTGTACAGCTCATCGCGCAGCGGAATCGGTTCCATGTCCTTGCCGAATACGGCTCTGATGAACTCGCGAAACGATTTATCAAAGTTCTTCGAGCCGCAGCACGCATCGGCAAACAAAAGCCCGCCGGCCTTTTCTAAGTTGAAGCGCAACGTTTCCATGGCCCTCTTGTTAGGCATGTCGAAGCTGTTGCGGCCGTGCATATAAAGCAGCTTGAAGTCGATCAGGTTGGCGTCGTTGAAGGCCAATTGTTCCGCTTTGATCGACACCTTGGCGCCGCGTTTGGCTAGCTCGCGCATGAGGTTGGGCATGGCGTTCTTTGCGGGCTGCCAATCGCCGGTATGTTTCAGTTGCGCGACTTTCAGATAACTCTTCGGCGGCTCCTTGCCGTCGTCGCGGAGAATGTCGGTCTCATGCAAACGCGGCTGAGGCGGCTCCATGCCCGTGGCGTAGGCGATGATGTTGGCGCCGATTTGGAAGGCGATTTTGGCATCGTCCTCGAATCGGTTGGATTCCCACTGGCACGACAGATCATGCGGAATGTAGACAAGCACAGTCTTGCAGCCGTAGTTGAGGCCCCACAATTCCACTTTGGCAGGGTCGACCAAAAACTTGCCGGAAGCTCGGTAGATAGGATGCTCCGGCGATAGCCGGGTGAGCTTGTAATCGGGAAATAGTTTTTCCTCCACAAGCCGGCGGAATCCTCGGTCAAACCCTGGTTGGCCGCAACAGGCTTCGGCGATAATGAAACCGCCCTCCTCGACGTACTTTTGCAGCATTTCGATTTCTTTTTCTTCAAACTGTGGCGCATGGTGGCCGTTGAAATAGACGATAGGCGATTGCAACAACTCCGCCGCCAGGTCCTCGGAACCTTGGACACCCGACCTCTTGTAGTCAAAGATTTGCCAGCCCAGCGGTATTCGTTTGAAGATTTCGCGGCTGGTGAAGTCGACCAAATGGCGAACGTCGTTACGGTCGTTGTTCCAATCGTCCTGCGTGATGCGGCCGCCGCCCAGATTCGCCGCATGGGTCAACTTGCTGATGAGAATGGGCGTGCGCCCTTTGGAAAGAAACAGCAGGCCAAAGCAGGTGTTGACCAGGGAGGACCCTTCGAAGGGGGGCTGCCCTTTCCAGCTCCCATCCTTGGCATCCTGCGCCTCGACGAGGAATTCGCAGCCCTCGCGATACCAATCGTGGTTGCCGATGAAGCGGAGTCCCGAGAGCCGGCCGGCCCGCTCCAAGCCGTAAAGGTAGTAATAGAGAACGATCTGGTTGGCGAAACGGACCTGGGTGAAGTCCTTGGGCCCGGGCAAATGCAGAGAAAGCCAATTGAGCGCTTTCTTAACCTCTTCGCTTTCCTTGTAAACGCCGCAGTCTTTCCAGGTCCCATTTCCCAGAGGCTTCTCCCGCCCGGCATTGAGATCCATGCCGGTTATGATCAATCCGCACAGGCCGGCGGTTGTCATGGTCAGCGTGGCGGGTTCCCGGGGGTCCGGGTGATACCCCCAACCGCCGTCCCTGGTCTGCGTGCGCACGTAAAAGTCGCGAATTTCTTGCAAGTCTTTTTTGTCTACCGTCGCGCCGGCTTGCAAGGCTTCGTGAAGCCCCAAAAGGACGTACTGCGTATTGGAATTGTTGCGAGCCGACCCATCGTTCTTGTGGTAAGACCACCCCTGGAGCTGGCCTCCGTCGTAAACGCGGGCGTCGAGCATCCATTTGACATTTTCCTGGATACGGATCTTATCACGCCCCTGAGCCTGGCCCGCGTGCGCTAAGACCATCGTTTGCAGACCGACGGTGTAGGTTTGGTCGTTGGGCAAACTATTGCGAATATAATCGAGAGCTTTTTCAAGGAGCGGGTCGTCCGGCGGCACCCCGGCGGTCAGAAGAGCCAGCGTCGCTAAGCAGGTCGGCCCGCCTTTCCGCGGCACGCCATAGATGTCCGATTCCCAGTTCCCGTCTTTTGCCTTGCTCTTGATAAATGCCTTGGCACGCTCGATGGCCTTGTCAACTTTCTTGACAAGCGGTTCGGGTTTTCGATCCGCGGCGAGAGTCCGGGGGACTTGGCAAACAACAATGGCAAGCGCGACGAGGGTAAACGTGGTCCACCGCATGGACGGCTCCTTGAAAGAATCGGTGAGCGGGTGGCGTAAGCCCCCTGACGATGATTGAATGCCCTAATCAGGGAGTTTGCGCCGCCCGCTCACCTGTGAAGTCATTGTCCCCGGTTGTTTCCTCTCTGCCAAGGGAACAAATCGCTGGCCGCCAAGTCCATTACAGGCTAAGATGCCCATGCTCATCGCTAGGGGTGTCCGCCTTTGGAAGCGGGCTGAGAGTAGACCCTGGGACCTGATCCGGCTCATACCGGCGTGGGGAAGCGAGACGGCGTCATGCCTTTGAAATCATTTCCAGGGCGTTTTCGCTCCTCAACTTCCCGCCGAGTTTTCGCCTTGTCCCTTCGCCATTGTTCGCCCTTGGCCTGCACGATGAATTGACCCAAATGGAGAATCCATTCTCATGACTCAGCTAGAAGCCGCTCGCCAGGGCCTCATTACGGACGAAATGCACTTCGTCGCGCAACGCGAAGATTTGGATGCGACCCTGATCCGCGATGAAGTGGCTCGCGGCCGCATGGTTATCCCGGCCAACAAGGTGCATCTTCAAAAGAAGCTGGAGCCTATGTGCATAGGCGTAGCGTCTAAATGCAAAATCAACGCCAACATCGGCAACTCCGCCGTCACCAGCAAAGCCAACGATGAACTGGATAAACTGCACACCGCGGTTCATCTCGGCGCCGACACGGTCATGGACCTGTCCACCGGCGGCGACATCGATGGCATCCGCCAAGTGCTCATTGACGCTTCCCCGGTGCCCATCGGCACCGTGCCGATCTACCAGATCATTCAGGACGAGGTCAAAAACGTCGCCGATATTACGCCTCAACAAATGCTCGATATGGTCGAGCGCCAGGCCAAGCAGGGCGTTGATTACATGACGATCCATGCGGGCGTCTTGCTCGAATATCTGTCGCTCACCAAAAACCGCGTTACGGGAATTGTCAGCCGCGGCGGCTCCCTTATGGGCGGTTGGATGATCGCTCACCATCAGCAGAATCCCTGGTATACGCACTTTGATGATTTGTGCGAAATTATGCGGCAATACGACGTCACCTTTAGCCTTGGCGACGGCCTGCGCCCGGGCTGCTTGGCCGATGCCAACGACGAAGCCCAGTTTGCCGAACTCAAGACGCTGGGTGAATTGACGCTCAAAGCCTGGGATCATGGCTGCCAAGTCATGATTGAAGGGCCGGGCCATATTCCCATGCATCTGGTCAAGATGAACGTCGAGAAAGAACGCGAGCTGTGCCATGATGCCCCGTTTTATGTGCTCGGCCCGCTGGTGACGGACATCGCGCCGGGTTACGATCACATTACCTCGGCTATTGGGGCGGCGCTCGCCGCGGAAGCCGGCGCGGCCATGCTTTGCTACGTCACCCCCAAGGAACACTTGGGCCTGCCCAACAAGGACGACGTTCGTCAGGGCGTCATCGCCTATAAAATCGCGGCACACGCCGGCGATATTGCCCGCGGCCGCAAAAACGTTCGCAACCGGGATGACGAGCTATCCAAGGCGCGGTTTGAATTCGACTGGAATCGCCAGTTCGAATTGTCGCTCGATCCGGAAACCGCCCGATCGATGCACGACGAAACTTTGCCCCAGGAAGTGTTCAAGTCGGCCAAATTCTGCTCGATGTGCGGCCCCAAGTTTTGCTCGATGCGCATCACGCAAGACATCCGTAAGATGGCGGAAGAGGGGACATTGCCATTGGTCGCGAAAACCTAGTGGCGGCGTGAGGGTCGTTGATGGCAGCCGGATTTGCCAATGCGTTGATGTTCATCTCGCTCATGCTCGCGGGCGTGGTCGTGGGCTTCATTGTCATTTCCTATGCCGCGCATTGTTTCCTACTGATTATCGAAGATACGGCTGCCGGCAACGACGAAGTCATTTGGCCTGAAGAGCCGCTCTACGATTGGATCATGAAGGGCTTTTACCTTGTTGCGGTAGTCGCCATCTGGCTGGCGCCCCTGGGCGTTATCGCCCGGATTCTCAAAGTGAACGGAGCTTCGCAGCCGCTGTTTCTCTCCTGGCTGGGCCTGGCCATTGCCCTTTTGTGGTTAATGTTTCCCATCAGCCTTTTTTCCGCCATGAGCGCTCAATCGCGCTGGGTTTTGCTGCGCTGGACCATTCTTCGCGAATTGGCGCGCGTCTCGGGCGCCTTGCTGACTCTCTACTTCGCGAGCGGCCTTCTATTGGCAGCTCTCGTTGGGCTGGGATATCTGACGGTCGAAGGAGGACGACTTTGGCTGCTGGTTTTCCTCGGGCCCATGGCTTCGTGGGGTTTATTGGTTTACGGACGCCTCCTGGGCCGGCTTGCTTGGCAACTGGAACAACTTAAACCGCGCAAGAAAAAGAAATCGGCGAGCAAACCGAATCTGCCCAAAGGATATGCCGCGGACAGCACCGATCCTTGGAAAGGACCGCCCAAGCGACGTAAACGTAAGAAAATACCGGAGCCCGAGCCGGCGCCCCGACAGAAAGCTAAACCTGCACTAGAAGGCTATGCAATCTCATCGGAGCCCCTTCCAGCCCACCCCACAGACATTCCTTTAGACGGTTATGCCGCAGTCGGCTATGAAACGGTGCCGGTCCGTCACGATCCCGAGGAAGAACGCGAACTGGCAAAACGAAACGCGGAGGGCCGAGAAATTCCACAACCTTCGGCCCTTCAAATGCAATTAGCCCAACGCACGAAGCTGCCCCCGCCACCGAACAAGCCCATGTTCAGCGGCGTGTACAACTTCCCCTTTTATCCGACGACTCTTCAAGCCTTTGTCAAACTCGGCCTGGGTTTCTACGCCATGGGCGCCATCATGATGGCCGCTCGCAATTTCTTGCCCTGGTAGCCGCCAATTTGCGGAATGGTCGACTTTGTGGAATGAGCGCGATTGTCCGGCGTTAAATAAGGGGTAACCTTTTTGTGGGTAATCTTTTTGTAAATCTTGTTGGCATTCTGGTCGCCGTTCGTCCATGATTTAGCTTGTGGATCACCTTTTCACGGCAAGGGAGTGCGGACGGTCGTTTGCGGCTTCAGGCTTGCAAATACGAACCTTATTTTTGCGGTCCGCGTTCTCGCCTCCTGGAGGGTCTCCTCGTGGGTGGCAGCATTTCTGATTCGCTCGATAAAGTCGATCCGGGCATGGCGTGGTCGCCCTGGCAGCCCGACAAAGCAAACCCCTTCGATCTAAAGTGGGCCGGCCATCTCTATCGGCGCACGACGTTCGGCGTCGGCTTCGACAAACTGCGCGCGGCCGTCGATATGGGCTTTGAAGCCACGCTCGACGAAATCTTGAAAGGCGAGGTCGGCGTCGCCAACGATTATTACACGCGCGAGCGCATGGCTCTTAAGATGTTCGAAGAGCGGCAGATGATGCCTGGGGAGATGCAAGACCCGTTCGAGCTTCAGGTGTGGTGGTTTACTCTTCTTTTCAACACGCTGCATCCGCTGCGCGAGAAGATGACGCTCTTTTGGCACAATCATTTTTGCTCGAGCATCGCCAAGGTAAAAAACGGCAAGCTCATGCTCTTGCAAAACATGCTCTTGCGAAAATACGCTTTGAGCAAGTTCGGCCCGTTTCTTCAAGCCATGACGGCCGATCCGGCTCTGCTCATTTACCTCGATTCAAACGACAACAAGAAAGGCAATCCCAACGAGAACTATGCCCGCGAGGTCATGGAACTCTTCAGCCTGGGCGTAGGCAATTACACCGAGCAGGACATCCGTGAGGCGGCCCGCGCTTTCACCGGCTGGCACACCGAAGGCGAAGAATTCTACTTTAATGCCCGCGAGCATGATCGCGGCGTCAAGAAATTCCTCGGCAAGGAAGGCAACTGGAAGGGCGACGACATCGTTCGCATTATTTTGCAGCAGCCGGCGGTTGCAGATTTCATCGTGCGTAAGACGTATCGCTTTTTGGTAAGCGAGATCGATCCACCGGCGGCGCTGTTGGCTCCTTTGGCCGAATCCTTCCGCAAGAGCAATTACGACATCGCATTGCTGGTGAGCACCATCCTGCGATCCCGGCTCTTTTTCTCCGACCATGCTTACCGCAAACGCATTAAGAGCCCGGTTGAATTCGTGGTTGGGACGGTCAAAACCTTCATGTTCGGCGACTGGCCCGTGCCGGAGAACGCGCTGGTGACCAAGCTGGAAGCCATGGGCCAACTGATCATGGCGCCGCCCAACGTCAAGGGGTGGCCGGGCGGCACGACTTGGCTTAATACGTCAACGATCCTGGCCCGCCACAATTTCGCTTATGTCGCTTCCTCGGGATTTTGGCCGGAAAACACACGCAACGGCAGCTTCCTCGACCGCATTGTTCCCGAAGAGGAAAAGAAAGAGACCCCCTCCGACGACCCGCCGCGCTTTGAAGAAGAGCCGGATCCGCCCGGCAAATCTGATGTTGCAACGTACCTAAGAAATCTTAAGATTCGAGATCCCGAACTTGTCGTGAAGCGACTCTTGGACCTTCTGCTGCAAGGGCCGGTAAGTGAGAAATCACACCGGGCCTTGGTTGCCTTTTTGAGCGAGGGCAAGCCACAGGGCCGGTACCACAGTACCCGTGTCCGCGATACAGCGCATGCGATTATGACTATGCCGGAATATCAGTTGGCTTAAGAAGGTAGCCCGCGACTCCGTCGCGGCCTTCCGCCGCAGAGCGGCCGGCTACTCTAAGGAGACTCGATCATGCTCGACCGCCGTACTTTCCTGGCCCGCACGCTTCAAGGCTCGTCGCTGCTTGCATTGGGCGGCGTGGTGCCCCAATTCCTTGCCAACACAGCTCGGGCTGCTGAAGTCGGCAAGGATTCGGTCCTGGTCGTTATTGAAATGACCGGCGGCAATGACGGACTCAATACCGTCATTCCGTATGCGGATGATATCTATCAAAAGGCGAGACCGACCCTACGTTTTGCCAAAGACAAAGTTATAAAAGTTGATGATTACATCGGCCTGCATCCGGCCATGAAAGCGTTCGGCACCATGTTGCAGAATCAATCGCTGGCAATTGTGCAGGGCGTCGGCTATCCCAACCCCGACCGCTCGCATTTCGAGTCCATGGACGTTTGGCAGTCGGCCGATCCGTTGCGCAAGATCGGCACCGGCTGGATTGGCCGCAGCACCACGGACTTGCAGGATAAAAAAGGCAATGTCCCCGTGGTTCAGCTCGGGCCCAATCGCCTCCCTTTGGCCCTGCAAGGCTCATCGGCCGGCGTGGTGAGCATCAATAACGAGCAAGCCTATATTCTGGATCTCGGCAAGGGCGACGCCGAACGCAAACAAGCTCGCCGCAAACTCATTCAAGACCTTGCCGAACCCGGCCCATCCGGCAAAGCCGACGACCTGCTTCAGTTCATTCAGCGCCGCCAAATCCAAACCTACAGCACGCTGGACCGCCTGCGCGACATTTTGAAAGAAGACAAGAAAGCCGACCAGAATGTCCCGGCCACGCCGCTGGGGCAAAAGATGGCGTTGATCGCCCGGCTGATTGCCAAGGGGTTTGGCACTCGCGTCTTTTACGTCATGATCGACGGCTTCGACACCCATTCCGGACAAGCCGAAGAGCAACAGAGGCTGCTGACCGAACTTTCGGACGCGGTAAACTTCCTTTTCACCCGTCTTAAGGAAACCGGCCATGACAAACGCGTGCTGGCGATGACGTTTTCGGAATTCGGCCGTCGCGTTCATGAAAACGGCAGCAAGGGAACCGATCACGGGGCCGCCTCTTGTTTGTTGGTGGCCGGTCCGGCGGTGAAGGGCGGCCCGATTACCAAACACCCCAGCTTGGCCGACCTCGACGCCGGCGATCTCAAGCACAACACCGACTTCCGCAGCCTCTACGCCACGCTGCTCGACCAATGGCTAAACGTCGACAGCAAGACCGTGCTGGGCTCAAAATTCAACCACTTGGAGCTGTTGCGGAATAAGCTGTAAAGCTTTGGGCGACTGTAATTCCCATACCCTGAGACGCCATCAAAAGCGCCGCCGCAATGGTAGTGAAAAACGACAGGCCCTCCTGAAGGATCTTCAGGAGGACCTTTTGGTTAGCTGTTCGCGTTTCCGGCGCTGCTTGCTTTCCACAAAGTAGAATCGGCATAAACTTTCCTGCTTTTCTGCCGCTTTAATAAGCAGCTTGTAGCCATTGCCAATCCTTATGGTGCATCTATAGCAACTCCACCTCCTTTCCTGCTTCTCCTACGCATTTCAATTGCGTTTCTCAGCCTCATCCCAGACAATGCTGGCTAACTAGAGAACCCTGCCGGACGGCCCGGGAGCTGTCTAGCTCGACCGGCGGATTGCCTGTCCCTTTAAGGTCAAGTCATGCCCATTCGTTTTGTCTGCTTTGCCTGTGGCAGGCATCTAGTGTCAAAGGACAATAAGGCCGGCAGAAGTACGCGGTGCCCCGGTTGTGGTGACCTTGTAACTGTGCCGCCTACCGTCATTAGTGCCGATGTGAACTCAGTGTTTGAGAAATTAGACCTCCAAACGATTCTTGCCCCGCCCTTGGTGAAAGCAAATACTGCCGAGGTAAGGACCGACAACGTCTCGAAAACGTCCACGCATTACGGGCCACATTCTGGAATGACGCCTCCCGTTAATATCACACCGCCAGCACAGGCTTCGCCAGGGCATCCGCAATCCAACGGAACGGGCTCCAAGGCTTTTATTCTTCCCGCGGCCTGGGCTTCAGTCGGGGGCGGGGTATTGGGTGTTGTCGGTTTGCTAGTCACCCTTATCCTTTTTCGTGGTGGGAAGCCTGAAGCCCGCGTCGCCCCTGAACCCGAAAACAATTCTGGGAATTCCTTGCACGCCGATTCTGGAAGCTCTCACCTTTCAGGCGCGTTTTCTGCCGACGCGATATTTGCGAAAGCCTCGCCTAGTGTGGTTCGGATCGAGGTCCATGACCGGGCTTCGCGTTCATTGGCGCAAGGCTCTGGATTCGTAGTTTCCGAAGAGGGGCTAATCGCCACGAACCATCATGTGATAGAGGGTGCGTATTCCGGCAAGGTAATCTTCGGCGATGGATCGACCTTTCCGATCGTTGCGGCTGCTGGATATGACCTCGAGTCAGACGTGGCCCTCCTTAAAATCAAGGGCCCCAGGTTCCCCGCCCTTGCTCTGGCAGCAAACGAAATAATCCCCATTGGCAAAAAGGTCTTCGCAATAGGCAGTCCAATAGGTTTGACAAATACGCTTAGCGAGGGATTGGCGAGCGGCCACCGACAGATTGGCAGCTCTTTCAAACTTATTCAGACCACTGCACCCATCAGCCATGGATCCAGCGGTGGCCCCTTGCTTTCGGATAATTGCAAGGTCCTTGGAATAACAACCCTTAGCTTCTCAGAAGGGCAGAATCTTAACTTTGCAGTACCGGCTGAAAGGATTGCGAAATTAATCGCCTCCCATTCCAACGACACGACTTTAGCCGAGGCTGGCAGCCGAAGATTACAACATGCTCAGCATCGACCGATTGAAATGCCTACTGCGCCCGAATCCGAAGGCTGGACCAAAGAGGAAAAAGAGAACCTCGGCCATTTCTTTCGCTCGATGAATCGACAAGTTAAAGCCTATAAGCTTTTTTATCAGGCTTTGAAAGATAAGACGACAAATACGGCAGAACGGAATGCTGAAATTGAGGACGCCCTGAATGCAGCCTCCGAGGAGGCGAGACTTGTAAAGCCAAAGGCACTAGACAAAGCTCACCCCGATATGCCTCGTATGTTTCGCGAAACGTTTCTCCGGGAACTCGATCTTGCAAGAATTGCGATGGCCGGACTTACCTCCAAGAGCAAGGAAGAACGTGACCAACTTAGCGAACCGGTTAGGGAGTTCGTCTCGCGTTCTGAAGAGCGCGACAAATGGTGGAACGCGCATCGCTTCGACCTTGACATACCCGACGATGTTCCCTTTTGGGATGCTAAGAGGTCCGATATTGATTGGTGAAAGCCTCCTCCGCCTTAGCATACCTAAGATACGCCCCACCACTCCCCCAGCCAGTCGGCTTATTTCCAAAGCGGCTCTGTTGCTTACAATGCAACAAACGGGACGGCGGGAGTCACGACTGGTCGGCCTGCCTTCGTGGGTAGTAGCGTACTCGATGTCGGCGAGGCTCTGGCGCTTCCCGCTAAGAGCGTGTGACATGGCAAAGAACCAGGACCAACCTACGCGCCACTCCTTCGATGACCACAGCGCCAGCACTCAAAACGGCTGGACCTACCAGCTTGCCGGGTTCCTGAATCGATGTATGGAAATCCGACCCAGCGAATTCAATAAGCGTTTCAAGTATCTTGTCAAATATCTCAACGCCGCTGGGTGTCCGGGCTACAGTGACTGGCTGTGCGGTAACCCGGAAGCACCGCCATCTGACCCTACCCCTGAGGTCGAGACGGCCGCGCTGAAAGCAATCCTTAGAGAATTCGACAGCGTTTACGACAACCCTACGATGCCAATACTCCCGCCCGATAAGGTCAACGAATTAGGACTATTGCGATCGCGCGCGGTCCGTGCTCTGAAGGCTCGGCTACGGCAACTGGAAGCCAAGGATTCGCTAGCAATGCTTCCAACGGCTGACTATCCCTCCTTCACGAAAGAGGACTTGAAAATCATTAAGGCCCTCAAGGAAAGCGATCCCGTGGCCATGAACCAGTACGATTTGGAGGGAAAGGCAAAGTTAAGCCGGCGCACCATCGGACCCCGGTTGGAAACTCTTTCCCATAAGGGGCTTGTCCACTATCCACATGGAAAGCGTAAGGGTGCTGCCTTGACTCCGCTCGGAAAAATCACCGCCTCATCGTTCGAATAGGCTATAGAGCCGTAGTTGCACACTATTTGCGCCTAACTTTCCCGCAAGCATTTCTGCCGCGTGTCATTATTGTCATAACGACGGCGCAAACGCTGCTCAATTGCTCAGAGGAATAGCGGTCGGCAGTCGTGTTGGGATACTAAGACTTCTTTTATCTTAAAAGTCCGCCGACCTCTTAATTCCCTCTTTTTCTATTTTTCTGGGAGTTCAATCAATGCAAATAGTAAAATGGAAACGAAGTGAAGTACCCCCCGCAGACATTCTGAGTGCAGCTAAGACGATACCGCTGCGCGATGCCCATATGTCGCATTTTCTTGACGAAAAATGGCTGCCTGCTGAAAAATACCTTGAGTGGGCAAGGCGGGGGCTGCAAATCAAGGACGACATGGGGCTCGATATTGCCGTGTGCTTTGCGAAACGGTCCGTGTGCCGACGAGTTGACTCTCTTATCCTAAAAAACCATTTACGTAGCTGTTTGCACAAAAAGTATCCTGAGAAGATCAAAGCTCTTTGCGATATAGGCATTCCGATTCCAGACATAGTCCAAAGCTGGATCATCGGCCCAAGAAATCAGTTAGAACACAAATATGAAACGGTAAGGAACAATAATGGCCAAGGGGCTATCGAAATTGCCGACCTATTCATTCGTGCGACGGATGAGGAGGAGAAAAGAGGTTGCATATTCGCGGTTGGATGGAACGTGTTAGGTGGAATGCAATTCGGTTCTGATACTGAAATGGTCGTCCAATTTCGTGAGTTTCATTCCAATCCCATGTTGTTTCTGGACATTTTTGAAGAGCCGGAAAAGGCGAAGATTGTTATCCCGCTGGAAGGCGAGATTATTCTTGCACCAATGAGTGAATTCAGTATTCTTGAAGAAATCGAATTGGCAAATCTGCTTCGACAGCACTACTCCCTTCCAGGTCGATCCGAAAGGAAGATTCCCGTTCATTTCTATTTGGAAATCAAGCGACAAGGCCAATTTTGAGTGTAGTTAGTTAGCGCTGGCTGGCCTAGAGGTTTGGCTGTCAGGTTTCGAAGCACCTCTACCACTCTCTTCGTTGGAACTATTAAAGGTGGAGACATTACTTTCATCAAGAGTTCGTCGACCTCGATTATTCGATAATACTCTGTCTGACGGATGAGACGGCCAATCTCTCTGGCGGACAGGCCGCCGGTGACCCAACGACCGGAAAAACTCCCGGCGCTAAGGCGACGAGGCTCACCCTATCAGGAACCAGAGAAAGTTGCGGAAGAAGTTGTAGAGAAATGATCTACCGAACGAAAGGCCCTCCTGGTTCACTGTTCCCAGGAGGGCCTTTGACTTGGCGGTCGCAATCCGCGAAGCTCAGTCCTTTTTGACCTGTCCCACCACGAGCGTAACCGGCTCGCCCTTATAGAGCAGCTTGGACTTCAATTCAAATCCCTTGTTCAAGGGACGGTACTCAAACGGCCCGGCGCCGAATGGGTCCTTAATGTCGTTGACCTTGTCTTGACCGCCTTGCACAATCGCGAGCGCGGCCTTGAATAGCGCTATCTGGGTCTGAAGCCGGCGTTCGCCTGGAACAAAGTTGTTCATGTTCGGCAGCAGATATTCCGCGAGCGGGTTGGCGGCTTTCGCTTTCTTAACAAACTCCGGATATTGGGCGTCGAATTCTTTCGGGGGGAGACTCACCAACTTGGTCAGTTGATCGAACAAGGGCAACAGTCCTTCAAGGGCCTTGGTGGCCTCCTCGTAATTTTTGATGGTGTTCACCGAGTCCCGGTTTGGACCCCGGCCCTCAGCGCTGGAAATGATGGCGTCGAAGACCTCGTTCCATACTTCTTGCCAGGCGCCCGGTTTTTGCTGTTCGGCGGTTTTGATCCTTTGGAGGAGCCACGCCGGCCCCACTTCCTTTTCCCTACGGACGATTTGCTGAATCGTCGGCGCGGCCGGCAATCGATCCAGGTCGGCGGCGGCGTTTTCGGGAAGTCCTGATTTCGATTCCGGCAGGTAAGGTGCCGCTGCCTCCATCGCCATCCTTTCGATTCGGTAACCCACCAGCCTGGTAATGAAAGTTTCGGCCATTTCCACGTGCCGGCCCAGATAGAACACGGCGGTTACGTCGGTCCAACCGGATTTCCAGCGACCTTGCTTAAACTCATGCCGGGCGTGCAGGGCGGTCAAGCGCGCGAGGGTCAGCGCTTTGCCCAGAAAGGGCATACGCAGCCATATGCCGTCGTCGTAATCCAAACTCCAATCGCAGCGTTGCAGCTTCGCCGCGCGCCCCAAATATTCCCGGCTAGGCTCCCCCTTTTCGATGAGCTTGAGCGCCGCCGCATCCAAAGGCACTTTATTCCAGTCCTCGAGGAGCTTTTCCTGGTCCTTGTCCAGGTTCGGCAGCAGGGCAAAGGCTTGCCAATACTTCATCGCCGCATTGGCGCCCAGGTCCGTTGCGTTGGGGCGGTTCTCCTTATCGCCCCTCCCCGTCTGGCCCCCAGCGACAGTAGGCGTGAGCAAGGCCAGGGACAGAATCAACGCCGCGAAGCTTCGATACCGCATTAGTCATCTCCTAATAGTTCGTGCAATTCCGCGTTTGACCAGTTGAAAGAATGAATGCGCATCTGCTCGGGGTTGGCCTCCGCAGCGCTATGAGCTTCCCTGTCGATCAGGGCCTCGAGTTCTTCGGGCGACCGGGCGAGAGCGCACTGGTAATCCAGAAGCGTGGGTTCGACCTTCTCTTCCGCGAGGGGCAAAACGTCACGGACAACAATCGGTTCGGGACGGACGTCGCGGCCGGACTGGCGCCAGAGAATGATCGCCGCCGCCAAGCAAGCAGCGGCCAAGCCGCCGGCCAGAGCAAGCCGCCACACCGGGGGAAACCTCCTGGGCGAAGCATCGACCAGCCGCTCGGCGACGCGCCGGCGCAACCGGGGTGATACTTCACAAGGCCGCAAAGCCGATAATTCGATTTCCAGGGGGTCAGGAGCATCATTCATGGAATCGACTCCTCAGCCAATTGCTCGCGCAACTTGGCCAGAGCATAACGGTAGCGGGACGCGGCGGTGTTGGCGGAGATTCCCAGAGCCTCGGCGATCTGCGGAAACGATAAACCGCCCCAGATCTTCATCGCCAGCACCTCGCGCTGGTTTTCCGGGAGAAGCAACATGGCGTCGGCGATGGCAGTACGGCGTTCATCTTTCTCTAACGAACCGGCGAACAACGGCGCCCTTTCGGGGCGGGCGACCATCGCTTCTCGCCTAGACTGCCTCAGCCGATTGCGCTGCCAGTCCAGAGCACAATGCTTCATGCAGGCGTAGAGGTAAGCGGTTGGGTCCTTGGCTCGCTCTCTGGAGCGCCAGAAGCGGACAAAGGCTTCTTGGACAACATCCTCGGCATCCGCGCGGCTGGGCGCCCATTGCCGCGCCAAGAGGACCAGCACGGGCCCGTGCTTGTCGAGCCAAACTGCCCATTCGTCACGAGCGCCCGCCATGGACTACCTTTGGAAGCCGGAGTAGGTTCTCTGTAATCAAGACGCCGCCGTGGCGGCAATCTGTCTGTAAGGCCCCCACGAAAACACTCCAAAACAGACCCGTGGAAAGCATTTGTGAGCTTTGGTGCCTTTTCGTGGCTTCTGAAGCTCTCGGCACGTGACCCTCTGGCCCAAGTGACCCACCCTCTGGTCCCGCCAACACTGCGCCACAGGGTGATCAATAATTGAACACCTGATGTCGACTTGCGCGCTTTCGTTGTCTTGGGCGTCGCTCCTTCCAAGGTGGCCAACGTCGGCCTCGAAGGTGGCCAGCGTCGGACAAAGGTGGCCCCGCATTGGCCTGGCCCCCTTTGATTTTGAGAAGCTTTGGGGGCCTAAACCTTCAACGCGGTCCCGCCCGCCGAGGAGCTAAACGCGATTTATTGGGTTATGAAATGAACCGTCAAATCGAATTAATGAAACGAAACCGCTGTCGAAGCTCATTGACTGCCAATTTCATCTCTTGCTCCCTGTGCTGATAGTGGCCGGTGCGAAATAACCGGCTCGATCCGGCGGTCCGGGACTAGCCAGATCACGGCTACAAGGCAGTACAGGGCACAGGCAATCCAGGGATGGATGAATGCCGCTAGAATAGCAACCAAGTATATGGCCACAGATGCCTTCCCTTTGAAATCGTTTCCGATCGCCGTCGCGATGGTAGATTCGCGACCGTGGTGCCCGATCAAGACACGCACGAGGATGTAGTAGGCCAGCCCTGAAAAAAGCAGGACCGTTCCATACGTGGCAACGGGCCAGGTGGCAAAGTGGCTCACTCCCAACCAGTTGGTGACAAAGGGAACAAGGGAAAGCCAAAACAAAAGATGGAGATTCGCCCAGAGGACACGGCCATTGACATGCTGTGTGGCCTGGAACAAGTGATGGTGGTTGTTCCAGTAAATGCCAACGTGAACAAAGCTCAGCATGTAACTCAGAAGCGTCGGGAGAAGAGGAGCCAACGAGACAATGTCCGATCCCTGCGGAGCTTTCAGATCGAGCACCATGATCGTGATAATGATTGCCAACACGCCATCACTAAATGCTTCCAACCGGCCTTTCTTCATTGAGGGGGGCCCTCAGGCTTATTCTGCTTTCATGCGGGCGCACCGTGATGTGGCTCCGTCGCGGCATAGATATTCTGCCGCGTCTCGCGCTGTTGGCTGGTCGGACAAGTTAAGTATCCAAAAAGCGACCGAGACTCGATCACTTCTTGATCGCTTTTTCCGCCTCCTGCACTTTGTCCTCAATGAGTTTTTCATCCTCTTTACTCAGGCCAACTTGGCGGACAATAACGCCCTGGTGATCAATGAGGTAAAGGGTAGGCCAACCGGTTACGTTCCATTGCGAAGCAATGGGGCCATCCGTTGAGCCCTCGTCCCAGAAAGAACGCCAGGTCAGCTTTTCCTTGACCGAAACGCTCTTCACCAATTCGCGACTCGGATCACTGTTGATGCCGAGGATGACAAAGGGCTTGCCTTGAAACTTTTCCACGAGCGACCGCTCGTGTGGGTACATCGCCTGGCAAGGGCCTCACCAGTGTCCCCAGAAATCAAGGAGGACAACCTGGCCCTTGTAATCGCTCAGCTTTAACGGCTTACCCTCTATGTCTTCACCAGTGATCTCCGGGACCGGCTTGCCGGGTTGAAGCTCACGCCACTGGAATAGTTGCCGCTTGGCTAAGTCTCCTAGAGTGAGGGTCTTATCGCCGCGTACGATGGTCGCTCCGGAGTAGTCTTTGTCCTTGGTAATTTTCTCGAGAAGCTCCTCGGCCCGCTTTTTCTGTCCGACTTTGTCGCCCTTTCGAATATCGGCGATTGCTTCTGTGCCGTAATTCTTCTCAAAACTTTCAAGTTGTTTGGCGTCCGCTTTCTTCAGGAAATCCACCATGTCGGCCCGAGCGTCTAGAAGAAGGGCCAATGAATAAGCTGCCTGGGACTGGACTTTTTTATCGGGATGCTTCGCCAATATTGTCTCAGCCAGTTCATTTGCCTTCGCATCGAAGAATTCGTGGCTAAGGGTCATACACAAACGGCCGATGCCGGGGTTATCGAAATGGTCTTTAATCAGAGCCGCTTTAGCGCGAGCGAAGGGCGTAGTCGTTTGATTGGGAGGCCGGCTCGAATTGCGGACCGCCCAAATCAAGCCGTCGAACGCGGCGGGATCTTTTGGATTCTTTTCGGCGACGTCAACAACTAAGGCAGCATAGGCTTCCCGATCCGGCATAAGCTCATAGAGCTTTTCTTGGTCTAGATCGGATTTGGCCGCCTCAAGTTTCTTGCGAAGAGCGGAAATAGCGCCCTCGCATTCTTTGATGAGAGCCTTGATTTGCTCGCCCGGTTTGCCGGGCGGCAAGGTCGGCTTGGTTGGCGGCTTCGGCGCTTCAGTCTGCACCTTGGCCGATTCCTTCTCCCGTGGCTCGTCGGCCGGTGCTGGCCCGCATGCCGCTAAAATGATCCAACCCGTCCAGCAACAAAAACGCATGGCAACCTTCCTTAGTCCCATCGGCGCGATCGCCTTGGATTTTCAAAAAGTATTAGGTTGGTCGGTAATCGTGGCTACCCAGGGCTGGTGGTAGGGCCGAGAGAGCCTAACCTATCAGGACACGGAGTCCGAGTGAATCGCGAAACCCACCGATTCCCTTCGGTCGAATGGGCTGTGGAGAGTTTTTCATCCTTTTGGCTCCTGCGACCGTTGTCCTTCCAAAACCTCGCGCCAAAAGGCGGGTCGACCGCGGTAGGCGGCCTGGTAAGTCATTTCAAGCGGCACGCGGATGTATCGATCCCAGCCTATAAGCAAAGGCATTTCAGGCAAAGCATCGCCAACGGTCAGATGCTCTAAATACACTTCCGGAGCCGAACCGCCCGCGTAGGCAGCCAGGGTGAATGGTTCTGCTGCAGGCAAATCGTAAGGTTCGTTATCGAGATATTCCCAGACCGCCCCGTGCATGCCGGCCGGGTCGAAGCGGCCCGGCGGAAACAGGTCCACTAAAAGCAGATGGATTCCAAGGTCAAGAGCAGCGACCACTTTGCCGACGAATTCCTGCACATGTTCGGCCCGGTCCTTGTTGGCGGGTGACACCATCTCGATCAGCGCGATCAGCCGATGCCCGCTGACATGGCGGATAGCGAGCGTACGGCGCAGACGGCGCAGGCTGCCGGCACTCTTGAGCTTCCGGCGAACCTTGGGCGGCGCCTCCGCGAGAATCAGTCCGCCGCTTTCTGGAGGCAATGGCGGCAAGGCGGTCTCGGGAGTTGTTGCGTAGAGGGCTAGCAAGTCCGCCACAAATTTCCCGGCATGCTGCTCCGTTAAGGCGTAATATCCCTGTGGAAGAAGGCCGCCATTGAAGGCGTTGGCAAGTTCCAGGACCCACGCGTTGTGGAAATCGTGAAAAATCCCTGCCTCCACGCGGGTCCAGTCATGAACAGGCATAGAGAAACCTCAGCCCCGGCCGCTCAGTTGCAATGAAGATTAGGATAAGGTATGGCAGCCGGGTCTTACAAGCAAACATGCTAATTAAACGCTAGTGCGTACGGTCTTCCGGCAGTGAGACTCCTAATCAAGAAACGCTAGGTCTAGCGAGCGATCCTTCTTTCTCGGATGAGGCAATTCATGCAGCACGAAGCTATCCCAGGCGTGGATTCTACAATGGCGCCTTTGCCAGGCCGGCTTCGCGAAGTCTG
The DNA here is from genome assembly GCA_045802525.1 of Gemmataceae bacterium. GTDB lineage: Bacteria > Planctomycetota > Planctomycetia > Gemmatales > Gemmataceae > JBJMQT01. The sequence continues at coordinate 62,468 of JBJMQT010000091.1, forward strand.
CTGGGTCTTCCTTCGGTTAGGCTTTACTGCTTTCGGCGGGCCGGCGGCTCATATCGCGCTCATGGAAGACGAATTCGTGCGCCGGCGTCATTGGTTGACGCGCGAAAAGTTTCTGGATCTGCTCGGCGCCACCAACCTGATTCCGGGTCCGAATTCCACTGAGATGGCGATTCATCTGGGTTACTTGCGCGCGGGCCGGCTCGGACTCGTTATCGCGGGAACGTGTTTTCTATTGCCGGCGACGCTGCTGGTAATGGGACTCGCGCGGGCTTATGTCTCCTACGGTTCCACTTGGGAAAACAGCCCATTGCTCTATGGTCTCAAGGCCGTGGTCATTGCCGTTATCGCCCAGGCGCTTTGGAACCTCGGCCGGTCAGCGATTCGGTCGCCTTTGATTCTGCTTGTGGCCTTCGTCGCGGCCGGGTTTAACGCTTTTCACGTTCATGAATTGGCGGTCTTATTCGGGGCGGGATTTGCCGTTTTGCTTTGCCGGGAATTTAGACGTCCTCAAAAAACCGGCCCTGCGCCTGCCTTGTTCCTGCCTACACTGCCGCTGGCCGTCACCGGCGTCGGCGCGACCGGGGCAGGCATTGGTCTTGGAACTCTGTTTTTGATCTTCCTCAAGATCGGCGCCTTCCTCTTTGGCAGCGGCTACGTGCTCCTGGCTTTTCTAAGAGCGGACTTGGTGGAGCGGGGCGGTTGGTTAACCGAGCAGCAACTGTTCGACGCCATCGCCGCCGGCCAGGTGACGCCGGGGCCGGTATCAACGACCGCGGCATTTATCGGCTACGTCCTGCTCGGTCCGCTCGGAGCGCTGGTTGCGACGATCGGCATTTTTCTTCCGGGATTTGTATTCGTGGCTTTGAGCGGACCGTTGATTCCGCGGATACGCCGGTCCAGAGGGGCGGGGGACTTTTTGGACGGTGTGAACGCCGGCGCATTAGCGTTGATGGCCGTGGTCACCTGGCAGCTCGGAACGAAGGCGTTAATCGATGTGCCGACCTGGGCGATGGCCCTAGTGAGTCTGGTGATTCTGGTGCGCTATCGGATTAATTCGGTCTGGTTAATGGCCGTGGGCGGTTTGCTGGGAATGGCTTGGAAAGCTGTCTGACACAGATTGTAGATAAGGAACAGAATCAATTAAACGGGTTAATTCTTCTTGGCTATTTCGAGAAAACGTCCGCCGTTTTCGAATAGGTCGTCGCCGACGGAGCAGGTCCACAAGATGCGAGCCACGAACCGGGCGGGTTCGCCGCCTTCCACGTCCGGAACGATGACGACGACCTTCTGCCCCAAAAGCCGGTGGGTGCCGACAAGCCGTATGCCGGTCGCCGATAGGTCGCGGCTGAGCAAGTTCAATTCTTGCCCTTCTTCGGTGTGGATCTTGACCGGCTGAATGAAATCGAGCCGATCCTGCTCGCGCCGTTCGACTAACTTGGCCGCCTTCTTGTAATGGCGAATGATGCGGCGAACGGACTGATGGATAGCCTGCTGGAGTCTTTGCTCCTGCTGCATGCGGAAACTAATGGAGGGCACGAAATAATAGCGTCCCCGGCGGAGGTTCAGCGCCGGTTCAGCTTGGGCAATAACTTCCTTCCAACGAGAGGCCGGCAATCCCGCGCTGATCAATTCTTCACGGATCTCCCGCGGCACGGTGTACCCCTGTTGTTGCGCCCGTCGAACGACTGACGCTGCCACTTCTTGCAAGGCGCTCCAAACGTTGGGAGATCCATTCACGGGGGATGCCATCAACGGGGACACTTATTACTCGCTTCGGCCGCTAAATCGGCACGTCAAGAGGTACGGAATGGGGCCTGTACGACTCTAGCATTAATCCAGGGCCTAAGTCGGCCTGACCGAATTTTGTTGCCTGGAAAGAATCCCATTACTTTATCTTGGCAACATGCCAATCGTCCAACTTGGCCAGCGCCAGGCGGGCCGCTTCTTCTTCCGAAGAGCATTGGACATCAATCCGATGATTGTGATCGGGTTGTTCGGCGGGCAGCAAGCAAATGAGTTTGCAGCTGCCTTCGGGCATGAATTCGACGTGAAAACAACTCGCTCCGGCGTCGCGAAAGCGCCGCTGCACAGGGCTCCAGTCAAACGCTTCAACCGGTACTTTCATAGACGCAATGCCCAATTCTTCCGGGGAAGGCAAGAGTACTGTAGCCGGCCGGGTTTCCTTGGGCTTGGTACGCCCGGGCAAAGGCGGATCGTCCGCTTTGCCGCGGGCTACGCGTGGTTGCGGATTCACGGCCGTTTTGACAGCCTGGAGCCGAGGAATCGACTGAGCATTTGCTTGAGCACGGGGATTTTGGCCAGTCGCGCCGGCATAGTTTGGATTAAGGAAGACCGGCGAACCGCCGATCAAGGGGGTGGGACACCCCGCCGGCGGTCAGCCGGCTCCACTGCGCGGCGGCACGGCGCCGATCCAAAGTGCGGCGCCGATCGACCCCAAGGCAAACAAGAGCGCGTCCTTGCGCATGGCGGGGAGTCCTCCTGGTCGCGCCAAGCCGGCGATTTGGGTCGGGCCCGGCGCGATTCTTGGAAACGAACTTGCGCATCCTTTTCGCAGACGACAATCCCTTGTCGTTCCGAAAGAGCTCGCAAGAAAAAGGGCACAAAGGCGAGTCGGCGAGGGGGTCAAGCGCGGGTGTGAGACGGGCGAAAAGCAAGTTACCACGAGCGGGTGCGGCATGCACCGTTTAATCTGACGGGCGGAAATGTATCAGAGGCCCGCGTTCGTGAAAAGCCCAGAATAATAAGTCGGGTGGGATGCACAATTTACAACATTTTCGGAAGGTTTTACAATGGCTTGTTGAAAGTCATGAATGGGATCCGACCGATTGCATGAGCTTTTCTTGAAAGGCCCTTTTAACGACGCCTCTTCTTAAGGTCCCAAGCACCCAGAAGCCGATCGGGAATGTAATGAGGCAACCGGGAGGAATCGGCAGCATCGCAAAGAGGGAACAGAGCACGACTAAGCCGCGAGCCTGGAGGTGCATCATTTTCTTGGCGCCTTGAATCATGGTGACTCCCATGCCTGCGAGCACCAGTAGGAAGACCAAGCCCATTTGGGTAAAATCGCGAAATACGAACACCAATCCTATTAGGCTGACCACGCAATTCAGCCGCCCCGCCCACAGCAAAGCGTTGGCAGAGGGTTGTACCTCTGCTTCGATTAGAGCCAGATCCACCCCTCTTCTTGCTTTACGAGGAATGTCGGCAGGGACGACTTCGGGGAGCGCCTGGGTGGTCAGGGTTTCTACCGCTGTTTTCACATCACTAATCCGCTGATAACGGCGGTCCGGCTCCGTTTCCAGGGCGCGCAAAACGATTGTATCAATGCGCGAATCGACCTTGGCTTTCCGCGAAGGCAACGGGAAATTGCCGCGCGGCAATTGGCCGGTCAACATCTCATACAGAACCACTCCCACGGAATAAATGTCAGCGCGATGGTCCAGGGCCAGCGGATTATCCATCTGCTCGGGCGCCATGTAGTGCATCGTGCCCATGATCTGCCAAGGGCCCGTAAGCGTGTAATCGTTGGTCTTGGGACCGAGCAGTTTGGCAATGCCGAAATCGGCAATTTTCACGCGCCCTTTCTTGTCCACCAGGATGTTTTCCGGCTTAATGTCCCGGTGGATCACTCCATCGTCATGGGCAAATTGCAAGGCGTCGCAGATCTGTGGAACCAGTTTCAAAGCGTACTCAGGGGCCACGTTTCCGGCCTTCATCAACTGACGAAGGTTGGCCCCGTCAACGAACTCCATAACGAAATGATAGAGGCCGTCGGTTTGCCCAAAATCGTAGACGGTGACGATGCCCGGATGACTGAGCTTGGCAAGGGCGCGGGCTTCACGCGTAAAGCGCTCCGCGAAAGCGCTATCACGGCCGGCCTCGGCAGGCAGGATCTTTAGAGCTACCAGACGATCCAGCGCCGGCTGACGGGCTTTGTAAACCGCGCCCATGCCGCCCAGGCCGAGCAGGCCCAGGATCTCCAAATTGGGAAAGCGAGGGGCCAGTTCGGCTGGCGCCGGGGCGGCAAAGAGCGTGCGTTGGCTGGAGGTTTGAACGTCGCTACCGAGTGGTGTGGCCGCAGTGGCAGTTACTCCCAAATAGGGTTGGCATTTGGGACATAGGTCTTCGGGGGCGGCGGCGTCTAGTTCTGCCTGGCATCCTCGACACTGCTTAACCTGAGGCATGCCGGCATCCCCTCTGACCAACGTGCGAAAAATGCTCAAACAATACTATGACACAATGCCTTTGACGAGTTCGCCGAACACATCGGTCAAGCGCATATCGCGGCCGCCAAATCGATAAGTCACCTTCTTATGATCCAATCCTAGCAGATGGAGCATGGTGGCATGAAGATCGTGCATGGGCACTTTATCTTCAATCGCATGATAGCCGTAGTCGTCGGTGGCGCCATGGATATGGCCGGCCTTGACGCCGCCGCCGGCCAGCCACATGGTGTAGCCGAAGGGGTTGTGGTCGCGGCCATCGCTGCCTTGCGCCATAGGCGTTCTGCCGAATTCGCCGCCCCAAAGGACCAAGGTCGAATCGAGAAGACCGCGCGATTTTAGGTCTTTGAGCAGACCCGCGATGGGTTTATCCACGGCGCGGGCGTTGGATTCGTGGCCGCCCTTTAGGTTACTGTGCTGGTCCCAGCGATCGTGGCCGAGATTGGAACAGAGCAGTTCGATGAACCGGACGCCTCGTTCGATCAAACGGCGAGCAATCAAGCATTGGCGGCCAAAGATCTCCGTCTTTTGGTCATCGATTCCATAGAGGTCCTTCGTGGCGTCGGTTTCTCCTTTCAGGTCCATCAGGTCCGGCACGGCGGTCTGCATGCGAAACGCCAACTCATAATTCGCAATGGCGGCTTCCAGCTTGTCGCCGCCGCCGCTGCGCTTCATTAAACCGCGATCGAGCTTTTGCATGAGACCGAGCTTGCCTTGCTGTAACTTCGCGGTTGATTCGCTGGACTTCAGATCAGCAACGGGAACGTTGCCGCGCTGAAAAAGCGAACCCTGATAAGACGCAGGCAAAAAGCCGCTGTTGAAGCAGTCGAGGCCGCCGGGCGGAATCATCCCGCTATGAAGCACGATGAAACCAGGCAGGTTCTTGCACTCCGAACCCAGGCCGTAAGTAACCCAAGAACCCATGCTGGGCCGGCCCTGCTGGGTGCTCCCTGAATGCAAGAAATAATTGGCGTTGGTGTGGACGGACGATTCCGAAACCATCGAACGGATGAGGCAAAGGTCATCGGCGCACTGACCGACGTTTGGAAACAGGTCGCTGACCGGAATGCCGCTCTTGCCATAGTTTTTGAATTTCCAGGGCGACTGCAGCACCGTGCCGACGTTGTTGAATTGCGTCGGTTCGACTTTAACTTTGATAGGCTGGCCGTGTTCCTTGGCAAGCCGCGGCTTGGGATCGAACGTGTCCATTTGCGAAGGACCGCCGTCCATGTACAGGAAAATGACGTTCTTCGCCTTAGCTCTATAGTGGGGTGACTTCGGCGCTAGTGGATCTTTGTCGGCAGGGCTAGCTCCGTAAGCCGGGTCGCCGAGGAGCGCCGTGAGAGCTAGAGCGCCGAAGCCATTGGCACACTGGGCCAGCATTTCACGGCGAGACAGTGGCGGTCGCACGAAATTGTTGCAATGCATGACGTCGCTCTAAGGCTTGCTCACTCAAAAAACCGGGCAATGTCAATGCTAAACCCGTCTAGAATCCCCGGAAAACTTAACACATCTCCTGGCTTTAGAATGCATTCCACCTCGTCAGCGCGATAGACCGCTAAATGATTGGATTGGGAGTCCAAAACACAAACGACCAGGACTCCGGCTTTTTGGAATTCAGCCACTTTGGCAAGAATTTCCGCCCGTCGATCGCGCGGCGACCGGACCTCGAAGAGGATTTCGGGCGCTTGCTCAGAATAACCCTCAGGGAGGGGCCCCTTAGGAAGTCGACTATAGCTATAGTAAGCGACATCGGCTCCGCGGACGGTATCGGGACCATGTTCAGTCACAATGCCCGAATCGTTGCTTACAATTCGACCCGAAGGGTGATCTTCCAAGAACCTTGAGAGGATATACACAATCCTGGCACAATGAAAACCATGCCGCGTCGAGGGCATATTCATTGGCACGATCCTTCCCCCGACCAATTCGGTTGGATAACCCCGATCCGGAAGAACACGGTATTCCTCGACCGTGAGGAGTTTTTCAGCTGCAATGCTCATGGAATCCCTCTCCTCAATTAATAAAGATGAATTCCTTGGCGTTCATCATCACATGACAGAAATCAGTCCAGGCACGAGGATCCTGGTCATTGCCATATTCCTTAGCCTGATCGGCGAGAAATTCGAGTGCATCGCCAATCTCGGCCTCGCTGGGTTCTCTTCCAAACGCGGACAGGTACATGCTCTTTATTCTTTGAGTCGGCGTCAGATCTTTTTCCGACAGGACGCGTTTTGCCCAAACGCTCGCTTGTTGAATCACGAAAGGGTTATTCATCAGGGCGAGTGCCTGGGCCGGTACATTGGAAACGCTTCGTCTGCCCATCGTCGTAAAGGGAATAGGGAAGTCAAAGGCGAGGAACATGGGCGTCAGGAAATTGCGGCGGACCTTGATGTAGATGCTGCGACGGCCGTCGCCGTCGAGCGGACCGGAAGCGGGCCGGCCTCGACCGATCATAAACTCTGTCAAATAGGGAGTGACGCTGGGGCCATAGAGTTTCTTGTCCAGCCTTCCCGATACGGCTAAAATCGCATCGCGCATGCATTCCGCCTCCAGACGTTGAATCGGCATTCGGTGAAGCAACTTGTTCTGCGGATCGGCTTCTTGCTCCTTTGCCGAGCCCTGACTGGCCATGCGATAGGTGCTAGAAAGCACCATCATGCGGTGCATTTTCTTGATCGACCAACCGTGGCGGATGAATTCAGTTGCCAGGTAATCAAGCAATTCGGGATGAGTCGGCTCCTGGCCCTGGGCGCCGAAGTCGTCGGGAGTGCGGACGATTCCCTCGCTAAAATGGTGCTTCCAAAGGCGGTTGACCATGACCCGGGCGAGCAAAGGCTTTGCTCGGTTCACCAGGCGCCGGGCTAGCTCCAGGCGGCCGCTCCCCGATTCCGGCCGTGACTGATCGGCCCCCGCGAAAACTTCCAGAAACCGGCGTGGGGCTTCTTCTCCCAGGTTTTTGTAATTGCCGCGAATAAAGATCCGCTCGTCGATCCCCGTGCCGTCGGTCATCGCCATGACCCGGCGCGGCGTGGGAAGCTGTTTTTCTAATTCTTGCCATCGATTGATAATAGAAGCGAAATGGTCGCGGTCTTCCTGGTCGTTGGAAGGGTCGGCAGTTCCTTTGTCCCATCCGCTGCTCAGTAAGGCGTTGAGCAGGCCGATTCGCTCATTGCAGTCCTCCAGCGCCGCCAGCTTGCCTGACTGCCACTGGTCAATGATCTCTAGGAAAAGGTTCTGTAATGCCTCTTTTAGCTTTATTCTTGTATCGGTCGAAGGGTCTTCTAAGAGCCTCATGAGCAACGGATTCGGAGCATCAGCCGTGATGCCTTTGTCGCTCAGTAGGATGCGGTCAACCGCGACATAGCCGTCCCCGTCGCCGAGAAACTCGATGTAGGCATTGTGGCCTTTCCACATGCTGACATTTTGCACCGCCCAATAAGGCCGGTCATTCTGAGCGTAAAAGGTCAAGCCGCCATAAATTGGTTCTTGGATGCGTTGGAAGCCATCGATGATCAGATTGACGCGTACTGCCTGGCCGGCAAGATGGTAGAGGATATGGCTTTTCTCAATGCGGAAAGTTTGGGAGCGTAACGCGCCTTGGAGCCGTCCGGACACTAGCCCGCTGTGAACAAGGCCTTCGCGGCATACACGGCGCACCGGCATAGAATCATCCGGCCGCAAGTCGATCTGGCCGAAGTGCGCGGGCTTTTCTCCGAATGCCTCGCCGGTGATAAACCAGTTCTTATAGCCCGGCTTGGCAAAGCTTTCGAAAGAGGTCGCTTGGCTCTCAAACTTCGCAGCCCGTTCTTTCTCGGCCTTCCAGCGCTCGAGCATCTCGGTCTTCTTGGCAGCGAAGTGATTATCATCCGCGGCCACGAGTTCCAGTAACGGTCTAATGGCTGGGTCTGCCTTGGCCGGATCGCCTGCTTTTTGTACTTGCGATTTCAGCGAACGCGCCGTCACCGCTATCGCCATAGGGTCGAGTTCTCGGCGCACTTCGTGAAGCCGGCTGATGAGGTCTTTCGTCGGCTTGGGATCGTCAATGAAGGCGCGCTGGTACCGGGAACTCTCCAGGCATCCCATTAGCGAGTAGTAATCCTTTGTCGGCACCGCATCGAACTTGTGATCATGGCAGCGCGCGCACGCTAAGGTCATCCCGAGGAAAGTCTTGCCGAAAACATCAATCTGGTTGTCAATGCGGTCGGCCATATCTTGGCGCACTTCAACCGGTGAATGCACGGACTCGCCCAGGAACCAAAAGCCGGTGCCGATGATTGATTCGTTAAAATGCTCTTTAGGATGGCGACGCGGCTTCGGTAGGAGATCGCCGGCAATATTTTCAATGATGAATCGGTCATAAGCCACGTCATCGTTGAGCGCTCGAATCACGTAATCGCGGTATTCGAAGGCTTCCGGCATCTCGAAATCAAACTCGTGCCCGGCACTTTCTCCATAGCGCACCAAATCGAGCCAGTGCCTGGCCCATCGTTCGCCGTAATGGGGCGAGGCGAGCAAACGGTCCACTACCTTTTCGTAGGCTTGGCCGGAGTCGTCTGCCAAGAAGTCCTTAATTTCTTGGGGAGTGGGCGGCAATCCAATCAAGTCAAAGGTGACGCGCCGCAGCCAGGTACGTTTTTCCGCTGGTCGAGCCTGCTTCAGTCCGTTGCATTCGAGCTTGGCGAGAATAAAGCGGTCCAGATCATCGCGCGGCCAATCGGCTCGTTTGGCGCTCGGAGCAGGGACGGTCTTAAGTGGCTGCAAAGACCAGTGCCTGGACCGTTCTTTGAGATTGAACGGTTTTATAGCATTGTCGCCGGCCCCTGTTCCATGGTCCGCCGGCCAGGGTGCGCCGATTTTGACCCACTTTGTTAGCTCGGCAATGGCCTTGTCGGGCAACTTACTTTTCGGCGGCATTTTGATATCGCCGTTGTAGCGAATCAGTTCGATGAGAAGACTCTTCTCGGCATCGCCAGGTTTGACGGCCGGGCCGCTGTCGCCGCCTTTAATCAGCCCCGCTTCGGTTTCTAGCACCAGCCCGCCCTTATGTTTGGCGGCGTTATGGCACGATAGACAATTCGCAGCGAGCAAAGGGCGAATTGTTTTTTCGAAGAATTCGACCCCTTCCGGATTGGTCTCGCCGGCCCATGCGGTCGGGGTAGCCATAACTGTCCCAATTAGGAACATGGCCAGCTTGAGCGGCGGGAAGACCAAGGACCGACGAAGCATCGCTAACTCCATGATTCCGGCATGGCGGGAACGCGTTCTCAGTGAGCATTCGGTATGCAAGGCGGCATCAAGCCCTGGCGGGAGAGTCGCTTATGATTGTAGCCATAAATCTCTTATGACTCCACCAGCAATCAAATTCCTTCTTGGTCAAGCTTTGTCTCGAAACGAGATGGGCACATCAACCTGCACATGGGAAGCTGGTTGACCTCCGAGCGATGGCCGGATTGCGCGACCGCAATAGTCACTACCCGCAAAGGCCATGCAATCGGTTCCCTGCTCGTCCCGTTCCTGTCTAGCGGCAGTTGCGTCCCTACGCGGAGGGGTCTATATTTACACGATGCAATGAATTTCTTGCTTTGCCCGGCCCTTTTGACTCGGCGACCGGCGTTCCTCGGTGGAGCGGCCCCCATAACGCCTTTCGGGGACCGGACAAAGGATAATTGTATCGCCTGTGATAATGGTTTAATTTTGCCGGTGAGCAAAGCCATGCTCTTGTGAACCGCCGGCTCGATGGCTACGCTATCTTTCATAGGTTGGCGGCCTAAACGCTGCCGCCTAAGGCCTTTGGGTCGGCAACGGCTGTTCCGAAAGGGCGCCCCCATCGGTTTTACGGTCCCGTTGCCTCGATCCATGGCGGCAAACGACTGAAAGAATGAGGTGGCCCCATGGCCTTATCTCTGAACATCGGCACTTGCACGTTGCTCGGCAATTACCGGGAAAACAACGAAGACTCCATCGACGTCAAGCAGTTTCCCGACATGACCGTGTTGATGGTGGCTGACGGCATGGGCGGCCAGGCGGCAGGTGAAATCGCCAGTAAGCGGGCCGTGGAAATCGTGCCCCGCGAACTCAAGAAGAATATTGTCGGCGCCGTTGGCAATGAGGAAACCAAGACCATCATTCGCAAGGCGATCGTTCAGGCCAACGAAGAAATCATGGCTATGGCCGCTCTGGATCGCGACCTGAAAAACATGGGAACCACCGTGGTCATGGCGGTCTGGCGCAAGGGCAGCGCCGTTATGTATGTCACGGGATTGGGCGACAGCCGTTGCTATCTCATCCGCACCAAGAAAATCGAGCAGCTTACAGTCGATCACTCCATCGCCCAAGCTCTGGTCGAAGCCAAGACCATCTCCGCCGCTGAAGCTAAGACCCATCGTTATCGCAACGTCCTCTGGAAATACCTCGGTTCCAACGAAGTCGGCGAAGGGCCGGAAGTGAAAGTCATTCAACTGATGGCGGACGACCGCTTTGTGCTGTGCACCGACGGCTTGAGCGGCGTTGTCAACGACGAGCAATTGTTAAACTTTGTCAAGGACCAGACGGATGTGCAAATTTGTGCCGACGGATTGGGACAACTGGCGCTCGACTCCGGGTCGCGCGACAATGTTTCCTGCATCGTCTTTGATGTCGTGGAGAAATAGTTTAGAGATAGGCCGCGTTGGTCGGCTTAATGATCAATTCCGGCACCGACGCATGCGGGGGCAGTGTCGCTACGAATAAGACTGCCGCCGCTACATCTTCCGGCTTCAAGATTTGACTCAAATGTTCGCGGCTTAACGGCGTCGGCCGGTCCTTCAAGATCGGCGTGTCTACCTCGCCGGGATAAATATTGCAAAAGCGCACGCCACTGTCTTTCTCCTCGGCGCCCAGGCACAGCCCCAGTCCCGTCATGCCGTGTTTCGCCGCCACATAGGCTAAACCTCCCAGCGGCGTCGCCCGTTTTCCGGATATGGAATTGATATTGATGACAAGGCCATTGCGGCGCTCCACCATGCCCGGAACGACCGCATAAATACAGTAGAAGGCGCCGTCCAGATTGGTGCGCACGACCTTTTGCCATAGTTCGGGAGTCAACTCGCGAAAGGGCCGCTGCTTGATATTGAGGCCCGCATTGTTCACCAAGATCGTTATGGGGCCGAAATGGTCGGTGACGCGCTTCGCCAGCGTTACTACTTGATTGAGGTCGCTGACATCGCAAGGACTAAAGAAAAGGCGATCTCCTCCGTCCAATTCCTTGGTGGCTCGCTTGAGCTTGCCCTCATCCCGCCCGGCGATCGCGACTTTCGCTCCATCGCGCAGAAAGAGCCGCGCGGTTTCCAAGCCGATGCCGCTGCCGCCGCCCGTCACCAGGGCCACCTGATTCGCTAATCGGCTCATCGTGTTATGCCTCTAGTTCCCACGCTCCCCCCGGGACAGGCAGAGATCATCTTCGATTGTGCGGAGCAGGCCCTTGATGGTATGTTGCCTTATAGTATGTGAATTTCTTGCCCTGGAAAGGAATGACCCCTCTATGAATGCCGATTTGCGCCGCCGAACCGATGAGGTGATTAGCCGTTTGACACATCTCCGGGACAGTCTTTGACATTCCCACCAAAGCGAAGCTGCGCGACGCCCTGAACGCGCGGATGGGCGAACCAACTTTCTGGGAAAATCCTGAAAAAGCCCAACAGACCATTCAACAGCTCAAGCCACTGAACGGTCTTTTGAAACCGTTCGAGGAATTGCAAGGAGCAAGCCACGATTTGGAAGTCCTCGCGGAGTTCGCGACCGAAGATCCTACCCACGACCGGGAGCTGGAAGAGGAACTAGGCCGAATCGAAAAACGGCTCGATGAATTTGAGCTCCAAGCCATGCTCAGCGGCCCGCAAGACGCCAGCAATGCGTTTTTGCGCATCCAGGCCGGCACCGGCGGCACGGAAGCCTGCGACTGGGCGCAAATGCTCATGCGGATGTACGGTCGCTGGGCCGAGCGCCATGGCTACACGGCCGACATCGTTGATGAACTGAGAAACGAAGAAGCCGGCATCCGCAGCGCCACCTTGCATGTCGTCGGGGACTACGCCTACGGCAACCTACAAAGCGAAGCCGGCGTCCATCGGCTTGTTCGCATCAGCCCGTTTGACGCCAACGCCAAGCGGCAGACGTCGTTCGCCGCCGTGGACGTGATGCCGGAAATCGACAGCAGCATCGAGATTGAACTGCGCTCCGATGAACTGGAACGTCAAACTTTTCGCAGCGGCGGCCCCGGCGGCCAGCATCAAAATAAAACGGAGAGCGGCGTTCGCTATATTCACAAACCGACCGGCATCGCCGCCGAGAGTCGCAGTGAACGCAGTCAGCACAAAAACGACGCCATGGCCCTCTCTCAACTCAAGGCCAAGCTCTATCGCATCGAAGAGCAAAAACGCCAGGCGGAAGTCGAGAAGCTCTATGACGAAAAGGGCGAAGTCGCCTGGGGCTCTCAAATCCGCAACTACGTAATGCAGCCGTACACGCTGGTCAAGGACGTGCGCACGGCCACCGAAACCGCCCAAGTGCAAAAAGTCCTCGACGGCGAAATCGACGATTTCATCACGGCTTATCTGCGCAACAAGGTGAAAAAAAGGCACCGGGAGTAATGAACTCGAAGCGCCGGGCGGGGAGTTTGACCAACGCCCTGGCCCGGCGCTTTGGGCCCCTTTGGCTAACCGCTGCCAGTTCCGGGCGTTCAGTTAGCACCTCGGCGGGCGGGACCGCGTTGAAGGTTGTAGGCGCCCAAAGCTTCTCAAAATCAAAGGGGGCCAGGCCAACTGCGGGGCCGCCTTAGTCCGACGCTGGCCACCTTCGAGCCCGACGTTGGCCACCTTTGAAGGAGAGACGCCCAAGACAACGAAAGGGCGCAAGTCGGCATCAGGTGTTCAATTATTGATCACCCTCTGGCGCGCGGGCGGTGCACCACAGTTGGCTATAGAGGAGTGTAGAGGGGGATGCCTCAATAGGCGGATTAGGGGCAAATGTGGTATTTGCCGAAGCCGCGATGTAGGAGGTCATCCCCATGAGAAGAAAAGCCTACCGAGCGACGCGTGTCAAGGA